>CBDHHR010000517.1:17500-30000 GCA_965263245.1 Metamycoplasmataceae bacterium | reverse complement strand
GGAGTAGACAAATGCCGTTTTATTCTTGTGATTATTATCATCATGAATGTGGAAATTGGCTTATTCTTTTTCATCATTCACTTGATCTGCAGATAAAAGCTGTTTTCGGCAGTGAACTGAAATCCTGCACGCTGGACTTAATCTTGTAAGTAACAGTTTGATGACATTATTTATTTTAATTTAAAAAACAAAAATGTTATGTTCATGCGCGTGTCTTTTTCTCCGATGCCTCACCAGATTCAACTATTACCTAAATTGGTCATTCTAGATGTGACAATTGAAATCGACGGACACGTTATACCCCCCCATTTGAACCGATAGATGCACTATTTCATGTCGCCGTGCTTATTTATTTACTGCTTGCGTATTTATTATTTATTTACTATTTATTTAGGTACTTATCTATATGTGTCTATCACATAACTGTCAGTTTAGTTTTTATTTATTTCGCTAGTTAATTCTATTTCTTTCCATTATATTTTCTTTATTCGGTTTAGTTTTATGTCGCCATGCTTATTTATTAATATTGTTTTATTTCAGCGAGAGACATACAACGTTTAAATTTCAGCTTACTTTTATATAGCCATTTAAATAACTGATATTGTTTCAATATACGACTAAGTGCTTTTTTAACTTTTAAGATAAAGCTAAGACGATATTGATATGACCTTACCAAGTTGAACTTGTAAAGCTATGCACGATTTTCCTATAATGTGTTGTCAGTTTACACCTTACACAGCTTAGTTTTATAATGTTCGATGCATGAATCTGAGTATGGATGTATGTTACCGCCACAACGCAAACATATCCTTGTGCAATTGTAATGTTACATGGTAACCGACAGTCTTACTCATTTACTCTTACGTCGTCGATCTGTTCACCAGGAAGATAACGAAGGAAGTTCAAGTCGGTGGGAGGCTGCGCTTCTATAGAAACAAGCTTCTCGCTGTAGCCGGTGGAGGCAGTAGAGACCCCATAGTGTTATACATCAAACATAGAATGAATTACGCGTGTTTCAAGGAGCTTAAGCGTGTCTGCGAAGGCAACTACGTTGATTCGTTTCGTGCAGAAGGTTAGAATATGTAAACAATTTTTGTGTGATATTATTCGTAATTGAAAGAAGGCAAATCAATCGTTTTATCGAAACGTAATCAAGTTATTCTGTCTGTCTGTCTGTCTGTCTGTCTGTCTGTATGTCTGTCTGTCTGTCTGTCTGTCTGTCTCCCTCTCCCTCTTTCTCTCTCTCTCTATATATATATAATATATATATATATATATATATATATATATATATATATATATATATACATTATATATATACATAATATATATACATTATATATACATTATATATATATATATATATATATATATATATATATATATCATATCATATCATATCATATCATATCATATCATATCATATCATATCATATCATATCATATCATATCATATCATATCATATCATATCATATCATATCATATCATATCATATCTATATATCATACATAGCCACGCAAACAGGGAGTGCATTTTTTATTGTATCACGGGTATCATTTATAGTATGTGGAAGGTTGTACCTGAGACATTTCAAATTCATTGCATGTTTTCAACGTTTATAATTTTACATGTTTTAGATGTGCTCTTTTTATTAACATTTTAAGAGGAAATGCCGATGCTTCTCTGTTTCAGCTAACGCCGAATTCACCAGCAACCTTTCTACGGCCAAACCTGTTGTTTCAACTCGAAACAGCACGACAGTGAATTACTATGAAGCTCAGGCGTCAGTTTGTGACAAGGTCCTTGGATTGTATATCTTCAAATAGACACACACACACACACACACACACACACACACACACACACACACACACACACACACACACACACACACACACACACACACACACACACACACACACACACACACACACACACACACACACACACACACACACACACACACACACACACACACACACACACACACACACACACACACACACACACACAAACACACGCACACGCACACGCACACGCACACGCACACGCACACGCACACGCACACGCACACGCACACGCACACGCACACGCACACGCACACGCACACGCACACGCACACGCACACGCACACGCACACGCACACGCACACATATATTAAAGCTATATACCAGTTGATTATATATGGGTAGGTACAATATATTTTACATGTCATACGGTACCGGTTTTGAGGTTCAAGCCGTATTAGATGAAAACGTTAGCATGTGACGGGACTATTCTCACACAGGACACATTTCCGAAATGAAACTACATACATGTACGTGTTTTTTTAAATGTGCTTAATTCTTTGTTTCAGATTCAGAGTCAGATTCCACGTATATACATTAACTGCTACGTGGCAAAGTTCAAAACGTACGTACATGTCTTGACAGTATAATATCAACCAAACTAATCTACGGACAAACAACATAACGTCTATATGAATAATTGTAACATATCAAGCGGTGTATGAAGAAATCAGTAGTTATCAACAATTTTAATATAAAGCCGCCGAACGTGTGCCTAAATTATAAAAACAAATAATTTTTTATATAATATAAAACTTCTTTTAAATGTACACAGCGTTTTATTAATATACCTATTTTATGTAACCCTTGCTTTCATGTCATTGTAAGTATGTTTTATTAATCACTATAATAACCGTGAAACAATTGAATTTTCGTATCCAAAATAATTATTCGTATAATTATGGCAAACTTATTAATGACTTATAAAACATAATTCTAATGAAATAATGTC
This sequence comes from Metamycoplasmataceae bacterium, assembly GCA_965263245.1. Taxonomy (GTDB): domain Bacteria; phylum Bacillota_I; class Bacilli_A; order Mycoplasmatales; family Metamycoplasmataceae; genus DT-68. Next base: position 27,200 of record CBDHHR010000517.1, on the reverse strand, counting down.
ATATAATTGTATAACATTATTATATTACTAGGATTAGTTATCAAATAATCCCGTTATAATAGTTAACTAACCATAGGCTAAAATTCTTCGTTTGTCAAATTTAAATATGAATATTGTTAAACTTGACATATAAGTGAACATTAATAAACGGTGGTTGGTCGTATTACCGATGTGATCGGAAAGCGATATTTGACTGTCATCGACTTGATAGTTCGTGTAATGGGCCTAGTACACATGTCGTGGGCACCGGGAAATATCGACGGCAAGTGGCAAATAAAAACCGCTGTAATTGGACTACCGAGACCCTAGAAGACATACGACAGAAAACAGGTCGACAGCAAACCGGTCGAAAGCAAACTGGTCTAAAGCAATCCAGTCGACAGCAAACTGGTCTAAAGCAAACTGGCCTAAAGCAAACCGGTCGACAGCAAACCGTCGATGATCGAAACAAAAGCGTTCTTTCAGAAAATGCCGCACTGCAAATGTTTCTTCGACCAATTGGCAGTAAGTCCTCTATAATGTCAGGCATCGTCATATCAAACACATTACAACTTTTATCAGCAATATACATATAATTCTTGTGTTGCATTTTGACTTAAAATAAATTCGTTTCAGTTGTTGCAATGTATGCTATGCGTGATTTTGTTCACTAGAAACCTCGGCGACACTGTCATCGTAGTAACAGTCAACATGAACGAGCTGATAGATGAAACCAAAAAGGATCCTGACTTTGGAGGTGAAAACCCATATCACAGAGACGTTGTGGATCCTATCACGCAGAACACACTGGTGAGACTCATCAACGACGGAAACCCAAAGGTGGACTTTTTCGATAACGATGTTGTCCTCAACGTGTCATATGCACGATATAGATATTACCATTGACAACATAGACAGCGGTTCGGAGAAGTAAATGCGCTACAGTTGCCAGGGGCGGTTCCGGGGCTGTTGGAATTTGGTAGCGCTATGCCTGTGCACCACCACCACCACCACCACCACCACCACCACCACCACCACCACCACCACCACCACCACCACCACCACCACCACCACCACCACCACCACCACCACCACCACCACCACCACCACCACCACCACCACCACCACCACCACCACCACCACCACCACCATTATCATGCGTAAGTGCCTATGACCGTAGATTTGTACTTGAGAGAATAAGTCTAACAAACTATTTTGTTGCTTTGTCGTCGCAAGCGTAATTTATTAATACCACACCTTTGTTGCTTGTTGATTGTTAGATAAACCATGTCTCGAAACGTGGGTTTACCACTGGGACATCGAACACCGTACGATTCTACAAAACAGAACACCGTGCTAGGCACAACAACACTTGTAGCAACTCACACGAGTATCGCTTCGCTGTGTTGTCTCTAGTAACGCACGTTCGTTTGTTGTACGTCAGAAGAAAGTCTATATTCAGTACTACATTGTCAGTCTCATCGGGTACTGCTTGAAGAATTATGTATACAATTGTTGTCCTGTTTTGAACAACACAGTTATTTTTGTACTACGCGCATATAATTATGTTTATTCAGTGCGATAGCTAACACGTTGCATAGTATGTGTTTAAATTTAAACTCGATTCACATTAAAAACACTATAATTTATAGTATAGTGTGACTGGACTAATACACCACATTTCGTTTTTTTAATGTAGCGTTTTATTTTATACATTGTATTTTGCAAGTGTTATTCTAAACGGTACGTCTTGATTTAACAGGTGTTTCATTTTAAGAAGAGTGTTTATAAACATAGCGTTTATATGTAGTGTTTTTAACAGATGTTTTGAAATAAACCAGGGGTTTACAAAACATTTGTCTGTTTTTCTATCTGTTTTGAACATGCCGTGCGTGGAAGACACAATAGGAAGCAAACGTTAGTCGCATAATTACTTGTTGTTCTGTAAATTTGAACATGAACACAAATTCTGCCTGACGGACGCCTGCAACCAGTGACACACCTTCGTCTTCAAGTGTGCGTGTGCGTGTGCGTGTGCGTGTGCGTGTGCGTGTGCGTGTGCGTGTGCGTGTGCGTGTGCGTGTGCGTGTGCGTGTGCGTGTGCGTGTGCGTGTGCGTGTGCGTGTGCGTGTGCGTGTGCGTGTGCGTGTGCGTGTGCGTGTGCGTGTGCGTGTGCGTGTGCGTGTGCGTGTGCGTGTGCGTGTGCGTGTGCGTGTGCGTGTGCGTGTGCGTGTGCGTGTGCGTGTGCGTGTGCGTGTGCGTGTGCGTGTCCGTGTGCGTGTGCGTGTGCGTGTGCGTGTGCGTGTGCGTGTGCGTGTGCGTGTGCGTGTGCGTGTGCGTGTGCGTGTGCGTGTGCGTGTTCGCGTTCGCGTTCGCGTTCCTCACTACCTCACAACAAAGGGCAGCGTTAGACGTGCTCAACCGCTTCTAATCTATTCCGGCTTGCTTAGTGTCTGTCTTAAAATGTCTTCCATCATTGTTGAGGCTGGCTGGTAGATATAGATCCAGGTCAGCCACGTAGCATATCTACCCAGTCGCCAAATCTTTGGACCTTCCCGGTTTCACTCGGGTTACTATCTTTCCACTTCGGCATTTCCAAGACTATTGCGAATCGAATGGTCTTTAGTCGAATGGATTAGGCTTCGAACACCAGACACGACGAACGACATGGGTGGCGACAGCATGTAATAGTTTCCGAGACAAAACACCAGATCAAAGGTAATCCCGCCATAGCAAAGCCTAAGAGCGTAAATGTAAATGATATTACCAAGGTGGTACCGATCCACGATATCCAGCGCACCTAATAATTCTGCCTTTACTACGAGTCTGCAAAGATATAGACATATAGACATTAGTACTCGTAATTGGATTGGTCAGTTGATTGTTCTGTCCATTATTATGTCAACATTATTATAAAATTATGAAAGAGCTTGGTTGACGAAAGCTGATTATAATTTACCATGTAATCGAGCACTAGAATCTGTCAGAAAACTTCTGGAATTCTCGGTCTACCACGGAGAACCACGGGAAACTTGGGGCTGGAGGACACCATAACGCTGTAGCGCTTACATTTTCCCGGCATTATAAACGTTCCGATTGACGTTTCTGCGCATGCGCGATAAATGTAAAATCATCAATGTGCAGCGAAAGAATAAAGCATTTATGGTATAAATACTACGGGTTGTTCGTTGGGATGTATATAAGCTCTCAGCAAAGTTATTTGTCGCATATTAACATGAGGCAAACAAGTTCTGAAGCATGTTTTTATAGCAAGCGTAAATCACGTGACTATAGTGCGCCTTAATCCGTGACAGTGATTTAAACAAATGTAATATGTTATTATATTGAATGACATTTTAAGCAACTCTTCACAGTAATCATCACAGGAAAGTTAGCGAACAGCCCATGGCATTTATACAAAAAATACTTTGTTGTTTCGCTGCAAATTGATGATTTTACATTTATCGCGCATGCGCAGAAACGTCAATCGGAAAGATTATAACGACCGGAAAAATGTAAGCGCGACACCGCATATCATTCTTAGTACCGTACTTCTGGCTGTCACATCCGAAATAGGAATACGGTCAATACCGGAATGTACCTATTTGGCGCCCATTGCATGGCGATTATTGGGTGTCTAGCGGTGTTTGCTCAACGTATGATGGATATAAATATCGACATTATTGTATGTTTTATTCTTATTAGTATATTTTACTATTGTAACTTTGATAAGGAGAGTCTGTCTGGTAGTACACGGAAGCAACCAGAAAACAAACATTCTAGCATTCGGTGTATGCATGAAATCGCATGTTGCTACATATAGCTAAATATTGATAAGTATTGATATTACTCTGGATGACATGACATGCCACCCATGCTATGTGAATTATTGTATACTGATTTATATATATATATATATATATATATATATATATACACACGGAATCGAACTATGCAGTTATAGCAATTGACTTCGCCAGTCGCTACTGCGTCAGCCGTGCGAACAGCGCAAATATCCGTCCCAATTTGAAAACAGATGCACGACTGGTGGGACTCCTAGTATAATGCCCCATTCACGCCCTAGACGTTGCATGTAATAGGGTTGATACCACCACTGATTTCCCCATAGGCGGCCAATGTAACGTTTAGTTAATTTCCCGCTAAGTTTATTAAACCATAGTATTGACACAATTTCACACATTAATTGACATCCATTCACACATGTCACATATAAAATTCGTGAAAATGACCTATCCTCCTACAATCAAGTCTCTAACCTAACACCCCTTAATTTAATTTCAATCAGCCGCCGATTGCCAATGTTAACACATCTAGGACGAATTACACCTGTATGCAAACGCATCTGGTCACTGTCTGACAAATACAATAATTTCGCGGCTGTGATACCATATGCTACGCAGAAATATAATTTCTACTCAACCAGTACACAAACTGCACAACGCAGTTTTTTTAGCAGGATTACAATCCATTTGGTCGTATGTTACCAACACGAGCAGCTTATGGCTAAAATTCCCAAAATATGATATAACAGAACCGGAAACCGACCTCACTCCTCGCTGGGCGATTTCATTGGTTGACATTAGAAGAGGAGTTTTTGAAAGGGATGTGCTAGGGATAGAGAAGTGACAACGTTATCAACCGCAGCGACCCCTGGCACGCGAGTAACTTGAGCAGGAACGTTAGGTGGTAACATTTATAACACATACTCAATGAGTCGCTGTCGGCCTTTTCGGACCAGATTGCTGGTTGCGTCGCACGGACATAGACTGTCCGAGGCTTGTGATGTCATCTTCTGTCTGTAGTCAACCCAAACGACCTGACGCAAGTGGCGGCGTTAGAGAGAATCCATCCTCTTCCAACTCAGTTTGAGGTAGCCCGTGTTGTAGACCAGTAGGCCTGCTGGCAAAACAACTGATTCATTGAGACAGAGACGTAACACTGAACTCCGTCTTGCTACATTTGCAAATCTTTTCATGGCATGCAACATTTCCTATATCTAGTTGCAACGACCCGGCCCGATCCGTTTCGTCGGGTCTAGTCGGTATCAGTCGTTTAAGGTATCCACACTTCTGACTGAAATCAGAGAAGTTGATGTCAGGCTGACATATGCGATAATGTTCAAACAATATTGACTTGTTGCTCTGGAAAAGATTCAGCCACGATGGAGTTGCTGCGCGAAGACTGTGCGTTCTCATCGCAGTGTGTACCCTTAATAAAGTGGGTTAAAGGAGGCAATGTGGGACGAACAAAACAACCGAAGCCTCGCAAAAGCGGAGAGAGGTCTGGGTCTTGAATAACTCGGCTGCTAATATAACTATTGCATGTCTGCGTCCCAGAGATGAACAGAACAGAAAGACCAACAAAAGGATGAATCGGTCTACAAAAGAGTTGCCTACAGTAACCGTGCAATAACCTTCTGAAGATAGAAGACGTCATCATCCAAGGCCCAGACATACGTACCACGTGACTGGTGACACAGGAAGTTGGCGTGTAATGGTTTCCACCACAAAGAAGGCGCCTGTTCAACGGTGCAATCATTTGTGTTACGCGGATTGGCACACAATAGGCAGTCTTACTCATTTACTCTTACGTCGTCGATCTGTTCACCAGGAAGATAACGAAGGAAGTTCATGTCGGTGGAAGACTGCGCTTCAATAGAAACAAGCTTCTCGCTGTAGCCGGTGGAGGCAGTAGAGACCCCATAGTGTTATACATCAAACATAGAATGAATTACGCGTGTTTCAAGGAGCTTAAGCGTGTCTGCGAAGGCAACTACGTTGATTCGTTTCGTGCAGAAGGTTAGAATATGTAAACAATTTTTTGTGATATTATTCGTAATTGAAAGAAGGCAATCTAATCGTTTTATCGAAACGTAATCAAGTTATTATCTATCTATCTATCTATCTGTCTGTCTGTCTGTCTGTCTGTCTGTCTGTCTGTCTGTCTGTCTGTCTGTCTGTCTGTATGTCTGTCTGTCTGTCTGTCTGTCTGTCTGTCTGCCTGCCTGCCTGCCTGTCTGTCTGTCTGTCTGTCTGTCTGTCTGTCTGTCTGTCTGTCTGTCTGTCTGTCTGTCTGACTCTCTACCTCCCTCCCTCCCCCCCTCCCTCCCTCCCTCCCTCCCTCTCCCTCTTTCTCTCTCTCTCTCTCTCTCTCTCTATATATATATATATATATATAATATATATATATATATATATATATATATACATTATATATATATACATTATATATACATTATATATATATATATCATATCATATCATATCATATCATATCATATCATATCATATCATATCATATCATATCATATCATATCATATCATATCATATCATATCATATCATATCATATCATATCATATCATATCATATCATATCACATCACATCACATCACATCACATCACATCACATCACATCACATCACATCACATCACATCACATCACATCACATCACATCACATCACATCACATCACATCACATCACATCACATCACATCACATCACATCACATCACATCACATCACATCACATCACATCACATCACATCACATCACATCACATCACATCACATCACATCACATCACATCACATCACATCACATCACATCACATCACATCACATCACATCACATCACATCACATCACATCACATCACATCACATCACATCACATCACATCACATCACATCACATCATATCATATATATATATATCATACATAGACACGCAAACAGGGAGTGCATTTTTTATTGTATCACGGGTATCATTTATAGTATGTGGAAGGTTGTACCTGAGACACTTCAAATTCATTGCATGTTTTCAACGTTTATAATTTTACATGTTTCAGATGTGCTCTTTTTATTAACATTTTAAGAGGAAATGCCGATGCTTCTCTGTTTCAGCTAACGCCGAATTCACCAGCAACCTTTCTACGGCCAAACCTGTTGTTACAACTCGAAACAGCACGACAGTGAATTACTATGAAGCTCAGGCGCAGTTTGTGACAAGGTCCTTGGATTGTATATCTTCAAATAGACACACACACACACACACACACACACACACACACACACACACACACACACACACACACACACACACACACACACACACACACACACACACACACACACACACACACACACACACACACACACACACACACACACACACACACACACACACACACACACACACACACACACACACACACACACACACACACACACACACACACACACACACACACACACACACACACACACACACACACACACACACACACACACACACACACACACACACACACACACACACACACACACACACACACACACACACACACACACACACACACACACACACACACACACACACACACACACACACACACACACACACACACACACACACACACACACACACACACACACACACACACACACACACACACACACACACACATTTGACTTGATCAAGAGGGCCACGGTCACATTGTTTGTTTATATTTCATTTTATTTGCATTCTTCATGCGAAATGCATGCATATTGATAGCATTCGTTTGTATCGTAAAATACAAACAATACAACTATGACGTGCCTCGGCTTCAGCTTCAATTGGCAGTCAGTGAACCGAAGCACTGAGGGTAGTCCACACACTACAAGCTACTGCCCCTTGGCGAGCAGTGCACACCGCGGAGAGAACTTGCCCAGTGAACACACGTACAGCGAGAACAGAACCCCGACGTCGAGATGGGTGAACGCAGAAGGGACGATCGACGCATAAGACAAGAGCCGTATAGTCCTGACGACAGTTACATGAAGCTGGACGGCCCTACTAGAAATCGGAGGAGCAATATGGGTATGCCCGATGACCAATACATGACACTGGACGGCCCTGCAGAACACCCGAGGTCCGACTTGGAGATGTCCGACGGGCGATATATGACGCGCGACGGTCCTACTAGAAACCCGAGGTTCGACGATCGTTTCCGAGCCACGGACCCAAGAATCGGAGAGCCGAGGTCCCAGGTATGTTGGATCTATGGAACCACATTGCAACACTTCTATTTTGTCTTCGTGCCGCTGTGTGCTAGATCGGAATGTCCGTGGCTTCGTATCAGTTAGGTTATCACCCGCACCGCAGCAAATCAAGATCACTTGCGCTCTGATAAGACAAGTCCATTGTCTAGCCAAACACACACACTCGATAAATATCATCGGTGGAATTAAATACCCACCATGACTGGCGACTGGCAGTCTACTGGGCCTTGGGCACTTGTAGGCTTTCTTTCTACAACACCGCAGTTCATAAACATGCGGGTGTTTTGAATGGCCACTGTTCTTCCTAGGTAAACAAAAAACGCACGCAAGAGTCACTATGCACGTGGAGGGTGCTATTGGAAGGGATGTGTTTCGTGAATATACTTTAATAAGTGTAAGTAATAAGGCCTTTGGCTTATCAAGACTGCAATTATTTCTTACAAAAGTGTACATGAATTAGAATGGTATCAAAAATAAATAAGTAAAATAAAAATAATACATAAAATATGTAACACTAATAACAATGCATTCCTTTCCAATAATCAATAAATTAAAAAATATGAATAAATCACTGATTCGGTATTAAACTAATTTCTAAACATAACAAATACATGTGTATTCTATGTAAGTCATATTAGCACGCTATTTTGAACCGGGATACTACACAGGTGGTCTGACCCCGTTACGACGTCACGCTACATATGTCGAGTTCAAGTTCACTTCCTCTTACAATATAACAAAGACCAATTTGTGAGTAACAGCCCTAAGCAGTTGTGTTGTGTTTTGGAACGATCCAGGTCACGCGCATATATATATATATATATATATATTATATATGTATATATATATAACTCACACGCACACACATGCACCCCCACACACACACACACCACACACCACACCACAACATACCACTCCACCCCATACAACACATTCACATCACACACATGGTAAACAACTAGTATATTATTGATAAAGCGCCGTATACCCAGGATATACTTCCGCTCAGAGGCGCATACAATACAACATTGGTAAAATATGAATATATAAGATGTACGTAATAAATTAAACTTGCACGGTAAAGACAATATTTTAAATGATAATAATAATAAATACATTAATGAATTAAGCTAAACGTATAACTTAAACTTTGAGCAATGCATTAATATATAAAATTAAATAATAAATGAATACTAAATTAGATTAATAAGTTCATAATAAAGTAAGTAACCAATATAATTTTAGAAACTATAATTATAGTTAAATAAATTCATGATATTACACAGTACACGTAAATTACAAGTATGTACTTGTCAGCGTGTTGTGTTCATGTTCAAGTGCATACATGTGTATTAGAGCTTTGTAAACTGCTAACACGCTATTTGAACCGGTGTCAGTTACACAGGTAGTCTGACCCGGTTACAACGATACGTCACACATATGCGAGTTAACTTCCTCTTACAACATGACAATGAACAGTCTATGCCAAATAGCCTGTAGCAGTTGCAATGAAATTTGGGACGATACAGGTCACCTTTGTTGAAACTGGTGTATTGGTGTCTACTGGTGGGTGTTATCGTACAACTGGTGAAATGGACAGACGCGCACCCTTTCATCGTTTCTGTCAAAACACACATACACACATGCACAACATACATGCA
>CBDHHR010000517.1:0-7500 GCA_965263245.1 Metamycoplasmataceae bacterium | reverse complement strand
TTTGCATATGTCGTCGAGATTTTACCGTGGCAGTCGAGTTGTGTGCTAAGTCCTCTATAATGTCAGGCATCGTCATATCAAACACATTACAACTTTTATCAGCAATATACATATAATTCTTGTGTTGCATTTTGACTTAAAATAAATTCGTTTCAGTTGTTGCAATGTATGCTATGCGTGATTTTGTTCACTAGAAACCTCGGCGACACTGTCATCGTAGTAACAGTCAACATGAACGAGCTGATAGATGAAACCAAAAAGGATCCTGACTTTGGAGGTGAAAACCCATATCACAGAGACGTTGTGGATCCTATCACGCAGAACACACTGGTGAGACTCATCAACGACGGAAACCCAAAGGTGGACTTTTTCGATAACGATGTTGTCCTCAACGTGTCATATGCACGATATAGATATTACCATTGACAACATAGACAGCGGTTCGGAGAAGTAAATGCGCTACAGTTGCCAGGGGCGGTTCCGGGGCTGTTGGAATTTGGTAGCGCTATGCCTGTGCACCACCACCACCACCACCACCACCACCACCACCACCACCACCACCACCACCACCACCACCACCACCACCACCACCACCACCACCACCACCACCACCACCACCACCACCACCACCACCACCACCACCACCACCACCACCACCACCACCACCACCATTATCATGCGTAAGTGCCTATGACCGTAGATTTGTACTTGAGAGAATAAGTCTAACAAACTATTTTGTTGCTTTGTCGTCGCAAGCGTAATTTATTAATACCACACCTTTGTTGCTTGTTGATTGTTAGATAAACCATGTCTCGAAACGTGGGTTTACCACTGGGACATCGAACACCGTACGATTCTACAAAACAGAACACCGTGCTAGGCACAACAACACTTGTAGCAACTCACACGAGTATCGCTTCGCTGTGTTGTCTCTAGTAACGCACGTTCGTTTGTTGTACGTCAGAAGAAAGTCTATATTCAGTACTACATTGTCAGTCTCATCGGGTACTGCTTGAAGAATTATGTATACAATTGTTGTCCTGTTTTGAACAACACAGTTATTTTTGTACTACGCGCATATAATTATGTTTATTCAGTGCGATAGCTAACACGTTGCATAGTATGTGTTTAAATTTAAACTCGATTCACATTAAAAACACTATAATTTATAGTATAGTGTGACTGGACTAATACACCACATTTCGTTTTTTTAATGTAGCGTTTTATTTTATACATTGTATTTTGCAAGTGTTATTCTAAACGGTACGTCTTGATTTAACAGGTGTTTCATTTTAAGAAGAGTGTTTATAAACATAGCGTTTATATGTAGTGTTTTTAACAGATGTTTTGAAATAAACCAGGGGTTTACAAAACATTTGTCTGTTTTTCTATCTGTTTTGAACATGCCGTGCGTGGAAGACACAATAGGAAGCAAACGTTAGTCGCATAATTACTTGTTGTTCTGTAAATTTGAACATGAACACAAATTCTGCCTGACGGACGCCTGCAACCAGTGACACACCTTCGTCTTCAAGTGTGCGTGTGCGTGTGCGTGTGCGTGTGCGTGTGCGTGTGCGTGTGCGTGTGCGTGTGCGTGTGCGTGTGCGTGTGCGTGTGCGTGTGCGTGTGCGTGTGCGTGTGCGTGTGCGTGTGCGTGTGCGTGTGCGTGTGCGTGTGCGTGTGCGTGTGCGTGTGCGTGTGCGTGTGCGTGTGCGTGTGCGTGTGCGTGTGCGTGTGCGTGTGCGTGTGCGTGTGCGTGTGCGTGTGCGTGTGCGTGTGCGTGTCCGTGTGCGTGTGCGTGTGCGTGTGCGTGTGCGTGTGCGTGTGCGTGTGCGTGTGCGTGTGCGTGTGCGTGTGCGTGTGCGTGTGCGTGTTCGCGTTCGCGTTCGCGTTCCTCACTACCTCACAACAAAGGGCAGCGTTAGACGTGCTCAACCGCTTCTAATCTATTCCGGCTTGCTTAGTGTCTGTCTTAAAATGTCTTCCATCATTGTTGAGGCTGGCTGGTAGATATAGATCCAGGTCAGCCACGTAGCATATCTACCCAGTCGCCAAATCTTTGGACCTTCCCGGTTTCACTCGGGTTACTATCTTTCCACTTCGGCATTTCCAAGACTATTGCGAATCGAATGGTCTTTAGTCGAATGGATTAGGCTTCGAACACCAGACACGACGAACGACATGGGTGGCGACAGCATGTAATAGTTTCCGAGACAAAACACCAGATCAAAGGTAATCCCGCCATAGCAAAGCCTAAGAGCGTAAATGTAAATGATATTACCAAGGTGGTACCGATCCACGATATCCAGCGCACCTAATAATTCTGCCTTTACTACGAGTCTGCAAAGATATAGACATATAGACATTAGTACTCGTAATTGGATTGGTCAGTTGATTGTTCTGTCCATTATTATGTCAACATTATTATAAAATTATGAAAGAGCTTGGTTGACGAAAGCTGATTATAATTTACCATGTAATCGAGCACTAGAATCTGTCAGAAAACTTCTGGAATTCTCGGTCTACCACGGAGAACCACGGGAAACTTGGGGCTGGAGGACACCATAACGCTGTAGCGCTTACATTTTCCCGGCATTATAAACGTTCCGATTGACGTTTCTGCGCATGCGCGATAAATGTAAAATCATCAATGTGCAGCGAAAGAATAAAGCATTTATGGTATAAATACTACGGGTTGTTCGTTGGGATGTATATAAGCTCTCAGCAAAGTTATTTGTCGCATATTAACATGAGGCAAACAAGTTCTGAAGCATGTTTTTATAGCAAGCGTAAATCACGTGACTATAGTGCGCCTTAATCCGTGACAGTGATTTAAACAAATGTAATATGTTATTATATTGAATGACATTTTAAGCAACTCTTCACAGTAATCATCACAGGAAAGTTAGCGAACAGCCCATGGCATTTATACAAAAAATACTTTGTTGTTTCGCTGCAAATTGATGATTTTACATTTATCGCGCATGCGCAGAAACGTCAATCGGAAAGATTATAACGACCGGAAAAATGTAAGCGCGACACCGCATATCATTCTTAGTACCGTACTTCTGGCTGTCACATCCGAAATAGGAATACGGTCAATACCGGAATGTACCTATTTGGCGCCCATTGCATGGCGATTATTGGGTGTCTAGCGGTGTTTGCTCAACGTATGATGGATATAAATATCGACATTATTGTATGTTTTATTCTTATTAGTATATTTTACTATTGTAACTTTGATAAGGAGAGTCTGTCTGGTAGTACACGGAAGCAACCAGAAAACAAACATTCTAGCATTCGGTGTATGCATGAAATCGCATGTTGCTACATATAGCTAAATATTGATAAGTATTGATATTACTCTGGATGACATGACATGCCACCCATGCTATGTGAATTATTGTATACTGATTTATATATATATATATATATATATATATATATATACACACGGAATCGAACTATGCAGTTATAGCAATTGACTTCGCCAGTCGCTACTGCGTCAGCCGTGCGAACAGCGCAAATATCCGTCCCAATTTGAAAACAGATGCACGACTGGTGGGACTCCTAGTATAATGACCCATTCACGCCCTAGACGTTGCATGTAATAGGGTTGATACCACCACTGATTTCCCCATAGGCGGCCAATGTAACGTTTAGTTAATTTCCCGCTAAGTTTATTAAACCATAGTATTGACACAATTTCACACATTAATTGACATCCATTCACACATGTCACATATAAAATTCGTGAAAATGACCTATCGCTTTCTCCTACAATCAAGTCTCTAACCTAATACCCCTTAATTTAATTTCAATCAGCCGCCGATTGCCAATGTTAACACATCTAGGACGAATTACACCTGTATGCAAACGCACCTGGTCACTGTCTGACAAATATAATGATCTCGCGGCTGTGATACCATATGCTACGCAGAAATATAATTTCTACTCAACCAGTACACAAACTGCACAACGCAGTTATTTTTTAGCAGGATTACAATCCATTTGGTCGTATGTTACCAACACGAGCAGATTATGGCTAAAATTCCCAAAATATGATATAACAGAACCGGAAACCGACCTCACTCCTCGCTGGGCGATTTCATTGGTTGACATTAGAAGAGGTTTTTTTTGAAAGGGATGTGCTAGGGAGAGAGAAGTGACAACGTTATCAACCGCAGCGACCCCTGGCACGCGAGTAACTTGAGCAGGAACGTTTGGTGGTAACATTTATAACACATACTCAATGAGTCGCTGTCGGCCTTTTCGGACCAGATTGCTGGTTGCGTCGCACGGACATAGACTGTCCGAGGCTTGTGATGTCATCTTCTGTCTGTAGTCAACCCAAACGACCTGACGCAAGTGGCGGCGTTAGAGAGAATCCATCCTCTTCCACTCAGTTTGAGGTAGCCCGTGTTGTAGACCAGTAGGCCTGCTGGCAAAACAACTGATTCATTGAGACAGAGACGTAACACTGAACTCCGTCTTGCTATATTTGCAAATCTTTTCATGGCATGCAACATTTCCTATATCTAGTTGCAACGACCCGGCCCGATCCGTTTCGTCGGGTCTAGTCGGTATCAGTCGTTTAAGGTATCCACACTTCTGACTGAAATCGGAGAAGTTGATGTCAGGCTGACATATGCGATAATGTTCAAACAATATTGACTTGTTGCTCTGGATAAGATTCAGCCACGGTGGAGTTGCTGCGCGAAGACTGTGCGTTCTCATCGCAGTGTGTACCTTTAATAAAGTGGGTTAAAGGAGGCAATGTGGGACGAACAAAACAACCGAAGCCTCGCAAAAGCGGAGAGAGGTCTGGGTCTTGAATAACTCGGCTGCTAATATAACTATTGCATGTCTGCGTCCCAGAGATGAACAGAACAGAAAGACCAACAAAAGGATGAATCGGTCTACAAAAGAGTTGCCTACAGTAACCGTGCAATAACCTTCTGAAGATAGAAGACGTCATCATCCAAGGCCCAGACATACGTACCACGTGACTGGTGACACAGGAAGTTGGCGTGTAATGGTTTCCACCACAAAGAAGGCGCCTGTTCAACGGTGCAATCATTTGTGTTACGCGGATTGGCACACAATAGGCAGTCTTACTCATTTACTCTTACGTCGTCGATCTGTTCACCAGGAAGATAACGAAGGAAGTTCATGTCGGTGGAAGACTGCGCTTCAATAGAAACAAGCTTCTCGCTGTAGCCGGTGGAGGCAGTAGAGACCCCATAGTGTTATACATCAAACATAGAATGAATTACGCGTGTTTCAAGGAGCTTAAGCGTGTCTGCGAAGGCAACTACGTTGATTCGTTTCGTGCAGAAGGTTAGAATATGTAAACAATTTTTTGTGATATTATTCGTAATTGAAAGAAGGCAATCTAATCGTTTTATCGAAACGTAATCAAGTTATTATCTATCTATCTATCTATCTGTCTGTCTGTCTGTCTGTCTGTCTGTCTGTCTGTCTGTCTGTCTGTCTGTCTGTCTGTATGTCTGTCTGTCTGTCTGTCTGTCTGTCTGTCTGCCTGCCTGCCTGCCTGTCTGTCTGTCTGTCTGTCTGTCTGTCTGTCTGTCTGTCTGTCTGTCTGTCTGTCTGTCTGACTCTCTACCTCCCTCCCTCCCCCCCTCCCTCCCTCCCTCCCTCCCTCTCCCTCTTTCTCTCTCTCTCTCTCTCTCTCTCTATATATATATATATATATATAATATATATATATATATATATATATATATATACATTATATATATATACATTATATATACATTATATATATATATATCATATCATATCATATCATATCATATCATATCATATCATATCATATCATATCATATCATATCATATCATATCATATCATATCATATCATATCATATCATATCATATCATATCATATCATATCATATCACATCACATCACATCACATCACATCACATCACATCACATCACATCACATCACATCACATCACATCACATCACATCACATCACATCACATCACATCACATCACATCACATCACATCACATCACATCACATCACATCACATCACATCACATCACATCACATCACATCACATCACATCACATCACATCACATCACATCACATCACATCACATCACATCACATCACATCACATCACATCACATCACATCACATCACATCACATCACATCACATCACATCACATCACATCACATCACATCACATCACATCACATCACATCACATCATATCATATATATATATATCATACATAGACACGCAAACAGGGAGTGCATTTTTTATTGTATCACGGGTATCATTTATAGTATGTGGAAGGTTGTACCTGAGACACTTCAAATTCATTGCATGTTTTCAACGTTTATAATTTTACATGTTTCAGATGTGCTCTTTTTATTAACATTTTAAGAGGAAATGCCGATGCTTCTCTGTTTCAGCTAACGCCGAATTCACCAGCAACCTTTCTACGGCCAAACCTGTTGTTACAACTCGAAACAGCACGACAGTGAATTACTATGAAGCTCAGGCGTCAGTTTGTGACAAGGTCCTTGGATTGTATATCTTCAAATAGACACACACACACACACACACACACACACACACACACACACACACACACACACACACACACACACACACACACACACACACACACACACACACACACACACACACACACACACACACACACACACACACACACACACACACACACACACACACACACACACACACACACACACACACACACACACAACACACACACACACACACACACACACACACACACACACACACACACACACACACACACACACACACACACACACACACACACACACACACACACACACACACACACACACACACACACACACACACACACACACACACACCACACACACACACACACACACACACACACACACACACACACACACACACACACACACACACACACACACACACACACACACACACACACACACACACACACATTTGACTTGATCAAGAGGGCCACGGTCACATTGTTTGTTTATATTTCATTTTATTTGCATTCTTCATGCGAAATGCATGCATATTGATAGCATTCGTTTGTATCGTAAAATACAAACAATACAACTATGACGTGCCTCGGCTTCAGCTTCAATTGGCAGTCAGTGAACCGAAGCACTGAGGGTAGTCCACACACTACAAGCTACTGCCCCTTGGCGAGCAGTGCACACCGCGGAGAGAACTTGCCCAGTGAACACACGTACAGCGAGAACAGAACCCCGACGTCGAGATGGGTGAACGCAGAAGGGACGATCGACGCATAAGACAAGAGCCGTATAGTCCTGACGACAGTTACATGAAGCTGGACGGCCCTACTAGAAATCGGAGGAGCAATATGGGTATGCCCGATGACCAATACATGACACTGGACGGCCCTGCAGAACACCCGAGGTCCGACTTGGAGATGTCCGACGGGCGATATATGACGCGCGAC
>CBDHHR010000516.1:0-8048 GCA_965263245.1 Metamycoplasmataceae bacterium | reverse complement strand
TATAAATTTGTATTCTCCATTTTAATACTGCTATTGTTTTGCGAGTTCTATTACATTAAATGCCACTACGACATGAATAGCCGGCGGAACATTATAACATTACTAAGTTTCGTAAGGGACTTGGAAAAATACTGCAGACAAGTATATACTTGGAAATAACGACAAGGACGTGTGTGTTGTATTTATGCTTCGATGAACATAAAATTACCTCAAAGTGGGTATTCCCAGTGAAACAGGCGACATTCCCGTCACGGTCTGAGTCATAGTTGATGTGTACTCCATCTCCGTACTGGGTGGCGATGGCCTGGTGGCATGTGACGTCATTGTAATGCTCCTCGTACGGGAAGTGGAGCAACAAATTGTCGGAGCAAGTCGGGTTTACTGCAAATTACACGACGTATTTATTTTTATGTATCAGGTGTAAAAGTATGTTCATTAACGAACATGACACGGTAACAGTGTACACACATTGTAATTGTAGCTTGGTATTTTATCAGATACGATGCAACCAGGACATCTAGAGAACTGTTTGTAGTATCACGCTTATGATGTGTCCATTTTAATGTTAGTTGCAAATGTCTGCATTTGACGCATAATATTTTGGCAGCACAGGCGAACATACAAACGCACACACACACGCACGCACGCAAAACCATACGCAGGCAGACACGCACGCACGCATGCACGCACGCACGCATACACGCACACACATGCACGCACACACACACACACACACACACACACACACACACACACACACACACACACACACACACACGAGCACGCGCGCCCCATGCGCGTTCGTATAATATCCCAATGATTCACCACGTTTATAAACCAAACAGAAACCGTCAAGTACTGACATGGACTGCCTTCCTGCAGGTCCATGTAAGTACTTGAGGGTACTGACATGGGCCTGCAGGAAGGCAGTCCATGTAAGTACTTGAGGGTACTGACATGGGCCTGCAGGAAGGCAGTCCATGTGAGTACTTGAGGGTACTGACATGGGCCTGCAGGAAGGCAGTCCATGTAACTACTTGAGGGTACTGACATGGGCCTGCAGGAAGGCAGTCCATGTGAGTACTTGAAGGTACTTACATGGGTGAGGGTACTGCAGGAAGGCAGTCCATGTAAGTACTTGAGGGTACTGACATGGGCCTGCAGGAAGGCAGTCCATGTAAGTACTTGAGGGTACTGACATGGGCCTGCAGGAAGGCAGTCCATGTAAGTACTTGAGGGTACTGACATGGGCCTGCAGGAAGGCAGTCCATGTGAGTACTTGAGGGTACTGACATGGGCCTGCAGGAAGGCAGTCCATGTAACTACTTGAGGGTACTGACATGGGCCTGCAGGAAGGCAGTCCATGTGAGTACTTGAGGGTACTTACATGGGCCTGCAGGAAGGCAGTCCATGTAAGTACTTGAGGGTACTGACATGGGCCTGCAGGAAGGCAGTCCATGTAACTACTTGAGGGTACTGACATGGGCCTGCAGGAAGGCAGTCCATGTAAGTACTTGAGGGTACTGACATGGGCCTGCAGGAAGGCAGTCCATGTAACTACTTGAGGGTACTGACATGGGCCTGCAGGAAGGCAGTCCATGTGAGTACTTGAGGGTACTGACATGGGCCTGCAGGAAGGCAGTCCATGTGAGTACTTGAGGGTACTTACATGGGCCTGCAGGAAGGCAGTCCATGTGAGTATTTGAGGGTACTTACATGGGCCTGCAGGAAGGCAGTCCATGTAACTACTTGAGGGTACTGACATGGGCCTGCAGGAAGGCAGTCCATGTGAGTACTTGAGGGTACTGACATGGGCCTGCAGGAAGGCAGTCCATGTAAGTACTTGAGGGTACTGACATGGGCCTGCAGGAAGGCAGTCCATGTAACTACTTGAGGGTACTGACATGGGCCTGCAGGAAGGCAGTCCATGTAAGTACTTGAGGGTACTGA
The DNA here is from genome assembly GCA_965263245.1 of Metamycoplasmataceae bacterium. Lineage (GTDB taxonomy): Bacteria > Bacillota_I > Bacilli_A > Mycoplasmatales > Metamycoplasmataceae > DT-68. Next base: position 6,098 of record CBDHHR010000516.1, on the reverse strand, counting down.
CATGGGCCTGCAGGAAGGCAGTCCATGTAACTACTTGAGGGTACTTACATGGGCCTGCAGGAAGGCAGTCCATGTAAGTACTTGAGGGTACTGACATGGGCCTGCAGGAAGGCAGTCCATGTGAGTACTTGAGGGTACTTACATGGGCCTGCAGGAAGGCAGTCCATGTAAGTACTTGAGGGTACTGACATGGGCCTGCAGGAAGGCAGTCCATGTAACTACTTGAGGGTACTGACATGGGCCTGCAGGAAGGCAGTCCATGTAAGTACTTGATGGTACTGACATGGGCCTGCAGGAAGGCAGTCCATGTAAGTACTTGAGGGTACTGACATGGGCCTGCAGGAAGGCAGTCCATGTAAATACTTGAGGGTACTGACATGGGCCTGCAGGAAGGCAGTCACACAGGTCGTCGATGTGGACAAACTGCATCCCTTCAAGACAGTCGCTGATTGTCAATGCATCACCGGGGATCCAGAACTTCGATGGGTCGCCAGGGTACGGCTCGTACGGACAATATGCTGAAGAAGAAGTTTATAACTGATACATGTAAAACACTGGTCTGTCCACTGGACGAGGCTATTCGCAGCTCTGGGCTATTTGTATATTATGGCGTCCTTTTGTGAAGCATAGATTTTAATATGTACTCCACTTAATACTTTTTTACAAATGTTTATTTATATTATATAACTTTCGCAAAAACTTTTTTGGAAACCGATTATGTTCAATATGTGTTATGTCAGTACAATAAACAAACATCGCCGAAAGAGTCGCATTTTAAACCGTAAATAAACCTGATGGATTACTAGATTTCGAGACGGATTACAGAGTCCCATGTGTTCGTAATCCATCTGCGATACCAGACATGTTACCTTAAATAGAACCCTGACTAAAGGCAGTCTGGAGAAGACCAAGACAGGCTTTACGGTTTGTGAGAAAGAGTGCGGATACCGTCCGATGCAGCACGGACGTCACAAGAGGAGGACAGACAAAGAGGTCAATGGCCAAAGTTAAGATGGAGAGTCAGCAAAATGAACGAAATTGAAAGGATGTAAATGAACAGCTGGGGATGGGAAATCATCGAAGGCGGTCAAGAAAGATGATAAAGAATTGAAGAGAAAGCGGATTGGGCGCCATCACCAAAATGGATCGTTCCGTTAAGAAACGTTATTTAGAAAAATAAGGAGAAAACTAAAATAAGAAGACGTGCATGTTTAAATTGTTATGCAATTTATCTAATCGATCCTATACATCCCAAAGCTAATGATGTATCTTCCAATCATTCGGGTTTTGCTGATTTATCGTTTGTGTTCGGCTATTGACGATTTATGTTTCCTTCATTGATTTTGTTTTAATTGATTTGCTTTGCATATTCTATAGATCATATTATATTTCGTTTTAAAAGATATCTATGTGGTTATTTTTCATATGTTTTGTAATTAACATGCCTAAAACATCTAGTTTTAACTTTGTGTATGAAGTCCTTTAAAATAGACTATTAGTTATATAATGGAGGCTATTCTAGTATCCATGATTTGGACTAGTGAACGTGCTGAAGGTTCTTTAGGCAGTTTAAGTTAACCAGTGCTTTACAAAATTGGTGACATTATTTACACTACGTTTCTACTACATAAGGTAACTACTATTCCATTATAATAGTAGTATAGCTGCAATCATGTTTGTTTTAATTTCACATATATAATAATAGTTCTAAAGAATGTATTTTAATATAAAAAGTAAATTAGATATAATATATAGTATGCTGTCTTTATAATGTTTAACGGCGTATCATTATTATAATTATAATTATAATAATAATAATAATTATTATTATTATTATTATTATTATTATTATTATTATTAGCATCATTATTATTAGCATTATTAGTTAATCAGTATACCCAGACCTATTAGTATAACCTATAACTATTTAGAATTACCATGGATATACATACCCTTGAACGGGACAGTCGTCCCGAATTTGATGATGTCAAAATAAAGTCTTATTATTACTGTTTATTATTAGTATTACTACTATTATTATTAGTACTATTAGTATTACTGATCAACACAAAGTGGAAATGGTTCTTCATAACTTACATTCAGTGGTCGTCGGCTGGATGTAGGGAGACACTGGCCCGTCGGCGCATTTGGCGTGCTCTGGTCTGACGGGCACGCACGTGTGGTACGCCTGGTGCCAGAACAGTTGCCCGCACGTGGCGTGGTGCACGCGGTACAACCCGTTGCCTAGCGGCTCACAGATGTAGAACAAGTGGCAGTTGGAGAGGTCCGGCTTCCACAGCTGTCCATTCGTGTAGTTGCAGCGAGAACACATGTCCCCCGCTGGACGCAACGTGCAAGGAACAATTCCACTTGTCATGTCATTGGCATTGTTATGACAAATCATGTCAACCGTAAACTATTGCATCGATGGGGTACGCGTACATGTGTCTGTGTTTACTTAAAATATTGCATAGCGGTTTTGTAAATATTTTATTAACAATTACAATAATCCAAACAAAATTTGGACGTGAATATGTTTTGAAAGAATGAGTTTAGTTCGCCACCGTGTGAATACACGATGTGGACAAATTCAGCTCTTTATACACATTGTCAACTGCGCCTGTAAATGTGTGGTTAGATTTTTTTTATTAACCAATTGCAGTTTATTAATCTGTAACATGTTATAACTATTATTTTCAGTAGAACCACTAACTTTATACCTCCTGTCTCTGTACGCTATCTGCATCTGTATACCTCCTGTATCTGTATACCTCCTGTATCTTAATACCTTCTGTATCTGTGTACCTCCTGTATCCGAATACTTACTGTATATGTATACCTCCTGTATTTGAATACCTTCTGTATATGTATGCCTCCTGTATTTGAATACCTTCTGTATATGTATACCTCCTGTATTTGAATACCTTCTGTATATGTATGCCTCCTGTATTTGAATACCTTCTGTATATGTATACCTCCTGTATTTGAATACCTTCTGTATATGTATGCCTCCTGTATTTGAATACCTTCTGTATATGTATGCCTCCTGTATCTGTATAGCTCCTGTATCTGTATACCTTCTGTTTCTGTATACCTCCTATATCTGTATATCTTCTGCATCTGTATACCTCCTGTATCTATATACCTCTGGCACCTGTATAGCTCCTATATCTGTATACCTCCTGTATTTGTATACCTCCAGTACCTGTGTACCTCCTGTATCTGTATACCTCCTGTATCCGTATACCTCCTGTATATGTATACCTCCTGTATCTGTATACCTCCTGTATCTGTATACCTCCTGTATATGTATACATCCTGTATCCGTATACCTCCTGTATATGTATACCTCCTGTATATGTATACATCCTGTATATGTATACCTCCTCTATCTGTATACCTCATGTATATGTAAACTTCCTGTATATGTATACCTCCTGTATTTGTATACCTCCTGTATTTGTATACCTCCTGTATCTGTATACCTCCTGTATCTGTATACCTCCTGTATATGTATACCTCCTGTATCCGTATACCTGCTGTATATGTATACCTTCTGTATACCTCCTGTATATGTATACCTCCTGTATATGTATACCTCCTCTATCTGTATACCTCCTGTATATGTTTACCTCCTGTATATGTATACATCCTGTATCCGTATACCTGCTGTATATGTATACCTTCTGTATACCTCCTGTATATGTATACCTCCTGTATATGTATACCTCCTCTATCTGTATACCTCCTGTATATGTTTACCTCCTGTATATGCATACCTCCTGTATTTGTATACCTCCTGTATCCGTATACCTCCTGTATCCGTATACCTCCTGTATATGTATACCTCCTCTATCTGTATACCTCCTGTATATGTATACCTCCTGTATATGTATACCTCCTGTATTTGTATACCTCCTGTATCCGTATACCTCCTGTATATGTATACCTCCTGTATTTGTATACCTCCTGTATCCGTAAACCTCCTGTATATGTATACCTCCTTATTTGTATATCCCCTGTATCTATAAACTTCCTGTAATATTTTTAGCAACTTCGTCATCTGAAGACACGGACACCTGCCAATGGACGTATTTAGTTGACTTAAGTGTATCATATTAAACTAAAAGAATTAAAACCTAGAAAAGACACCACCCTTCAATGCGTCTCTCAGGCTTATGTTTATTGCCTATCACACACACTATACATACAACTGTCGCGTAAATCGTATGCAATTTGGGCACTTATGAAAGTGTAGAAAATACTCTGAAATCGATCGGTCTCGCATGCAATTATTCTAAAACAGATTCCAGTAGCGCTCGGCTTCCATGCGTAACTGTTTAATGGTCATTACAAAATAATTGTATGCGAGACCGCACGATTTCAAAATAATGCTCTATTTCCCACCAAAAAAACGTGATGATGGCGAAAATCATGATCATGATCATCATCATCATCATCATCATCATCATCATCATCATCATCATCATCATCATCATCATCATCATCATCATCATCATCATCATCATCATCATCATCATCATCATCATCATCATCATCCTCATCCTCATCCTCATCCTCATCCTCATCCTCATCCTCATCCTCATCCTCATCCTCATCCTCATCCTCCTCCTCCTCCTCCTCCTCCTCCTCCTCCTCCTCCTCCTCCTCCTCCTCCTCCTCCTCCTCCTCCTCCTCATCATCATCATCATCATCATCATCATCATCATCATCATCATCATCATCATCATCACCATCACCATCACCATCACAATCACAATCAACATCACCATCACCATCACCATCACCATCACCATCACCATCACCCTCATCATCATCATCATCATCATCATCATCATCATCATCATCATCATCATCATCATCATCATCATCATCATCATCATCATCATCATCATCATCATCATCATCATCATCATCATCATCATCATCATCATCATTTACCGACGAAGCAGATTCTTTCGGCGATTTGAACCGTCAGATCCTGGACACTTTCGTAGTCTGCGGCACGGAACACGTAACTCTCGTTTGTTGCGATCTCGTTGATGACGTCAATGTCGGTCTCGTCGCCGATTTCTGTAACATACACGTATAGATCGCGATCCTTAATTGTAATTGCATCGCTACCATATTACTTTTACCTTCATGTTTTTATAGCGATCTCGTCATTGAAATGTGTACGCCTAAGGAAAGAATAGCAACGTTTTACGTTGCGTTGCGTTGCGTTGCGTTGCGTTGCGTTGCGTTGCGTTGCGTTGCGTTGCGTTGCGTTGCGTTGCGTTGCGTTGCGTTGCGTTGCGTTGCGTTGCGTTGCGTTGCGTTGCGTTGCGTTGCGTTGCGTTGCGTTGCGTTGCGTTGCGTTGCGTTGCGTTGCGTTGCGTTGCGTTGCGTTGCGTTACGTTACGTTACGTTACGTTACATTACATTACATTACATTACATTACATTACATTACATTACATTACATTACATTACATTACAGTATATATATATGTATATATATATATATATATATATATATATATATATATATATATATATATATATATATGTGTGTGTGTGTGTGTGTGTGTGTGTGTGTGTGTGTGTGTGTGTGTGTGTGTGTGTGTGTGTGTGTGTGTGTCTGTGTATGTTTATATTTCAAATAAACCTTCTCTAGTAAGTCGTTAGGTGACACGTCTTATTACCGACAACAAAGATTTCAATTCCGTCCTCTTTCGCCGAAGTCGCTTCCAGTTCCGTGCGAGGAGCGTCAATGGTGGGCACTCCGTCGGTGATGATAACAGCGATGGGTGTCGCTATTTCGGGGTCGCGACCTTCACTCTTAATTTGTTCATGCATCACTTTGATCGCGTCCGCCGTGTTCGTCACACCGGCCATGTACGTGAGGTCGAAGACGACGGGTTCGATGTCGGACACCGAAAAGAACTCGTTAAGGCCGAAGCTGACCTCGACTGTGGTGGAGAAGGTTAAGACGCTGACGTGCGTGCCTTCTTTTGAGACTTTCAGACCTTTCACGACGTCAATGACAAATTGGACCGCCGTCTTCCAGTTCTTGCTGCCTGGAATAAGCATAGCGTA
>CBDHHR010000515.1:0-4679 GCA_965263245.1 Metamycoplasmataceae bacterium | reverse complement strand
TTCGTGAATTTGGCTTCGTAAGGGTTTTGCTGTTGAAGCACCTCGGAGAGGAATCGAATGTTTTCGGTAATTGTTTTCGGTGCGATCACATTATAACTGTATTTCCTATGTATCTAAGGAATGCGAATAAGGATGGTTGCTGCTACAAAACGACAGGAAATGAAATTACTAGCAATACAAATCTCGGTAGACACATTTCGGAAAAGATATCGTCAATGCAACAGTGTCTACAAGATATTAATAGGTGTAATAGGTGATATTCGATTGGTTATCATCAACCAGGCCACATAATGTATGTATGTATGTATGTATGTATGTATGTATGTATGTATGTATGTATGTATGTATGTATGTATGTATGTATGTATGTATGTATGTACGCATGTATGTATGTATGTATGTATGTATGTATGTATGTATGTATGTATGTATGTATGTATGTATGAATGTATGTATATATGTATGTATGTATGTATGTATGTATGTATGTATGTATGTATGTATGTATGTATGTATGTATGTATGTATGTATATATGTGTGTGTGTGTGTGTGTGCGTGCGTGTGTGTGTGTGCGTGTGTATGCGCGTGAGTGCGCGCGTGCGTGTGTTTGCATGTGTGTGCATTCGTGCATGTGTGTGTATGTATGTGTGTGTGTGCGTGTATGAGTGCGTGTAGGTGTGTGTATGAGTGCGTGCGTGTGCATGCATGTGTGTGTGTGCGTGCGTGCGTGCGTGCTTGTGTGTGTCTTGAAGCAACGTAGCCTACATGTACATACTGGTGACCAGTAGAACGTGACATATGACCAGTGTGTCTACGGCCAAGCTCATCATTACACTTATTATACACAGTATGTGACAATCACCATGTCTCCCTTGCAGGCTCTTCAACACTCTCCTGCATGGTATACCTTAAGTGTCCTTAAAGAGAGACAGGTGTGAGGATCGTCCCGTGGCTCACAATGTTTACATATGCCTTCCTCCAGGATCCGTGCCGCTGTTGGCTGAATTTAACCAAGTCGCTATAGCCGAATTTACAGTACAAACCGTCACCTTAGATGTTTGACCACCCAACACCTGGACGACGATTAGTCCACATCCAGTGACTATATCTACTAAGGTATCACAAATGGTTGACAAGTAGCACATAATAAAACGATATTACGAAATTACCCAGTGGTATCAGCAATAAAGGCCGTAATCATAACATCAGCGCCCGTGAATGTCCAGATTCTTCACATCAGATGCTGTGATATGTGGCACGCTGACATCGTCAATAGTCACATAAGCACACAGTATTACCTGCGCAGCTGTCACGGTAGCTACATTTGGTAGTACGTGCTTACATAAATCAGGTCAAATGTAGCCGTCGTGTACAGGTCAATATGACGATTCGTAAAATGTTGACCCACGCGTGGTCAGTGAGTTACGTCAAAACGTGACCAGCACGTGCGCGCGTTTTCACACGCCAAGTTGAATAAATCGTCAAACGATCATAGATTGATGTCAGTTGCAGATCCGTGAGTCCACGTGGTCGCTCAGTCATGTAATTCGTTAGCTATATGTATTATATACAGTGTTTTATTCATCAGTATCCTTATGTACACTTGCTTGCTTGATGGGCAAAGGCCAACATCGGCGTAGCTGTAAAACGTGAGTGAGCTGAGCTGAGCTGAGCTGAGCTGAGCTGAGCTGAGCTGAGCTGAGCTGAGCTGAGCTGAGCTGAGCTGAGCTGAGCTGAGCTGAGCTGAGCTGAGCTGAGCTGAGCTGAGCTGTGTGTGTGTGTGTGTGTGTGTGTGTGTGTGTGTGTGTGTGTGTGTGTGTGTGTGTGTGTGTGTGTGTGTGTGTGTGTGTATGTGTTTGTGTATGTGTGTATGTGTGTATGTGTGTGTGTGTGTATTTGTGTGTGTGTATTTGTGTATGTGTGTGTGTGTGTGTACGTGTGTGTACGTGTGTGTATTTGTGTGTGTATTTGTGTGTGTGTGTGTGTGTGTGTGTGTGTGTGTGTGTGTACGTGTGTGTGTATGTGTGTGTGTATTTGTGTGTGTATTTGTGTGTGTGTGTATTTGTGTGTATGTGTGTGTGTGTGTGTATTTGTGTGTGTGTGTATGTGTGTATACATGCGTCTATGAGCAGGCACCAGGTCACCGCAACTCGTGCCATTTGTTCAGCTTAATCCTGCCGCTGACGTCACTTCCGGCGTAGTCCGCCTGATCACATTGATCATCATGACACACGCGTCGGACATGTCTTGGTGCACGTACAAACACATACGCCGTACCGCTAGAAACCGCCTCAAGTGTACATCTACAACCCCCTCATATCCGCCCCTTGTGCTGGTACATGCGCGGCACGATGTAGAGGATGGACACGGTGAGGATGAGCATGGTGCCGACGAAGACGATCATGAGGAAGCGGTCGATGATCTTCGCGAGCATGCGCCACTCGTGCTTGATGTGGTCCCGTTTGATGCTCTTGCGCATCTTCGCGCTGATCTCTCGCAGATGCAGCAGGATCTCCTCGATCATCGGCAGGTTCTTGCGCTGCGCGACCAGCACCTCCAACTCGTCGTACATGCCGTTCAGACCGTTCCGGCAGCTGCCTCCGCCGGCGGCGGCGCCGCGGACACTGCCGTCGTCGACGCTCGCCGAGACTCCCTCGTACTTCCGCCGCCAGCTGTTGGCCGCCGCTACCTCGCTCAGGTGCAGGCACTCGGCCCGGTACGGGTTGAAGACGCATAGCAGCCGGCCGACGTAACCGAAGACGAGAGTCCGCAGCCAGCGCGGCACCGCGCGGGACGAGTCCTGGTGGTGCAGGTCGAGCACGACGACGCTCGCGAAGATCGACACCGCCGCCATCACCATCACCATCGTGAGGTAGATCGCTGCAACAGTCACGTGATACGGTGACGTCATCGGGTTACACACGCGGAGATGTGGAAGGTGTTGACATTGTGATGACTGGTGTGGAAGGTGTTGACATTGTGATGACTGGTGTGGAGGGTGTTGATATTGTGATGACTGCTGTGGAAGGTGTCGACATTGTGATGACTGGTGTGGAAGGTGTTGACATTGTGATGACTGGTGTTGAGGGTGTTGATATTGTGATGACTAGTGTGGAAGGTGTTGACATTGTGATGACTGGTGTGGAACGACATTGTGATGACTAGTGTGGAAGGTGTTGACATTGTGATGACTGGTGTGGAAGGTGTCGACATTGTGATGACTAGTGTGGAAGGTGTTGACATTGTAATGACTGGTGTGGAAGGTGTCGACATTGTGATGACTGGTGTGGAAGGTGTTGACATTGTGATGACTGGTGTTGAGGGTGTTGATATTGTGATGACTGGTGTGGAGGGTGTTGACATTGTGATGACTAGTGTGGAAGGTGTTGACATTGTGATGACTGGTGTGGAAGGTGTCGACATTGTGATGACTGGTGTGGAAGGTGTTTGAAAATTGTGATGACTGGTGTGGAGGGTGTTGATATTGTGATGACTGGTGTGGAGGGTGTTGACATTGTGATGACTAGTGTGAAAGGTGTTGACATTGTGATGACTGGTGTGGAAGGTGTTGATATTGTGATGACTAGTGTGGAAGGTGTTGACATTATGATGACTGGTGTGGAAGGTGTCGACATTGTGATGACTGGTGTGGAAGGTGTCGACATTGTGATGACTGGTGTGGAAGGTGTCGACATTGTGATGACTGGTGTGGAAGGTGTCTACATTGTGATGACTGGTGTGGAAAGTGTCGACATTGTGATGACTGGTGTGGAAGGTGTCGACAGTGTGATGACTGGTGTGGAAGGTGTCGACATTGTGATGACTGGTGTGGAAGGTGTTGACATTGTGATGACTGGTGTGGAAGGTGTTGACATTGTGATGACTGGTGTGAAAGGTGTCGACATTGTGATGGCAGGTGTGGAATGTGTTGACATTGTGATGACTGGTGTGGAAGGTGTTGACATTGTGATGACTGGTGTGGAAGGTGTTTACATTGTGATGACTGGTGTGGCAGGTGTTGACATTGTGATGACTGGTGTGGAAGGTGTTGACATTGTGATGACTGGTGTGGAAGGTGTGGAAGGTGTTTACATTGTGATGACTGGTGTGGCAGATGTTGACATTGTGATGACTGGTGTGGAAGGTGTTGACATTGTGATGACTGGTGTGGAAGGTGTTGACATTGTGATGACTGGTGTGGAAGGTGTCGACATTGTGATGACTGGTGTGGAAGGTGTCGACATTGTGATGACTGGTGTGGAAGGTGTTGACATTGTGATGACTGGTGTGGAAGGTGTTGACATTGTGATGACTGGTGTGAAAGGTGTTGACATTGTGATGACTGGTGTGAAAGGTGTCGACATTGTGATGGCAGGTGTGGAATGTGTTGACATTGTGATGACTGGTGTGGAAGGTGTTGACATTGTGATGACTGGTGTGGAAGGTGTTGACATTGTGATGACTGGTGTGGCAGGTGTTGACATTGTGATGACTGGTGTGGAAGGTGTTGACATTGTGACGACTGGTGTGGAAGGTGTTGACATTGTGATGACTGGTGTGAATCCAATTAATGTAGTAGACTATGCGCAAAGATATTACGTAATTTTTGTTATATAATTTACCGAACTGCAGTGGGACTTTAATATTAAGGTCATCTCGCTATTAAGATCACCCTTGG
>CBDHHR010000514.1:0-6628 GCA_965263245.1 Metamycoplasmataceae bacterium | reverse complement strand
GTCTGATTTCCTAGAAAACACTTCGGGAAAAGCAATCTCACGGAAAAGGCGAGTGAATCTTCACGCATACACAACCTCCGACTTCGCTGCAGCTAGGTTTGCTAATTTCTGTGGCTTACGCTGTTATTTGTAAGTTTTGGCCGGTATGTGAATTTGAAGAACATTTCAAGGGAGTGGTGAATAGAGTTTACGCAGGATGTTTGGCAGTGTCGGGGCACTTGTGTAGATTTCGGACAATTGTTTGCACCCAATCTTGCATCCATGCGTTGCGCTTTATCTAGGTCTGCATGGATGTCATTTGCAGCATTGCATGGATCCCAGACTTTGGATGAGCGATCGAGAATCGGACGGATAAGGGTGTTGTGTGCTAATTTCTTTGTTTTCTTGTTTCCGATTTTGAGGTTTTGTCAGAGAAAGCTGATTTTGTTTATGTGCGACACCCAATTTTAGATTGTCTTAGATGTTGATACCGACGTATTTGTAGTGCTGACGTTCTCCAGAAGTCAAATCTCAGTCTCTCCACCAGCACTGTCTGCCACTTGCCCTCAAGAAAGCTCTTGTGGACACGGTGGGTGCATGGGCTAACTTTGTCAGTGTTTGGAGAAGTGATCTGGGTTTCCTCTCCCCTAATTCTTCAGTTGCTTCGTCCATATCCCCCAGAAGCGGCATCTCGCAAGATCGTCCACATAGGAAACCACACTGCTCTAGAGTCTTGACAGAAACCACACTGCTCTAGAGTCTTGACAGAAACCACACTGCTCTAGAGTCTTGACAGAAACCACACTGCTCTAGAGTCTTGACAGAAACCACACTGCTCTAGAGTCTTGACAGAAACCACACTGCTCTAGAGTCTTGACAGAAACCACACTGCTCTAGAGTCTTGACAGAAACCACACTGCTCTAGAGTCTTGACAGAAACCACACTGCTCTAGAGTCTTGACAGAAACCACACTGCTCTAGAGTCTTGACAGAAACCACACTGCTCTAGAGTCTTGACAGAAACCACACTGCTCTAGAGTCTTGACAGAAACCACACTGCTCTAGAGTCTTGACAGAAACCACACTGCTCTAGAGTCTTGACAGAAACCACACTGCTCTAGAGTCTTGACAGAAACCACACTGCTCTAGAGTCTTGACAGAAACCACACTGCTCTAGAGTCTTGACAGAAACCACACTGCTCTAGAGTCTTGACAGAAACCACACTGCTCTAGAGTCTTGACAGAAACCACACTGCTCTAGAGTCTTGACAGAAACCACACTGCTCTAGAGTCTTGACAGAAACCACACTGCTCTAGAGTCTTGACAGAAACCACACTGCTCTAGAGTCTTGACAGAAACCACACTGCTCTAGAGTCTTGACAGAAACCACACTGCTCTAGTCTTGACAGAAACCACACTGCTCTAGAGTCTTGACAGAAACCACACTGCTCTAGAGTCTTGACAGAAACCACACTGCTCTAGAGTCTTGACAGAAACCACACTGCTCTAGAGTCTTGACAGAAACCACACTGCTCTAGAGTCTTGACAGAAACCACACTGCTCTAGAGTCTTGACAGAAACCACACTGCTCTAGAGTCTTGACAGAAACCACACTGCTCTAGAGTCTTGACAGAAACCACACTGCTCTAGAGTCTTGACAGAAACCACACTGCTCTAGAGTCTTGACAGAAACCACACTGCTCTAGAGTCTTGACAGAAACCACACTGCTCTAGTCTTGACAGAAACCACACTGCTCTAGAGTCTTGACAGAAACCACACTGCTCTAGAGTCTTGACAGAAACCACACTGCTCTAGAGTCTTGACAGAAACCACACTGCTCTAGAGTCTTGACAGAAACCACACTGCTCTAGAGTCTTGACAGAAACCACACTGCTCTAGAGTCTTGACAGAAACCACACTGCTCTAGAGTCTTGACAGAAACCACACTGCTCTAGAGTCTTGACAGAAACCACACTGCTCTAGAGTCTTGACAGAAACCACACTGCTCTAGAGTCTTGACAGAAACCACACTGCTCTAGTCTTGACAGAAACCACACTGCTCTAGAGTCTTGACAGAAACCACACTGCTCTAGAGTCTTGACAGAAACCACACTGCTCTAGAGTCTTGACAGAAACCACACTGCTCTAGAGTCTTGACAGAAACCACACTGCTCTAGAGTCTTGACAGAAACCACACTGCTCTAGAGTCTTGACAGAAACCACACTGCTCTAGAGTCTTGACAGAAACCACACTGCTCTAGAGTCTTGACAGAAACCACACTGCTCTAGAGTCTTGACAGAAACCACACTGCTCTAGAGTCTTGACAGAAACCACACTGCTCTAGAGTCTTGACAGAAACCACACTGCTCTAGAGTCTTGACAGAAACCACACTGCTCTAGAGTCTTGACAGAAACCACACTGCTCTAGAGTCTTGACAGAAACCACACTGCTCTAGTCTTGACAGAAACCACACTGCTCTAGAGTCTTGACAGAAACCACACTGCTCTAGAGTCTTGACAGAAACCACACTGCTCTAGAGTCTTGACAGAAACCACACTGCTCTAGAGTCTTGACAGAAACCACACTGCTCTAGAGTCTTGACAGAAACCACACTGCTCTAGAGTCTTGACAGAAACCACACTGCTCTAGAGTCTTGACAGAAACCACACTGCTCTAGAGTCTTGACAGAAACCACACTGCTCTAGAGTCTTGACAGAAACCACACTGCTCTAGAGTCTTGACAGAAACCACACTGCTCTAGAGTCTTGACAGAAACCACACTGCTCTAGAGTCTTGACAGAAACCACACTGCTCTAGAGTCTTGACAGAAACCACACTGCTCTAGAGTCTTGACAGAAACCACACTGCTCTAGAGTCTTGACAGAAACCACACTGCTCTAGAGTCTTGACAGAAACCACACTGCTCTAGAGTCTTGACAGAAACCACACTGCTCTAGAGTCTTGACAGAAACCACACTGCTCTAGAGTCTTGACAGAAACCACACTGCTCTAGAGTCTTGACAGAAACCACACTGCTCTAGAGTCTTGACAGAAACCACACTGCTCTAGAGTCTTGACAGAAACCACACTGCTCTAGAGTCTTGACAGAAACCACACTGCTCTAGAGTCTTGACAGAAACCACACTGCTCTAGAGTCTTGACAGAGGATGTTGTTGCATCTAAGATTTACGTAAAAACTAACTACCGATACCTATAGTCAAGAACCTCTTATTTATGCCAGTAGCTTATTTGAACAACCTAGTTGAATACATATAATTAAAATTAAATGGACAACACCATTGTGATAAAAAACAACTCGACATCGTCAGTACTTACTCCTTTCAATCTGCCAGTTACCAAATTGAGATGATGTCCCTAGTTTGCGTTGCTGAATTTGTTTTGGCACTGCAACTACTAAAACTATCACGTCTGCATGATACATATGGCAGAGTAAAAGTGAAATTCTAAATTGAATATAATATGCTAAACCATGATGAGTTGGCATATTCCGTGGCAAGGAAATTTAACACATCATAACAGTTTCATAGTAAGACACCCTGGGTACTGAATGATCACATATCAGGGACATGTCCCAATACGTCAGCCACCAATAAACCATTGATTGTAGCTACAAATTGTTAGATTGAATGGTATTGGTCCCTATGCAATAATTATTTTTATTTGTTTCCCTGTAAAGGGAGGGTGCCAGCTCCTCTGCCCAGAATAGGCGGAACAGTAATTTGTAACAGGAAGTCTGCTGTCTAGAACGTGGGAAAGTTAAACATCAAAGGGTATTGCGGTTAACTCTGCTCACCTTGGCATTATTGTCAATTAATTTGGTTTTGAAACTGGATGTTTTGTTTACCATTTGAACGTGTTGCAGGCAGAATCTTTCAAATTGCAAACATTGCTTCAAACTTTATAAAGTAACTACACTCAAATTGGCAGTAAACCATTAAATGAAAAACTAAAGCCTAGGAGATGGCATCTTGCTTTAACAACCACTGCCATAAACTGACTGTTGGTAGAATGAACACTATTCATTACTATGTCACCACGCTCTATGTAAGACATACACAGTAAGGTACCAGGTAGATTTACCCACATGGTTTATGAAGGAAAAAACTACAAATTATGTACACACATATATATATATATAATATATATAATTTATTTTGTGCATCACATTTCAACTAAACATGCATTCGGAAACTAAAACCGAAACAGTAAAAAATCTAAGATCCCTACGTAACATGACACATTATATGAGAACAGTGACCGTATTTCATCTTGACTATCTCATGTCATCTAGCCACAGAAACTGGGCTGATGAAAACTAGAGAAATTACATCCCAAGCTGCATTGACTTAAAATTCTAAGTTACCATAATAATCTTGGTATTTCTAGAATTCCATTTGGCAACATTTGGCGTATTTTATGAAGAATAAATGCATAGTTTGGATGACATGAATGAACTCGGCTGCTTTATTACATATAAGAGATGCTCTAGGAGGCAGACAGCTATTTAGAAATCTGGATGCAGCGTCAACAATTCTGTGCATGAGAACTTGTGACAGAACACTGGCTGCTTGCAGAGAAACTCCACATTGGAGATACTTTAGTTTAAAATTAATCTGTTCATTCAGAACTCTGGCAGTTCCCCCTCGTGTTCTATGTGATAGAGGATGTCACACAACGCGTGGTCCACGATCGCTTCCTCAGCCGCTTCTGACATCTACAACACAGACACATACATTACACACCTGACATCACTAATGACACAGACACATACGTTACACACCTGACATGTACAATGACACAGACACTTACATTACACACCTGGCATGTACAATGACACATACATTTACATTACATACCTGACATCACTAATGA
This sequence comes from Metamycoplasmataceae bacterium, assembly GCA_965263245.1. Lineage (GTDB taxonomy): Bacteria > Bacillota_I > Bacilli_A > Mycoplasmatales > Metamycoplasmataceae > DT-68. The sequence goes on along the minus strand of CBDHHR010000514.1, from coordinate 1,752 downwards.
CACAGACACATACGTTACACACCTGACATGTACAATGACACAGACACATTACACACCTGACATGTACAATGACACAGACATTTACATTACACACCTGACATGTACAATGACACAGACATTTACATTACACACCTGACATGTACAATGACAGACATTTACATTACACATCTGACATGTACAATGACACAGACTTTATATTACACACCTGACATGTACAATGACACAGACATTTACATTACACACCTGACATGTACAATGACAGACATTTACATTACACATCTGACATGTACAATGACACAGACATTTACATTACACACCTGACATGTACAATGACAGACATTTACATTACACATCTGACATGTACAATGACACAGACATTTACATTACACACCTGACATGTACAATGACAGACATTTACATTACACATCTGACATGTACAATGACACAGACTTTATATTACACACCTGACATGTACAATGACACAGACATTTACATTACACACCTGACATGTACAATGACAGACATTTACATTACACATCTGACATGTACAATGACACAGACTTTATATTACACACCTGACATGTACAATGACACAGACATTTACATTACACACCTGACATGTACAATGACACAGACATTTACATTACATGTGACATGTACAATGACACAGAGATTTACATTACACACTTGACATGTACAATGCAGACACTAATGTTACACACCTGACATCTACAATGAGACATACTGTTACGTTACAAACCTGACATCTACAATGAGACATACATTTACGTTACAAACCTGACATCTACAATGAGACATACTCTTACGTTACAAACCTGACATCTACAATGAGACATACTCTTACGTAACAAACCTGACATCTACAATGAGATATACTCTTACGTTACAAACCTGACATCTACAATGAGACCTACTCTTACGTTACAAACCTGACCTCTACAATGAGACATACTCTTACGTTACAAACCTGACATCTACAATGAGACATACTCTTACGCAACAAACCTGACATCTACAATGAGACCTACTCTTACGTTACAAACCTGACATCTACAATGAGACATACTCTTACGTTACAAACCTGACATCTACAATGAGACATACTCTTAAGCTACAAACCTGACATCTACAATGAGACATACTCTTACATTACAAACCTGAGATCTACAACAATAGTCTGCTACAGTAGCGCAAACTGCACTGATAATGTTTTTTATGTTTCAAGGAACAAGTGAAAAATTTATAATCTAGCGGAATCTTCTATGTAAAATAAGAAAGTACGCCTAAGGAAAGTGGAGTGTAGTGAGAGACTATGGGGTGGGGTGGAGACAGCAAGTATTCAGGATCAATGACAGAAAAAGAAAGTAAATCCAAAGTCCTAAGTATCTTTTTAGACAACTACAGTTTTTACATGTCCAAATACATACATACATTGACCATAATATTATGTTTTTTCAGATCCCTCAATTTAAATTTTTACTACATGTTTTCGAACATATGAGAAGTGAATTATTTTTAGGTGTCCGAATACATAGGTCATTGTGGTAACATCGAGCCGAGCTTCATGACAGACGTCACAAAGAAGACAAGAAGATGTGACTGAACAACTGATGCATTTCCACAAAGACATCAACCACAAACTCACCGGTTTATACGCATCACAGTCCTGTGGTGGATACTTGAAATCTGGACCAAAGTTCACTGTCACCTGAAGGCAAATGTGTTACACCG
>CBDHHR010000513.1:0-4011 GCA_965263245.1 Metamycoplasmataceae bacterium | reverse complement strand
ACAGACTGTTTTTATATAGGGGTTCTGAATGCGTGCACCATAACATAACACAAAATATCACAATATAAATAAACGCCTACAATGTTTATGATTTGCCTGGACATGGCAGCTAGTCAGGTAGGCTGCTTTGTGAGCGTTACCTGGTTGTCCGCACAATGAAATGTCACGATGGAGCAGCTCCGGAGACAAATATCTGGCTATATATCTGGCTGCGCCGTCCACGACTTCTGCTCACAGCTACGACTTGAAGAGAGACTCACGAGAGCCTTCCCGGTCAAGAGATGGTTACTCCGCGACTCGCGTGCTTTGCACTGGTCATCCTTCTCTTTGGCCAGCTGAACCCGGCTGCAGCCGGTAAGTGGCTCTTTATACGCATAATCACAAGACAAGTAGTCGTGTGACGCCTTTACATTTGTGGCAGATGTTCGTGATTGCGAATATCTATGTGATGATATTATTATTAATAATAATAATAATGGTAAAACATCTATGGCGCCTATATCCATAAAAAGATCATGCTCAGAGGCGCAACAAACAAATACACGGGGACAGACAAAGTTTGTCACTGGAGCATGGAACCGCCAGTAATCTACGGTGGAAAAGCAATTAACAGCAATCTGACATTTGGTGTCTTTAAATCGCTAGTGTTACAGTTGTATCTATGATGTGTGTTTTCAAGGCGAAAGTGTTATGCGTACGTATTTCATCGAGTAACATTCCCAACAGAAAACTCACTCCACAATATAAATTTGCACTTGTAATGGACACATTCGAAGGACTGAAACCAGCAATGATTTTAATTAACGCTGTATTAAACTGTTTTTCTATCAAAAGCACATCTCCCAATATCACAATTCTCAACCACGCACGCATACGCACGCACACACAAACACACATACACACAAACGCACACACACACACACACATACAATTCGTGTACGACACAAGACATCGTAACCTCCTCACAGTTTGCCAGTACCGCATCAAGACGAGGACAGGCATCTTACCGGGCGCAGGATCTCATGCCGTCGCGTCCGTCAGACTCTACGGCAGTGAGGCCAACTGTGGGTGGAGGTCTCTCAATACCAATGGCGTCACGTTATGGAGGTTAGGTTATACCACATACATACCACAGCACAGCCAAAGTATATTTTACAAAGGTCCTATAATGTTGTTGTTATTCTAGGTTGCCAACCACTACTCCTTACATTACAAACAACCGCCTCCCTCCGACGTTCACCAACCTTCGTCTTCTAAACAATTCGGCCCACAGCGATCCCGTCTCACTAAAATGGTCGTTGTTTCCGTTTCATGCAGACCTGATGTTCCTCTGCACTTGTTACACTGCGTTAATATTTAACGCACTCGTCTTTTCCAGTTACGAAAATCACACAACATTTCTAATGTTTTCAAACCTATCCGTTCTGTGGCGTCTCCACACACCGTCGAGTTTCGCGGTTATTTTGCATACATGGGCTGCATTTGGCTGAATGCTAGTGTCCGATACCGGGCGGCTTTGGCCAACTTGAGGTTGCGGTTAAGTTAGACTGTCTGTGTCTAACAGTGTAACAGGAGGAATTTCCTCTTTGGGGATTATTAAAGTTTATTGTATTGTATTGTATTGTATTGTATTGTGTTGTATTGCATTGCATTGCATTGCATTGCATTGCATTGCATTGCATTGCATTGCATTGCATTGCATTGCATTGCATTGCATTGCATTGCATTGCATTGAATTGCATTGCATTGCATTGCATTGCATTGCATTGCATTGCATTGTATTGCATTGCATTGCATTGCATTGCATTGTATTGTAAGATGATGTATTAAGGTGATGTATTAATGTGTGATGTATTAAGGTGTCATGTATTAAGGTGTCATGTAGTAAGGTGTGACGTATTAAGGTGTGATATATCAAATTGTGATGTATTAAGGTGTGATATATTAAGGTGTGAAGTATTAAAGTGTGATTTATTAAGGTGAGTTTTATTAAGGTGTGATGTATTAAGGTGTGCTGCATTAAAGTGTGATGTATAAAGGTGTGATGTATTAAGGTGTGATGTATTAAGGTGTGATGTATTAACGTGTGATGTATTAAGATGTAAGGTATTAAGGTGTGATGTATTAAGGTGTGATGTATTAAGTTGTGGTATATTAAGGTGTGATGTATTAAGGTGTAGGGTATTAAGGTAGGGTATTAAAGTGTGATGGATTAATGTGTGAGGTATTACGGGGTGGTGTATTAAGGTATGATGTATTAAGGTGTGATTTATTAAGGTGTGAAGTATTAAAGTGTGATGTATTAAGGTGTGAGGTATTAAAGTGTCATGTGCATAAGGTATGATGTATTAAGATGTAATGTATTAAGATGTAATGTATTAAGGTGTGAGGTATTAAGGTGTGAGGTATTAAGGGGTGGTGTATTAAGGTGTGATGTATTAAGGTGTGAGGTATTAAGATGTGAGGTATTAAGGTGTTAATGTACGAACTGATGCTGTACGTTTTTATCTAACAGAGGTAAATATAGCTGAGGAGATTTTTCGATTAATTATTTAATTGTTCATTAATACTTTTGTTTGTCGCCCACGCAGCAACAACTACTTCACAGTCACGTGTCCGTGCTTGGGGTGCGTACTGAAGCTAAGGATCAGACACAACAACGCCGGCGTAAACCCGTCCTGGTACCTTGTGTATGTCGGGGTCAGGAGGCTGCCAGGCCCGTCCTCGTATCAAAACTTTCCGTGTAACAAATGGCTGTCGAGCTCTACTTCTCTGAACAGAAAACTGACATCGTCAAGTGAGTTGTTTATGTAGTCGTATTGTCGATAGAAGATATTTTGTTATGTTGTATATCACACTGGTCGTATTAAAATCGCATTCCGTAGACACGCTGGGCATTGCATTGTTAAATTGGACGTAGTATCGTTTCGTGAATTGTATTGCTACAGCGAAAAGTAAACTGACTAAATATAGGTTCTTATATATGTCGATGTGTGTAAAAATGTGTTAGTTGTGAAATAAGAAATACTGTTTGAACAGGTTTTTATATTGTTCTGATCAATGACATTATTCGCTCTAGTTTTCCTAACAATGTGTGATTAATTGTTACCAAAATGTCCACGGGTCAGAACTGTTCAGGAAACAAAAGAAAGACAGCACATAGACAGACGCAGGTATGGCTCGCGCAAACTACAGACCTGGCTGCAGGTACGTGCATTTATTTGGCCTCACTGGTATTTCTCTTTTAGAGACACCGTACAGAATCAGGATACGTACTGGTTCTCAATTGTCGGCCGGGACTAACGCAGCGGTGAAGATCTCGCTGATATCGAACACGATAGGGGCGGTATTAATGAGTCTGAACAGTGGCTTCCCCAGATTCTCGTAGGTGTAGCAAAGAACAGTAGAGCGTCGACGTGTGTGTGTGTGTGTGTGTGTGTGTGTGTGTGTGTGTGTGTGTGTGTGTGTGTGTGTGTGTGTGTGTGTGTGTGTGTGTGTGTGTGTGTGTGTGTGTGTGTGTGTGTGTGTGTGTGTGTGTGTGTGTGTGTGTGTGTGTGTGTGTGTGTGTGTGTGTGTGTGTGTGTGTGTGTGTGTGTGTGTGTGTGTGTGTTTATGTTTGTGTTTGTGTTTGTGTTTGTGTGCGTGTTTGTGTTTGTGTGCGTGTGCGTGTATGTGTATGTGTGGGTTCGTGTGTGTGTGCGCGCATGTGTGTGCGTGTCTGTGTGTGTGTGTCTTTGTGCGTGCGTGCGTGCGTGCGTGCGTATATATGTGAACATGTATACACATTGATATAGGGCCAACTGTGTCGCGTGATACGTTAAATAGGCCCATTGTATACAACGCCTTCTCGGTGTATCCCACGCACCCGCCTAGGAAGTAACCACGGGCCTATTGAATAAGACCCAGTGGGTTAGTGACAGGGGAAAAGAGAGACGACCAGGTGTCAGATTTATCCCCTATGTGCGATGTTTTACACCCCTGGCATATATACCAGATGGGAGGGACCAACGG
>CBDHHR010000512.1:0-7103 GCA_965263245.1 Metamycoplasmataceae bacterium | reverse complement strand
TCCCGCGCAAGAAACACACACACACACACACACACACACACACACACACACACACACACACACACACACACACACACACACACACACACACACACACACACACACACACACACACACACACACACACACACACACACACACACACACACACACACACACACACACACACACACACACACACACACACACACACACACACACACACACACACACACACACACACACACACACACACACACACACATTATATCCACAACACAATCTCTTACGTATAAAAGTACACTCTTTTTGTCTCACGTCAATCTCTTCCCTCAGTCTTCCCTGTATCCCTCTCCTTCTTCCACCCCCCTTTCCTCCCTCCAACCCCTCACTGCATCATCAGAACAATGTTTATTAAAATAACCCAGCTATCTAATCCCGTATATAGAATACCATTTTGATTAATATTGAATCCGTTCCTTGTGCATTTTAGGAAACAAATGAAAGAAATGTATAAATGAGTGGCGCTGCAGTCCTTTTTCGTTCTGATGCACAATGTGTCACAGAGAACAAGTTGGTGAATGATCTGGTTGTCTGTCTCTTTTTGTCTGTCTCCCTTCTTATTTACCTCTCCCCATCACTTCCTTTAAAATACTAAACATTTTCAATCTCCATTCCTGACCGCCCCTCCCCCTCTATCGCTTCCTCATTTTCTTTATCCTCTTCCATTTCCCTTCTCACTGTCCTACTACAACCCTCTTCATCCACTAATCCTTTTCACCCCTCCCGTCATGGTAATTATGCCGCAATTCGGTACGGTCATGGGTATTTGCACATTCGACAAGAAGAACGAAGCTTCTTGTGCTGATTAAGGCAACATTGTTTTGTCCGTGTGTATTTCCTGTCATGTTTCATTGTCAGTTTAACACAGACAATGCAATGCTTCACTGCCGTGGACATTCTTAGCCTGACGTGCGGCCTCCGACAATGGTATGTTCTTGGTCCCGCGTCAGAACGCACAGATTGACAACGTACAATTAGCAACCTCTGTCGCGTTGGACAGTTAGATAGTTGCTATAAACAAAGGACTTAAGCGTTCGATTGAAAACATGGATATGTCGAAGTGCAGTTGTAGTCGAAATGCAGTTCTCCTGGTTTTCAGTACAAGACCAACTTGACGTGTGTATGGATGGTACATGTGGGGTCCAGCTGTTCTTCACCGATTTCCCCTCACACTACTGATTTTATTCTGTCATCCAGATTCTTTCCAGCAACTTGAACATATGGCTTAGCAACGTAATGCCTCAATGTTTTCCCGGATCATGCACATCTCCCTTTCTTTCTATATTCTATATTTTGTCGATCATCTTCCAACTCGTTCAGCCACCGCCAGCGCCAGCATCTCTACTCGCACTTCACCAATGCCTGTTTATCTTTCTAAGTAGGCCTACACGATAAACCGTAAAGAAACAGAATGGCCCGGGCTGTGACAAGTTTCATAAAGCTTACATTACCTCCTACCACTGTGTGTGTGTGTGCGTGTGCGTGTGCGTGTGCGTGTGCGTGTGCGTGTGCGTGTGCGTGTGCGTGTGCGTGTGCGTGTGCGTGTGCGTGTGCGTGTGCGTGTGCGTGTGCGTGTGCGTGTGCGTGTGCGTGTGCGTGTGCGTGTGCGTGTGCGTGTGCGTGTGCGTGTGCGTGTGCGTGTGCGTGTGCGTGTGCGTGTGCGTGTGCGTGTGCGTGTGCGTGTGAGGTAATGTAAGCTTTATGAAACTTGTCACAGCCCGGGCCATTCTGTTTCTTTACGGTTTATCGTGTAGGCCTACTTAGAAAGATAAACAGGCATTGGTGAAGTGCGAGTAGAGATGCTGGCGCTGGCGGTGGCTGAACGAGTTGGAAGATGATCGACAAAATATAGAATATAGAAAGAAAGGGAGATGTGCATGATCCGGGAAAACATTGAGGCATTACGTTGCTAAGCCATATGTTCAAGTTGCTGGAAAGAATCTGGATGACAGAATAAAATCAGTAGTGTGAGGGGAAATCGGTGAAGAACAGCTGGACCCCACATGTACCATCCATACACACGTCAAGTTGGTCTTGTACTGAAAACCAGGAGAACTGCATTTCGACTACAACTGCACTTCGACATATCCATGTTTTCAATCGAACGCTTAAGTCCTTTGTTTATAGCAACTATCTAACTGTCCAACGCGACAGAGGTTGCTAATTGTACGTTGTCAATCTGTGCGTTCTGACGCGGGACCAAGAACATACCATTGTCGGAGGCCGCACGTCAGGCTAAGAATGTCCACGGCAGTGAAGCATTGCATTGTCTGTGTTAAACTGACAATGAAACATGACAGGAAATACACACGGACAAAACAATGTTGCCTTAATCAGCACAAGAAGCTTCGTTCTTCTTGTCGAATGTGCAAATACCCATGACCGTACCGAATTGCGGCATAATTACCATGACGGGAGGGGTGAAAAGGATTAGTGGATGAAGAGGGTTGTAGTAGGACAGTGAGAAGGGAAATGGAAGAGGATAAAGAAAATGAGGAAGCGATAGAGGGGGAGGGGCGGTCAGGAATGGAGATTGAAAATGTTTAGTATTTTAAAGGAAGTGATGGGGAGAGGTAAATAAGAAGGGAGACAGACAAAAAGAGACAGACAACCAGATCATTCACCAACTTGTTCTCTGTGACACATTGTGCATCAGAACGAAAAAGGACTGCAGCGCCACTCATTTATACATTTCTTTCATTTGTTTCCTAAAATGCACAAGGAACGGATTCAATATTAATCAAAATGGTATTCTATATACGGGATTAGATAGCTGGGTTATTTTAATAAACATTGTTCTGATGATGCAGTGAGGGGTTGGAGGGAGGAAAGGGGGGTGGAAGAAGGAGAGGGATACAGGGGAGACTGAGGGAAGAGATTGACGTGAGACAAAAAGAGTGTACTTTTATACGTAAGAGATTGTGTTGTGGATATAATGTGTGTGTGTGTGTGTGTGTGTGTGTGTGTGTGTGTGTGTGTGTGTGTGTGTGTGTGTGTGTGTGTGTGTGTGTGTGTGTGTGTGTGTGTGTGTGTGTGTGTGTGTGTGTGTGTGTGTGTGTGTGTGTGTGTGTGTGTGTGTGTGTGTGTGTGTGTGTGTGTGTGTGTGTGTGTGTGTGTGTGTGTGTGTGTGTGTGTGTGTGTGTGTGTGTGTGTGTGTGTGTGTGTGTGTGTGTGTGTGTGTGTGTGTGTGTGTGTCTGTGGTGTGTGTGTGTGTGTGTGTGTGTGTGTTGTCATCGTTATATTTCTTTTTTGGTATTAATCTGCACCCACCTTCCGAAGAAGACTTTATATTATCAAACATTACCGATAAAATAAAGTTTCTTACAGCTTTTAGAGCCAATAAAGATAACTTCCAATAATCATCAAACGCGTGCGCAGCGTACACTAACATTATCACGTCACGCAACCTGTTGCCTATCACCGGTGTGTCCATAAAAGATGGGATCAGTTTGATATAGCAGATACGATGCCGCCCATACGTTACCTTTATAAATACTGTTGTTATGCTTGACGAAGGTCACGTGCATCAATTGATTGTCACGTACACAAACCGCAACGTAACGGTTTTGTAAATTAATTTGTTTATATATATATATATATATATATATATATATATATATATATATATATATATATATATATATATATATATATATATACAAATTAATTTACATATTAATAATCCATTACTAATTCAAAAACGTAAAAAGTAAGATATTTACAATATTTTAGAATCGCATTATGATTCAACCTGCAAATGATCTAACACTAAATCGAAGGAAGCATAGAGCTCTATTACAAAGAGTAATACAGGAGCAGAAAAAAACACCTACTCCCAATATTGGTATTTACTATTGGGGTAAAATGTAAATCAGAACCAGATGATCGTCTATGGATAGGTTTTCTAGTAGAAGTAAGCCATGAATGTAAATATGACATACACACGCACGCGCGCGCACAACCACACACACACACACACACACACACACACACACACACACACACACACACACACACACACACACACACACACACACACACACACACACACACACACATACACACACACACAAACACACACACAAACACACACACACACACACACACACACACACACACACACACACACACACACACACACACACACACACACACACACACGTTACATTTCTGTTCTCCCCTTTCCATCAACACTGTGATGTGTAATTCATTATTATAGTGGTTGGCAACAAATAAATTACATCTTCCCAAGGGACATGCTTCGCAGTAAAGGGTTTACAGTGGTGGGAGGTAAATAAGCTTTATGAAACTTGTCATAGCCCGGACCATTCTTACTGTTTATCGTGTAGGCCTATTAGGAAAGATAAACAGGCATTGATGAAGTGCGAGTAGAGATGCTGGCGGTGGCTGAGCGAGTTGGAATGATATGGAAAAAAGGGATATGTGCGTGACCCGGGAAAATATAGAAGCATTAAATTGCTAAGCCATATGTTGAAGTTGCTGGAAAGAATCCTGGATGGCAGAATAAGAGCAGTAGTGTAGGGGGAAATTGTTGAAAAACAGCTGGAGTTCAGGCAAAGAAAAGGAACAACGGATGGGATGTTTGTCCTGGGGCAGCTAGTAGAGAAGAACCTGGAATGACAGGAGGACATGGCAATTAAATGCATAGACCTGGAGAAAGGCCTATAATACAATTCCAAAAGAAATTGACGATGGCAACATTTAGGTGGATGGGGGTCCCAGAGGCGGAGGTTAGGAGGGTGGATGGGTACACATAAAGATACGAAGAGCAGGGTGTTGTGTGGACCGGGAGTGTCAGGCAGAGTTCAAAATAAATGTTGGCCAGAGACAGGGGAGTGCCTTGAGTCTCATTTGTTGTTTGTCGCAATGGTGGAACAGATAAGCAAAAAGATTGGTGCAAATGGTACATACAGATTCAGGAAACTATTGTAGGCGGATGATTGCCTGGCAGTAGTAGTGGACGGGGAAGCAGATCTCCAAGAACAGCTGATAGACTGGAAATATATGTTCAGCGGGCATTGACCGAGAGTAAGTTTGGCGAAGACGGAGGTAATATGGATGGGACAGAGAAGGACAAGAGCTGGATATATACACCCGGTATTGGAAGAAGCTTCAGCAACAGAGACAGTTTTGTCTACCTGGGTGGAGCGATATGTGGGGTTGGCAGTTCCCCAATCTCAAAAAGTAAAGATCTTTGGGGTGTGGCTTGGACATTGGCGTGGGTATTCAGTTAAAACGGTAAAGGTAAGCTCTTATAAAGCGCAGTATCCAATCCTCAGGATTGCTCATAGCGCTTTACACTTTACTTCCCTGTTCTGTCGCCAGCTCGCCGCCACAGATCGCGCCGTTTGGTTGGTCGCCTCGACGCCGTGCTGCGCCCGCTAGCCGCCGTCTGCGGCGCTCTTTCGCAGCCGCTCGTCGATGTACATCGCGCTCGACCGCCGCTGCACGTACACATCGTCGTAGCATGGGACGCACCAACAAAATAAATAGTGCGATTTAAATAATGTTTAGTTACATGTGGCGCTATAGCGCAAACACTATACAGAGTCCCGAGAGGGAGAACTGTAATTTCTCGTTACACTTTTAACCAATATCACGTGTAGCGTTTACACATGTTTGCAAAATTTACATGTCACTTATGAATTACTTGTGATTTAGCCTGTTTATTAACTTCCCGTCAATCTCACAAAATACCTTTTAGACCTACTTTTCATTTTATTATAAAGGGATATGAACCCGTCACGTCAGTTTGATTTACAGCACATGAGGGTTCATATCCCTCGAAATGATGACTCTCGACCGGGTAGGATATATCCAATAGTCCGCTCCACCCATCATACATCTCATATCATTGTGTGGAGACCGGGGTGGGTGGACCTCGGAGTATCTCTACCGCACCGGCCGCCGCACTACGCCACTAGAGAGGCAGTAACATGCCCGTACGCTACCTCACATCAATAGTTACACCCTCACATGTCATATAAGGACCTATCAGGATATAAACTCCTGAAAGTCCGCCCCCACCTCGCAGCGGAGTACGGATAAAAATATACCTGGAAGAGAGCCGGTTTGTTAAAATCAACTATAATCCGTTAATAAAATCCGTTTGGTTGTCCAAAAACAACAGGCAAACATGCAGGTATTTTCTTTAAGTATATACATACATATATATATATATATATATATATATATATATATATATATATATATATATATATATACAAATATGCAAGGCTCACTGAGCTTCGTGCTCCTTGTTTTTTTGTTTGTGATTTGTTTGATTGTTGCCACTTTTACTATGTACATATGTGCGACGATTTGAATAAATCCACATCAAAGACCAAAAAAAAGTGTTGAAGGAGCTGCATTGGCTGCCAGTTGAGAGCCGAATCGCCTTCAAAATTGTGGTAAAGACTTTTAAATGCATCAGTGGTTTGGCTCGGTCTTATCTGGCAGAACTTGTTCAACCAAGAAAGCGTGACGGACGCCTACGCCAGAACTATGCGCCAACACTGCACCAAGGCATAACAAAGAAGTGCATTGGTGGTTCGGCATTTGGCGAAGCAGCACATCGACTGTGGAATGAATTACCTGTGAACGTTCTTGCATCCGGGACATTACCTATGTTTAGAAAGTGTTTAAAGACATATCTTGTTAATAGACATTTCAATTAATTCAAGTTGTTTTGAAATTATGGACATTGCTTTAGTTTCTTTGTAGTGTCATACACGTTTTAATCAGCGTTTATGTTTTAGATTAATTTATAGATTTATATATATATATATATATATATATATATATATATATATATATATATATATATATATATATATATATATATATATATATATATATATATATATATATATATATATATATACGTACATATTTTTAGTAAAAGTTTTACTTTTATATTAATTTATATAATTTACATACCAAGTTTTAATATAATACAAATATATTGCAAATTCCTGACATGGTTTACTCGCCGCTTCAGCTATCAGATATTTTAACCTAATATAATTTTTATCTAACCT
>CBDHHR010000511.1:10000-15000 GCA_965263245.1 Metamycoplasmataceae bacterium | reverse complement strand
GAAACCGGTTTCGAAGGGTGTTTCGTTGGTCAGCCAAACGAGCAAAGAGCGGTTGGAATGTAATCGTAAGATCTTAGCGCGCCAGGGGTCGCGGCAGTGCAGCTCTTCTCTAACCCAGGCACATCGCTTTCAAAAGTCCCTCTTTTAACGTCAGCCAAAGAAATCGCCCACATCATATTTTGGGTTATTTCAGCAACACCCTGCTCGTTTTAAATGAGATTCAGCGGGAAACGTTTAACGAACTTAATGGTACTGACAATGACTGACTCGCACATGCGCAGAACCGGCAACCGGATAGTGTTTAACGCCCGGAAAAATTTAAACGCTTTAGCGTCCACGTTGTAGAATTCCTATTGCCTTCATAATGATCATTCGCGCCAAGATTTCACATATGCCGACTGCACTGACTCCACGCGTTTCTCGCCGGAAATTGAACGCTTGCTATGCATATCGTGACATCCAAATTACTTCCGCATGCGTCTGCGTCCAAATATTTGCTAGTGCCTCTCATATTGAATTTCAATATAATTTATATCGGTTTAATAACATGTTGTAATGAAATATTTGTAAACACAACACTATAAGACCCGTAACATATAGTGGTGTCTACGAGACATTTTGAAAGGTAGCCTATCACGATTAACGGCTAATTAAATTCTGACTTCACGATTAATGGTAGATAATGGCAATTTTGCGACATCACTCGCCCCGGAGACCGCGCCTATAGAATACAGAGCCTTGCGTCAGCTCACGACGACAAAATGAAATTCCAGGACAAAAAAGCGCCGTGTCGCGACGAATAACATCGGCGCTATACATCCGCCCCAAAGCATCCCTCATAGGAATGGGAATCGCTTTAATGCCTTGCAGACGACATCATAGTCAATGAAACTCGGCTATCCGTGTAACTAACATATCACGAGTGGTATTTTCAAAAATGCGAGATGTGTGCGGCGAACTGCGTAAATAAGTACACAACGCCAACGCATGGTTGTTTAATCGCGTAAGAAATCGTCAGGCGTCAAATCGTTCATTTGTTTTACGTTCTGACGCCAGCTGTGCATACCAAACGGCGATGTGAAGGCGTTAATCAAACTGGTTGTTTCCGAAAAAAACATTTTCGCTCACTACCGTCAATCTTAAAGACGGCCAAGACGTCATATCAGAAAAACGTACGTTTTTTACTGTGAAACATGATCTTTTTATTTAAACCTGAGGAACATTAGGCAGTGACAAAGTTAGTCAGAGTTACGATGCAAAGGCTTCTAATATTGAGGGCTCACACAAAGAGAGACAACACATTAATATTGTTGTATCAAAGATGAAACGCTGGACGCATCCTTTGAAGCTGCGCCAAAGTGGATTACTACGACACTTGAACACTTCTCGTTCATTAACGTATGTCCAGAGAGTTACGTTTTTAGATGAGTGCGTCCAGTGCAGCCACTTTGTCGATTAGAATACCGCTTTTGATACTGTAAGTGTACATGCTGTGTGGACTAATACCATAAACCTATATCAACACAGGTGAAGTACAGGCGTTCAGCGCAATTTGTTGGATTCCATGATGACCTGGACGGTTTTGGAATCCAATATTTCGGTCGCGTGGTTTCGGGGTGTTTTAATCGCAGTAAGCTACTTACCTATATCGTGCATATATTACTATTTCCAATTACTAATGTAGGGTGATGGCACTGGCATAAAGACACAGTCAAACGGTCTAACCTCTACGATAGCCGAAATACAGTCTGTCTTTTTTGGCAATACAGTGATGAACGACTAAACACGAATATAAGATTAAACAAAACTTGTGAACAGATAATGAGTATACTACTACTACTACTACTACTACTACTACTACTACTACTACTACTACTACTACTACTACTACTACTACTACTACTACTACTACTACTACTACTACTACTACTACTACTACTACTACTACTACTACTACTACTACTACTACTACTACTACTACTACTACTACTACTATTACTATTACTACCGCTGTTGCTACAACTACAATTACTGTTTCTACTACTACTACTACTACTACTGCTGCCGCTACCGCCACCACCACCACCACCGCCACCACCACCACCACCACCACCGCCACCGCCACCACCACCAGCACCACCACCACCACCACCACCACCTCTGAGACTGCTCTGAGACTGACAAAGGTGGCGCCACCTCACGGCACATGTGTAATCGCTGTTGACCGCCACCTGTAGAGTACCTTGCACAGTAGCCTATACTGCAAACACAGAGAATGAGCTAATTTAGCGTTTCATATAACTATTTTGCAGATTGCTTGTTCGGAGACCAGTGGCTCAAAACAGCGAATATATGTACAGTGAAAGAGGCGATCGAGCCTATAAGCACTATCCCAATATTAGCGTTTAAATATACAAGGGAAATTCTGCAATTTACCATATCTCGATGTGTCACTGGTACAAATAAAAGTGTAATTGAAGATTTCGTCTTGGTAAGAAAAGGAAATATTGCAAGCACAGAATGTATTTTGTAAACATTTCATTTCAAGCACAGAATGACGTATGTATTTTGTAAACATTTCATTTCAGGCCCAGAATGAGGTATGCATTTTGTGTTTATTTGACATTTTGCTTTCTGTTGGCATAACATTTCATTCCACCCATGTAATCTGACTATCAAACCTAATCTTGCTACACGTCTACGAAGTACGGGGGCACAACAAGAAATGTGGCATTGAAACGTTTCACGTGGAATTACGTACGACAATATTACGAGTCATATATATATATATATATATATATATATATATATATATATATATATATATATATATATATTCTTAAAAATAATTATACGTATTAACATACATCATCAGATTTAATGTTGGCGATCACGAAAGTCTATTTTGTACGATCACTTGTTGGTATTTTGTAACAGTTCTGTTGTGCGTTTCCATGATAAATCGGGGATTCTTTCTCGATCTGTGGTTACACCCCACTCTGTATTTCCCACTGTCACCGCTGTTGATACAAAAACGCGTAGTAAGTTCAATTAGCGAAAACAATACGTTAAAGTTGTTATAGGTAATTAGTATAGTTCATTAGTAACTAAATAACGTGGAGGCAAATCACCACGAAAAACGTTTTCAAAATACGTTTTTTTATTATTATCAATCCGATTACGGTTTAATATTTCAACTTAAAGTGTGATTGCTACGTGATATGGACGGAATGGGCAATATTCTATTTTACCATGTGTTCATATTTGTGGTTAATGGATTGGTGACATTATATTGGCATACGTTGTTAATTAATTGTCACTTTAATAAAGAATACAATACATAAACCGCCGTGAATCAAAACAAAAGTCTAGCTATGTACCACATATTATCGACTTACGAGTTTGGACTGGTACTACTGTCATATATGACAAGAATAAAAAACGCCCCCCCCCCCCAACGTACAACGTGCGTAACCGCGTTACATGTGTAACAGCGTTACGGGTGTCACGTGACCACAGCTCGCGGGAGCGGTGGTGTTGTCGATGCGTGCAAATCATTTGGGCAGACGACAGTTTCAATAAGGCAATAAACAATTACATGAGGATGCATTGCGCGCAAGAAATGTTCATCGAATGAAAAATCGATAATACGTTGAGATCTATTGCGACGCTGCCGTTGCTTATATGTCGAGTTTAATCTCACGTTTAACGAGCGAACAAGTGGCGTTAATTTGGTCGTGAAGCGCCGAGTCACAGCCGTTTCGTGGTGAATAAACACAGCGCGCGCCAGCCATCCGATCACGTGGTCAGATGGGGACAAGCCGTTATTTGTTTTTCCACACGTTGCAATGTTTTTGGTTGCCCGCAAAATAACGATTCAGATATAATATATACACATATTGCACAGTTATAATAATAATATTATTAACTTGCACAGTTATAATAATATTATTATAATAATAATATTATTATAATAATATTATTATAACTGTGCAAGTTATTATCTGTTGCGTATTACTGTTGAATGCTCGCCATACTCAACAATTTAATTTTTTTTTATATAAATCAGTAGAGCTGCTCAAGTAGGCAAATGGACTGTTTAAATATTTGCAGCATGATTTTCAGGAATACATTTTTATTTCGTCTTTTCTTTTTTTGCTGTCTTTCTTGGCAGAGTTGTATTTAAATTCTACACAAAGTCAAAATGCGTAACATTGACACCCATATCTTACACAGAAGGAATCATAGTATCGTCAGCTATTCTAACTTTTATTTACACTTACAGTGTGTCACTATCAATTCAAGAAAACAGTACGCAGTCGGTATAAAGTTCAATTTAATTCAATTCAGTTATTAATTTACTTCCGACAACTTTGTTTGCGCCTAACTCCTTAGAACCCAATCTCAGAGGCACTCCCAAACGCACTCACATCCAGTACACTGACGCATTTCCAAGTTTCTTCAAACGGCTGTTTGTTCTGGACGCTTCGGCGCCTGGATATTGATTAACTATTTCGGAGACAGTGATGGGCGCACGCGCCGTATACGGTGACATTCAAGACCGACAAACGTGAACTTGTTTGTAGAATATTACCGCAGCAAATCCACGACAATTCAATTAACAAATTGAATACGTTGCCCGTTGGCTTCACTCGGGACAGCGTGGAGACTAGCATAATGCTCTCATGTTGCGTTGTCCCTCGCCAGTACCAAAAGTGGCGCAATGAGCTATAATTGGTTCAGAGAGTACACACCTAATTCAGAGCTCTGTAGCGCGACGTATTGGAACAGGCCGCTGTTAAAAGCATGCCCATGACGATGTTAAATCAACCTAGCCTCCAACAGATTTTTTTCCAGAGAAGCCGAAATTGTTTTCAATTGAGATGGTGTTTGATTGAACAGGCCTGCCACGCAGTAAAGTGAAAAGTACTTTGAGCAATCCTGATGATTCGGTAATGCGACATAGGGAACTTACCTGAAACAGTTTTGGAAGTTGAATG
>CBDHHR010000510.1:7500-8607 GCA_965263245.1 Metamycoplasmataceae bacterium | reverse complement strand
GTGGTTGTGGCTTCTGTGGTGGTCTCTGGTTCACTCGTTGTCGAAACGTAGTTCGGAGGCACGTAAATTAGTGCCGCAGACACGATGTTGGACACTTTGCTGACGCGGTCGGTGTTGCTGTGGATGACCTTCAGACCAAAAAATAGGGTCCTATTGTTGTAACCGGCGGGAAATCGTATGACGAATGTTTCCGTTTCAGACGACGCTAGCGGTGAACTGAGGTTTCCTGCCAGTATGTCGGTGTCGTTGAGTCGGGAGGCGTTGTCAAAGGAAGATCGCAGTTGTTTAATGCTGGTGCTGAAGCGAATGTCGTACGCCGATGCTGCAACAAAATAATTTAACATATTGAATTATTTTCAACTATCATGTGGTAGTTATAATCGTAACGGTTGCATCATAATGCACTAAATGGTCAGATGGGATATCATAGATTACCAAATTGATCCACATATATGTTTAGTTAAATATAATAAAACATAATCTGTCGATACATTTACGATTTGTTTTTATAACAAATGACAAACTTCTATATTAATATCATGTTGATTGGCTTTCAAAAACATAAATTTTGCTATGTTGGCATTGGACAGAATACATATACAGTGTTTTATGAAGTATAATAGTGTAACTGATTATATAGGTATGTGTAATATTCACAAACATTTCTCATCATAAGAACTCTCAATACAAGAAACATCCATTTAACAGGAAACTCCTTGAAATTTCCATTGTGGTCTGCTGCGTGTTTTAATTAATGACGTTGAATAAACCTCGAATATACGTAACAAATTAACCTTGTCCCAACGCGTTCCTACAAGCAATAGTCTTCTGTACATTTGATTAACAATATGTTGACTTTTCGCCGTCGTTTTCCGTTGCCTCAGCTGAGACTCAGTCGCTCTCAACATTCCCTAATCCCTTCCTCTATCCGTCTTCTAAATGAATGATCTGCTCTCGCTCCCTCGCTCCCTCGCTCCCTCGCTCCCTCGCTCCCTCGCTCCCTCGCTCCCTCGCTCCCTCGCTCCCTCGCTCCCTCGCTCCCTCGCTCCCTCGCTCCCTCGCTCCCTCGCGCCCTCGCTCCCTCCCTCCCTCGCTCCGTCGTTCCCT
>CBDHHR010000509.1:2500-6336 GCA_965263245.1 Metamycoplasmataceae bacterium | reverse complement strand
GGTTTGTTCCACCAGCCTGTGTCAAGGCTGGAATCTTCCAACGCCTTATGGAGCAACTGCTCCAAGGAATTCCGACTAAAGCTGTCTATCTGGATGACGTCGTGTGCACGGACCGTACTGAGGAGCCGCCGGCCAACCTGCTCTCAGTCCTGGAGCGACTACAGACAGCAGGTCTGAGATTGAAGCTCGACAAATGCGAGTCTCTGCAACCTCCCTGCATCTACCTGGGTCTTCGCCTAGATGCGGAAGGAATTCATCCTACCAATGAGGAGGTGCGCGTGATTGCTGACGCACCAGTGCCACGAGACCAGAGTGAGGTGAAGAGCTACCTAGGAATGGTATGCTGCTACCACAAGTTCTTTCACCATATCAGTGCTAAGCTGGCCCCTCTGCATAATCTCCTACAGAAAGACGTCGGCTGGTCCTGAGGCCCAGCTCAGCAAGCTGCGTATGAAGAGACAACGAGGCTGCTTCAGTCAACAAAAGTACTAGTTCACTACGACCCGTCGATGTTTCTCTTACTCACGTGCGACTCGTCCGCCTACGGAATAGGTGCCCTGCTTTCTCACCGGATGCCAGACGGTACTGGCAGATCGATAGCATATGCTATCGAAAGCAGATAAGGTCTCGCACTAATTTACGGAGTGACCAGATTCCATAAATACATGTACGGCAGAATCTTCACCGTAATCACAGATCATGGACCGTTGTTGGGACTGTTAGGAGAAGACCGAGCAATTTCAGCCATGACAAGTGCTCGGATTCCGAGATGGGCGCTCACCCTAGCCAACTAACAATATAATATTAATAAAGCTTTGTAGTTCTATATTGACTTCAAAATGTTGTAATACACGACATTAAATGGCGACGAGGATCTAGAACCACCGAAGATCACAGGACAAACAGCGAGGCTGGTAGCGCCGCGAATTCTGTCCAGTGAGAGTGGAGCGGAATCGGCTAGCCTGGGGAACGGGAACGGCGAGCCTGCAAACGGCTGGATCAGGAGATGTGGCGACTACAAGCTGACTGTCAACAAAGTCGTGTTGGCAAAATAAGAAGGTGCGCGTGATTGCTGATGCACCAGTGCCATTAGACCAGAGTGAGGTGAAGTTCCATCACAATCTCAGTGCTAAGCTGGCCCGATAAGATGGTACATTAATGAACAACTCACAGTGTGAAACCCAAATCACGCCTAAAACAATTGACCAATCAGTGCATTTCCTCAAATTTCATGTCCTCTTAGTAAGTAGAAATAATGCAATCTAAACAAAATTGCTTTTAGAGTGTCAAAAATTGATAAAATGCATGTCTCCCCATATTCAGTTAAATTATTCAGTCTTTTCTTCAATCTTTCCTGTCTCTGTCTCCTCATATTGATTGTTTTAGTCTTGATGACAGTCCATGGGTACTGTACTGATGGGTTCCTTCTCATAAACTGCTCGGTCTCTTTCTTACCTGTGGACAGAAATGTTCGTAAACTGGCCAGAACAAATTTTGAATCTGCTGCACCTACCATTCTAAAAAAATCAATACATCATTCATCAACAGCATCTTTATCATCCAGACACAGAGGTGGTAGGAAAATAATGACATAATTTTCCCACCAGTCTTACTGTGAAAATATAATTGTGTTTCTCACTGAAAGGCCAGCAATTGTTTAATTAATTTTCTATGGCAATACATCAATTACTCTATTTTACAAATTAAAAAAAACCTGTCCCCTGCATACATGTAATATAACTAACCAGGCAATCTCGCTTCATCGTTTTCTCCAAAGTAATCATGGGCCAGCATTGTCTCTTTGGCACTCCATTTGGTAAATGTTCGTTCCTTAACTGCAATGGAAAACAACATACGTTATTTGACAGAACACATTGACAATAAATGTAAATGAGGTACATCAATGCAGTCAAACTCATGTCATGATCACCTTAGTGATACGGTTACATTATATATACCGTCGCCTTGGATAGTACCAAACTTTGTTTGTATAACAGAGAATTATACGAACCCAAGCAAAACTAAATATAATAACCTCTCTAATTTATATGCATATTAATAGTCAATTGATGACATCAGATTAAGAAACTGTGTCTGTATGATTTGTGTACTTCTAGAACACATTAACAGTACACCGTTATATATAATTACCTATCTTGGGCTCCATTTCTGGTTAACTATTGACTCTTTATGGCCTACAAATGTGGATATACATTTAAGTCTTTGACATTAAATAACTTGCAATTTCAGTAATTCCCACACTGAGACAAGTTCACAAATAAATTCACAACACATAACACAAACATTGATTACAACACCACAACATAAAATGTCAAAAAGAACAATCATATGTTTTACCTGTTACATACTTTTTTGCAAACTTTAGTGTAAGAACTTATAGTATATAAGAAATAATAAGTGTATAAAATAAGTGTCCGACTGGCGAGCATTTTTGGAGACTTAAATTAAAATACATGCACTTGTATTTCAAATTCTTACAGTACAATTATAAGCAAACTAAACCATACTACAGAAAATTATTATTCGGATGATCACATACTGTCGAGAACAGTTATGATTCCTATTTAAAAAGATATTCAAACAACTTTAACTGTTAAAAATATACATTTTTATATTACCCACAAATTAGTCATACACATCACGTTTTGGTATGACGTCGGCTCGATGGGTTTAAATTGGTCTAAAACACATAACAACAATCTGACTTCTTTGTATAAGACATGATGTAGAATGACATTGCGAACACATACACATCGATACGATAAAAGGTGTAGAAAAAACTGTTTTAAAAAGCCGTAATAATTTAGGCCAATTTAGTAAAATTGCCCATTTTCCATAAACATAAATATATAAATTCATATGTTGGGATATTTCTATATACTCCAAATCTGACAGATAAAGAACTGTTCCTGAGTCATCATCTCCTGATTTAAAGATACAATATCAGTCAACTTTGATTTTGTTGTTACTGTTCCATAAGCACTGTATATAATAGAAAATGACCATTCCAGTAGTTACTCTGACTTAATGACTTGCTTCAGTAGATGTATACACAACCAGTTGTGTTTATATGCAAATAACAAACATGAGTAAGGGTTGAACCTAATATACACACAACACTGAGACAAGTTCACAAATAAATTCACAACATATAACGCAAACATGCATTGATTACAACACCGCAACATAAAATGTCAAAAAGAACAATCATTATGTTATGTTACATTCTTTTTACAAACTTTATATCAAGTGATATTTCTAGTGTAAGAACTTATTATATATAAAAAATAATAATTGAATAAAATAAGTGTTCGACTGGTGAGCATTTTCGACGACTTCAATGAAAACGCGTGCACTTTGTCTTGGATTTCTGCAAGGTGCAACCACATTACTTATTACGTCAGCCTTCTTCGACAGAAATAATCTTAAGGTTTCTTTTCATAGACAACATCAAGTATTTTAAATGGAAGTTTAAAATGAAAGGACATACATATGTTCAATACAATAGCACGTAATGTATGTATCCTATACAAACTGAAATAATGGTTTTAAATCCCCATTCTGAAAACTATGTGTATGCATAGTCTATGATTATGCACACTGCTTTAATTTTACTACATTTAGATTTTAGTTCACTGTATGATGGGCAAATTCATACAGTACAAATGTAAGCAAACTAAAACACACTATATAACATTATTCGGATAATCAAATACTGTCCAATTTTTTATATTACCTACAAATTAGCCATACACATCACGTTTTGGTATGACGTCGACTCGACGGATATAAATTGGTCTAACATACAATACATA
>CBDHHR010000508.1:30000-35000 GCA_965263245.1 Metamycoplasmataceae bacterium | reverse complement strand
CGATAAATGTATAATGTGGCGCAATGGTTCACTCATACTAGAGTATGTTTGTTTGATGATGTCTGGTTTTATACCATCCCATCCAGGACTGCGGTTTTTTATTTCTCTATGATTATCCTTATCTCATATGTGATTGTAGGTGCTAAAACATTGAGTTTTTATAAATTCCATCAAGATAATCCTCAGGTTTTTTTGTAACCGGTGGTATGTCCCTGGTTAATTCTGAACCAATGGTCGTGTCGTATTCATTACATTTCTCAGTTATTAATTGCCTGTCTCGTGTTAGAGTGCCATTTATTAAGAATGTTTGGTTTTGCTGTGATGATGTCTTCTTGCCAATAATTCCTCGTATCATTTGCCACAGTGTTTAGGTCACTCTTGTGCTTGTCATATTCCTTTTGATTGTGATAGCGCTCTGCTATTTTAATAAGTTGCGTTAGTTAATGTTTTTTTATAATTGGTTTCGTTAAATTATTTCATTTTTTTATATAAAATATACATATATAGTTTGTGCTTTGTTGTTATGGAATTTCAGAACCCATGCTTTGTGTTTCTCTGTCTTGACCCTTTTTATGTTTAAAGGGAATGACTCGTTAGACACTTGTGAAATTTTCTTTAGAAAGTAGTATAACTTATTTGGGGATCTTTACCTGCATATACATCATACCAATTTGTTGCCTCTATGATGCTTTTGAATAAGGATATAATATGATGAGTATATTTTCTAGTCTCCATTGTAACATAATCTTGTTTATCATTATTTGATGTGGTTAGTATAAATATTGGTAAATGATCAGAAATATATGAGTATAATATTCCTGGAAGTTGATTGTATTCACCAAGAATGTCATTACTATAAATAATATCTACGAATGTGGCTGTAGTTGGTGTAATTCTAGCTGGCTTCGTAATTTGAGGTATTAAAGAATTGGAAAACATTGCATCTACGTAATCATGAGTTTCCATATGGTGATCAGAGTTTAACAAATTTATGTCTGGCAGGAGAGCGTCAGTTAAAAATACATCGGAGGGAGGTTAAAATAGGTGCCCCCACTACATGACATTGGCGGGCAGGTCACACGGGACAATGGGAAACATACCTCAATGCCGGATGTTGAAGGTGAGATCAAGTCAAATGAAAGTGAGGAGAGGAGATATTGAAGAAGAACTAGGAACACCGTGCGAGAGGAAATGTGTCACTGGGCACAGAGCAAGATGAGAGAAGACAACTGATGATGACATCATGACTGATGCGGAAGAACAACCAGGCACAGGAAAGTTAAAAAATAACAACAATAGGGAAAGCGAGCAACGCCACACTTCATTACTTACATGTCTTCAAACACGGATGATTTAGACATAGCGTCGAAGTATTACTAAGAAGATTCTAACACACACACACAGTCACACACACAGACACAGACACAGACACAGACACAGACACAGACACAGACACAGACACAGACACAGACACAGACACAGACACAGACACAGACACAGACACAGACACAGACACAGACACACACACACACACACACACACACACACACACACACACACACACACACACACACACACACACACACACACAAACGTACATATTGTTAACCTCACATCAGTAAGCCTATGTAACCTTACTAACATGTGTTCATTATATGTAAGTTAAACAGTTTTAATCAACCACTTACTCGTACTGCATCAATATAAAATAAAGCATATTATAAATATATAACATGTCCTAGAATCATATGGTATCAAAACACCACGGAATCCTATAATACCAAAATACCGCGTGTTGGAAACCGAATTACCGGACATATTATTTGCCTGTTTCATTCGTTCAAGATATTCAGAGTAGTAAATAGTAAATAGAAACGAGAGAATGAAGGAAAGAGATGGAAACATGGATTGATTACGGATACTTATAAATAATATTACGTAAAAAGCATGAGGTACTAAGAATACGAATGACAGTGCACCGTAGTGTGTAATTTGACTCGAAGCATTCCGCTTTGCCGACGATGTTTTGCCGTTGTTGTTGCCGTCGAGCAGAGAAAACGTACCTGATGACGTCATGAAATTACGTAACATGAGCATGAAATACAACAGACCGTTGAACTGTCGTGAAGCGCGTCATGCATCCGAAGATAAGCATCGTAATGACCCTGTTATTACTTTACTGTAAGTATTTAAAAATGTATTTACCTGTGTATTTATTTCTAAAATAACAATTTATCTTGAGCGAGAAAATTCGCCGAAAGCTCTGGGTTATGTATACACTGAAGGTGTACAACGCGGTAACATACACAGCCTGTGTGTTTGATTGGTGTATGATTTACAGTATGCATTTTGTGTGATATGGTTACGATGTCCACAATTAGTTGTTACGTAATTCCATGGAGTGAGAGGCGCAGTTCAGAACGTGCTTATTCAGCGAAGACGGGCTACGTTTTATTAATATTCCAACACAATGTCCATTATTTTGTTGGCCGATCATACAATTCGGGAACATTATCGAAGGGTGGTGTAAACACGTTGATTGTGACGTTATCTATAAAGGCGAACAACGATCATTGACACACGAATAGAACGACACATAATGATGTAATTCACGATGTTAGGCATTCCACAAACATCAAGTTTACACATCTGTTCATCATACAGTATTAAATATGTCGCGTGTAAATCGCAAAATTATCGTTTCAGAATATGATTATATTTTATCATGCACTTCACCACTCGTGAGCAGCTTATATTTGTTTTGCAAATTTGCTCAAGATCAAACTGCGCTTCATATTCCAGGCATACCTAATGTGTATGTGTGTGTATGTGTGTGTGTGTGTGTGTGTGTGTGTGTGTGTGTGTGTGTGTGTGTGTGTGTGTGTGTGTGTGTGTGTGTGTGTGTGTGTGTGTGTGTGTGTGTGTGTGTGTGTGTGTACGTGTGTACGTGTGTACGTGTGTACGTGTGTACGTGTGTGTGCGTGTGTGCGTGTGTGCGTGTGTGCGTGTGTGCGTGTGTGCGTGTGTGCGTGTGTGCGTGTGTGCGTGTGTGCGTGTGTGCGTGTGTGCGTGTGTGCGTGTGTGCGTGTGTGCGTGTGTGCGTGTGTGCGTGTGTGCGTGTGTGCGTGTGTGCGTGTGTGCGTGTGTGCGTGTGTGCGTGTGTGCGTGTCTGCGTGTGTGCGTGTGTGCGTGTATGTGTGTGTGTGTGTGTGTGTGTGTGTGTGTGTGTGTGTGTGTGTGTGTGTGTGTGTGTGTGTGTGTGTGTGTGTGTGTGTGTGTGTGTGTGTGTGTGTGTGTGTGTGTGTGTGTGTGCGTAAGCGTGTTCCTATGTATGAAGGCATGCGTGCGTGCATGCGTGTGTGCATGCGCGCGTGAGTGTGTGTGTGGGAGTATATAGTTTCCCCGATAATACGGCGGCGCTTTTATAACATTGCATTTCATGTATTCGCACAGCGAACAAAAGTCATATGTTGTTGATCGGTGGCGTGTATTTTCAATCATACTTTGACAAGTTTAATATATGTGTAGCTAAACTGTACCGTCTGCGTAGAATATCGATTAGTATGAAGGAAATAGTGCTATGTTGCATAAGAATTGTTTGTGGATCACGCTCATTCTCTAGGAAATGTGTGTGTGTATAGGACCCATGATGAATGTTTTTATTATAACATGATAGTGGTTAAACAAATAGGTGGACATTATCCTACTATGAACTCGGTTTGTGTTACAGGCAATGGTCTTTCGTTTTCATCGAATATTGACACCGTGGCCTCTTCGACTATAACCTGGTTGAATGTCGCAAATAATTTGACTGATAACATCGCGATACGTCAGCGCCGACAACTAAGTAGAAGCAAGTATTTAGTCCAATCAGCCTTACTTGGTCTTACCTAGCTTACTTGGTAGACAAGTTAGCATGTTGCGCTTCGGTTTAAAATCAAGCAAGATTTCAGTTCACGGTGATTTCTTTTTTACACCAGAAATGGCTATTAGGACAAGAGTCAGGGCACTCTGGCAGAAATACAGGGACACCATTGTAATCCTTTCTGATGGCACGCTGCCGCACCAGCAAAAAACAACATATGCAGCACGGTAATTCGTCCAGTGTTTGTGAACGAAGCGGATGTAACAGCCGCGGAGACAACAGAAGAGATTCTCGTGCGAATTCAGGTGAGGTTTGTGAGCCGGTGAGGCGTATCTCGCACAGAGACGAGAAGAAAATAAGGAAGTGCAACAGCTGGCGTAGAAGAGAAGATGAGAGATGTCTCGCTTCGGTGGCGTAGTCACGACTAGATACGAGAAATACACTATCTGAGAACAGCAGCAGCTGCTACTGCTGCTACTGCTGTCAAGGCAAGAGTCAAGACACTCTGGCAGAAATACAAGGACACAGTTGTAATCGTTTCTGATGGCACGTTGCCGCCTAGCAACTTATCAAGATCAGATCTGCAGCACGGTAATTCGTCCAGTCTTTATATACGAAGCGGATGCAATAGCCGTGAAGAGAACTGAACAGCTTCTCTTCGTGTGAATTGAGGTGAGGTTTGTCAGACGGGTGAAGCGTATTTCGTTCAGAGACGGGAAGAAAATAAGGAAGTGCAACAGCTGGCGTAGAAGTGAAGATGAGAAATGTCTCGCTTCGGTGGCGTAGTCACGACTAGAGACGAGAAATACACTATCTGAGAACAGCAACATCTGCTACAGCCTGGTGAAAGGAAAAGAGGGAGACCAGCAAAAAGACGGAAATACACTATGAACTATGAAATGGGGGGTTTGGAAGACTAACAGAAAAAGGCGTGATGGTGACCATTCCAACACTGCTGACCTGCACCGTGTATGTTAATGGCGACATAAGAAGATTTGTATTACACAACAATTTAATCAACGAAATGATGGCATTTAGTCCACTGTATGTAATTCAAGTGTGGCTCACATTGTGTGTGTGTGTGTGTGTGTGTGTGTGTGTGTGTGTGTGTGTGTGTGTGCGTGCGTGTGTGTGT
>CBDHHR010000508.1:15000-25000 GCA_965263245.1 Metamycoplasmataceae bacterium | reverse complement strand
GTCCGTCCGTCCGTCCGTCCGTCCGTCCGTCCGTCCGTCCGTCCGTCCGTCCGTCCGTCCGTCCGTCCGTCCGTCCGTCCGTCCGTCCGTCCGTCCGTCCGTCCGTTTTTGTTTATGTACATTCATTAGTAGGAGTGCTTGATCATATTTAAGTCTTATCTTTATTATATCTCCCTCTACACGCGGCTTTACCATACAGGAGGGTTTAACTGTCAAGACAATCTGTGCCAAAACGGAGCGACTTGTTCCAATACAGCGACGGGATATGACTGCACCTGTTTACATACTCACATTGGAAAACATTGCGAACGTAAGTGGTTGTTCCATTGTCATACTAGTTATAACACTTCTTGTGCAATCGGCACGTCGTTAATAAGGTACACTCCTGGAGAGGTTTGCCAGGCTCCTGTGACAAACATTCATGCGTGTCGACAATGATAAAGTCGTCACGTAGAGAACATTGGTCAAATACTAAAAGTCCAACTAAAACGACTATCTCACACGTGACATGAAGGACATGATCAGGTAATAAAGAAACAGAGATACATGCTCACTTTATGAACATAGGAACATTCCCACCACACATACAATTGGTCAGGTCATATTTTCTCAACTGATCGCAGTAGTGCTGTCATGTGAAGCGAAGTGGACTAACTGCCAGAGAATAGGAAACTGCTGAGAAAACCCGTGTTCGAATGTTGCGGTGCTGCTCCTAACCTTTGGAAAGTTGTTACACCATACACGTTGTTGTAATTGTACTCATTAACACGACCCTGTTTTTTGCTGTAAAACAGCATTTAGATTGTCTTCGCGCATTAATCGTAACATTACTAAAAACTGCCTAGATAAATATAAGACATGAAGACAAATCGATGTAGTATTCAATTGGAACGGTTGTCAATCACCAGTCTTAAGGTATGCGATGGATAATAATGTTCATCTATTGTGGCCGATTATGACCGTAATGCCATGAAATTCCGTTCCGGAAATGAGTCCGGGACTGATTGTTTAAGCCAATTCGTATCTAACACTTCCGGTCGCAGTATTGACACGGATACGCAGGCGTCAGAAGAGCGGTAGAAGAAGCGCTGGCTCAGGCCTTTCATTTTGCACGCATCACAATGGCCTTACTGATTCGATTGTCCTCAAACACAACTGCACCAGCATGAGTGCTGCTTCGCCCTGTGAAGCAGTCGGATGCAAGGCACTCCAAATTGGCTAATTTAACTATACAACTGGTCACTCCTATTTATACTGTTACAATTACACTAATGAATTTTGCAGTAAGTTGTATCTTAGTAATGAAGCGACAACTATTGTCACGGTATGGAAAGGAGAATCTCGTCGCATGTTTGAATACATCATGCTTGTAGGAGAAACATTTCCGAGTTGGACAACATGCAACTTCGAAATAACACAATATTATTACTACTACTTCTATATGTACGATCACAGATCTCTGTCGAACAGTTGTTCTTATCTACTGGTTGTATTTCTTTACATAATGTGTTGTTCTTTTAAGGGCAACAGGATTGAGAACTTGTTCCGATGGTGCGTGTGAAAATGGCGGAAACTGCACAGACGTCAGTACGGGTGGCGTGACTTGTCAGTGCGTGTTGGGCTACGCAGGTCAACTCTGCGAACGTACGTAGGCTACTGCATTATGCAGCTATTTATTTGTTACAAGAACACGTATGCAACTAACATGTTTCGCTTATGTGTGTGGGTGTGTGCACGCGCGCGTGTGTGTACTTATATACGGTTATGTATGATTACGCATATGCTATTTCAAATATACATATCAGAGTGGCCAGATATTAAATGGTGAGAAAATTTATATATATATATATATATATATATATATATATATATATATATATATATATATATATATATATAATAATAATTATTATTATTATTTTATTAGAGTGACCAAAATTATGTAACATAGCAAGACAATTATTTTTGACATCAATAACGCATATGGGTTAAAAAGATGAGGTTGGGTGAGAAAGCAACGGTATTACCATTTCAGAGAATTCCATTGAGAGGAACAGACGGCTCAATGCACACAATGTTTCTCGCATAGTGATAAATTTAATTAGTCGTGCTTTTGACAGTCACACGTGATTAATAGTGAACCTATAACATTTTCTATCCCATGAATGTTTGGTTGATTTGGACTCGTCAAGTCCTAGAACACATTCCGCTTGACAATCCTGGTAATTTGCATAAATCCAAGATGGCCATTGCTGATAAACAATATTTTAGAACCACTTGTCTTATAATTATGTGTAATACCTCTTTTTAGGGGTATTTGCGTATGTAGAATCCATTTCTGACATTAAATTTTCAGTTCAAGTTAAACATTAGATGACGACGATCAGGTAAAGGTGAAAATTGACCTCTCGGCACCGAATATACCCCTCGTCGCACATTTCGATGAAAAACTACTACCTAACAGAGAAGGCGAAAATCAGATCGCATGCCCACCGTAGTGTTAAGTTAAGGGGTCGAAATGTTGCTCGGCATTCCACGAATTTCATCTGCCACCGGAGTGAAGATGTTTCTGCGGGATTGGGAGAGCGAGGCGAGCATGTGGCAAGACTGCGCTTTGACCCATCAAGCAACACTGGTGCCCGCACAGGTGCCATCATTGCATTCAAGAGATATTTCAAAAACATATCCATTTTCGCGTGCCGACACCACATACTTGAGACCACTGCAACTGCAGTTTTCAATCTGTTCTTTGTATTGAAGGGTCCAATTACCCCGGTCATCCGTCGGTTCAGCGAAAACTGGCCATTAATCGATCAAACACAGTACAAGTCTCAGAAACATATTGGTCATCTGGTTGTGCCTTGACTACAAGCGAGGCGCAATAGCTGGAGAGGCATACAGTGATCTTGATCTTGAATTTGTTTTATCAGCAATGATTCTACTTACACAAATACCCCTAAGAGAAATATTATACATAATTCTAAGAAAAGTTGTTCTAAGTTAATGTTTTGAGATATGACCAGCGGCCATCTTGGATATATGCAAATTGCCAGACTTGCTCGAAGCAAGGGCTGTCAATCTAATTTGCTGAGGGACCCGATGAGTCCAAATCAATTCAAACGTTCATAGGATAGACATTTATAGGTATACTATTGAACACATGTGACCCAAATGGACAAGTTCTAAAATGTATCACTGTGCGATAAACATTGCGTGCGTTCAGCCGTCTGTTCCTCTCAATGGATTTCTCTGAAATTTTAACACAGTCGATTTCTCATCCAACCTCATCTTTTAGTCGGTATGCGTGGTTGATTTCAAAAAAGGATTTAGAAATTGTTCCAGTGGTGCCCATGACAATGGCGCCACGTGCACATATGTCAGTACGAGTGGCGTGACTTGTCAGTGTGCGTTGGGCTACGCGGGTCACTTCTGCGAACGTACGTAGGCTACTGCATTATGTAACTATTTATTTATTACAAGAACATATATGCAGCTAGCATGTTTCGCTTGTATGTGGGGGTGGTTGTACTTATATATGCATATATATGACTACGCATATACTATTATATATATATATATACATATATTATAGCCATTTTGCAAATCGATAATCGTCGATTGTTTCAGGGCAAGTGAACTGCAGAGACAAGCCGTGTCGTCATAACACTACATGCATTGACGAAGCCCAAGGCGGTGTCACTTGTAGATGTAATTACGAGTTCATTGGCAACTATTGCGAAAGTACGTTAGCTGCAATACGGACACTTGCTTCTTTTAAATACTAATCTCTAGGTATTCACAGTTAAAGAGGAACTGGTAGCTTCTCGATCATTGTGTGATAAGTATAGGAGTTTTATATAGTCTTAAGGTGAAATATGCTACCGGGCCTGCTTTGGTGTTACGAGATAACGTATACTACCTTGCCCTTCCATCAAATGTTAGTTTTAATAAATTCCTAAGTGAAGGTGTATTCGCTAAAGAATGGGAAATGGCCAAGGTAACGCCGCTGCCAAACAAACCACTTGTGTCGATTGAAAATATATTAGGCCAATATCATCAATTTCAATAGTTGGTGAAGAGAGTGGGTTAATAGTAATGCTATTGATGGATGAAGCCGTTGAAGGTGAAATTGGTGCTAAGCAATTTGGTGGAATTAGTGGAACTTCCATAACAGATGGTTCACTTATGGTATGAGGGAACCGATAAATTGGATCCCTATGTCAGAGTTGTAATCGTATAGCTCTTAGCAAACCGTTTGACATTATCATACTTTGTTTCTAGAAAAGCTACTGTACGGTTTGCCCTCACATGTTATAAGATGGATGACGACGTTTTTATTGGACATAGTAACAAGTAACGACAAGTAACCATAGGAAATGAATATTCATATTATTCGACAGAAAGTGTGTATCTGTTATGTAAAAAGAATCAGTTGACTTTTTTTAAGCATTAATTTTTTTAAGCATTTTCCCGAGTATAAAAATCGATGTTGGAAGAGATATAGATAACGTAGACCATGCCAAACTTGAAGGTGTTGCCATTTCTCAAGATCAGAGGTGGAATAAATATATGGAAACTATTGTACGAAAAGACCTGGAAGGACTGTGCATTTATCAATGCAAGCGCATGACCTACATGGCTCATTATCTTGCCAAACTAGTTATCTAACAATATAAAAAAATATAGGAAAGGACGTGTATTTTTCCTGGAATCAGTTAGGTTGATATACTCAGGTATGTTAATCCGGATACACTGGAAGTAAGACTTGACAACCTTTGCCAGAAATATTTTGATAAGAATATAGTCGGCACACAAAGATTAAAATATCAGCTGCCTGAAATAAGGTTACCAAATATAATGTGTAGTATTTACCAGTATCCCGAACGAAAATATACCGTAATATTTTTATACCTTGGATAATATACAAATGCCAACACGAATGAGTAAAATCAAGTAGTATTAATACTATATTACATATCAGTATGTTGACACTCCTTGGCACTTTGATTGTATTTTATTGTATAATGTTAATCCAACTCAACGGAGTTACTAGAAAAACTTGTGCTATTATTACTTGTATGTAATACATATATAGTTAATCAACAATTCCATTCCTATCGTCATTTT
Organism: Metamycoplasmataceae bacterium; assembly: GCA_965263245.1. Lineage (GTDB taxonomy): Bacteria > Bacillota_I > Bacilli_A > Mycoplasmatales > Metamycoplasmataceae > DT-68. Next base: position 19,873 of record CBDHHR010000508.1, on the reverse strand, counting down.
TACCTAGAACTGAGTGATTTGAGACACGTCTATGCTTCAGTTAATAATAGTAATATAATATTCATATAGCGCAATATCCACTACGCTCAAAGCGGTTTACAATAACAATCTAGCTATTCAATATATGTTACACAAACGACAAATATAACGTTCAGATAAAATGTAGAACATAGTAAGTTGGCGCTATATTCTGACGTGTTACATTCTTTACTTTATTTTGAAACTATATTGACGAAGGTCGAATGCAGTTAAAATAATATTTAAGTATTCTCAAATGCAACCGCTACACTACTTAATACAGACGTGAAGGTATAGCCAGTTATCGATTCAGTGCAATACATTGATGCGTAATCGGCAATAATATAGCAATCTGCTCCAATTTGCTTTACAACAGGACGAGCAGTTTGTGCCGATATGCCATGTGCCAATGGAGGCACGTGTTCAGACGTCATTACAGGGGACATTACATGCCAGTGTGTGTTGGGCTATGGCGGTCGATTCTGCGAACGTACGTATGGTTGTTATTTTATACAGGTGGGACTAATTATGTTCTATGTTACAGTGTTTGTATATATGTATATATGTATATATGTATGTATGAATGTAAGTATATATATATTGTTTTAATCCAAGCACATTATGAAACTCTTCGCAATATTGTGACTTAACACCCACACAGCTGTGGCCAATTTCGTAATTGTTAACTATAACATAATATATATATATATATATATATATATATATATATAATTATATATATATATATATATATATATATATATATATATTTATACATATATTATGTTATAGATAACAATTACGAAATTGGCCACAGCTGTGTGGGTGTTAAGTCACTATATATATATATATATATATATATATATATATATATATATATATATACTTATATATAATTATATATATATATAATTATATATATATAATTATATATATATATATATATATATATATATATATATATATTATGTTATAGATAACAATTACGAAATTGGCCACAGCTGTGTGGGTGTTAAGTCACTATATATATATATATATATATATATATATATATATATATATATATATATATATATATAATTATATATATTTATAATTATATATATAATTATATATAATATATATATATATATATATATATATATATATATATATATATATTATGTTATAGATAACAATTACGAAATTGGCCACAGCTGTGTGGGTGTTAAGTCACAATATTGCGAAGAGTTTCATAATGTGCTTGGATTAAAAAATCATAACAACTACATTTCTCAAATTTTACATTAATGGTAATTTATCGAAATGATTTAATTTTGTATCATGTTGTCTATTGTTTCATAATGTGCATGCTCGTAAAAAGAATGTAATTTATCAGTCTCTGTTTATGTGTTGAGAAAATAAATATATAATTTATAATACACTGAATATTGAGTTTGTTATACATAGTATGTATTATTGCAAAACCTCAGCTAATTTTGCTTACATGCAGGAAGCCTCTGAGACTAAATACTGTGTTCGCTATGACGGGTCAAGAAATAAAATAATACAATTATAAAATACTCCAGGCATAGGCAGAAACTAAGAACGCCTTTCCTATAAAGCATATGCGACGTCGCGATAATGGTTTCTTCGCAGTATCACATGTTCTATGTCGATTACTTAGGGAATGTGACCTGTTTGGACCAGCCGTGTCAATACAATGGCGTATGCAGTGATATCACTGAAGGTGGGGTGACATGTGCCTGCAGCCGCGACACGACTGGGAGGTACTGCGAAAGTACGTATACTTCAACGAATCTTACGATGTGGTAGCCACACGTCATAACCAATTTAACGTATACGATTGAAACAGGACGGACCACACACATGCAAAAACCACATACAAAGACTCACGCGAAGGCACACACACACACGCACACATACACGCACACGCACATGCACATGCACACGCACACGCACACACACACTCACAACCACGCACACACACACACACACACACACACACACACACACACACACACACACACACACACACACACACACACTCACACACACATAAACACAAAGGCGGCTCACACAGAGGCACACACACGCACATACACATACACACCCAAACACACACACACACACACACACACACACACACACATACAAACACACATACACACACACACACTCACACACAGGTATACAAAAACAAACACACATACACACACCTATATATATATATATATATATATATATATATATATATATATATATATATATATATATATATTCAGAGGCACACTCACATACGCACACACGCGCTCATACATACACACATACATACAAACTCACACAGGCACACACACACACACACACACACACACACACACACACACACACACACACACACACACACACACACACACACACACACACACACACACACACACACACACACACACACACACACACACACACACACACACACACACACACACACACACACATACAAACATAATTTTATGTAATCGTTTGTACAAACAAATCAGGTACCAATTTCAGTATCTATATAATTTCCACGGTGCCGTCGCAGGTCCCGTTAATTTATCGAAATAATATTAAATGTTTTATATAACTAATTCAAGCACACACACACACACACACACACACACACACACACACACACACACACATATACATATATATATACATATATATATATATATATATATATATATATATATATATATATATATATATAGCGCAGAAAACGTGTTCGGACGGTCCGTGTGAAAATGGCGCCACCACGTGCACAGACATCTCGTTCGGTGGCGTGATCTGTCAGTGTGTGATGGGCTACGCAGGTCACCTCTGTCAACGTACGTAGATTATCGGTATATGTATATGTATATATATATATATATATATATATATATATATATATATATATATATATATATATCAGTTTTAATGGTAGTTAGTCGCCGATATTCTGAATAAATTATACAAATGTCGGTGCGATATTTGCTTGCACTAGTAACATTTCATCTATGATTGCAAACCTTTAATCGAACACGACAGATACTGTCATTAGAAAAAATAGTTCAAATGTACATAATTACTAAACATAAGGTACAGCTGAGGCTTATTTCAGTTATGTCGATATGCTACTGGTTGAATTGCATCATGGTCCAATCGTCGCATTGTTGGTGTGGTTCCCACTAGTCTACTTCAGCAATGCAGGAAGGAAGGCCTCAGGGACTAAATACTGTGTACGCAATGACGGGTCACGAAATAATATAATATTATTCTAAAATACTCCGGACAGAAACTAAAACGCTTTTCCTATAAAGCATATGTGACGTCGCATTAATGGTTTCTTCGCTGTTGCGCATATTCCATGTCGGTTACTTAGGGAATGTGACCTGTATGGACCAGCCGTGTCAACACAATGGCGTATGCAGTGATATCACTGAAGGTGGGGTGACATGTGCCTGCAGCCGCGACACGACTGGGAGGTACTGCGAAAGTACGTATACATCAACGAATCTTACGATATGGTAGCCACACGTCAATACACCATTTAACATATACGATTGAAACACGGACCAAACATATACACAAAGGCACACATGAAGGCGCAGATACACACACGCACGCACGCACGCACGCACGCACGCACGCACGCACGCACACACACACACACACACTCACACACACACACACACACACACACACACACACACACACACACACACACACACACACACACACACACACACACACACACACACACACACACACACACACACACACACATACACACACTATAACTAACCATTTTGTGCAATCAAAATAGGTACTAATTTCAAATTCTCAATTTTGCGACATCATCTGCGGATGCAAATCTTTGATTTAAGTTCGACCTGTATACTCTGTTAGCATTTCTGTATTTGTCCTTGTTCCAAACATTATTTATTTTGACATTATACTAATATTTGCACCGGCGACAGTACAGAAAACTTGTTCGGACGGTCCGTGTGAGAATGGCGCCACGTGCACAGACATATCTTGGGGTGGCGTGATCTGTCAGTGTGTGATGGGCTACGCAGGTCATCTCTGTCAACGTACGTAGAATATCGGAATATATACTTTATCAGTGTTAACGGTAATTAGTCGATGATGTTCTGAATAAATAATACGAATGTCGGTGTGATATTTGCTTGCACTAGTCGAACATGACAAATACTGTCATTACAAGAAATAGTTCAAATGCACGTAACTACTACACATAAGGTACAGTTGAGGCTTATTTCAGTTACGTCGATTTGTTTCTGTTTGCATTGCATCATGGTCCAATTATAGCATTGTCGATGGGGTTCCCACAATTCTACAGTTCGTCTCCAAATTGTTTAGGGCGTCGTCTTTTATCTTTCTCTATGTTTATTAACATATGTTAGATAAAACGGCTGTTTCACCAGCTTGATAAACGCACTATACCCTACTGTACCTGGTGTATCGTGTGTGGCGTGTTTTCATCATTTTGTAGCTCCTCTAATATCGATTGGCACGTAGCATAGAATGGAGGATCTGCCACTTAGTTTCAAATGGGATCTATTTCGCAATGTGTTCACAGGTTATCCTTATTTGTTGAGTTCTTCCGCCACTTTTATTTTACCATTTTTTTATTGTTCTTTGTGTTTCTATAACATATTGTCTAGATGGCCATTTGCTTCACGCTTGGCTCAGAATCCACGATGGTTGCCAAACTGTATTGCTCTAAGTCCCTTTAAAAATATGTAGTCCACATATAGGGCTCAAGAGAGTGACACTTTCGTGGCTTTTGTCAAAGGCATCTGATTTG
>CBDHHR010000508.1:0-10000 GCA_965263245.1 Metamycoplasmataceae bacterium | reverse complement strand
TGGACTGGACTGGACTGGACTGGACTGGACTGGACTGGACTGGACTGGACTGGACTGGACAGGACTGGACTGGACTGGACTGGAATGGACTGGACTGGACTGGACTGGACTGGACTGGAATGGAACGGAACGGAACGGAACGGAACGGAACGGAACGGAACGGAACGGAACGGAACGGAACGGAACGGAACGGAACGGAACGGAACGGAACGGAACGGAACGGAACGGAACGGAACGGAATGGAATGGTAAAAAATGGAATGGAATGTATTCAACATAATCAACGTTGGCTAGGTACATATTCTAAAAACGATTGTAAAAATGTACATAGTGATCAAGACCACTAATTAAAGTGGAACAAAGAAAAAGTTAAAAAACAATATTGAACAGTAAGACAATGTTGAAGGGAAATGCACGAAGTAATACACTCATATAAGGCATTCCTACAATAACAATTGTACATATAAAAATATATTCACATTAAATTACTAGATTAAGGAGCTGTACTACTTACTAATATAACAGTATGTTATGTAATACCTATAACAACCAATATAAAACAAAAGAAGTATTAATTGTAATTATGCATTAGTAAAGCTGCATGTGTGAAAAATCGATCTGCTCAATTTAACGTCAGTGCATATTTCATTCCACATTGTTGATCCTTTGGTGTTGATAAATTCAGCTTTTTTGAAGTGCTACTAAAATTGTAATTGTTTATGTAGTATTGTGATTGCGACAGACATTAACTTTCTGGGATTACAACATAATGTTTCTCGTTAGAAGGTGAATGTTAATCATGTACATAAACTCCATACTATTACATTTCACCATGTCATGAACAATTAAAGCTTTTAAGTGGTAGAACATTGGTCTTGCATAGGTAATGTAATATGCGTTTTAATAAATACGAATAGCTCTTTTGTGAATAATATGTAGTGATTGAATTCGCAGTTTTGTCGTCGTATTACCCATAATTTCACAACAGCAATATAAATATGGCAGTATGAGAGCACAGTAATGAGAACAAAATGAGGGTTGTTCTATAAATGTTTAACCCTGTTCATTACAGATATTTATTTATTTTGAACGTTTGCTTTTTATGTGGTTACTGTGTACAAATAAATATATAAGTAAGAATCAATGGATACCGGAAGAAATTCTGTAACATAAACCCTATTGATGTTCGTTCCACTTATAATGACTGAGTGGTTGTTTTCACATTGTTTGTTGATAACATTCATAAATGTAATTTTGGCTATATTTCGTGAAAGGTTATTAACCTGAAACCACCACATACTTGAAACAGATTGTCACCTGAGTAAAATAAATTAGTATCGCTAGCAGATAAAACCTTTCTCATTAACGAGTGTGCATTAGGCATGTCATTAAATATTACATAAAAAGTGCTGGACTCAAAATTGATCGGAACTCCATATATAACCTCCATTCATTCTGAAGTTGTATAATTAATACAAACATGTTGGCGCCTATTCCTAAGATATCTACACGTCCATTTATATGCTATACCTCTTATGCCATAATGTTCATGTTTTTGTGCATGTATATTGCGATCAAAGGCATTGTTCAGGCCAATAAAGACATGAATATTTACATTCATCAATAGAAGTAGTAATTTTGTCCACAAGTTCCAGTAATGCCAGTGACGTTGACATGTAGTTTGTCTTAAACCATGTTGACGTTGATACAGTATATCTTTATCGTTTATAAATGACATCATTCTGGGATTTTCGGAAGCTGAGATAATATAGCTATTGGTCTATAATTGGTAAAATTATTAACATCGCAACTTTTTAATAATAGTATGAGTCTCGCAGTGTTCACATATCATCACGGACAATTCCCTTCTGGAAGGACGTATTGATCTTTTAACCAAGCCCATGCATATATCGTTATGATCTTTGTATTTCTTGCTGTTTGTCTTATTCGCCTTGTTGATAATTTGTACTTCAACAGCAGGAAACGGTATCTTCAACCAGACTAGATAAATAACTTGTGAATATATCGTTTCTTTTAGGAGTATGATTTGCTAGTGATGATGCTATACTTGCGACGAAATTGTTAAAACTATTAGTAGTATTTTGTCATGCACAATCCTCGGTCCATTGTCATTAAATCCAGTGCGATAAGTTGTCCCTTAAATTGTATTTATAAATTGTATTTTTTTATTCTGCAATTCGCTTTTTCATAATATTGCTATTACGAATGTCATTAAACTACATGGTTTTGAAAATTACTTAGCAAGGGTTGTGACTAGATATCCACGTGTTATGCATTCTAAAGTCTCTGCATTGGTTTCCTGTCCGACATCGTATTATCTTAATATATGTACCATTACTTACAAGGCACTTTCCCGTAAGCAGCCATCGTATTTACATTATTTGCTTACTCCTGTAATAACACTTGTTCAGCTTCGATCATATATTTCTAATTAACTTTTTGTCCTTAAAGTCAATACTAGTATTGGGACTAGGGCGTTTGCTGTGGGTGGAACTCTTTGGAATATGCTTCCTCCTAGTGTTAAATCAGTTGAAAACATTATTGAATTCCGCAGTCACTTAAACTTTTAAAGACATACCTTTATAACCATGCCTATCCACCATAGCTCCCTGGCATACGAATCAATATGTTGACAACTGGATTTGTTTATTGGCTCTGATATCGATCAACCAAACCGTTTTGTATTAATGCGCCTCTGAGCTTCGTTTCAAAGGACGTACGCGCAATAGAAGTTACCTAATTATTATTATTATTATTATGATTTATTATACATCTTTTTTCATCTGCCTTACCTTTATTGAGAAATAACGTATAGTATTATTTTTCACAATATATTGGTACGCATGTCAGTTTTATCGTCTATTCCTTTCCGTCATTAGAAACTGATCTATTTTGACATCATTTGTTAACAATCCAATCTGTATATTTGACAAGTTGTTGTGATTCTATTTTTTTTAAATAGGTTTTTGATTGACTTAAGATTCAAGTAAGTCTTGTAATTAAAAGATGTAACTCAAGGGTGCATATATGGTCAATGAAGTTACTTGTAACATTATTGGTTTCATATCACTATATCAACGTTAACATCACCACATGTATTGATACTTGTATTGGGAATGTTTCTGCAAAGGTTATTAAGTATAAAATAAACCCAGTTTTTAAAGATAAGTAAAAACACACACATACGGCGTTCTTGGTGACGACGCAACAACTTGACTTGAACCTCGCAGGTTTACGTATATATGTAGTCGGCGTCGATGTAAATACAGAACATACTGAAATTGTTAAATATCCATAGAAACGTATGCATACAACCGGCTAGGCGCGACCAGTAACGTGGTACAAATAAAACATTATTACAATAAGCAGGAATATCTTTACTGTGACTTGAATATTTCAATTCCCAATCTCGACATACTATTTCAATTCATCAGAGGATGCATGTTAATTTGGTGTAAAAACCGGGCTCTAAAGGTTGGGGACTATGTATCCCTCGTGATAAGCAGAATCAGCCATATATCTGCCCCGTCTCGGTTTGAGACTTAAAAAGAATCATCTTCACTGGAAACATAAAAAGGGCGGCTTGGCATTAGTGTCCTGAAGAAGAAACTTACTGGTTGAATGAGCCATTATAATATCATAACATTATAACCATTATGTACAGATTAATCAGTTATTACAACCCTACCGAGTATTGGAAACAATTACAATTATAGTGCTATCCTAAAATCTGCGAAAATTTGACTGACTATATATGTACATGCTCATCCATAGAATTAACCCCGTTATGTGATCGTCGCTGTTGGAAAATCAGAAATAAAACCTTCGTATTTACATTACCTTTTTATAGTTAAACGGCGTCAAACTGTCAATAATATAGTCGTATGATATATTCCAAATATAATGTATGTATATGTATATGTATATGTATATGTATATGTATATGTATATGTATATGTATATGTATATGTATATGTATATGTATATGTATATGTATATGTATATGTATATGTATATATATATACATAATATATATATATATATATATTATGTATATACATATATACATATACATATACATATACATATACATATACATATACATATACATATACATATACATATACATATACATATACATATACATATACATATATATATATATATATATATATATATATATATATATATATATATATATATATATATATATTGCAGATATCCACATTCGAGGCAGTCCACCCTTACCATGGCAAGGCATACCGCTACTGGGTATCTTGGCAATATCTATACTAATCATGTACTTGGTATACAGGTAAGAAGTAGTGTTGTACGTATTTCGCAAACCGATGTATTTATGCATACCAAAGACCTTCCCGACAGACTGTATTGAAGGCCCGTGTGAGATCGATGAAGGTGGTGAAAGGCCGTAGTTCTGTGCTTGGCAATTATCTTGAATCGTAAGCGTCATGGCGACGTTTGTCCTTCCTTTCACGAGGCTAAACTGACTCTGCATATGAACTTTCTAGACTAAGAAATGCCATGATGTGTTGTAGGCCTCTTACACGTATTCAGAGCATGTTTAGCATGATAGCCTTTCTGTCGAAACGAGCGACAATATAAATTAGTGTGCGATATCCCAATGTAATACAAACACTAGTCATTACAGGGAACACATATGTATCTCACGGCTCCACATGAATAAACATGTGTACAGAAATAAGCCGGATGTTTCGCGGAGGCATGGATGAAAGCTTTGGATTCGCTGCCTTCTTCTTCTCGTTTTCAGAGTGATTTTATCGATTGCAGCCTACGGGAGATAATCCACACAAGGACACGTATATTACAACAAAAATTATTATAACATATTTAACTTCTGAACGATATGTTGTGTAATCCAATAATTTAATATTTTTTATTTCGTTTAAAATGAACCTATAAATTATGCGATAAGCGGCGAACATTAACAATTGCAAACTCTTGCATGTGATGTACGCATACCTAAAAACACTTGTTTGACTTCAAGATAGATGTGCATACTCGTACATACGCACTCATCCATGCATGCAATCACGCACGCAAACACATGCTCATGTGCACACACATCACATACAGACTCGCTCACCCATGCTTGCAAGTATGGTCTCATGTGTATACGTGCGAGAACGTCCGTAAGAGCTTGTTTAACGCCGAATATGCATGCGGGTAATTCGTTTGTTTGACAGAAGGAAACCAAAAAAAGCAGTTGTGACGGAAATACAGCAACACCCGCCGTATACGGACAGCGAGGAGGAATGCGAGGAAGAGACACAATTGGAAGCGAACGAGAACGGAGAGTATAGGAACTTATATGAAATTTGAAAATCGAAGATGGTGACCAATTAACAACTGTGGGAAATCGTAGGTCAAAGTATTTCTTTAGCACTATTGGTGAAACAAAAAATATTAATAAAAAATTACAAACCAATTACAGCGTATTTTTATAATGCCAGTAATTAACACAACTATTGATTTGTACAGGAATCGACAATTGTTGCGGCTGCGAATATCCGAACACTGTGGCCAACTCTCAAGAATACCCTAACTGAATCAATTGACAAACTTATCACATCAAAACTGAGCTCCAGCCAATGCAACCTCCCATGGTTCAATGGAAAGCTGCATCGACTACTAAAGCGAACGAGAAGACTCTATAAGAAAGCTAAGGAAACAAACAACTGGACAAACTACAAATTCATCCAAAAACATGTAGAAGAAGTATGCGTAAAGCTGAATGGGATTACATCAACAATACTATAACCCATGGATACCAGACAAACAAATCAAAACGCTTCTGGAATTACATTGGAAGCAGAAAACAATACAACATTGTAATAACCCCCTGATAAGAATGGTTTACTGGTGTGTGACAGCAAGGAGAATGTTGAGATTCTCCTGGACCAGTTGCGGAGTGTCTTCGCCAGAGGTGGTGGATCTGCCCATATACACTTTGACCTTCCACAACACTCTTCTTATAAATGCTATTAACATTAACACAGCCGGAGTATGCAAAGTACTCAAATCCGCCAAACCCACAAAACCTAAAAAGGAGATAAACACCTTCCAGAAACTATTGTCCCATTTCCCTTACGTCTGTTCCATGTAAATTTCTTGAACACATTATCTACCGCCATACATTATCTACCGCTTACCTTGAGTTGAAGAATACAACATCCTAGCGTACCTCAACAACGGCTTCAGGACAGGCTTCTCATCTGAAACACAACTTCTAACCAACATGCATGACCTTTTCTCTTCCTTCGACACCGGAACCCAGACAAACATGGCTGTATTACATTTTAGCAAGGCATTTTACACAGTCCCCTATCAAAACGCCTAAATATATCCCATTATGGAATTGGAGACACAATACTCGAATGGCTAAAAAAATCTGACTTGAAGAGCAAGTATATTTTGTGATAAAAAAATCTAGCAAACGTGCATAACATTGTTCCAGGTCAGTAGAAGATGTATACGGTAACAAAGAAATCACATCAGATCATTAGATCACAAGACTGTAAGGTCATCCAATCAGAACATTAATTATTCCAAAGAATCGTACAACGTCTTCGGCAAAGGACCCCATAAAAGCAAATACTTTTGAGAGAAACATACTACTAAAGCATGTTACCAGTAATGAGAATTAACTGCTTCAAAATCGACAACGCATCAAATGTATCACCGCCCTTTATAACGCTTGAACAACCATTGCACACATATAAAAACATATTATTTAGAGGATATAACCAAGCCTAGATGAGCACGGGCCACGGTATATTTAAAAACAAATTCAAACTGGGATATTATTGACCACTGAGCAATATAGTTTTGTGTATGTTTCCATTTAATTTAGCGATAGACACGTCTGGGCAGAAGCAAGAATATGTTGCCATATTATACAAGGTAGTCGTCTTCTAAAACATATTACTGAATATATGGTTAACATTAACATAATTAAGTGTTTTATTTAATCTTGATATACTTCAATGTCGATGTTATTTTTTAAGTAAACGGTAATTTAAATATATAACATGTATTTTATTTATTTATTTATGTATTATATCATTGAATTTATTAATTTTAGATATGAGTATTTATTAGTATTGTAATTTAAGATTTATTACTATTTTATCTGAATTATACATTTTATCAAAAGCAGTGGCCATCCCATCTTATTACATCGTACCTCTTATAATGTTTTAAAACATCCCTCCCGTAAGTCTCAAACGCGTTACAATTCGTCGTTGTAACGTATGGTGCCAACATTCCGTCGTACTGACTTAATGCTTCCCTGATTCGTATACCACGCTAGTAGTCGACGTCATACTCTAGTGCTAGAGTACCGCTGCATAGACGCCAGTTCGGAGTTTAGACTACCCATGCACCACATTTTCCGGGTCGAAGTGCAATCGGCATAAACAAAAAGTCAAAGCACTTATCATCCATTATTTCCTAGGTGTGAACGCATACCGTTGGCAAGTGAAAAGAGCTACGTGTGACATGTATCCAATTCCTGGAGTAAACCATTGGTGCAGATGTCGCACAGAGTTTATTGCATCGTAGTATGTACAAGGTGTCTTGTATGCTAACTAATGTGGGTGTTAAATTAGTAGCCGTCTGAGTTTAACCTGTCGCAGCACGCAGATTATGTACGAATCCTAATGTACTCACCACCGAAAAGTTCCTTCCTGATTCCTGTCGCTGAAATGTCGCGTTCTTAACGCACTCAGACTTTGTTTTCCTGCACTGTATAATGTCGCACTGATGCACGTGTGACGTTCTATGTTAAACCGTTTACAGCGCAGGTCGAACTTTTTTTACATAGCGTCTTTCACGATATTTATATTAAGCCTGTCTATTGTGTAAGCCCTCGTGTCCACTATTGTTTTCTAACAATTTATTTGCACATATTTGAAAGTTAGTAACTACATCTGAAGAGTACTTGTTGACATGTGCGAAATCACACGGAACACTTGCCCACCAATGTTGCCTCTGCAATACGACTGAAAAAAATCCCAATATACGAGTCGAAAGTTCACCCCTTTATTACGGCTGGACTCATCCCTCGAAACCTTGCAGCGTGAACATGGAAGTACACTAGTTAACCATATGTCATGACTGCTATACGAGAGCCGAACCAAGCATAACTTCGACAACGACTACCCTTGTCACCAACAACGCCGTCGCTGGTATCACGGAATCTGGCGCCTACGCGTGCTTCACGCCACAGCACCTATGCATCCGCGCTCTTGTCGCCTGCTTGGCCTCCTGCGTCACGAACAACTGGGTCGCCGCGACTGCATGCCCTACTACTGGAAAATCCGCCGAATTACGAGGATTATTCCATTTGAAACATTACGGGTGCGCATGCATGTGCGTGTGTGTGTTTCCGTGCGTGTTTCGGTGTCTCTGCGTGTTAGTGCATAGCATGTACGTACGCGGAGAGAGAGCGCATGTAAAGTGTGTGTGTGTGTGTGTGTGTGTGTGTGTGTGTGTGTGTGTGTGCGTGCGTGCGTGCGTGCGTGCGTGCGTGTGTGTGTGTGTGTGTGTGTGTGTGTGTGCGTGCGTGCGTGCGTGCGTGCGTGCGTGCGTGCGTGCGTGCGTGCGTGCGTGCGTGCGTGCGTGCGTGCGTGCGTGTGTGCGTGCGTGCGTGTGTGTGTGTTACATTACTGATCAATCAACAGAATAAAAACATACTCAATTAGCGCAAATGCAAAACTCATCACGGGGTACATTAATATGGCGTCTGCCCAGAATGCAACAGTCGCGACGTCTTCGTCCACTTTCTTTCCCTTTGAGATCCGCCATCTCTGACGTCGTTAGTGACGTCGGATACGTCTATAGACAATAACCCGGTCTCCGGCTGCCACCACGAGATTGTCCACGAAGGAACGGACGTCCATTCCCAGCACCTCCCTAGTCTACAAGGTCCTTCCTCCCCAGCAGGCCTGCGACGGAAGGGTGTTGGAGAAAGGAAGAGGAGAGCCGTTTTTTTCCCGCCGTTTTGGACTTGTCGTTCTAGCGTGACGCTGTTTTGTTTTGTAATCGTTTTATCGTGTCGCCATTTTGGATCGCCCATTTTAAGGTCATTGATATGACTAATCTAATGGACATCGGCACTTTGGAGGATATTCACCTACATAAACCCAAAGTTGTTGTGCGTATTGGCAATATATTATTTTTATGAAGAATATTGCCGTTCGTCAGAGAACACTAGTATGCATGACGTAACATGCGTACGCAACAAAAATTACGTGGTCATAATCCCGACAAATAAAAACGCGTTTTACATTACTCCAATCGTCGCCTTCCAAACACGAACCGGAAGTGGGAAACACAGCAGTGTGTTTATGTGGACACGACAGGTTGAACGATGCGGGTCTCACGGTTCGTTTTACTGCACGTTATATGTGCTGTCATTTTGCCTGCGGGCGTATGTTCCAAAAAAGTCGTTGCATTTGGTAATAAAGCAGACGACCAGAGTAACATCACGTGGGGACCTTTGGGCCCGGGAAAACAACCCACGTTTCCTGCGAAGGATAGAGGAGGCGTTCTTTGGGGACTTTACAAAATGACAAATTTATTCATCTACATTGTTCATCCGTGGCCTCTCCAGTACGGTAGGTAGATTGGATGTTTATGTGTTTTTTGCTTGTGTTAATATATTTATGTTACACAAATATTGAGGCATAAAAGAGTCAACACGTTTGCTTCAATATCCTTGTCAAGTTTCCTCTCTATTTTCGTGCATTGTTTTAGGATTTGCAAGCCTATCCGTGTTTAGAAACGCTGTGATTTATTGAAGCTGATATCCAATGTGTATCATATTAAAGGTGTATATGGCGGTCTCCTGGACTCATTAAGATGACATACGCTGAAAGCCTGTTTTGTTCTCAATATATCAACTACTGACCTACCCAGGCTTTGATGTCGGTGTTAAA
>CBDHHR010000507.1:15000-17793 GCA_965263245.1 Metamycoplasmataceae bacterium | reverse complement strand
CTAGACAATCAGAATAGAAACATCCATGATCAAGATAAGAACATAGAAAGAATAGAGGAATTCTACACCGAGTGAAACGACAGTGAACAAAGTACCATAATCCACACTGACCCAAAAGATGTACCAGCGATAACATCATGGGAGGTGGAAGCAGCGCTACGAGATATGAAGAATGGGACAGCTTCAGGCAACGATCTTATCAACATCGAGACATTGATAGCAAGAGAAGATACCATCTCGAAGACACTTCCTAAGCTGTACACTAAATGCTTATCAGAAAGACGAATACTCAGAGCGTGGAAGAACGCTAAAATGGTGATAATCTTCAAGAAGGGAATTAAGACAACTTCAAAAATTACAGGCCCATATGTCTACTGTCAAAAATCTATAAAGTACTCTCCAAAGTAGTAACGAAAACGCAGGAGAAGACATTCGACGCCAACCAGCCACGAGAGCAAGTTGGGTTCAAAAGCGGATACTTAATGACAGACCACATCCACGTCGTAAATCAACTGAAGGTTAAGTGCAGATAATATAATATCCCACTGTGCATCACATTCGTCTGCTACGAGAAAGCCTTCGACTTAGTGCAAACTCAAGCAGTACTGACCTCGCTTCAAGAACAGGAGATATAATATGTATACATAGAACTCCTGAATGAAATCTATACCAACAGCTCGATGACAGTCCACGTACACAAAGAAAGCTACAAGATCAACATTAGGAGATAGCATATCGTCGAAGCTGTTAACAGAAGCACTCGTAAGCATATTCCGTCGACTGACCTGGGAAACCAGATGCTTGAAGACCGACGGCGAATATCTTAGTCATCTTCGCTTTGCTCATGACATACTCATATGCGCTAATACACCACGTGAACTACAACAAATGCTACCGGAATTAGATGATGAAAGTGAAGATCACGTTCTGAAGATGAACAAGTCGAAAACAAAGGTGATGATGGAAAACGACACACCAATACATGTCAACAACACTCAGATCGAGAACGTTGAAAATAAATCTACCTGGGACAGAGATACCGCACCAGAGACAAAAACCAAGACAAGGAGATTCAACGAAGAATCATGGCCGGATGGACAACATTCGCCAAGCATCGCGACAACTTCAAGGGCAACATTGGAGCATGCTTGAAGAGACAAGTCTACAACTCATGCGTACTTCCAGCAATGACATACAGCGCAGAAACATGCAAACTACACATGCAAAGAATTAGCTAACATCAGCACAAACAAAGATGGACAACACTATGTTAAACATCACATACCAGAAAAACAAACATTTGGGGAAAAGAAAAGACAAAAGTCACAGACGAGACTGAACAAATCAGAAGACGGAAGTGGACATGGGCAGGGCATGTCAGCAGGATACGAGATAACCGATGGACACTGCGTATCACGACCTGGAAACCCTACGAAAGGGAAAGAACGAGAGGAAGGCCAGCGAGGCGGTGGAGAGACGAACTAGACGACTATGTGAAGGGTACCAACTGTCAGAGGATAGCGCAAGATAGGCAGACGTGGACGCAGAATGCTGAGGCCAACGCCCAACCACGGGACACTGTGGCTGCACAACGATGATGGTGGTAATGATGACATATGCATACATATATACATAGTCAACAATTGTCGATATTTGTGAACTGTATTCTTTGACTCCTGCATCGGATTAATAATTGTAAAGATTGTAATCAAGAACATTATACCAACAACCTTAACACTTAAGGTATATCCCTCAAAATACTTACGTAAGTGTACTGTTCTAATACAACAATACGGTTTGACCTTCTTTTTTATCTAGCTGTATAAGTGCTGATGTCTATTATCTTTACCACAATATTGCCACTACAACTATGTACATATTCCTCACTCAAATTAATTATCTAAGTAAATCTTGCCTGTTCAGTAATGGTGAACGACTCTTGGTCGTAATATTCCCAACCGAGTGGACATGGTATTGTCCGGTTGGAGGCCCTGCTGTAGTTCTCGTAGACGACGCAGCTGTCGTAATGTCTCTCCCCCTCAACGACTCGATAGGGGATCGACTCGTTCGTTGACACGTCGGCCGGAAGTCGACACCGATGTTTCGGCTGTCCTCCTGCATGACACAAAATATTGATGTTTACGCATATTGTCAGACGCTCCGCAATTACTGAGTTTGCAATTAACACAATGGATGCGACACACACATACACACAAGAGACGCACACACAACACAAACACAAAATAACTATATTTTAGCATATTTAAATCCATAATAAATCAACAATGAATCCAGGAAGTATTTACATGTACAACAAATAAATAAAGTGTGTTGTTAGTAATAACAAAGTTAAACAATCAACAATAAATGCATGTATAAAACGAGTTATGCTGTTTTAAATCATGCATGAACAGATTGTCATGGAAATAGTAATATCGTTTGTATTAGACTCGACGTCACATGAAGATGACACACTTGAGAAATGCTGCAGGAGACGTAAATATTCAAAGGTCAACAGGTATCGCTGCGACAAAAGGTGAATATCCGCCGAACATATTGCATATTAACGTATACAGCAACCGAGCTACAAAACACGTTTTTCTTCGGATTTGTGTATAATATTATTATGAATATAATAAAGGTAAGACACATATCGTAAACCTGCGCAATATTCTAGCTGGAGAAATCCTACCGGAAATTATGTATAACTGGCACCACATAGATACTACGGTCTATATTATTAATATGTTATTTGAAATTATACAATGGCACGCATGACAAATTACATATATT
>CBDHHR010000507.1:2500-10000 GCA_965263245.1 Metamycoplasmataceae bacterium | reverse complement strand
GATCCACAGCTACGTGAACGTAGCAGTGGAGGTTAAATGTAAGAGCCGCGTACTGATCCACAGCTCGCGTCGTGTAAACGCTCCCGGGGTGCCTAGTTTCGACAACATATATACCTAACACTTATGTTGGATGAAAACAACGACCCTTACATGCGTTTATTGATGCAAAGTCAATACAGCGTGTCAACACATTATTTACATACCACTGAAATATATTAATCACGTCAGAATTGAAACTTGAAGTTTCAAACGTAACTACCTCATACCTGAAGCTAGAACGTACCGTAATTGCATAAATTAAATATAAAAAGGTTTCACGTTTTATTGAAATGACCTTTTTATTTTAATGGACGAAAAAAATAATAGTATATTCAACAATCAATGAATCAGCTTTGCGAGGTGTGACCAATCAAGATAAATGTGAATATATATATATATATATATATATATATATATATATATATATATATATATATATATATATATATATATATATTGATAATGACACTATCTCGTAAGTAAAACCGCCATCACTCTCCGCTAAATTATACACTTAAGATTACTGAATAAATCCACATATTAGCACATGTTTATTAAACGACTATTGATTTATTTGGTACATTGTGTTTATATATTTAATAATAATTGTTATTTAATAATAATTGTTATTTAATAATAATTAATATATTTAATAATAATTGTTTTTGAGTGGTCCTTATTTACTAAGTTAACTATTATGGTAATGAATTTATGTGTCTTGTGTTTTAATGCATATATACATGGAGTGTGTATATTAGTACATTTACGTTAGTAATTCTATCGCAACTCTTTTTGAGTGAGTTGTTATTTGTTTATTTTATTTGTGGAGTGATTCATGCATTAAAACATTATTGAAGATAGCATTATAGTGATTATTAGTAGTAATATGATTACTGTAACGAACCAGTCATTATAATATACTCACAGCGAAAGAAATAAGCGAATTACTAGTTTTCAGTTGACGAATCGCCATAGTATACGATAATGGAAACTCACAAAACAAGGCTATGTACAATACAGCAAGAGAGCAAAGGCAAACCGTCATGATCAGATACAGACAGTCAGCTTTAGATCCCGACTAATGTGGGACCAGGGAACAACGGCAAGAAACGTAGGAAAAAACGATGCCACAGACACAAATGGACTGATGGTATATGCTAGGTATAAGGTGTGTGATAAGTCTGTATTTATCGACAGGTAAAGGTAGGCTTAGAGACGGAAGAGCTAAAAGCATTACGCTGCCTAGATGGCTATTGTGGGAAAATAAATTAAGGTTACAAAAGAAGCCGATTCTTGTAATATCTGCTACCAATTATATAATAGGAGAACGCTAATTCCGAAGACCCGTCGCAGCAGGAGAGAATCCCTCAGTCCGAGTTGGGAATAACATATAACGCAGACATTAATTAACACACACGGAACAGAAACATACAGAACGCATTTAAAGATCTTGACCTTCACAACTGGGCCCACTTTGTCTTTAGCTTCTTGGTAAATAACTTGTTCCACCTCAACTAATGCATTATGTTATAACGTTTCCAAGTGAGGACCTTCCTCAGCTATAGAATAATTTAGTCACCCACAACAATAGTTTTGGTGTCAGTGTAATGCTAGTTGCATCAAATAATAAAAACGTATTTTGCGTTATAGCTACAGTGTATTTTATATCCGATGAAGGCCATCACTATGCTTTTAACCATATTTTAGTAAATATGTCATGCAAAATTAATGCATGGGTGCGTGGGTGCGTGGGTGCGTGGGTGCGTGGGTGCGTGGGTGCGTGGGTGCGTGGGTGCGTGGGTGCGTGGGTGCGTGGGTGCGTGGGTGCGTGGGTGCGTGGGTGCGTGGGTGCGTGGGTGCGTGGGTGCGTGGGTGCGTGGGTGCGTGGGTGCGTGGGTGCGTGGGTGCGTGGGTGCGTGGGTGCGTGGGTGCGTGGGTGCGTGGGTGCGTGGGTGCGTGGGTGCGTGGGTGCGTGGGTGCGTGGGTGCGTGGGTGCGTGGGTGCGTGGGTGCGTGGGTGCGTGGGTGCGTGGGTGCGTGGGTGCGTGGGTGCGTGGGTGCGTGGGTGCGTGGGTGCGTGGGTGCGCGGGTGCGCGGGTGCGCGGGTGCGCGGGTGCGCGGGTGCGCGGGTGCGCGGGTGCGCGGGTGCGCGGGTGCGCGGGTGCGCGGGTGCGCGGGTGCGCGGGTGCGCGGGTGCGCGGGTGCGCGGGTGCGCGGGTGCGCGGGTGCGCGGGTGCGCGGGTGCGCGGGTGCGCGGGTGCGCGGGTGCGCGGGTGCGCGGGTGCGCGGGTGCGCGGGTGCGTGGGTGCGAGTGTGCGTGGGTGCGTGGGTGCGTGGGTGCGTGGGTGCGAGTGTGCGTGGGTGCGTGGGTGCGTGGGTCCGTGGGTGCCTGGGTGCGTGCGTGGGTGCGTGCGTGGGTGCGTGCGTGCGTGCGTGCGTGCTTGTGTGTGTACGGCCGGCAACACTATGAACGACGAAGACTGTGTCACTGAAGTCAGTGGAACGCTGCAGCCGGAACATTTTAGAACCGCCAAAACTGCCAAGCGTTCATTAGTGTCACGATGACCCGGCATGCTTCACCCCGTCCATCGTTGGTTGACGCGGGGAAAGTGTCTAACACGTATTTAGTTATGTGTCAACAGTGTTTAGACGACGCGTACGCTATAATTAAGTGTTTGATCAAATGTTATGTTTCTGGGACGCCACCGTAAGATATGGCGTATAAATAACGATATGACAATACAACAACATTTGCCAAGTAAACTATGGCAGACAGCTTTTGTGAATAAACCTGTTAGGAAGTAGCTTTATATTCAGACGTATTCTTTCTCTTGCTATAATGGTTAGCTTGACGGTTTGTACTCTCTCATAGTAGCAACACGTATGTTACAAATTGCAGATGGCGCCTTCTGGCGTACTGTCTCTTTAGTTCCATCGATCTGGCTATTGTTCGTAGATGAAACCGACGATTACGCCAAACAAGGTAACTCGTGATGCTGTTATACATATGTGATGAGTTCTATTATTTACTGCTAAGGCATACGTTACTGCGCATACGTTATCCGTATATTGTATGTGTGCTTTTATCGCATGCCACTATATCATACAGTAAGACAATTTCGCTACAATAGTTAAATACAGGGACACAAAGACATATGAAGGACAACACGTCGGCAATATTCAAAGTTTCTAATTTAACTAGATTGCCTCGCTGTTTCGCCGCATTTTAGTTTCTATTGTTGGCAATAAATAAAATGCAAAATGTCGCTGGATTACTTGTTGAATATAAATTACAAGAATCGGCTTCTTTTGTAGCCATCAATTGTTTTACTATCATTTTACTGATACCTTTAATATTGCAAACCGGTTTTGTATTTAGCCATTTTGATCTGATGCGAATTTCACTTTGATTTACAAGGAATTCCATGCAAACAGTAACCTTAGTATTACTAGTATTATTACTTAGTATTATTTCATAATTCAAACGACTATTCTCACAAATCCGTTTCGGAAATGGCTACGCATATAAACAAAGTATGGCTTAATAAAATATTACATCATTGGATAACATTTAAATTCGCTCTCCTCGGACAAATCTGCTGCCAACAGTGTCCACCATGACAATAATTGCTCTACTGCTATGCCTACCTGTATCACTTCTGCGTGACAGGTTTCCGTGTATGTCTGGTACGTCCATTGACTATCGCCGGATCCGTTTCACGGTAACAGGGCGCCTCCATAGGTCGTTATATCGTTGGTGATCTGATATCTTACTATGCGTTACGATACGTCATTTATATCTTATTTCTGTCTTTTCGGAGTTACCTTAATCACTCATTCACTCACTACTCATTCATTCATTCATTCATTCATTCATTCATTCATTCATTCATTCATTCATTCATTCATTCATTCATTCATTCATTCATTCATTCATTCATTCATTCATTCATTCATTCATTCATTCATTCATTCATTCATTCATTCATTCATTCATTCATTCATTCATTCATTCATTCATTCATTCATTCATTCATACACTCACTCATTCACTCACTCACTCACTCACTCACTCAATCAAACAGTCAATCAATCAATCAACCAATCAATCAATCAATCAATCAATCAATCAATCAACGCACCAATCAGTCACGTACTTGCTCACTAGTTCATTTACTCGTGTCGGCTACTGGGGTCGAACAATTATGGCTTCAACTGTCTTTGTTCATGTCCTCTCTCTACCATTGCCGCGTTTACCTCTTCGGTCTCTAAGCCTTCCCTTTCCTTCAAACAGTCGATAAATACTGACTTATCACATACCTTATAGCTATCATACATCATCAGTCCATTTGTGTGGCATCGAATTTGTTTACGTTTCTTGCAGTTGCTTCCCTGGTCCCACGTTAGTCCGGGATCTAAAGCTGTCTTTCTGTATCTGATCATGACGGTTTGCCTTTGCTCTCTTGCTGTATTGTACATAGCCTTGTTTTGTGAGTTTCCAGTAACGTGTACTATGGCGATTCGTCAGCTGATAACTAGTAATTCGCTTATTTGTTTCGCTATGAGTACATTATAATGACTGTTTCGTTACAATAATCATACTACTACTACTAATAACTATAATGCGATTTTCAATAATGTTTTTAATGCATGTATCACTCCATATGTACATGCATTAAAACACCAAACAGAAATCGTTACATTTCAAATTAGCACTTCATTCAAGGACCACTGAATAGAAGGTATGAGCGTGTTAAAGAGTAAAATAAACAAATATAAACACTCCAGGTAGGACCACTCAAAAGAGTTGCGATAAACTTACTAACGTAAATATACAAATACATACACTCCATGTATATGCTTTAAAATACAAGATACATAAATATTCATTACAATAAAAGTTATCTTTGTAAATAAAGACCACTCAAATTCAATTATTATGAAATCTATAAATAAAATGTACAAATTAAAGCAATACTCGCATAAAAACATGTTTTAATATGCGGTTGCATTCAATAATCTTGAGTGTATAATTTTGCAGAGAGTTATGACGGTTTTACTTACTATTGTGTCATTACTTAATATATATATATATATATATATATATATATATATATATATATTCACATTTCTCTTAATCAGTCATACCTCGTATAGCTGGATCACTGATTGTTGAATGCACTATTAATTTATGTCGTCCTTTAAAATAAAACGTGCATTTCACTAAAACGTGATAATTTTTATATTTAACTTGTGCAACTACAGCACGTTCTAGCTTCAGGTGTGGGGTAATTACGTTTGAAACTTCAAGTTTCAATTATGTCGTAATTACTGTGATTCAGTGGTATGTAAATAATGTGTTGACACGCTGTATTGATTTTGCCTAAATCAACACATCTAAGGGTCATTGTTAGGTACGTATTTTGTCGGAACTTGGCACTCCGGGAGCGTTTACATGACGCAAGCTGTGGATCAGTACGCGGCTCTTACATCTAACCTCCACTGCTACGTACATGTAGCTGTGGCCCAGTACGCTGCTCTTACATCTAACCTCCACTGCTACGTTCATGTAGCTGTGGCCCAGTACGCTGCTCTTACATCTAACCTCCACTGCTACGTACATGTAGCTGTGGCCCAGTACGCTGCTCTTACATCTAACCTCCACTGGTACGGTCATGTAGCTGTGGCCCAGTACGCGGCTCTTACATCTAACCTCCACTGCTACGTATATGTAGCTGTGGCCCAGTACGCTGTTCTTACATATAAACTCCACTGCTACGTTCATGTAGCAGTGGCCCAGTACGCTGCTCTTACATCTAACCTCCACTGCTACGTACAAGTAGCTGTGGCCCAGTACGCTGCTCTTACATCTAACCTCCACTGCTACGTACATGTAGCTGTGGCCCAGTACGCTGCTCTTACATCTAACCTCCACTGTTACGTACAAGTAGCTGTGGCCCAGTACGCTGCTCTTACATCTAACCTCCACTGCTATGTACATGTAGCTGTGGCCCAGTACGCTGCTCTTACATTTAACCTCCACTGCTACGTACATGTAGCTGTGGTCCAGTACGCTGCTCTTACATCTAACCTCCACTGTTACGTACAAGTAGCTGTGGCCCAGTACGCTGCTCTTACATCTAACCTACACTGCTATGTACATGTAGCTGTGGCCCAGTACGCTGCTCTTACATTTAACCTCCACTGCTACGTACATGTAGCTGTGGCCCAGTACGCTACTCTTACATCTAACCTCCACTGTTACGTACAAGTAGCTGTGGCCCAGTACGCTGCTCTTACATCTAACCTCCACTGCTATGTACATGTAGCTGTGGCCCAGTACGCTGCTCTTACATTTAACCTCCACTGCTACGTACATGTAGCTGTGGTCCAGTAAGCTGCTCTTACATTTAACCTCCACTGCTACGTTCATGTAGCTGTGGTCCAGTACGCTGCTCTTACATCTAACCTCCACTGCTACGTACAAGTAGCTGTGGCCCAGTACGCTGCTCTTACATCTAACCTCCACTGCTATGTACATGTAGCTGTGGCCCAGTACGCTGCTCTTACATCTAACCCCCACTGGTACGGTCATGTAGCTTTGGCCCAGTACGCTGCTCTTACATCTAACCTCCACTGCAACGTACATGTAGCTGTGGCCCAGTACGCTGCTCTTACATCTAACCTCCACTGCTACGTACAAGTAGCTGTAGCCCAGTACGCTGCTCTTACATCTAACCTCCACTGCTACGTACAAGTAGCTGTGGCCCAGTACGCTGCTCTTACATCTAACCTCCACTGCTATGTACATGTAGCTGTGGCCCAGTACGCTGCTCTTACATCTAACCTCCACTGCTACGTACATGTAGCTGTGGCCCAGTACGCTGTTCTTACATCTAACCCCCACTGCTACGGTCATGTAGCTTTGGCCCAGTACGCTGCTCTTACATCTAACCTCCACTGCTACGGTCATGTAGCTGTGGCCCAGTGCGCTGCTCTTACATCTAGCCTCCACTGCTACGTACATGTAGCTGTGGCCCAGTACGCTGCTTTTACATCTAACCTCTACTGCTACGCACATATGGTGGGTGTAGCTATTCCTCCATTCAGTCAAAACGACAAACGAATATCAATGTCCTGCATCCATTCAATGTTCACAATCTGCCAATCACGCAAAAACGTAAAAAGGTATGTCATATGGCGCATTATCCAGTCCTCAGTATTCCTCAAAGCGCTTTGCACATATGTACGCACCCTAGACTTATACATACATATATATACACACACAAACACATACACACACGCACACGCACACACATACATACACAGAGAGCCAATGGTTCTGCGCCACTTCGCTATCGGATCATGACATCGATTTAAGGTGCTGTTTACAATCTGTCGCGTAGACGTTATACCGCGATGTATGTATGTATGTATGTATGTATGTATGTATGTATGTATG
>CBDHHR010000506.1:7500-10000 GCA_965263245.1 Metamycoplasmataceae bacterium | reverse complement strand
ATTGATATGGCCACTCGTGCAACCAGAAAATCAACATCGCTACGACGACCGTTTTAAACATGTCTCAGGGGATATTTCGTTGGCCGAGATCTGCGCATGCGCAAGTTTAATGAGCGCTTCGCAGCATCTGGCGCCACACGCAAGCGACCGATCAAGAAGAAGCAGTGCGGCTACCGTTAGATGGACGACATCCGTAATCTCGTCAGTTGCGCGAGAACAAACAACGTACGCGTCTGACAGAACAAGCGCGGTTATTGCACGACGTGTCGTTATTGTGCACGCATGCTGCGAAGATTAAAGCATCTCTCAAATGCAGAATCAGTTCAAGAGATGTGTGATATATCCCGTGTGTCAATCAGTATGATGTCCAACCCCAGTGCAAAACAATACCGCCAAATGTATCATGAAACCTCCATAGAGTAGCCAACTGTGGATATAACTACACGTCAATCGGGGCTACTTACATCCTGACAAGCTAGCGGTCGTTGAGCTACGTTACTACCCCTGGCATATCGTCTCCCTAAAGCGAATCTAACTATATGATTATAGCAATTTACTTCAGTGGGAACAGCACAAATCCTCGCCCCAATTTTACGACAAATACACGACTGGTAGGAATCCCAATAAAACGACCCATTCACGTCCTAGACATTGCATGTAACACGAGCAGCGTGTGGCTGAAATCAACCAAAACAACCACATGGCCGGAGGCCGACCAAATTCATCGTGGGCGATTTCTGACATTGGCTGACGTTTAAAGAGGAGTTTTTGACAGGGATGTGCCGGGGATAAAGGATAGCTAAAAGAAGAGCTGAGAGAAGAGCTTAGAGAAGAGCTGTTACTGACGTAATCAGCTGCAGCGACACCTGGCGGGCGAGGATGGGTAATACATAACTTGGTTTTCATACTCCCGCTGCTATCAATGACAAAGCAAGTATATAGTTGTCGATCCATGTGTAGTCCTGTATGGAAAATAATACTAAAGTAAAGACAAGTATTTCTAGTAATATATTCTCCACTTTTCTATCCGACATATTAGTCCGTTTGATTTCGTCCTTTCCTCGGTAATCTCCGTGAAACATATATAGCAGGCCACGAATATTGCCATACCACTGCAGTAGGCCTAGCCTCGGTTACCCAGGCTCCGTGAGCTGGCAGCACTTTTAAGCCCCTCAACTCTGCCTGGGGAAAGAAAGGATTGGTTCTCAGGCCAACTATGAAATATAAATTAAAATAACGATATACTTTTACAAGATAATGATATCCTATGAAAACGTATTCAACATTGAACTTATATTAGCAACAACAACAAAATTAGAATTACGGCAGGATTAACCAGTATCCGTGAGGGGGCAGCATTGCTTAGCCACACACGAATAACATGCAAATTAAATAAGGATTCCTTTTTATCAAATAATGCTCTATTTCAAAAACTATTCAAAATTAAACTTATATTAACACAAAATAAATAGATATATGCAAATTTGCAGTTGTTTATAAAAATTGAAATTACGGCAGGATTAACCAGTGTCCGTGAGGTGGCAGCAATGTTATAAACAAACAAAAGCCCGGTTAAGGAAGACTACAGTAGGCCATGTTAGTGACATGTTTAGTTCTTTCCTGTCTGACGTACGTGTTTATAAGGTTGTAAAATGACAATTATTAGAACTCACGTCAAAGTGTCTCGTTATACGAATAATTGGCGGACGTCCCTGTTTGGATATGTCGCGTATACTACGGCTAAGTATGTGCTTGTATACTATGGCTGTATACTATGGCTACATATGTAAGTACGTGCTTGTATACTATGGCTGCATATGTAAGTACGTGATTGTAGGTGCGTGCGTGCATGCTTGCGTACTTGCGAGCATTTATGTACATGCATTTGCTCGTTTTTGCACTTCTAAAGTTGATCATCTTGCCTAAATTATTGTGCTTAACGGATTATTTAAAAAAACTCCTAGTATGTGTATTTATCTTAGCAATCTTATCTCAGTTTGTTATTATTTTATTAACTACGTTTTGTAGCTATTTTACACGTGTATTTCTTAGTTAGTACGTCTTGTTTATGTATAATGTTTGCAATGTGCCAGAGAACAAATTTCAATTGATATGGCGCTATATAATATTATAATATTATGTTATTATATAAGTATTTTATTATTATTATGATTAATGTTATTATCATTAAATTATAGGGGAAGTCGCACAAAGTGGACCCCCAAGATAAAAACGACACACATTTCCCAAAATATTAATACATTAACAGTTATTTTCAGAAACATCAAGTCCCAGCCTTTATCTAACAACATGTACACTTGTGATGCAAATTTTGTTTTAAGTTTGCTATAGGCGTCTGAAAATATCACCCAGAAACGGAAAGCGAAAGTGAAAGCAGTGTCCCCACTCACTCACCAGCGACATGTCACATTTATGTGCCTCGTCATTATATCAGATGCAGCCCTCACGTATCCACGCCTTGTGTTCCCCATATTTAATC
>CBDHHR010000506.1:0-2500 GCA_965263245.1 Metamycoplasmataceae bacterium | reverse complement strand
TAAACGTTAATTCGGCACGGCTTTTCTGCCTAGGCACAGTCCATGGTATTACAGACGGGAGTAATTGGCCAAGTTTGACGGTCATTAACGTTGGTGTCCCGGTATGGTATTCTAGTATTGCAAAGGTTTACGGAATTATTCATTTATTCATCCGAATGCGACGCGATAATGCCGGCGACACAAAACTCGAATGAAGGAAAACCAAAAAACTAAAAACAATGTGGTCAAAACCACACAAATAACGTCTGCAAAGACCACTTACAAAGCCGTAGAGATTGTAGGTTGCATGAGACGGACACGTACACGTGCATGTACATGTATACTCACAGGCACATGCTTACACGCACAATCACACGTACACACGCACTCGAAGCGCATGCACAAGCGCACGCGCACACTACAGTATCAAAGACAACTACAGTGTTTAGTGGTATTTTCTTCCAATACTCATATCAGGTTGTCCAATTCGCGAACAATGGGAGTAAATATACTACTCGTCAGCGAAATATTGATATCTATCACCTGTACGTGACGGTTTATATTACCACAGATCACCGGATGAACAGTGAAAGGTAACTCCTGCAATGTAATCATCTATGCCTCTTACCACCCACCACACGCATTGCAAGAAGTATCGAGCTGCACTGTGCTCAGCACATCATGCGCACTGCACGAGATTTTCGAGTGAACTGACACGTCACGTACAGCTGCGTTACAGTAACTAGGCAATGGGTCAACGCGGTCACAGCGACACGACAAAGACCAACGTTGAGAACACGTCACGGACCTCTGAAGCTTGTTGACAGTCAGGCCCGTGGGTGGTTGGAGAAGTGATTTTCGACAAGTTCACCAAATACACCCAACTGTCCCCGTTATAGACGTATCGTCCTTCCAACTTCACCAGAGACATTCAACGCGTCCATCTAAGCAGATCTATGTTCTCTCAGTCGGAAATAGTTTACTTCGTAGGGAACTTTCGCACCATCCGTCGGCTTGGCGGTGTAAACCGAGTCATGACTCACCCACAAATATGAATAAAACAACCGAAAGAAACACAACTGGACAGAGTAAAGTCTAAGATAATAAAGCAGATGTCAAATGTTATAATTACGACTGTCAATAACGGACAAGAAGTGAAGTAGATAAAACGAAATCATCCAGGCTTCGCACGTAAGCGTGAGAATGTTTTCCTTCCTCTGGTCGCTTTACTGTCCAATTCACATCCTCGATCACACAAGCGCAGGCGATGGTACTCGGGTGTGGTTAAGAGATTCTCCAGAACTCTCTAACTATACTCGCATTGTTGCTCTCCAAAACCGTCAGATGCACCGTTAAGGCTTTGCATAAACGTCCAGTTGCGCCACCGAGAGCTTCTGAACAAACCTGTAGTTGCACCTATTTGAGGTTCTCAAGAATCCCACAGTGGAACCACCTTGAGGCTCTCCATAGATCCCCTATTGCACACCCATGACGCTTTGCACAAACTTCCAATTGCACCCCTGAACAAATTTCCAATGTATTCCCCTCGAAGCCCTACGCAACAACTTCAATTGCACCCTCTTTCGGTTCTACACAACCGTTTAACTGCACCCTCTTTTGGTTCTACACAACCGTTTAACTGCACCCTCTTTTGGTTCTACACAACCCTTCAACTGCACCCTCTTTTGGTTCTACATAACCCTTCAACTGCACCATCTTTTGGTTCTACACAACCCTTCAACTGCACCCTCTTTTACTTCTACATAACACCTCAACTTCACCCTCTTGACACTCAACAAAAGTCATCAACTGCAAACCATTATCATTTAACAGTCCCGATACCCGATTCCACCCATTCCAACCAGTTGGATGGTAACCCTATGTCAACCAAACAACACTGGGGGTTCAATCTTTCCAAGTGCCTCTCGTCTTTACTGAAACTTGTGTTATAGATTCGGGAGAAGACACGTTTGGTTGGACGTTAGGAGCGGGTCGTGGTAAGTAACCAAACGCCGGCCGTCACCTCTGAGAGACATTCGGTAAGTATCTCACGACAGGTTTTCCCATGAGGAAGTTTTGTCCATGAGGACAGTTTCGTCTCACCTTCCGTACTGACAACGGCTGCGACGCGACGAAATCACTAAACCCGCCGCAGTACCATCCCATCTGCTGTGACTTCCATCAACGAATGCACGCTTC
This sequence comes from Metamycoplasmataceae bacterium, assembly GCA_965263245.1. Classification (GTDB taxonomy): domain Bacteria; phylum Bacillota_I; class Bacilli_A; order Mycoplasmatales; family Metamycoplasmataceae; genus DT-68. The sequence goes on along the minus strand of CBDHHR010000506.1, from coordinate 322 downwards.
GTTGTCGCGAGATTAATTAGTTCCGTGCCAATTTGTTCTGTTTGTCGTTCGTTTTTGTTATCCGCCCAGACACGCTGTCGCCGTTTTACGGGCGATCGATAGACGGGAATCGGCGACAGACCTGGAAACGTGTGTTCTGGTTGAAAAACAACACCGTTGACGCCGCGAAGACAGCGAACTAGCCAGATGTATTTCGGCTCGTTGGTTTCTATATCATCGGGTCTCTCTTACTTGACATATTTGTCGATGGAAGGTCGCGCGTGTCGGACATGTTAAAAATGCAATGCAAACGCAAATATAGCATTAATAATTAACAGAAGAC
>CBDHHR010000505.1:0-12500 GCA_965263245.1 Metamycoplasmataceae bacterium | reverse complement strand
CTTCTGAAGTGACAACAATTGCCCTGCGGTGTTGTTGTCACACAGTACCTGTGTAGTTCTGACGATTTACGAACATATACCACGTGCAGGTGTACTTTTGACCATTTACGCACAGATACCATGTGCAGGTATACTTTTGACCATTTACGCACAGATACCATGTGCAGGTGTACTTTTGACCATTTACACCCAGAAACCATGTGCAGGTGTACTTTTGACCATTTACACACAGACACCATGAGCAGGTATACTTTTGACCATTTACGCACATATACCATGTGCAGGTGTACTTTTGACCATTTACACACAGAAACCATGTGCAGGTGTACTTTTGACCATTTACACACATACACCATGTGCATGTATACTTTTGACCATTTACGCACAGATATCATGTGCAGGTGTACTTTTGACCATTTACACACAAATACCATGTGCAGGTGTACTTTTGACCATTTACACACAGACACCATGTGCAGATGTACTTTTGACCATTTACGCACAGATACCATGTGCAGGTATACTTTTGACCATTTACGCACAGATACCATGTGCAGGTATACTTTTGACCATTTACGCACAGATACCATGTGCAGGTATACTTTTGACCATTTACGCACAGAAACCATGTGCAGGTGTACTTTTGACCATTTACACACAGATACCATGTGCAGGTGTACTTGTGACCATTTACACACAGATACCATGTGCAGGTGTACTTTTGACCATTTACGCACAGATACCATGTGCAGGTGTACTTTTGACCATTTACACACCGACACCATGTGCAGGTGTACCTTTGACCATTTACACACAGAAACCATGTGCAGGTGTATTTTTGACCATTTACACACATAAACCATGTGCAGGTGTACTTTTGACCATTTATGCACAGATACCATGTGCAGGTGTACTTTTGACCATTTACACACAAAAACCATGTGCAGGTGTACTTTTGACCATTTACACACAGACACCATGTGCAGGTGTACTTTTGACCATTTACGCACAGATACCATGTGCAGGTGTACTTTTGACCATTTACACACAGATACCATGTGCAGGTGTACTTTTGACCATTTACGCACAGATACCATGTGCAGATGTACTTTTGACCATTTACACACAGATACCATGTGCAGATGTACTTTTGACCATTTACGCACAGGTACCACGTGCAGGTGTACTTTTGACCATTTACGCACAGATACCATGTGCAGGTGTACTTTTGACCATTTACGCACAGATACCATGTGCAGGTGTACTTTGACCATTTACACACAGACACCATGTGCAGGTGTACTTTTGACCATTTACGCACAGATACCATGTGCAGATGTACTTTTGACCATTTACACACAGATACCATGTGAACAGAAAGTCGAAAGGAGCGTCTTCTTTGTTCTGATCTGAAGAGTTTCTTAAAACCGATGAAGACAGTGTCTTTCCGTTGGGGTATTATTTCCCCGATGATGATGTCTAAATGCAAAAAGCTGCGATGATGCAGACAGAACGGAATTGAAACCGTTCTGATTTTGACGCAAGGTCATTACTATTTCAGGACGACATCCTAAGATTTACTTAATTGTTGATAATGCATACCACAGTAATAGGTAGTCAGACATGAACAAGACATGTGAAACTGTGTGTAGAAAAACATCCTTTAAAGCATGGCAGAACAATATGTCTGAATGTATTTATGTGAAACGTTTTTAATTACCAACATTCGGTCACAGATTATCTTTTTTTTTACAAATTGCACCCAGCTCGTGTATACGTGGTGGGGTCGACGTAACAATGATTGTAGACACGATATATGGATACTCGATAGTGCTTATCTTATCTGACATGTTTGCTTTAGACGGAACCGTTTGCATGCGTGTGTCCAGTATCACTTTACACTCAAAACAGACGTGCAGAAGTGATTGCTTAGATAACCACACTTTTTATCGCCCATTGTTATTCTTGCTTCTAAATCAATATGCGGCTTCCTGTTGAGTAACAACAAATATCCAAAGTTTTATTTCCCGAAAGCTTCGAGTACAATAAAAACGCGTGTTCAGTGGTACAACAATACAGTGTGATTTCAGGGGCAGGTGATTCTGTCACTGTTCATATCCAAACATTTGTGGATTTATTTTGGTAATCGCATTGCGGTTTCTATTAATGTCGCCAGTGAATTGAGCGAGTGTTATTTTCTATGTTATTATTTTGGATTGTGTTGTTTAATTGTTCACACATACAGTGGTGACCCAATGTAGTTAAAGAACTGCACGTATTTGTTACATTTATTGAAGACAATCACCTCACCTTCCTCATCTGTCCTCCTCTGTGCTCGGTGTCCACAAGGCTGCGATATGACTCCGCCATCTCGCCCTGTCACTGACTACGCGTCTACCTCTCCACGTTGTGTAAAGCCCATTTGAAATTATTACTGGCCATAGTGTTTTCTTTAAATTCTTCTGAGACAGTTGAATTAGAAAATGTCAATGGTTTGTAGTTGTCACTGTCGTGTACGTTCCGTGTTTCACACAGGTGTTTCTTGTGTAGATTGTCAACATTAGACAAGAACAGAACAGCACGATGGGATATGAAAAAAACCATTTACATTTGCACGCACGCATGCAAGCACGCACGCACGCACGCACGCGACGACATGTTCACACTCTACTATAACATACACACAATCCACGCGCGCGTGCACGCACACGCACACGCACACGCACACGCACACGCACACGCACATGCGCACATGCGCACATGCGCAAACACACACACACACACACACACACACACACACACACACACACACACTCACACACATATACGCACGCACGCACGCGCATACACGCAAGCACGCAGCATATCTTCGATCCTTGTCTTGGTTAGAGAGTCCGGGGCTTGAGCAGGGCAGTGGTGACTGAGGCTGGCCAAGACCCCGTCAGTCGTGGGCAGTTGCTCCGTCATGCGCCAATAAAACATGCATCATTTTGAATATTCCGCGTCGCCAGTCGGGTCGATCTACCGGCCGGCCGCGTTTTATTTATACGCACGCAACATGGGAAGGGCCGTGTAGCTCTCACTGTGGGCAACTGTCGTTGTCTCTGCCTCTGCCTCTGCCTCTGCCTCTGCCTCTGCCTCTGCCTCTGCCTCTGCCTCTGCCTCTGCCTCTGCCTCTGCCTCTGCCTCTGCCTCTGCCTCTGCCTCTGCCTCTGCCTCTGCCTCTGCCTCTGCCTCTGCCTCTGCCTCTGCCTCTGCCTCTGCCTCTGCCTCTGCCTCTGCCTCTGCCTCTGCCTCTGCCTCTGCCTCTGCCTCTGCCTCTGCCTCTGCCTCTGCCTCTGCCTCTGCCTCTGCCTCTGCCTCTGCCTCTGCCTCTGCCTCTGCCTCTGCCTCTGCCTCTGCCTCTGCCTCTGCCTCTGCCTCTGCCTCTGCCTCTGCCTCTGCCTCTGCCTCTGCCTCTGCCTCTGCCTCTGCCTCTGTCTCTGTCACTGCGAGACCGCCACAATCTCATTCGATTTTATCATTTGTATGTACATTCTGTCATCTATCTAATTCTGCCACCCATTTTCTTCACACATACACACACATAGACACACATACACACCCATACACACCCATACACACACTGACTGACTGACTGACTGACTGACTCAGTCACTCACTCACTCACTCATTCACTCACTCACTCACTCACTCACTCACTCACTCACTCACTCACTCACTCACTCATTAATTAATTAATTAATTAATTAATTAATTCATTCATTCATTCATTCATTCATTCATTCATTCATTCATTCATTCATTCATTCATTCATTCATTCATTCATTCATTCATTCATTCATTCATTCATTCATTCATTCATTCATTCATTCATTCATTCATTCATTCATTCATTCATTCATTCATTCATTCATTCATTGTTCCACACCACCCACTGCGTCGCCCTGCTGGTGACGGGTCCGTCCCTGCCACAGCCCCGGGATCGGGCCGCCGGTCAGCCCCGTAGTACTACGACCCGGCCAGTCTGTGCAGCGCCCAGCGTCACAAAATGTATGCTGATGAAATTGTGGCCGTATTGTGAGTGTGCGTGCAGCTAGCGAGAAACTGAGTGTGCGTATGTACCGGCGTGTGCAGCTCGTCGATCGATATGCTTCGCAGGCGCTGTTTTATACAGGCCGAGAGTGCGAGCGGCTGAAACGACATGACCACAGCTGTCTGACGCCGAGAACACGACGGCAGACTCTACGGTCTACAGACCCGCGCATGCGCTGTCGGTTGCTTCCGGTATCTTAGCTGATTCCAGTTGTCATTTGAAGCCTTCGTCAGCACCCGTGATATTTTGAATCTGTATGAAAATGCACCGAAATAGATTATTAGGTCATCCCTATTGAATGGCAATGTTGACAATTATGTGACGTCAACACACACGTTGGCGTTGCCTTGTAAGTTTTAGGGATACTATATAATTCCAATGATGCTGTTCACTGTGACGTCGTGGTTTTTCTACAACAATATTTGAGTACGTTTTCTGTTTCCGATTGTGTGTGTGTGTGTGTGTGTGTGTGTGTGTGTGTGTGTGTGTGTGTGTTTGTGTGTGTGTGTTTGTGTGTGTGTGTGTGTGTTTGTTTGTGTGTTTGTGTGTTTGTGTGTTTGTGTGTTTGTGCGTTTGTGTGTTTGTGCGTTTGTGTGTTTGTGTGTTTGTGTGTTTGTGCGTTTGTGTATTTGTGCGTTTGTGTGTTTGTGTGTTTGTGTGTGTATGTGTTTGTGTGTGTGCACGCCGAGTGCACGTGTACGTGTTTGCTGCCAGTATGTACGTTTTGATACGTCAGCGTATGTACCACGTGCACATACACGAGCACCAACGTGCGCAGATAATCTATGCTTTCGACAGCAAAATATACTATTGATCATACACGTGATGCTATTTATTGATATGAATTACACTAGGTCACAAATACTAAAGTATATATGTTTCCTTTACATAGGGCACGTGTTGTAAATGATAGGCTTTACCCTCATGTCTTTACCGCACATTAACATGTATAGCCATGTATTAATTACACCCTTCGGTTATTTGATCACAACATTTGACCAACATATCCAGATTGAACGAGACATGAGCAGCCACATGTTTACACACATTCTAGAAAGATGCCCTGATGCAAGCGATTGAAGTTACCGTGTGTACTGATCTCTGTCATACAAGCCCACATTCTCTTGTCTTAGATAACCATCGACTCCCACCAATAGGTCGTGAGACATATATGTCTAGGTCCGTTATAGCTACTTCCCGTTATAGCTACTTCCCGTTACAGCGACATTTTCCCCGTTATAGCTACTCGTTAAGTTTGGCAGGCAAATTAGCCCCGTTATAGCTACTTATTTAATTACACAATTCAGGAGAGGACAGCAAGAGGGAGCATTGACTATTTTAACATTACTGTAACTTCTGCAACACATCTTAAGAATGATATATAAATGTATGTCACTGTCAGTTATTTGAAATAAAACATATTAAAGACAACTACGTTAACTATGCACAATACAGAATTGCATTTACCAAAGAGTAAGGAAAGTCATAAATTATTCTTGTTATATGGACGTCAGCATTTGTATAGCAACATGAACTGGAAGATGTCCGTCCGTCCGTCCGTCCGTCCCGTCCGTCCGTCCGTCCGTCCGTCCGTCCGTCCGTCCGTCCCGTCCGTCCGTCCGTCCGTCCGTCCGTCCGTCCGTCCGTCCGTCCGTCCGTCCGTCCGTCCGTCCGTCCGTCCGTCCGTCCGTCCCGTCCGTCCGTCCGTCCGTCCGTCCGTCCGTCCGTCCCGTCCGTCCGTCCGTCCGTCCGTCCGTCCGTCCGTCCGTCCGTCCGTCCGTCCGTCCGTCCGTCCGTCCCGTCCGTCCGTCCGTCCGTCCGTCCGTCCGTCCGTCCGTCCGTCCCGTCCGTCCGTCCGTCCCGTCCGTCCGTCCGTCCGTCCGTCCGTCCGTCCGTCCGTCCGTCCGTCCGTCCGTCCGTCCGTCCGTCCGTCCGTCGTCCGTCCGTCCGTCCGTCCGTCCGTCCGTCCGTCCGTCCGTCCGTCCGTCCGTCCGTCCGTCCGTCCGTCCGTCCGTCCGTCCGTCCGTCCGTCCGTCCGTCCGTCCGTCCGTCCGTCCGTCCGTCCGTCCGTCCGTCCGTCCGTCCGTCCGTCCGTCCGTCCGTCCGTCCGTCCGTCCGTCCGTCCGTCCGTCCGTCCGTCCGTCCGTCCGTCCGTCCGTCCGTCCGTCCGTCCGTCCGTCCGTCCGTCCGTCCCCCGCCCACCCACCCGCCCGCCCGCCCGCCCGCCCGCCCGCCCGCCCGCCCGCCCGCCCGCCCGCCCGCCCGCCGCCCGCCCGCCCGCCCGCCCGCCCGCCCGCCCGCCCGCCCGCCCGCCCGCCCGCTCCACTCATCCTTGCACCTAGCCCCCCCTCCCATACACACCGTTCACCCCAGACTCATTTCATTCGCACGACACGACTTGTGTGGAATATCTCTCTCCCTCTCCCCTTCCCTGCTGTCAGCCTTCCGTCGTCTCACGCAGATCCCCCTAGTGACGTATGTATGACGTAGACACGGTATGGTTGAACACACGCAGGTCCTCGCCCGGCAATGTGCGAAAGTAATAAATCGGGCGCGGCTGGAAAGGTTTAGTGAGATCGAGATAACGATATCGGACCTACTAAATTCTGGACGTGACCCTACATTCCGGAGGACACGTTTATGAAGGATGTCTTCATACTACCTTAGCTCCACCTGCGTGGAACCTCGACCAGCACGGCATCATCTGCGTAATTACAGATCAATTAATGACTATTTTAAGGACAATGTTGTGTCGGAATATCACTTGCAACAACTATTAAATATTTAATTTCACATTATAGAAGGTAGCCACTAGCTACTAGTTCTTAGTTACTTTTATTGTATTTCAGTTGAGACAGACTGGTTCTGTTAACCAGTAGGCACGTTTACCTGGCGAAATAAACATAGTGCTAACATCAAAGAACAAAACCACTTTATTTATTACAAATTACTTCTTAATTACATTCAGCATGGGCGCAGGAGTGTAGATGACTAACAATGCTACCGTTATTGAAATGGAGACTGAGAAAAGCGTTCAACGTATCATCAGAGTATGTCAATTTGTGAATGTGTCAGTGATGTGTGTAGTATGTGTGGTGTATGTGTGGTGTGTGTGGTGTATGTGGTGTGTGTGGTGTGTGTGTGGTGTGGGTATGTGTCGTGTGTGTCGGGTGTATCGGGTGTATCGGGTGTGGTGTGTGTGGTTTGTGTGTGTATGGTGTATGTGATGTGCGTTGTGTGTGTAGGGTGTCTTGTGTGTGTGGTATGTGTGATGTGTGTGGTTGGTGTGTGTGTGTGTGTGTGTGTGTGTGTGTGTGTGTGTGTGTGTGTGTGTGTGTGTGTGTGTGTGTGTGTGTGTGTGTGTGATGTGTGTTTGTGAGTGTGTGTGTGTGTGTGTGTGTGTGTGTGTGTGTGTGTGTGTGTGTGTGTGTGTGTGTGTGTGTGTATGTGTGTGTGTGTGTGTGTGTGTGTGTGTGTGTGTGTGTGTGTGTGTGTGTGTGTGTGTGTGTGTGTGTGTGTGTGTGTGTGTGTGTGTGTGTGATGTGTGTGTGAGTGTGTGTGGTGTGTGTGTGGTGTGTGTATGTGTGTGTGTGTGTGTGTGTGTGTGTGTGTGTGTGTGTGTGTGTGTGTGTGTGTGTGTGTGTGTGTGTGTGTGTGTGTGTGTGGTGTGTGTGTGTGTGTGTGTGCGTTGGTGTCGTTGGTGGTAGACTGCACTGAACTGAATGAATTAGTAACAACGCTTGATACGCTAATATGTGTTCTGCGGGTACTTCTTCAGTTGCCTCGTGGGTCGTCTGTTCTCTCTGCCGGGAAATCGTGTTCCAGTTATGGACTGTCGAGGTTGTGTAGATTGTTTAGTTTCACTGCTTACATTTAACTGTGAGATTACGTCTAAGACATTCTTGTAACGAATAGCATATGTTGATCGGATGCGAAGATGAGGACTTATTTGGAAGTTTATATCACAGGTAAATTGTTCTCAGGGAAATATTGTAGTGTGTTGATCTTAGTTAACACAATAGTAGTCTATAGTGATGGGATAACTTACTTGAATCAAGATTTCGCATTGTGTTGTAATCCACATATGCAAATGCATTTACGTACAGTCAATTGAGTTGCATTTTAAAGTGGAGGCTGCTCTCAATCTACCTAACAGTGGCATGCCTTGTGTGTGGTCGATATTCGATTAGAAATACAAAATACTCAGCCTTATAAACGAATACGTTTCGAATAGTTCCGTTCATGTTCTCTGATAATTGGATGGCAACAGAATCGCCGGTGTCGTCAGGTGACATTTTTTCTAGCGACTAACAATGTCGGGAACATAAAAAGCCACAGACAAAAGAGTTATGTTTAGCGCTTAACGCCCGAATCCGATATCCCATTAAATTTGGCAGTTCATTTAATATGCCCTGAATTCTACTCGAATTAGAAACAATTGTATATTCGTATTCGCCGTTCAATTCACATTCGAAATTTCCGAGATAAGATATTCCATTCGAATGAATTCCAAATTACTGTATAACCTTATTTATATGTTGGCATTAATTCGATGCGTCCATCTAATGCTGGGAGGGCATTTGTGAAGGTACAGTGCAGAAAACAGGTCTTAACAAACACAACAACGAGGCGAGTAAGCGAAGACCGAAGCGTGTAAACCTAACATCACCACGGCGTGGGAACCACAATGCCAGCTACCAGGATTTAAAAATAACCACGGAAGCCATTAGCAGAATCTGTCTCCAATGACAACATTTACATAAAACTGCTAAACGACCGACACAGCACTGGACAACCCGGATAAAACGATACGCTTAGCCACGTTTCATAGTCCGATGACTCCAAGAAATCTGAAATCGTCGACGACTTCCGCTTCGTAATGAGTCTCGGCGAGGTCACGCGGTGCACCCTGGGTAGTCGTGACACAAAGATACACACATTTCACGTGGTCTTATCTCGTATTCTCAGTTACGTCTTTCGTCTAATGATTACGGACGAAACCTGTTTCCGGATTTTGGTAGGTTTGTTTTTTTATGTATCGCCGAGTGATGTGATATGCTATTTTCGTCCTGAATAATTGCCTACTATGGTGTCACCAGTTTCATATTTTAAATAAATTCGTTCTATTACTATAGAATCATTATGTTTTTCATTAGTTTTACGATTAGGCTCACCGTGTTTGCTTTTTTTCTTCGTTAACTTATTATTATTAATATTATTCCTATTATTATTATATTGCATAACACGAATGAATAAGTTATAAGTCAGTATCGTTGGGTTTTGAAGTGGGACTTACGACGAACTGGATAGATACGACACCTGACCGCCTTTTTGTATTGGAATATATTTTGACGTCAAGTAAATCAACTATTTTCTCATGTTCGATGTCGCTATAATAATTCGCTATAATAATTGGTGTAGAGTCATGTTTTATGTGTCTGTTGTCGGCCGAATTATTTCCCTCAAAAATCAAAATCGAACCTACTTCCTGTGGCCTTGATACGAACGTGTTCTTTCAGTTTTAAGTAATTGTTGGCATTTGTTATTCGACTGCGCCAACATTAAGCAGAAGAGAACAAACGTGGCGGGTTCGGTGGTTTTGGCTGAGTGAAGCTCGGAAATAGTGTTAATGGGGCGAACGTTCGGCGCAGCGAATAGTGCTAGTATTTATGGTGTTTCACCCGGCTGTACCTTGGCCCACATCTGCTGCTACACCTGCGGCTTGAGTACGAACTATTACTTGGAAACTACTTACGTACGTGCCTTTGAAAAACGAGTATGACAGGATTAATGTCATGTTAGACGGCCCTATGTCGTATACAAATTGTTTTAAATTTTAGTATGACCTATATGCGGAAATTGTATATACAGCTACAATAGTAAGACAGTAAAAGCTTTAGTTCCTGGTGGTAGTCATGCCACGGTGGTAAGTTGTGATTTTCAATGGGCCATCATCACCCAACACTCTTGCATACATACATACATTATATACATAAATACAATAAATCTTTCGATAAAATATATAGTTTACGGTAATACTAATAACATCATAATAGTAATAAAAACAATATTTAATCAAAAAGTGTGTAATTAAACCATAAATACTAAAACAAATACATACAAATATGTATATATATATATATATATATATATATATATATATATATATATATATCTAATATTTAAAATAATTATTTTAAATGACATTAATAAGACATTATTAATGTCTTATTAAAAGAAATGTTTCTCTTTTAATGTTTACAATTTAGTATTGCTTCAGTGAGCCTTTGAATGGCTAGAATTGCAGACAAATGCTGTGTTATTATTATTATTATTATTATTATTATTATTATTATTATTATTATTATTATTATTATTATTATTATTATTATTATTGTAAAAATAGAGACTGTCAGTATTCGGACAAACAGTAGAATGTAAAAATAGAGACTGTCAGTATTCGGACAAACAGTAGAATTAGAAAATAGAGACTGTCAGTATTCGGACAAACTGTAGAATGTAAAAATAGAGACTGTCAGTATTCGGGCAAACAGTAGAATGTAAAAATAGAGACTGTCAGTATTCGGGCAAACAGTAGAATGTAAAAATAGAGACTGTCAGTATTCGGGCAAACAGTAGAATGTAAAAATAGAGACTGTCAGTATTCGGGCAAACAGTAGAATGTAAAAATAGAGACTGTCAGTATTCGGACAAACAGTAGAATTAGAAAATAGAGACTGTCAGTATTCGGGCAAACAGTAGAATGTAGACTGTCAGTATTCGGGCAAACAGTAGAATAGAAAATAGAGACTGTCAGTATTCGGGCAAACAGTATGTAAAAATAGAGACTGTCAGTATTCGGACAAATAGTAGAATGTAAAAATAGAGACTGTCAGTATTCGGACAAACAGTAGAATGTAAAAATAGAGACTGTCAGTATTCGGACAAACAGTAGAATGTAAAAATAGAGACTGTCAGTATTCGGACAAACAGTAGAATGTAAAAATAGAGACTGTCAGTATTCGGGCAAACAGTAGAATGTAAAAATAGAGACTGTCAGTATTCGGGCAAATAGTAGAATGTAAAAATAGAGACTGTCAGTATTCGGACAAACAGTAGAATGTAAAAATAGAGACTGTCAGTATTCGGACAAATAGTAGAATGTAAAAATAGAGACTGTCAGTATTCGGACAAACAGTAGAATGTAAAAATAGAGACTGTCAGTATTCGGACAAATAGTAGAATGTAAAAATAGAGACTGTCAGTATTCGGACAAACAGTAGAATGTAAAAATAGAGACTGTCAGTATTCGGACAAACAGTAGAATGTAAAAATAGAGACTGTCAGTATTCGGGCAAACAGTAGAATGTAAAAATAGAGACTGTCAGTATTCGGACAAACAGTAGAATGTAAAAATAGAGACTGTCAGTATTCGGACAAACAGTAGAATGTAAAAATAGAGACTGTCAGTATTCGGACAAACAGTAGAATGTAAAAATAGAGACTGTCAGTATTCGGACAAATAGTAGAATGTAAAAATAGAGACTGTCAGTATTCGGACAAACAGTAGAATGTAAAAATAGAGACTGTCAGTATTCGGACAAACAGTAGAATGTAAAAATAGAGACTGTCAGTATTCGGGCAAACAGTAGAATGTAAAAATAGAGACTGTCAGTATTCGGACAAATAGTAGAATGTAAAAATAGAGACTGTCAGTATTCGGACAAACAGTAGAATGTAAAAATAGAGACTGTCAGTATTCGGGCAAACAGTAGAATGTAAAAATAGAGACTGTCAGTATTCGGACAAATAGTAGAATGTAAAAATAGAGACTGTCAGTATTCGGGCAAACAGTAGAATGTAAAAATAGAGACTGTCAGTATTCGGGCAAACAGTAGAATGTAAAAATAGAGACTGTCAGTATTCGGGCAAATAGTAGAATGTAAAAATAGAGACTGTCAGTATTCGGACAAACAGTAGAATGTAAAAATAGAGACTGTCAGTATTCGGGCAAATAGTAGAATGTAAAAATAGAGACTGTCAGTATTCGGACAAACAGTAGAATGTAAAAATAGAGACTGTCAGTATTCGGGCAAATAGTAGAATGTAAAAATAGAGACTGTCAGTATTCGGGCAAACAGTAGAATGTAAAAATAGAGACTGTCAGTATTCGGGCAAACAGTAGAATGTAAAAATAGAGACTGTCAGTATTCGGGCAAATAGTAGAATGTAAAAATAGAGACTGTCAGTATTCGGGCAAACAGTAGAATGTAAAAATAGAGACTGTCAGTATTCGGGCAAATAGTAGAATGTAAAAATAGAGACTGTCAGTATTCGGGCAAACAGTAGAATGTAAAAATAGAGACTGTCAGTATTCGGGCAAATAGTAGAATGTAAAAATAG
>CBDHHR010000504.1:30000-39160 GCA_965263245.1 Metamycoplasmataceae bacterium | reverse complement strand
AACAAGTATATGGTGAGGTATTTTATTTATACGCATAGCCCAATTTACAAAAATGCTTTTCATTGTTAAGACTTTTTAACATTGTTTTAAAGATACCGATTGGAAAATGCGCAACTCTTTAAATGTTTTAAATGTTAAATTATAGATTAACACTATTCTAATATATTTATTTACCATATAGTAGAATACAAGGTATTGCGGATAGCTGATCTGAGCATACCGTTTTAGGTTTAAACACCCATGTTCTATTATGATGTTATTTCGTTACATTTTTAATAACTCCTATAATCGAGCACGCACGACTTAAGCGCGTGTGTGAACTTGTATTAACAGTACTTATTGTACTACGCGTGTTTATGTTAATTTATAAAGAACATGATTACTATTATGTAAAGCTTAAAATCTAGCTTAAAAATCACTTCTTATGCTGATTTTTTCTCACTCTCATGAATACCAATAAAACAATTAAGGGGGAACATTACATTAATATAATGCATATAACATTTCATTAATATATATATATATATATATATATATATATATATATATTAATGAAATGTTATATATATATAATATATATATATATATATATATATATATATATATATATATATATATATATGTGTGTGTGTGATATATATTGAATAATTACACATCGATACACATCGCTCGTATTATGCAAAAACACATAATTATATTTATTTCAAGATAACGAAACTGTGTAATACATTTTGCAGACGCACACGAATGTACACTGTACGTATTCATGTATGAGTGTGCAAAATCTACTATTCAGTTCATCTTTATCAAATGTTCGTGTCTTTTCTGCGCAGTGTAGTACGCCAAGTATGTGTAATTGTTCAACTATGTATTTCACACAACACCAACGTATGAATCATAATTCATTGAGCTAGAACTGCATTTTACGGTCGTTCCGTGCGGAGATCGACTGGCATATACAGCAGTGGGGAGATAGGGGGAGGAAGACCCCAGGGGCACTAGGGACAGGGATGGCTCCCCTAATTGCGCCCTTTGTACCCATCGGCCCGCTCCCTTTATAGAAGCATTTCCCCCCGCGGCTAGATTGCGGTACAATCGTTGTTTAATTGGCTGCCATCGCCGGCGTTGTTTGTTCCCTGCGTTCGCGCCCGTTGTCCGGCGTGCCCTCTCCCACCTGCTCCCCACACGCGGGACCCGGCCGTATGGGAGCGGCGGGGAACACATCGGTTCAGTCGTCCTATCACGATAAGAAATGTTTGCTTAGACCAACAGTCGATATCTCGTCGTTACATACGGATCGTGCGTGTATCACGTTAAAAAGAACATTTCGGGTTTTGAGATAATTGTTTCTGCCCGTGTTGTCACAACGACTCTGTCTGTCTGCCACGCGGGAAATGAGCCCGCAGTGCGGCTACACGCCGGCATGCGTGCCTTTATTTGTTTTCACGAATGCGTTTGGACATTTGCCATCGATGCGTGTGTTTTAACGGAGAATGCCTGTCGTGTGTTAGTACACGTATTTAAATACATATAGAGTTGTTTGATTTAAGATTAAATAAATTATGAGTTATCCTTATAAATACTTGTACCACTTTACTTTTATAATATTACTTTTAATGTTATGCAAGATAAACAACATGGCGATTAAACAATAGTTTTACTAGACCTTTTTATATATTTTCAATATCAGTAATCACAACATATTGTGCAGTAATTACAACTACACCAAAGTGAAATGCATTTATTACATTTTAATATTTGTTTATCATAAAACGATATCTTTTCACACCGAAAAAGTAAGAAATTTACTTGTCACCAGAAGTCTATTATGGCTGTTTTAAAGGAATTTTTGCAATCCAATTACAGGCCTACCGCCTCGCTGAGATTAAATGAAATCTTCGCTCTCAAACCAAAACGAAATAAACTATTTGACAGTGTGATATATTGATTGGATCTGGTTGGTTGTCAGCCGCCCAGGAAGTTAATCGTTACATTAACTGCGTTTAAACGATAAATTCAATATCTTTCTACGATTTAATTATGACGTGAGTTGCACAGGCTCTATATGTGCCATAAGTATGGAAGCCACGTAACGGCAAGCGATAATGAAGTACTGCCGCTGTCACAATGTAGTTCCATGACTACGCATTGTTATTGACTGCGCATGTCCGTCGTCAAGTTGTCATTACCACTGGGAGTGCGTTATTTAATGATGTCGCACTTTGTGAGTGGGGCTGCTACACTCGCAACTTGCTATCTCCGCACATTCACGTCCAGTGAACCGTGACTCGATGTCATGTTCTTGATAAACAGCGCGCAACTGACGGCTGATTAATGAACTACACGAGGTCGTTTATTCTCCGTGGACGACATCTCCACAACGACTCTTGTGTCGGGCCGCCGTGTCGTCTATTTACCCCGAGTGTCGCAACACTCGATAAAGTCAGTTTATTGCGCCTAAACACGTTGTAACACAGGAGTATTAACGCATCAAACATAGTATCTACTGATTGTAAAAATCATACAAGCGTGAATACGATGCAAAAAATAAAATAAACACAATATATACATTGTACACCGTATCAGAAAAACAGGCTTCATGTAGAAAAAGTGTGAATTTCAATCAGGCATGTGGTTCCTGGTTCACTTGCCACCTTGAAGATCCAGTAATATACTGTGGTGACAATACTATTTGCTCTAGTAAAATACCGTATTATCGAAGCTACTAGCATGGTTATATTTGTCATAATATATCGGTTTGAAACCTATTTGTCTTATGTCGGCGTGTGTAAACTGATGCTATTTGGCGCAACATCGGAGCTGACAACATGGTTGGTTATATGTGGTTAAGCATCGCCTCTAGCATAACCAGGTTATAATTGGTGCATTGTCGTTTTTGTAATCCGGTTACGCTTTGCTTCATACTGGAGCTGGTAATAAGGTTATATTTCGAGAAATAGCGGCGCTAATAACCGGATCGGCGATTGTAGCCATTTGTATTTGGAATTACATCGGCACGGTTATATTTGTCGCGTGGACGAAGCGAAAGTGGCGTGGAAGGCAGAAAACCCACAAGGTGCGGGGGGTTACGGCGCCGGGGTATAATTTAGTCGACGTCACGCGGGGGCCCGGCGGCGCGAGGGTGGTCAGTCACCCCACCCCACCTGGCCCCCAGGGTCCACTCCCGCGACGGCAGGTTACGTAACACGCCAAAAATCAAATTGACTCGACGCGACGCAGCCAAGTGACCAACGGAACGGCTGGGTCGGACACCTCCGGACAACGACTGCCCGCGGCTGACCACTGGACACCTGCCGACGGCGGACACGCGGCGTGTCACCGGTGTCGCCCTGCCACCTGGTCGTGTCGGCGACACGCGGCACATGTCGCAGCTGACGCTGTCGACGGCAGGTTTATCAGTCTCAGTCAGTTCACTCGTCTTGTCCGCCAGTGACGTCACGCACTCTGTGGTGCCTTGGTATAGACAGGTTTTTATATAAACAAATTGTTTAATTAAATCAGTACACACACACACACACACACACACACACACACACACACACACACACACACACACACACACACACACACGCACCCCCCCCCCCACACACACACACACACACACACACACACACACACACACACACACACACACACACACACACACACACACACACACACACACACACACACACACACACACACACACACACACACACACACACACACACACACACTACAAATATGATATACAAAACAGGAACTTCTTCCTTTAGTTTTCTTTTCGTACCAAATTTAGCCAGGTAAAGGGAAACACGTTGCACTTTCCATGTCCATATTTTAGAATGGCCAAAAACATTAACTTTTGAAAACGAAATACACATGACGTCAAAATATAGAATCATGACATGTTTTAGCCCGCAGTTGGCGCCAGCTGACAGTTAGCTCAGTTTGACATTTGTAATGCAAATACTGCGCCCACAGACTGTGACAGGACACAGCCGCCGGCGCTTCTTTCGGTCCTTCGTTCTTCCTTCGCGGCTCCAGAAACACAGATCAAAATAAAATATTATACTGCTTTTCTTTAAAAAAAATATATGATGCAATTCATTCATCGATATCATTGATTATTTATAAATTTAATTTAAGTGTTTAACATCTAGTTTATGATAATAATTGAAGGGTTTTTTCATAGTGAATTAACCAACGGTACAACTATTTATTATATGTAGCGACTAAATCGCAGATTTATTAAACGCAAATTTCTTATCTACTTCGAAGCCATACGATACTAAACACATGTATACTGACACACAATCACAAATTGGGCAGTTTGGTAGTCGTTGAGAAAAGAACTGTTATTAATAATAAAAAAAATAGTGCTCCAATCTCGGACAAATTGTTTAAGTAGGCCGATATGTAAATATTGACCACAGAAAAACAAGTTGGTTCGTTTAGCGACGCTCGTGTATTGGTCACGGGCGGTTCAAGTTATATAAATCTCTTAGCGAGCGCGTTGAG
This sequence comes from Metamycoplasmataceae bacterium, assembly GCA_965263245.1. Taxonomy (GTDB): domain Bacteria; phylum Bacillota_I; class Bacilli_A; order Mycoplasmatales; family Metamycoplasmataceae; genus DT-68. Next base: position 34,639 of record CBDHHR010000504.1, on the reverse strand, counting down.
TTTCGGCGGCCGACAGGAGGTGTAGCTGACGCACACGCTCGGCCTCGGTTGGCAGGCGTTGACGGGAACAACAAGAGGCAGTGGTCCGTGGGTCCACCGCCTCGGGCACGCACCTTTGACGGGCGTGCAGGCGTCTCGCGCAGTGAATCGATCGTCAACGGAGCGATAACGATCGCTACCGGTGAATCGACAGCGCTGGCGTTTCGTGTCACGCAGAAGGCGCCCGTATCAGCGAGGGGATCTTGCGCGCCCTGCATGCCGGGTGCTCGCGAGAACACTGACGTATCGGCGAGGTCATCGCGGACCAGCGCCTGCGGCGTTCTGAGCACGTCTTGGCGACTAACTCTGTCCAGTTAGTCGGACCGCAACGGAAACTTACGAAAGAAACTTACACACTTATTCGCCTACATGTGCATTATGCTGTTGCAACTCAACACGTATGCTGTGCTTGTTTGGACCGGTCGGCAAACAGAGTGGCGAAATCACCGAATAGAGCGATACCGCGAGTGTATATAGAGTTCATAACACGCAAAAACAAACTGCAGTTACGTACGCAAACGTAAACCGTCGCAGGTCAACGCGTTTCCTTGCGTCAATGTGGAGATTTGATATAAATTAATAGATCACTGTATATATCTGACGTAAGCGGCGTACCTAAGTACAACGCGTTGCATTCTTTCGGTCGGAATCTAGAGTTCGATTCGCACCAGCGACGCCGCAAACACTGGTGCAGCTAAATATACGTCCTTTGTGCGGGCGACGTCAACAATAGACGTGTAGGTCTGATGTATATCAGTAAATATGGCTGACGCTTGCTTGGAACCTGTACCAGCAAGAGGAAACGGGGAGTGGTCGACTCCTTGGCACCGTGCCAGAGCGAGAACTTGGCACTGTTCTTCTAGCCAATGTCCAGTCTTGCAACGGGCCGCTGTCGCCATAAACAAAGCGGCCAAATTTCCGCTCAAAGCGACTCGTGCCGCTTGATGTCTACGCGTAGAAATATATTGTCAGAAACTCTGATCATACCTCGATAAACTCTCCGTGTCGGTGCACTTTAATTAACACTTATCTGTGTGAGTATCTAAACGTCGAGTATGACAAAGCATTTACCGATGTTTGTTTCGATAGATGCATGCCGTCAGTATACTTCCCGATACACGTCGTGTTTTTGGAATTTCCAAGTGTAAACGTCACCTGACATTCTGATGTCAACTCGTAGTCAACGACGTCACATCTCAACTCCTTGCTAGGAAGTTGACGTCATTGCCCGGGCGTCAGCGTTGTACGTTACACGTTGTACAGACAGCGAGTAAACGTGAACGCGACGTAATCGCTGTAAACTCGCCGTGAAGCCGCGCGCGTAAGATCGGGTAATGCGGCGTGAACAACCCGGACTTTGCCGTAACGGGGCAATGCCCTCGGCTCAGCGGGAATTCCTGCATAAACCCCACCAGTCGTCTTTAGTCTGGACACTCGACTGCACGTATGTCCCGTACAAGTGCAGTTGGAGGTAATTGTTTAAACATTCGTTTCGTCATTTGTGAGTTCCGCAGTGAATATGAACGGCAATACTTGTGGACAGCTCGAATTGCTGCACCAACTGTGGATACTTACTGGGGGGTGCATGCTGAGAGAGACGAAGAGTTTTAATGTTAATATTAAATAGCCAGGCGTGTTGTACTTCAATGTAATAACATTTAGTGTTTTTCTTATATTACGAAAACTGCATAATCGAATTTCATGCGAGTTATAACATTCGCCACAAATGTAAATGATAAAAAAACCAAGGATCTCTACAACAAAACATAATTTCATTTAAATTTACGAAAAGATTGAAGATTGTTTATCCTCATATATATGTATATATATATATATATATATATATATATATATATATATATATATATATATATATATATTATATATATTATATATATAAATATATAATATTTTTTTATATGTACAGTGCATATAATATTATGTATTATATATATATATATATATATATATATATATATATATATATATATATATATATATATATATATATATACATACGTATATAATGTATGCCTATAATATATGTAGAAATGATGCCACGGACCACATGTATCTACGCGCGTTGTGCGTAATAACTACTTAAGCCTGGTCTCATTAAATAACTTAAACGACTCAATTAACGAAATTATTTAAGTGCCATTTATAGCTGACGCCATTGCTGCAGGTTTGCGCGGGAGGGCTGCTGTGTGACCTCACCCCCGACCCGACAGATGTTTATCGACGCACCCGTGTTTTTTCTAAATCGCATTCGTAATTACGATGCTGTCGCTAAATGAAATGTCAATGTATAAAACACAATGGCGGCGCGCTGATTACATTTATCGACTCTCACTACCGCGGCGTATCTATGTCCGACGCGCAACGGTCACAATCTTGTCGAGTCCATCGCCTGTCAGATAGTGTCCGACCCGTCGTCGCATTGTCGTTTCTCGCCGCTTCTCGTGTCGTCGACCATACCGTCGGTAGTGTTCGATTTTATGTAACGCATTATCAACAGACTGACAAACAGACTGTGCCATCCGCGCGATACACGTGGACCGACTCCCAGGCAGACATGGCGGGCGACATTGTTCGCGGGTTTAGCCGAAGCGACAGCACGTGAAACGTTAGCCGCCGACGCACGACACTGGCGGGGTTTGTGCCATTGTGGGCCCGGGTAACGCGACCACGGGTGTTCAGGCGTGAGAACCATCTCGACTTTCTTTGCTAATGTCTTATTTATAGCAATACTTGTTCGAAGCAGCGAGGCCTCTGTTACCGCCCGGCCCCGTTTTGCGTGGGTCGCCGTCGTCTACCGAAAGTGCGCGTTCGCATAATTCAATTAGGTTCTCGACCACGCAGCGTTGAGCGTCGACAACGCAGCTCTACTCAGTCGGTTGTCGCCCAGCGTGGCGTGTATAGTCGCATAGCCGGCGTAAGGAGGAAAGTTATTGCAAGCGAGGCGCGCAAAATGAGATTAAATATGTACAAGGGGATTATATGGTTTATCTTCACTAGTCACTGAGATTACTGGCACTAGAGGCGACGTGTGCGGTGGACTGTTTAAACGTAGGATAAACGCACACGTACGCGCATACACGTGCACGTTGCAATATAATCACGACAATTCAAGTAATTAATAAAATGTTGCTCGGAATACGCGCACACATACGCACGCATACGCACACGCACACGCACACGCACACGCACACGCACACGCACACGCACACACACACACACACACACACACACACACACACACACACACACACACATTCTTCATACGACACCGTCGCTTACTCCCGTCTCTCTTTCGTTCCGCAGGTCAAGATCTGGTTCCAGAACCGTCGCTCCAAGTACAAGAAGATCCTCAAGCAGTCCCCGTCTCCCGGTCAGCCCGGCTCCCAGGCGGGAGGTCAACAACCGCCGACAACGCCGCAGCAGGGCAACCCGGGCATGTCCCCGGGCACGCACGGGTCGACGGAGGGAAGCACGCCGACGCCTCAGCCCCCTCCACCGCAACAGAACGGCCTCGGCAACCCGTCCCAGGGTCCGCAGCAGCTGCAACAGCAGCAGCAACAGCAGCATCAACACCACCAGGATCACCAGCCACAGCAGGGCCCACCGCCGCTGTCGATGCTGGCGCACCCCGCTCATCTACCCCACCACGACTCCGTGTCACCGCCAACATCGGGCACCACGTGGGCGGACATATCGGCGAACGGCGTGCCCACCGGGCCGCCCCCGCACACGCCCAACTCATATAGCAGCAACATGTACATGACGCCCGGCATTGGGCAGTACTCGTGGTACTCACAGAACATCCCTCCCCACCAACCGTCGCTACTCACGTGATGTCCACGTGACCGCTCGCTGTCCTATGGCGGCGGCGGTCAGGGAGACCCGACTCGTCCTGTGTAATCACTTAATTTATATCGTATATAGTCGTGTACAGTCGGACGCGGACAGTGCGTGTGTATATGTGCGTGCGTTCGTGTGTGCGTTCGTGCGCGGTCGCGTCCGCGGATGATAGTATTAGCGGCAAGCACAACACCGTGTTCGTTCCGTCAGCGGTGGAGTTCCGTTTCCGTTTCCGTTCGCGCAACGGAGCCAGTTCGCGTGACGCTGTTCGTGACGCTGTTCGTGACGGTGCTCGTGACGCTGTTCGTATCTGTGTTCGTGTCTAGCCGTTTGACGTGAACAGTTGTAGATATGAACGTTCGTGACACGACAATGACACAGGAGAAGACAGTGACACTTTAGTGACAGACGCCATTGGCGTCAACCATCGCAATGTGCCGAAGTTAACAACACACGTGTATGCGTTGCTGCAAACGAACACCACCAACACTGATGACAATGAAACGAACAGAACATACTCTATATCAACGGTACATCCGAACATAACGGAAGCGCACAACGGAAGTGTAAAATCCGGCCAATCATCGCACGCTATCAGGCAAATGCCCGGATGCAGTTATGTATCGTTCGTATACATGTGTTATGATTATTATTAAGTAGAACAAAATTAATGTGTGTCACCGCACCGCATCTCTTCCAATCCGAATACACAACATTCTGCGTCAATTTACGAAAATTA
>CBDHHR010000504.1:10000-22500 GCA_965263245.1 Metamycoplasmataceae bacterium | reverse complement strand
GACATAAAAAGAAATGACAGCTACGACCATGCATGCGTATGACGTTTATTTTAAACAATACTCGTCGTCATATGCAAATTAGAGTGACTCGCTAATTAGTCAACAACAGTCAAGAACTGTCAGTCATATTACAGGCATTACTTGGAATTAATTAACAGAAACAGCAAAACACAAATTTATGTTATTATTTAAATTAGACTGTTAACTGCTTTCAATAAAACACTACCGTATATAATGTAATTGATTTAACCCATAAATCAACCGATTTAAATCATTCAAGAAAAAAACTCTGGTTTTATTAGCTGCTAATTTATAAAGGGAAGATCTTATTTAGCGCAGCAACCAATCCTCAGGATTGCTGAAAGCGCTTTACACTTTATTTCCCCGACAGACCTGTTCAATCAGATATACCATCTCAATTTCTCTGGGAAGCATCCAGCGATATGCTATAATTAATGCGCGAAAGCTACTCGTACACATATCCACCACTATCTATAGCCATGCAGGTACTCATTTTTACAGCTGAGTGAACTGGAGCAATGTAGAGTGAAAAAAAATTGCCCAAGGTTTTAGCATCACAGCAGAGAATTGGGGACATAGCTGTTGACTTATGAATATTGTCTGTTGAACACTAGTTTGCTTACAAGTTAATCTTGGCCATTACATGAGGACACTGTTTTTTGACATTATGCAAGCTGAGGATGTGCTGTTTATATGCATTTTATCATCGAAGCCAGAGACCAGAACGACAAGTAGGAAATGGCGAGAAGCAGCCATGCAGGTTAGTAAAATATTATTGTCATTATGAGTATGGTATCATTGTATTTGTTTCTGGTAACATCTGTACATGTGTGCATCGCACAACTTTCTATGAAATAATGAGTATAACAACAATAAAACATGCTACAGAATCAATCACACTTAACATAGTGTCACTATTAAGTATGTTAATGTGTCTATCCAATGACATTGCCCATCACAACCCAAGTCAATTGGCAATATTACCTGGGAACACATTTAGTATTTTAATTTAGGCAGTAGAATATTGTATAACTTCATGTATGCCTCTGCTGTTATTGCTGTAGAATATGCATGGTCAAAATATACAATACACAATCAATCTTTTACTAGTAATTGTTTTGACATACATAATAAGTCACTAGTGTCCGATATTAAAAAATTGACAGATTAATAAATTTCTAAATAACCGACGTTTTTTTTATCCCCCAAAACATTATGTACCCAAATGTGGATCTCACCTTTAAGAATTTGCAGTTTTGCTTTGCAAATGACAAACAAGCACACATTTGTTTTAGTTGGGGGTCAGAATAGTCTCGTGACAGCAGGTAGTAATATCACTGATCCCATGATTAAAATTAATAGTTACATGAGTGAAAAACATTTAGAACCTTACATTGGTCTATAGCCTGCATTGTTACCTGCAAGGGTTGTAAACATCATGATCAAAGTACAACAGAGGACTGCTGTTACTAATTGCAGTTAACAACCTAGTGCAAATTACGCAATAAGATCACAATCTTAGTAGTGTCCTGTGTTTCCTAGCAAGAGTGAAAAGACTATCCATACCCAATACAAACATCACTGCCTGGATGAAGCCCCATCATCTCTCTAGTGCACTTGCATTTCTTACCAGTTCACAGTCATATGTTAGGGCATGATGAAAAGACAAACCACTGCAACAGAGGTCAGCTTTAAATGTTGCTAACTTTGAGTGTTTAAATAAATCTTCAAATTTGTTGGTACTAATGGCTGTTGGAGAATGATTATCGACCAACATGACTAGTATATTGAATCGGAAATGAATAGTGTTACTGTGTATAACGAAATAAGACTATAAAATAAGAATATAAAGTAGGAAAATTATATTTTAATAAGGCATTTATTCTGCTTTCAATAGTACCGCATACATCAGCATTGTTCAGTTAGTGCAGTTAGTGTTTGATAACTGGAAGGTGTCCATAATCACTTCCCAAAAGTATTTATTAGGAAAATGGCCAAAAAGTTTATTTAGAAAACCTTATACAAAGCAATACAAAAAACTTATATATCTCGGAAAAGACTCAGTTGGGTAAAACCCCACCCACAAATGAAACTTATGTATAAACCCCAATGTAAAAATATTCTTAAATTAAAAACAAAATATTAGTATTTAGAATAAAGCCGACATTTGTATTTTTGGAAAATGCAAGTATGACTTTGATTATGGCCAAATAGGTGTCTCTGATTGGAACAAGGAGGACATTGATTGCACCTAACTAACTTAAACATTTTATTTCCTTATATGTGCAAGTGGACTTGTATAATTGGTTTACTATGTAATTTATGTGAGCTGCTTATGTAGGAGTGGGTTTTGTTTGTTTGTAATGATGTCTGAATGACTCAGAACACATACATATTAATTAAAATATGCCAGGAAGGTTAGTCATATAATGGAATTCGCACAGAATGCACCATTGAAAAGGTAATGTTCTATTTATTGCAGGAATGTTCCCTGGTTGAACCACAACACCCTGCTCAGCCCACTGTCCACTGGTCTCATTGAGACAGAGTTGACTAGTGACCCTGGCTAGCAGTAGCAGACAAGCCAGCAAGCAGATACCCAATACACAAAACTGATATGGGGGTCATTTCAAGGGATCTTCTCAAAAACCAAATCACCAGTATTACTTTGTGTTTTGGGGGCCCTTAGAATGATGCAATAAAATACAGATGTCTTGTGTACAGTAGCACCACCACATGCAACAGCCATGCAAAAGTAGATTTGTTTAACAATTGTGGAAAAATAGTCTGGGGGACCCTATGGGGCCTGTGGAATAATTCAATCAAATTTAGATTTCTCGTGCATAGTACGTTACAATATCCACAGATGCATCTACACAAAATTAGATCCTGAACACTTTCCGAAATGCCAATTATAAGTTGATTTATTCTGTGGTTTTTATGACATAGGTACTGCAATGAGAAAACAAAAGATGACAAAACATTGTTATTTATATGTATATCACAGAAGATACATACCATCTTACATATGTATCATTCTTTCAGATGAAGGATTCACAAATACCAAGCACACCTTTCAAAGGATCCTGTGCACCAGATGACATTGTCCCTCATGGCAGTATGGATGTCACATTGCAAAGCCTTTAACTTGTAGTGTCAAACTCAAACAGAGCCAGTGATCATGTCACCAATGCGATACTTCATCAATGCAGCAATTAATACATATGATATTGTTGTTCCAGTGAATATTCATCATGACCATGGGTATGCAAAGTTGTCGTCGCAGTCCTGCATGCCTTCTTCAACTGACCATGGCAGTCTAGTCAATGTGGATGACACTTCGGATGTCCCAGTCTCACTGTCTCCATCTTCAGATCATTCTGTCTGCAACAGTCAGAAGGAAAATTCTGAAGACAGTGATCCGGAATCTGCGGTAGCGGATGACAGCGATATCACTGATGATGACTCAAGCAGTTCTGACACTAATGAGAAACAGAGAAAATGTTGTTGTTTACAACAACAAAAAACTAATTTCCCTTTTCTGCACCTGCAAAAAACCCAGGCTAGTATACTATGCCTGCTGCCTGTTGGAAGCATCCCATTGAACATGTGCAGTGATGATATGCAGCTAACCGATACATTCTGACATTTGATTTATAGTAAACAATCATTATCTTATAATGATTATTAGTAATTGGCAAAACTGTGTAATTCATCAATATCACATCATGAAGTCAGCGCATTGGTTGATTTGTTTGTGAAATACTTTAATAAAATTATCACAGCGTTTCAAACAAATAATTTTTATGTTAAATTGTTACAGCATTTTGCAAACACATGAATTTATGATTGTGGTGTTGATAACATATACACCCGCACATATCCAATATACTGTATACAATACATTAAAACTCCAATTCAATATTCTCATGTGAATTGCACAATGTCCTTATTACACATCTATTTATTATTCAGACTATATTATAAATTGCATGGCAGCACGCATATCTAAATAACATTATTTACCTAAATTAAACAAATTGTATTAACATTTTAAAATGGAAATTAAATAATTATATTAAAAGGATGCACACATCATGTAACATCCTGTCAAAAATAAAATAAGTTTGTAACAAAGATTTACGTTACGAATTCGAAGATAGAATTTATTTTTTATTTAATATGTGTCATTGTGTGGCCATACAAGTATAATTGCTCTGTTTAGGTTTGAATTGCAAAATATTTTTTCGATACCTGTTGAACTACATATTACTTACCTACTACCTACTTTGGTCGAACGAACGAGTCTGCACGCAAATCGCACATAGATAACAGACCGATATTCCCAACATTGTGTCATTGACAGATGTCTTGGTCAGTCATAGGCATAGCTCATGCAGGCATCTGTCAGCACGGTCGGGCAACCCAGCTTTCTTCAGACAACATACAAATTCGATGTGCGTCGACATTGGGACGCAGAATCCACACAAACACAATGCCACATTCACATTGTTCCCAAAATCAAACATCCTCGATTCCATAAAAATTGCGATATTTTCTCGCCGTCTCGTCGACTCTCGGCGGGGTTTAATTGACGCCTCGCACCTCGGCTCGCACGCTGGGTTAAGCAAGAATTAATGGCTTTACGTGTGTCACTTGTGCTATAGATGCTTCTCTCACTTGTGCTACAAATGCTTCCTCTGTCGGATCCATTTTCTACTGTGATTTATCCAAGACCACTAGCAAATAGCGTAGCTCCTCGCTAACGTAAAACACTTCCGACATTTGTAAACAACAGAAAAATAGTCCGGACTGACCTTCCTTTCGGTAGGCCCGCCCCTTGAAGCCTGTCAAAATCTGCTCTCGGGAAGTGTCACGTTTCGAATTTTTTCATTGGTTAAAAATCGTAATAATATAATTTCACCTTTTTATTACGAATGCAAATAAATATTATTTGTTGACACATAGGACCCCTTTCGTGTATAATAAGGTACCATATCTTTGTTTTTGCGCAGAAATGTCTAATAACGAAGAAAACCGAAAGAAACCAAAATTTTACATGGGCTAGATAGGAGGTAATCAAACCACTCGGCTTGGAATAAAGATGGCGTTGCGCAGTGTTCTATGACGACGATTTAGGCACTGAAAATTATTTTTTTCCCAGTTTGTCTGATAAGTGAATATGCTTCTTTCACCATTAATGTATACTTATATAGTATACATTTAGGTATATGGAATGTTACAGCTGTGTTTCAGTTCCCCTTTAAGCACGAACATGAGTAAAGGAGACCGAGGTCAATTGTAAAAGTTTTTTATTTTTAATAAAAGATCGTTCTATGTTAAGGGTTGAGCATTTGTGGCGTCTTACTCCACAACAGACAAGTTGGTTAGCTGTGTGAAAGGTTTGGAGTTTAACAAAGAAACCAAATGGATCTGACGGCTCCCGAAAATATGAGTAAGTCAACTGGTACTCTCCTTCGAACAGGCACATTGTAACACACGTACGTGCTATTGTCTCAAAATAGTAGCATAAACTGTATATTACCCAGACGTTGAATGGTGGATGGATCTAATGAATATATAACGTTTTAATCGTTGTGATTGTCATTGACCCTATAGACCATCGTATGAAGACGAACGATCGCATATCTAAGTTACCAATGTGTTTGAACGTCTTGGAACATGAGCTATAACATCCGCTGTGTTCTGTTGTCCAAAAATATAAACGATATTCTAAGAATTTACTAAACACGTCTACAACCACAAATTAGTCACTCCATGAGAATTTTAATTAGGCGCTCTGTTAAATGATGTTTGTAAATCGAATTAAAAAACATTTATTGATCTTGACAGTTCTTGGATAAATTGAAGCATTGCTAAATTGCCCGGGCACAATATAAGAAGCGCTTCTGTAGAACACAGAGATCCGCGGACGACGAGCATAAAAAGAACCAGTGTCACATTTAACGTGACTTACAGTAGACGTCGGTCTCCTTATCAAATTATCACTCCGATAGGTACGTTATGACAGAAAAATGGCTTATTGATAGAAGACAAAGACTAGTTGTTGATGGGGAAGTTTCAACTGGAAATTACCGCAGGGAGTACCGCAGGGATCGGTATTGGGACCTATTTTATTCTTGATGTATACCAATGATTTGGGTGATGATATAGCAAGCAAGGTGTTGAAGTTTGCGGACGATACAAACATGTTTAGAACAAATAAAAAGTAATGCAGATAGGCAGCAATTTCAAGATGATCTGAATAAGTTGACCGAATGGTCTGAGAAGTGGCAAATGCTGTCTAATTTTTGAAAGTGTAAGTGCCTCCCAGGACATGGGAATGAAGACGCACAATATACAATGGGTGGTACTGTACTAAATACTATCGTAAAGGAAAAGGGACTTAGGGTTAACTATTAGTGCTGATATGAATGTATCAGAGCAGTGTGGAATTGCAGCAGCGAAGGGAAACCAAATTCTTGGATTTATTATCAAATACACACTGTGTGATTCCGTTATCTAAGCAATGTGGCGACTGTATCTTTAGCTGTGACCACTTCGTGGCTCCAATAGCCCGGTTACTTGGCGGTCTTGCCTCCTTAACTAGGAACGTAAGAGAAACCCCGAGTGTGACAGGAACCCTGGCAGTGACCACCCTCTGTGCTGGTATTGACTGTCAACTCGGCAGTGCGGTCTCGGAGTGACGCAAGGCACGACGGGAAATACCATCTGGCCAGAGCCAGTCTCATCAGTTAATAGAATGTGGAAACCAGCAAGAACTATACATCAGGCAAAAACAACCGAGAAAGGTGGCAGATTGGTTTTTTAACAAGGAAACAATTATTGTCCTTTATCAGTATTTTAGTGGCACCAGTCGTTTTTGCACATTTTAAAAACATCACTGCATAATTATCGTGATAGAAAGTGGTAATGAGTTTTTGCGTGTTCCACTACGGGTTTTTGAGAGTCGAGGGCAGCTACATCGCCAGATACACCCCGTCAGATACCGCCGTGGAAAAGAACGAGGTACGTCACAGTGACGTCATCGGCGGACGGATTGACTTGACTGCGATGTACGGACCGGTGCGTTGTAGGTGTCGGGCGCGTTGGCGGCCCCCAGAGACAGCGGTACTGCCGGGCGTCACGGGCGGGGGCGATGGCCTTGCCGCTGCCGGAGTGTGGGCTGTCGGGTTCACAGCCTTGTGCGCGGGCGAACGGTTCGAAGACTGGGATCTATTTACTATGACGTGGAAAATGGACCTGCTGTGTAAATACTTTGAAAAGGTATATATATATATATATATATATATATATATATATATATATATATATATATATATATATATATATATATATATATATACATATATACATGTATATATATATTTTTTTTCTTGCGAAAGATAGACATGTTACATTTTATATTTAATTGAAATGATCTATGATTTAAATGATCTATGTTTATATAAAAATTAAGAATAGTTAACTGATGTCTAGGTATTTTTAGAATGTTAACTGTGACAAATACAATTGTACCATCATAATGGTCAAAATGTTGTAGTTATTAACAAAATTTTGACCATTATGATGGTACAATTTTATTTGTCACCGTTAACATTCTAAAAATACCCAGACATCAGTTAACTATTCTTATTTTATATAAACATAGATCATTTAAATCATAGATCATTTCAATCAATATAAAATGTAACAGGTCTATCTTTCGCAAGAAGGCTCTTTTACCGCGGAGGTCCGTCAAAACCACAACAGCCGCAATCGCTACTCCGGTCCACGGCGCCGACGACGCCGTCGGACGCTGTGACGACGACGCCGTCGACGACGGAGCCGCCGAATTAGCGGCGGTGCGCGCGCGCGTCACGCCTCGCTGAGCACGGACTGTGCCCGGACCGCGCCGCAGACAGCGCGGAGCCACCTGACAATAGGGGGCGTCTTACACCGCCACCTAGGGGAAGCAGCCCTCACTTCAAATCAACCGTATAGAGTTACAGGAGGCCGGCGACTCACAAAGCTCGGCGCTGTCGGTCCTCGTCGGTCGGCCGCGCGGCCGTGTCCCGGGCCGCTCGTCACGGCGTGCGGGATATTTCTGGTTCACGCGTGTTTTGTTAATCTCGCGAGAAGAATCGCGATACTTTTTTATTTGGTTTATTTTGCTTAATAACTCTGCCACCGGTTTACCCTTTCCATCCAACGAAAGTCAGCAAAGTTTATTGTTCGTTCATAGTATTCGTGCACGCGTGAAAGCGAACGAACATAACCACACACGCACGCACGCACGCACACACGCACGCATGCACGCACGTTCGCACGCACGTATATATATATATATATATATATATATATATACATATATATATATATATATATATATATATATATATATAATTTATATATATATATATATATATATATATATATATATATATATATATATATATATATATATATATATATATATATTATGATAATTATGTTTTCTTTGTAACTGTTAAACGGACTGAGTGAGATCGTCGCCACGTCTGCAGATAGATCATTTCGTGTAAACCACATGTCGCCGAGGCGAATCGGCTGAATACAGCTGCCCCTATTGTAAAGTAGTGTCGCGTGCGGCTACAAGCAACCATGACTTTGCCTAATGACGTAGTCGTCATCTCCTGACATCGCGTGCAACCACATTGCAACGTGATCCTGTCGCGTAAATGGTACGTCGCCACAACGTGTCATGGTGACGTTGGCTGGAATAGAACTAGATCTATTTTGAAGAAATTGTGCGTGCAATATGAAACGGCCATGACCTTTACTAATGACGTAATGGACGACGATATTAAAAAACGGGACAGGTTTTCCTGAGGCGATATTTTCAACATGACAGGTCGCGTAAATTAGAATCGGCCAAGACGTGTGCGTATTATCTGCGACGTTGCTTTAATGTTATACTATACTTCTCCGATGAATAATGTACATAGAACTATCGACTCCATGGCAAGTTTAAAAAAAAAAACTTGCTTAATATGTCTTATGTTGATCCCATAGATTATTTTAAAACCTACATAGTAAAGAAATCGAATCAGTCTGTCGGCTATAATTCGAGGATAGACTATATCCTCTTAATGCCAGTCGAGAGAATCTGGCATTCCAGGAGGTATCGAGGGTTGAACTTAGTCATTCTCACCGATGGACATCGACGGCGGCTTTCAAATAATGTATTATGACGTGCATGTGGAGGAATTTATGTTCCGTTGATGGGGAAGACGGTGACACGAAGAGGGTCTTGTAGACGCCGTGCTCCCGAGGAAACTACAATTTGCCCCGGGCCGCCGACTGAGTGGAAAACGGAAACGCGACGACGGCGCATTCCGACACGACTCTACCACGTGGTCTGAGTGTTGATACGAACCGAGCAGGTTCGAAAACACAATACATTTATAGCTATTTTAAGCATCTTTCGAGCTATTTTAACAACATGTTCATTGAAAACGTCTCTCGGTGCAAGTATAGCATTCCGTGACGTTTCCGAAACGACACTGTCAGTTGGAGATGGTATCGCGTGTCTCTGTGAGTGGCGGCGCGAGTGAGATCGCACGTAGTCGAGTCACAAAGTCGACGGTGACATCACGAGAAAAAGAGGATGTTGAACAAACATGAACAGCAAGCAAGACGAGTCCACGCCGGGTTCCCTTGACCGACAGTTTGCTGTTCTAACAACTGCACTACCGCGCACCTCCACTGAGGAGAAACAGGTACGAGAAACAGTTATATTATTTAGGATAACGTTTAAATTGGCGCTTATTTGTCTTCATGTAGTAATAGTGCGTCTAACAAAATACATATAATGATAATAAGAAGAAGACGAAGACGGGTTTTTGCGCCAATGTCATCGAAACCGAAATTCGAAGATACACAAAAACTAAAAAGGTTGGTCACTCTTACAACTTATAATTCGTAAGCAGCATTCAAATTGGCAACCAATTCATTAATAACAGTAGCAATACTAAATAATAATATAACTATGTTAATTAGAATAATGAGAAGAATGAGAATAATAATAACGTATATATATATATATATATATATATATATATATATATATATATATATATATATATATATATATATATATATATATATATATATGTATATATAATACACATATATATATATATGTATTTATATATACACATATATGATATATACATTATATATATATATATTATAATTATATATAAATATATATATATATATATATATATATATATATATATATATATATATATATATATATAATAAACAATATAATAGAGTATATATATATATATATATATATATTTTATATATAATTATAATATATATATAATGTATATATCATATATGTGTATATATAATACATATATGTGTATTATATATACATATATATATATATATATATATATATATATATATATATATATATATATATTATATATATATATATATTATACATTGAATGTGACTAGGAAAGGATAGAAATGAAAAAAAATAACTTAAACTTAAACAAAGCCGGAAATGGAAAAACAAATATTGAATTAGGCATATACATTATATATATATATTATAATTATATATAAATATATATATGTATATATATATATATATATATATATGACACAATATGAAGACAAATAGACCTATCGTCGTCGCTATAGAGGCGACGGCGACGGCGACGGCGACGGCGACGGCGACGGCGACGGCGACGGCGACGGCGACGGCGACGGCGACGGCGACGGCGACGGCGACGGCGACGGCGACGGCGACGGCGACGGCGACGGCGACGGCGACGGCGACGGCGACGGCGACGGCGACGGCGACGGCGACGGCGACGGCGACCGACGGCGACGGCGACGGCGACGGCGACGGCGACGGCGACGGCGACGGCGACGGCGTATATATATATATATATATTTATATATAATTATAATATATATATAATGTATATATCATATATGTGTATATATAATATATATATGTGTATTATATATACATATATATATATATATATATATATATATATATATATATATATATATATATATACATTGAATGTGACTAGGAAAGGATAGAAATGAAAAAAATAACTTAAACTTAAACAAAGCCGGAAATGGAAAAACAAATATTGAATTAGGCATAATACAACGAATTGAAGAAACAGTTGACATAAGAAGAAAAATACAATTATCTAGGACAAAAATAAAAAAGAACCCTACTAGAATTTGATGAAATATAATACGATTTGACGTATGACTAACACGAAAACGACGACTGGGACTAGTCTCAACGCGACACGTTATACGACGATAGTTAGGGATGGCGTGTTTGTGGTGTAACACAACAATGACATCTAATTGAACGCTGACACAACGGTCTGAAGACAAATGTCAGACCTATCGTCGTCGCTATAACTGACGGCGACGGCGACGGCGACGGCGACGGCGACGGCGACGGCGACGGCGACGGCGACGGCGACGGCGACGGCGACGGCGACGGCGACGGCGACGGCGACGGCGACGGCGACGGCGACGGCGACGGCGACGGCGACGGCGACGGCGACGGCGACGGCGACGGCGACGGCGACGGCGACGGCGACGGCGACGGCGACGGCGACGGCGACGGCGACGGCGACGGCGACGGCGACGGCGACGGCGACGGCGACGGCGACGGCGACGGCGACGGCGACGGCGACGGCGACGGCGGCGACGGCGACGACGGCGACGGCGACGGCGACGGCGACGGCGACGGCGACGGCGACGGCGACGGCGACGGCGACGACGACGGCGACGGCGACGGCGACGGCGACGGCGACGGCGACGACGACGACGACGACGACGACGACGACGACGACGACGACGACGACGACGACGACGACGACGACGACGACGACGACGACGACGACGACGACGACGACGACGACGGCGACGGCGACGGCGACGAATCGAGTCAAGTCGAGTTCACCGTTTACAACGAAGTACATTTTTGCCTGTGCTGTCATCAAATAATATCACATTACAGTACGTTACAACCTTCGCTGCCCTGGAATCAGCGCCAACAACGACGACGAAATGAGTGAACAGCGGGCCGGGTGACAGTGACAAATGCCACCATGTCAGCGGTGTCGCGAAGGAGAATGTCGCAACTCAGATATGGGATGATAAGGACAAAAAACGTGCACAACCGCCTGTCAGTCAGCCGCCAGCGGCAGCCACAGATGTCAGCGACGAAGAAAGACTTCTCGCGGTCGTGATCGATGAACGTCGGTCTACAGCCGCTGTCAGTCCCACGCAGCCACTTCCGACGTCGACAAAGTTTCTACGCATAATCTAGGTATAACTAACTGCTTCGTCAGCGTCCGAGGTCACTCGGTGCATCGCCAGACGCTGCGCCTTCGACTTGTGAAGTTCCTCAGCACGCTTCGGTTGGCAGATTGT
>CBDHHR010000503.1:0-7500 GCA_965263245.1 Metamycoplasmataceae bacterium | reverse complement strand
CGGGCGGGCGGGCGGGCGGGCGGGCGGGCGGGCGGGCGGGCGGGCGGGGACGGGCGGGCGGGCGGGCGGGCGGACGGACGGACGGACGGACGGACGGACGGACGGACGGACGGACGGACGGGACGGACGGACGGACGGACGGACGGACGGACGGACGGACGGGACGGACGGACGGACGGACGGACGGACGGACGGACGGACGGACGGACGGACGGACGGACGGACGGACGGACGGACGGACGGACGGACGGACGGACGGACGGACGGACGGACGGACGGACGGACGGACGGACGGACGGACGGACGGACGGACGGACGGACGGACGGACGGACGGACGGACGGACGGACGGACGGACGGACGGACGGACGGACGGACGGACGGACGGACGGACGGACGGACGGACGGACGGACGGACGGACGGACGGACGGACGGACGGACGGACGGACGGACGGACGGACGGACGGACGGACGGACGGACGGACGGACGGATGGTGGGTCATCTGGTGGGTCATCTGGTGGGTCAAATGAAGTGATGACATATTTCTATGATGTGTGTGTGCGTGTGCGTGTGCGTGCGTGCGTGCGTGCGTGCGTGCGTGTGTGGGTGTGTGTATGTGTATGTGTATGTGTATGTGTATGTGAGAGAGAGAGAGAGAGAGAGAGAGAGAGAGAGAGAAGAGAGAGAGAGAGAGAGAGAGAGAGAGAGAGAGAGAGAGAGAGAGAGAGAGAGAGAGAGAGAGAGAGAGAGAGAGAGAGAGAGAGAGAGAGAGAGAGAGAGAGAGAGAGAGAGAGAGAGAGAGAGAGAGAGAGAGAGAGAGAGAGCGGTTGCGTTACTGTGTGTGAGTGTGTTTTTGTGAGTAGTTATTTATATTACATATGCAGCACAAGGTACACTATTCTTAGAACCAGCCGCTATACCTTGTCATATTCACTTGTTGTAAACAACCGTGTAATTAACTCCACAACATGACGCCTCATTCATAGAAGTACTCCTAGAATAGATGACTACCTCACCGGATTTGTTGTGAATTATTGCAAGTTAAAAATCAAAGCTGCTATGATGACGTGTATTATTTCCATAGTCTAAAATGGAATGCAAAATGCGATGTGATACCCCAAAAGATGTGGTGCAATGCACTGCACACACCTACGCACCCTCAAATATATGTATGGATTGAAGTGCATAAATGACGCACAGAATATTCGCAGTAATCATATCAACTGCTAAACGTTATTACCGTGTACGTGTGGCATTTATTGGGTTATTGGATCACGATTTAGGAGGAATGCTGGCCTTAATATCGCTCGCTTCTCGAACTGTAACTGAAGCCACGACTTATTAAATAAGAAAGGCGGCATTTTGGCGAGTAAAACACGATGCTTATATCCCGGGATATTTTCTAAATACCGAATGCATACCAGTGGCACGTGCGCGACATTTCGTCTAGGTGTGTTGTCGCGATCATTCGGCATAGCCGATCGGGCGATTACTTAATTGTCCGCCAAACAAGCAGAGTTATATATGAACCCAAATTTACCTTTACGTATGCGTCATTGACGTGGAGTGAGTTTGGAATAGTCGATCCGAAGGTTAGTTTCATTAGTGGAGCAATATCTAACTGGACGGTTTGGAAGCAATATAAGGCGCCATGCAAGTGCGGAAATCACGCGAAGGTCTCCCGTTGCGAATTACGGACATATGACAGATGGAAGGTGTTGGATGGTGTACAAGGAACAGGAAGTACTTTCATGAAGTACGTCATAAGTAGAATATGCCACGCGCGCACAGCTATATGCTATTCACAACACACATAATACACACACAACATTACACAAAACATATACATATACACGTATACGCACGCACGCATGCGCACACACACACAGATCATTGACACATTAATATTAATTTTATATTTAAAGATTAAGGACTTCATATCATTCTATTGCGCGCGCGTACACACACACACACACACACACACACACACACACATACATATATATATATATATATATATATATATATATATATATATATATATTTATATTTATATTTATATATATGTGTGTGTGTGTGTGTGTGTCTATGTGTGTGTATGTGTGTACGCGCGCGTGTATATATAGGTGTGTGTAAAAGTCACATCGTCTGCAATAGAATAATATGAAGTCCTTAATCTTGAAATAAAAAATTAGTATTAATGTGTCAATGATCTGTATGTGCGCGCGTGCGTGTGTATACTTGTGTATGTATATGTGTTGTGTTATGTTGTGTGTACTATGTGTGTTGTGAATAGAAGTGCATATAGCTGTGCGCGCTTGTTACTGTTCTATTCGTCAACTATTTCATAGATTATTGGCATATTGATATCATTCAGGTAACGTGGCAACATGACGAATGTTCTGTCATTCTGGCAACCAGAGACACCTCCCCGAGACCAATTTTCTTCACCTCTATATGCAGTCTCTAAGGATCATGTTTTGTTAGAATTGGCCGCTTTACCCTTCATCAATCCGCACCTGCTTCTTCTTGTATGGTGTTGTGCGTGCGTTCTAATCTTGGGCACGTAACGCAATATTCCCCCTCCGTACTGACCCCCTAGACAGTTAGGCATGACCTATCCAGTTCAGCCACAGTGTCACTGTCCATTAGAAATCAGATACTCACGGAGAGAGATTCTAATTACTCAATCATTTGCATAAGACTTTTCCAAGTGTGGCTTTTCTATATAGAACATGACGTTTGCGAATTCTACTGTCTGTACTTGAATGTCATGTGATATGTATAGATGATGGTTCCAATCTGGATTGATGTGCATAGACTTGTTTGTGCTTGCATTTATATATATATATATATATATATATATATATATATATATATATATATATATAATTCACTAATATAGCTTTAAAAGCACCTCCGTCATTACAGATTAGTATTTATTTCCCAAGTATAGCCTCAATAAAACGTGTTTATGTGTACGTTTTTCTGACTGATTTCACAGATGACACATATTCCGTACGGTAACACAGATCTGTACGTTGACAACGCCTGAGTAAACCTCTTTTGGGCGAACGTGTCTTGCGTACGTTTAGCCTTAACCTTTGCCCTTGAGCACATTACTCGTTCTCTTGTGGGAAACGCAAAATTATATTACGAATTCCTCGGACAATCCATGCAAATTGCTAGTTATTAGGAGGAGCCAATGGACAGCCCTCGCTAATGACGATAAGATGGTGGGTCCGCGTGGGATATCCGGAGTTAAATCTGGAATTAAGTCGTCGTCCATTGCCCTGCGGTCACGTTTGTCATGCGCAGTGACCGACAACATGGCAGCGTGCCACACAACGTACGTTGTGTCGTCATGGTCCGAGATGATACACGTTGACAGTCGTCTGGGGATAAAGGCATTGTGGGGAGGTCAGATCAACAAAGTCTGACCAATCGCGTCGTTCTGTCGTCATATCTCGTCAGCGTTCCCGCACGTTCCACGCCATTGTCGATCGTTAAGGATCCCATTATACGGATGTCCCGGAAACGTGATGAGGAAATTCTGACCGATGGAATGTCGGATCATAGCAGACGGCATTGTTGTCGAACCGGAACTATTAGACAGGGAGCTGGTGCACTGTGGGATTGAAACACGGAAGACCCATTTTACAAATCCCCTCCCCCGATGAAACCCCTTGCGTTCTATCTCGCTCTCAGATCTCGCTCTCAGATCTCACGTAATTTCGGAATTCTTGTCGATTTAGCGTCATTTTCAACGTAAAACTACAAATGTCCCCAGAGTAACGTCTTGTACACATGTTTGTTGTAGGACATGACAGGTGGCCGTAGTAATGAACAACATTAATATAATATGTATCAACATTTCGAGCAAAAGGCAACGTTTGACGGAGGTTTCGCGCAAAATTTTGATTATGATGTAACAAACCGCGACGTTATCATTTATCAATCAGCCTATCCGTGGCAGAAATTGTATCTCCTACTGATATTCCTTTTTCAATAATTTTTTATTCGCGAAACGAAAGTAGTACGGTTTCAATAATAATAATAATAATAATAATAATAATAATAATAATAATAATAATAATAATAATAATAATAATAATAATAATAATAATAATAATAATAATAATAATAATAATAATAATAATAATAATAATAATAATGACTTCTTATGCGCCAATATCCTCGAAGATCAAGCTCAGTGGCGCGACAAAACCAACGGGTTAAGCAATTGCGTAAACGACCAACTGGTCGCTAGGTGGCGTAAGGTGGTAAATCTTACAGTTTCGTAATAACGGACAAACAAATTGGTCCCACCCGCGTGAGGTCGCCGTCACTGTACAAGATGGCCAAAGAGAACCAGCTCTCTGCTCTAGGAGCTCTGGTCGAACCAGCGCCCGGATTACGCAACTGTAATCGCGTGTCGATGCACGTGCAGGCGGACGGGCGCCCGCGCGCGCGCCGTCACGCGTAGGTAGCGTCAACGATAACAGTGCATGTGAAGGCGTCCACGGCGACCCGAGGGCGGATTGAGACGTCTACAAGGTCGGACGTCGGCAGTAATTGACCACCCGAGGCAGAAGGCGGTCCGGAGTCTTTAATCATCATCAATCTAGCAAGCGATGCGCTGCGTTTTCGTGCACTGCCAATGGTTTCTGGCGGCGTAACAGGCGGCTGACGCCAAACGGCCCAATTATGCGCTTGTTCGGAGGTGAAATTACGAATGGTCAGCAGCGTGTGTCGGACAGCGATGGACGTTGGTGCGATCCGGTAGTGATAGTGTTCGGAAGAATTAGTCCACGGCCAGTGGACATATTTATTCAGGCATATGGAAGAAATGTTATAGATAATCTTAACCCGTCTAGATATGAGATACATTATCCTGCTGTTTACATGGCTCTTCATGTGTGACAGTACTCAGAATACCTTAGTAGTTGTATCAATTCTGGTTGTCTCATTGTCAGCGTCCGTACCTCCCAGCTGTATCCATTGTCACATCATCACCCATCTTTCTCCTCCTCTCACTTCCACTGCGTCTCTGCTTCTCTCCACCTCTCTCTCTCTCTCTCTCTCTCTCTCTCTCTCTCTCTATATATATATATATATATATATATATATATATATATATATATGTTTCTCTCTCTCTACACACACACACATATATATATATATATATATATATATATATATATATATATATATATATATATATATCTTTCTCTCTCTCTCTCTCTCTCTCTCTCTCTCTCTCTCTCTCTCACTCTCCCTTCCCTCTGTCACCCTCTCTCAAACACTCAAACACGTTTCCCATAGTATTACCTATCTCTTCTGTTTTTTCTTTCATCTCCTTTCCTCTTCCCTCCTCTCCTCCCATCTTATCTTCTTTCCCTCACTTACCCTCTCCTCTACATCTCTCCCTTTCTCAGTCTCCTTTTCCCCCTCTCATTCTCTCTTCTTCTCTCCCTCGCTCTCCCTTTCCTCTTTATTTTTCATTGATTGTTCCCCTCTCTCCCCTCTCCTTCTTTTTCCTCTCAGTACCATCTCTGTCTCACCCACCTACCCACCCTCATCCCACTCCCTCGCTCTCGCTCCTGTTCTCCCTATCCCCTCCTTACCATTTCATCCGACATCGTTTCCTCTGCCGTATATATCTTTTCATCCTATCCAGTTCATCCTGACGCTAAAAGTCCCACACGTCAGACAGACACAGTTATCGTCCCATCTCATTCCACGTGACGACTCCACGAGACTACATTGCCACGTGACTCGACTGTGGTCACTGTGAGTGGTCTGTCACGGTGACCATCTCACCCGGGACTTCTGCAGCTGCACCCGATGTAATTGAATTACAGCAGCGGCAACATTCCGCAAATGCGTTACTGGCGTGAGTGAGGTGAGGGGGCGAGCACATGTACAGCAATGCAGATGTCGTTATTCAGTGTTTTGTAAAGGAGGAAGATTAAGGCACACACTCTCATGTGCCCGCACGCACGCACGCACGCACGCCTCACGCACGCACGCACGCACGCATGCACACTCACACTCACACTCACACACACACGTATATATATATATATATATATATATATATATATATATATATGTGTGTACACATACTTACTTAGGCAGGAGGCCTTGCAGACGTACAAACGTACACACCTACAAACACCAATGATGATGTCATTGGTTTGTTTAATCAAGCATATTTTGTTAAAACATGTGGTGCTTTATAATGGTGGCACCACATAAAACACAAAATGTTTCCCAAAAATGTTGAAACAATGCCAATCTAATCCACTTCTTCGAGGTGTAGCTTTACTGATTTATTGATCTCACAACTAAAATGGATCATTATCATCAATAATAATGTCAACGTGTTTTTTTTATACGCGGTGATTCGTTAATAAATTAACTCTCTAAGGATACACAGGCATAGCAAAAAAATGGAATCGCACTGCAATTTGGAGAAACGCGTTGATTGGATACGTTTGATGGAGTGTGCTTTGGTTCATTCTCAGAAAATTAGTCAATACTTGAATAATTTTATACGATGGTCTCATTTCTGTTGTCGTAGAATGACACAAAAAATGAGACATTCGATGTACACATACTTACTTAGGCAGGAGGCCTTGCAGACGTACAAACGTACACACCTACAAACACCAATGATGATGTCATTGGTTTGTTTAATCAAGCATATTTTGTTAAAACATGTGGTGCTTTATAATGGTGGCACCACATAAAACACAAAATGTTTCCCAAAAATGTTGAAACAATGCCAATCTAATCCACTTCTTCGAGGTGTAGCTTTACTGATTTATTGATCTCACAACTAAAATGGATCATTATCATCAATAATAATGTCAACGTGTTTTTTTATACGCGGTGATTCGTTAATAAATTAACTCTCTAAGGATACACAGGCATAGCAAAAAAATGGAATCGCACTGCAATTTGGAGAAACGCGTTGATTGGATACGTTTGATGGAGTGTGCTTTGGTTCATTCTCAGAAAATTAGTCAATACTTGAATAATTTTATACGATGGTCTCATTTCTGTTGTCGTAGAATGACACAAAAAATGAGACATTCGATTAATACCTTTGCTGGTAAATAAAAAAATACCGCTAAACCACACCGGGCAGACGGTGTGTGATATAAAATCTAATTTCTAATATTACCAAGAATATTACTTGGATTACATTGATCGACCGGTCGTCCTTTTTCCTTTGAACAGCGTGAATTCGGTAAGTCCGCTTTATTGTCACTCGGATATATGGCAAGCTATTACAGTAACACCTTGTTGCATTATGAGCATGTTAAATCTCGATATTGTTATTATTGATTCTGGGCAAACCTTTCGGAAAGGTTATCCGCGTATAATATCCCGTAATGTCTGTGATTAAAGAAACATTACTTGACACTAATATTTCATTTGACCATGAGTTTGCGTGATTGCGTGAAACGGTACAGAACAGCGATATTTAA
>CBDHHR010000502.1:57500-76923 GCA_965263245.1 Metamycoplasmataceae bacterium | reverse complement strand
GAATGCAACAAGATCAACATGTAGATACATCTAGAGCTCAATGGCAGTCCACATACACACAGAATGCAACAAGATCAACATGTAGATACATCTAGAGCTCAATGGCAGTCCACATACACACAGAATGCAACAAGATCAACATGTAGATACATCTAGATCAACTGGCAGTCCACCTACACACAGAATGCAACAAAATCAACATGTAGAGACATCTAGAGCTCAATGGCAGTCCACATACACACATAATGCAACAAGATCAACATGTAGAGACATCTAGAGCTCAACGGCACGCCACCTTCACACAGAATGCAACAAGATCAACATGTAGAGACATATAGAGCTCAATGGCAGTCCACATACACACAGAATGCAACAAGATCAACATGTAGATACATCTAGAGCTCAATGGCAGTCCACCTACACACAGAATGCAACAAGATCAACATGTAGATACATCTAGAGCTCAATGGCAGTCCACCTACACACAGAATGCAACAAGATCAACATGTAGAGACATATAGAGCTCAATGGCAGTCCACATCACACATAATGCAACAAGATCAACATGTAGAGACATCTAGAGCTCAATGGCACCACCTACACACAGAATGCAACAAGATCAACATGTAGAGACATATAGAGCTCAATGGCAGTCCACATACACACAGAATGCAACAAGATCAACATGTAGAGACATCTAGAGCTCAATGGCACGCCACCTTCACACAGAATGCAACAAGATCAACATGTAGAGACATCTAGAGCTCAATGGCAGTCCACATACACACAGAATGCAACAAGATCAACATGTAGAGACATCTACAGCTCAATGGCAGTCCACCTACACACAGAATGCAACAAGATCAACATGTAGACATCTAGAGCTCAATGGCACGCCACCTTCACACAGAATGCAACAAGATCAACATGTAGAGACACATAGAGCTCAATGGCAGTCCACATACACACAGAATGCAACAAGATCAACATGTAGAGACATCTAGAGCTCAATGGCAGTCCACCTACACACAGAATGCAACAAGATCAACATGTAGAGACATCTAGAGCTCAATGGCAGTCCACATACACACAGAATGCAACAAGATCAACATGTAGAGACATCTACAGCTCAATGGCACGCCACCTTCACACAGAATGCAACAAGATCAACATGTAGCACATCTAGAGCTCAACGGCACGCCACCTTCACACAGAATGCAACAAGATCAACATGTAGAGACATATAGAGCTCAATGGCAGTCCACATACACACAGAATGCAACAAGATCAACATGTAGAGACATCTAGAGCTCAACGGCACGCCACCTTCACACAGAATGCAACAAGATCAACATGTAGAGACATATAGAGCTCAATGGCAGTCCACATACACACATAATGCAACAAGATCAACATGTAGAGACATCTACAGCTCAATGGCACGCCACCTTCACACAGAATGCAACAAGATCAACATGTAGCTACATCTAGAGTTCAATGGCACGCCACCTTCACACAGAATGCAACAAGATCAACATGTAGACATCTAGAGCTCAATGGCACGCCACCTTCACACAGAATGCAACAAGATCAACATGTAGAGACACATAGAGCTCAATGGCAGTCCACATACACACAGAATGCAACAAGATCAACATGTAGAGACATCTAGAGCTCAATGGCACGCCACCTTCACACAGAATGCAACAAGATCAACATGTAGAGACATATAGAGCTCAATGGCAGTCCACATACACACAGAATGCAACAAGATCAACATGTAGATACATCTAGAGCTCACTGGCAGTCCACTTACACACAGAATGTAACAAGATCAACATGTAGATACATCTAGGGCTCACTGGCAGTCCACCTACACACATAATGCAACAAAATCAACATGTAGAGACATCTAGAGCTCACTGGCAGTCCACCTTCTCACAGAATGCAAAAAGATCAACATGTAGAGACATCTAGAGCTCAATGGCAGTCCACCTACACACAGAATGCAACACGATCAACATGTATATACATCTAGAGCTCAATGGCAGTCCACATACACACAGAATGCAACACGATCAACATGTAGCTACATCTAGAGCTCAATGGCACTCCACCTACACACAGAATGCAACAAGATCAACATGTAGATACATCTAGAGCTCAATGGCAGTCCACATACACACAGAATGCAACAAGATCAACATGTAGATACATCTAGAGCTCAATGGCAGTCCACATACACACAGAATGCAACACGATCAACATGTATATACATCTAGAGCTCAATGGCACTCCACCTACACATAGAATGCAACAAGATCAACATGTAGATACATCTAGTGCTCAATGGCAGTCCACATACACACAGAATGCAACAAGATCAACATGTAGATACATCTAGAGCTCAATGGCAGTCCACATACACACAGAATGCAACAAGATCAACATGTAGATACATCTAGAGCTCAATGGCAGTCCACATACACACAGAATGCAACAAGATCAACATGTAGATACATCTAGAGCTCAACGGCAGTCCACCTACACACAGAATGCAACAAGATCAACATGTAGAGACATATAGAGCTCAATGGCAATCCACATACACACAGAATGCAACAAGATCAACATGTAGAGACATCTAGAGCTCAACGGCACGCCACCTTCACACAGAATGCAACAAGATCAACATGTAGAGACATATAGAGCTCAATGGCAGTCCACATACACACAGAATGCAACAAGATCAACATGTAGAGACATCTACAGCTCAATGGCACGCCACCTACACCTCAACATGTAGATACATCTCACACAGAATGCAACAAGATCAACATGTAGCTACATCTAGAGCTCAATGGCACGCCACACACACAGAATGCAACAAGATCAACATGTAGAGACATCTAGAGCTCAATGGCACGCCACCTTCACACAGAATGCAACAAGATCAACATGTAGAGACATGTAGATACATCTAGACATAGAGCTCAATGGCAGTCCACATACACACAGAATGCAACAAGATCAACATGTAGAGACATCTAGAGCTCAATGGCAGTCCACATACACACAGAATGCAACAAGATCAACATGTAGAGACATCTAGAGCTCAATGGCACGCCACCTTCACCAATGGCACGCCACCTTCAAGAATGCAACAAGATCAACATGTAGAGACATCTAGAGCTCAATGGCAGTCCACATACACACAGAATGCAACAAGATCAACATGTAGAGACATCTAGAGCTCAATGGCAGTCCACCTTCACACAGAATGCAACAAGATCAACATGTAGCCATGCAACAAGAATGCATCAACATGTAGAGACATCTAGAGCTCAATGGCAGTCCACCTTCACACAGAATGCAACAAGATCAACATGTAGAGACATCTAGAGCTCAATGGCAGCCACCTCCACAACAAGATCACACATGAATGCACACAAGATCAACATGTATGCAACAAGATCAACATGTAGAGACATCTAGAGCTCAATGGCAGTCCACATACACACAGAATGCAACAAGATCAACATGTAGAGACATCTAGAGCTCAATGGCACGCCACCTACACACAGAATGCAACAAGATCAACATGTAGATACATCTAGAGCTCAATGGCATCTACAGCTCAATGGCACGCCACCTTCACACAGAATGCAACAAGATCAACATGTAGCTACATCTAGAGTTCAATGGCACGCCACCTTCACACAGAATGCAACAAGATCAACATGTAGCTACATCTAGAGCTCAATGGCACGCCACCTTCACACAGAATGCAACAAGATCAACATGTAGAGACACATAGAGCTCAATGGCAGTCCACATACACACAGAATGCAACAAGATCAACATGTAGAGACATCTAGAGCTCAATGGCACGCCACCTTCACACAGAATGCAACAAGATGAACATGTAGAGACATATAGAGCTCAATGGCAGTCCACATACACACAGAATGCAACAAGATCAACATGTAGATACATCTAGAGCTCACTGGCAGTCCACTTACACACAGAATGTAACAAGATCAACATGTAGATACATCTAGGGCTCACTGGCAGTCCACCTACACACATAATGCAACAAAATCAACATGTAGAGACATCTAGAGCTCACTGGCAGTCCACCTTCTCACAGAATGCAAAAAGATCAACATGTAGAGACATCTAGAGCTCAATGGCAGTCCACCTACACACAGAATGCAACACGATCAACATGTATATACATCTAGAGCTCAATGGCAGTCCACATACACACAGAATGCAACACGATCAACATGTAGCTACATCTAGAGCTCAATGGCACTCCACCTACACACAGAATGCAACAAGATCAACATGTAGATACATCTAGAGCTCAATGGCAGTCCACATACACACAGAATGCAACAAGATCAACATGTAGATACATCTAGAGCTCAATGGCAGTCCACATACACACAGAATGCAACACGATCAACATGTATATACATCTAGAGCTCAATGGCACTCCACCTACACATAGAATGCAACAAGATCAACATGTAGATACATCTAGTGCTCAATGGCAGTCCACATACACACAGAATGCAACAAGATCAACATGTAGATACATCTAGAGCTCAATGGCAGTCCACATACACACAGAATGCAACAAGATCAACATGTAGATACATCTAGAGCTCAATGGCAGTCCACATACACACAGAATGCAACAAGATCAACATGTAGATACATCTAGAGCTCAACGGCAGTCCACCTACACACAGAATGCAACAAGATCAACATGTAGAGACATATAGAGCTCAATGGCAATCCACATACACACATAATGCAACAAGATCAACATGTAGAGACATCTAGAGCTCAACGGCACGCCACCTTCACACAGAATGCAACAAGATCAACATGTAGAGACATCTAGAGCTCAATGGCAGTCCACATACACACAGAATGCAACAAGATCAACATGTAGAGACATCTACAGCTCAATGGCACGCCACCTTCACACAGAATGCAACAAGATCAACATGTAGCTACATCTAGAGTTCAACGGCACGCCACCTTCACACAGAATGCAACAAGATCAACATGTAGAGACATATAGAGCTCAATGGCAGTCCACATACACACAGAATGCAACAAGATCAACATGTAGAGACATCTAGAGCTCAATGGCACGCCACCTTCACACAGAATGCAACAAGATCAACATGTAGAGACATCTAGAGCTCAATGGCACGCCACCTTCACACAGCATGCAACATGATCAACATGTAGAGACATCTAGAGCTCAATGGCACGCCACCTTCACACAGAATGCAACAAGATCAACATGTAGAGACATCTAGAGCTCAATGGCACGTCCACCTTCACACAGAATGCAACAAGATCAACATGTAGATACATCTAGAGCTCACTGGCAGTCCACTTACACACAGAATGTAACAAGATCAACATGTAGATACATATAGGGATCACTGGCAGTCCACCTACACACATAATGCAACAAAATCAACATGTAGAGACATCTAGAGCTCAATGGCAGTCCACATACACACAGAATGCAACAAGATCAACATGTAGAGACATCTAGAGCTCAATGGCACGCCACCTTCACACAGAATGCAACAAGATCAACATGTAGAGACATATAGAGCTCAATGGCAGTCCACATACACACAGAATGCAACAAGATCAACATGTAGATACATCTAGAGCTCAATGGCAGTCCACCTACACACAGAATGCAACAAGATCAACATGTAGATACATCTAGAGCTCAATGGCAGTCCACCTACACACAGAATGCAACAAGATCAACATGTAGAGACATATAGAGCTCAATGGCAGTCCACATACACACAGAATGCAACAAGATCAACATGTAGAGACATCTAGAGCTCAATGGCACGCCACCTTCACACAGAATGCAACAAGATCAACATGTAGAGACATATAGAGCTCAATGGCAGTCCACATACACACAGAATGCAACAAGATCAACATGTAGAGACATCTAGAGCTCAATGGCACGCCACCTTCACACAGAATGCAACAAGATCAACATGTAGAGACATATAGAGCTCAATGGCAGTCCACATACACACAGAATGCAACAA
The DNA here is from genome assembly GCA_965263245.1 of Metamycoplasmataceae bacterium. Taxonomy (GTDB): domain Bacteria; phylum Bacillota_I; class Bacilli_A; order Mycoplasmatales; family Metamycoplasmataceae; genus DT-68. Next base: position 70,810 of record CBDHHR010000502.1, on the reverse strand, counting down.
GATCAACATGTAGAGACATCTAGAGCTCAATGGCAGTCCACCTTACACACAGAATGCAACAAGATCAACATGTAGAGACATCTAGAGCTCAATGGCACGCCACCTTCACACAGAATGCAACAAGATCAACATGTAGAGACATATAGAGCTCAATGGCAGTCCACATACACACAGAATGCAACAAGATCAACATGTAGAGACATCTAGAGCTCAATGGCACGCCACCTTCACACAGAATGCAACAAGATCAACATGTAGAGACATATAGAGCTCAATGGCAGTCCACATACACACATAATGCAACAAGATCAACATGTAGAGACATCTACAGCTCAATGGCACGCCACCTTCACACAGAATGCAACAAGATCAACATGTAGCTACATCTAGAGTTCAATGGCACGCCACCTTCACACAGAATGCAACAAGATCAACATGTAGCTACATCTAGAGCTCAATGGCACGCCACCTTCACACAGAATGCAACAAGATCAACATGTAGAGACACATAGAGCTCAATGGCAGTCCACATACACACAGAATGCAACAAGATCAACATGTAGAGACATCTAGAGCTCAATGGCACGCCACCTTCACACAGAATGCAACAAGATGAACATGTAGAGACATATAGAGCTCAATGGCAGTCCACATACACACAGAATGCAACAAGATCAACATGTAGATACATCTAGAGCTCACTGGCAGTCCACTTACACACAGAATGTAACAAGATCAACATGTAGATACATCTAGGGCTCACTGGCAGTCCACCTACACACATAATGCAACAAAATCAACATGTAGAGACATCTAGAGCTCACTGGCAGTCCACCTTCTCACAGAATGCAAAAAGATCAACATGTAGAGACATCTAGAGCTCAATGGCAGTCCACCTACACACAGAATGCAACACGATCAACATGTATATACATCTAGAGCTCAATGGCAGTCCACATACACACAGAATGCAACACGATCAACATGTAGCTACATCTAGAGCTCAATGGCACTCCACCTACACACAGAATGCAACAAGATCAACATGTAGATACATCTAGAGCTCAATGGCAGTCCACATACACACAGAATGCAACAAGATCAACATGTAGATACATCTAGAGCTCAATGGCAGTCCACATACACACAGAATGCAACACGATCAACATGTATATACATCTAGAGCTCAATGGCACTCCACCTACACATAGAATGCAACAAGATCAACATGTAGATACATCTAGTGCTCAATGGCAGTCCACATACACACAGAATGCAACAAGATCAACATGTAGATACATCTAGAGCTCAATGGCAGTCCACATACACACAGAATGCAACAAGATCAACATGTAGATACATCTAGAGCTCAATGGCAGTCCACATACACACAGAATGCAACAAGATCAACATGTAGATACATCTAGAGCTCAACGGCAGTCCACCTACACACAGAATGCAACAAGATCAACATGTAGAGACATATAGAGCTCAATGGCAATCCACATACACACATAATGCAACAAGATCAACATGTAGAGACATCTAGAGCTCAACGGCACGCCACCTTCACACAGAATGCAACAAGATCAACATGTAGAGACATATAGAGCTCAATGGCAGTCCACATACACACAGAATGCAACAAGATCAACATGTAGAGACATCTAGAGCTCAACGGCACGCCACCTTCACACAGAATGCAACAAGATCAACATGTAGAGACATATAGAGCTCAATGGCAGTCCACATACACACATAATGCAACAAGATCAACATGTAGAGACATCTACAGCTCAATGGCACGCCACCTTCACACAGAATGCAACAAGATCAACATGTAGCTACATCTAGAGCTCAATGGCACGCCACCTTCACACAGAATGCAACAAGATCAACATGTAGAGACACATAGAGCTCAATGGCAGTCCACATACACACAGAATGCAACAAGATCAACATGTAGAGACATCTAGAGCTCAATGGCACGCCACCTTCACTCAGAATGCAACAAGATCAACATGTAGAGACACATAGAGCTCAATGGCAGTCCACATTCACACAGAATGCAACAAGATCAACATGTAGAGACATCTAGAGCTCAATGGCACGCCACCTTCACACAGAATGCAACAAGATCAACATGTAGAGACATCTAGAGCTCAATGGCACGCCACCTTCACACAGAATGCAACAAGATCAACATGTAGAGACATCTAGAGCTCAATGGCAGTCCACCTTACACACAGAATGCAACAAGATCAACATGTAGAGACATCTAGAGCTCAATGGCACGCCACCTTCACACAGAATGCAACAAGATCAACATGTAGAGACATCTAGAGCTCAATGGCACGCCACCTTCACACAGAATGCAACAAGATCAACATGTAGAGACATCTAGAGCTCAATGGCACGCCACCTTCACACAGAATGCAACAAGATCAACATGTAGAGACATCTAGAGCTCAATGGCAGTCCACATACACACAGAATGCAACAAGATCAACATGTAGAGACATCTAGAGCTCAATGGCACGCCACCGTACACACAGAATGCAACAAGATCAACATGTAGAGACATATAGAGCTCAATGGCAGTCCACATACACACATAATGCAACAAGATCAACATGTAGAGACATCTAGAGCTCAACGGCACGCCACCTTCATACAGAATGCAACAAGATCAACATGTAGAGACATATAGAGCTCAATGGCAGTCCACATACACACAGAATGCAACAAGATCAACATGTAGAGACACATAGAGCGCAACGGCACGCCACCTTCACACAGAATGCAACAAGATCAACATGTAGAGACATATAGAGCTCAATGGCAGTCCACATACACACATAATGCAACAAGATCAACATGTAGAGACATCTACAGCTCAATGGCACGCCACCTTCACACAGAATGCAACAAGATCAACATGTAGCTACATCTAGAGCTCAATGGCACGCCACCTTCACACAGAATGCAACAAGATCAACATGTAGCTACATCTAGAGCTCAATGGCACGCCACCTTCACACAGAATGCAACAAGATCAACATGTAGAGACACATAGAGCTCAATGGCAGTCCACATACACACAGAATGCAACAAGATCAACATGTAGAGACATCTAGAGCTCAATGGCACGCCACCTTCACACAGAATGCAACAAGATGAACATGTAGAGACATATAGAGCTCAATGGCAGTCCACATACACACAGAATGCAACAAGATCAACATGTAGATACATCTAGAGCTCACTGGCAGTCCACTTACACACAGAATGTAACAAGATCAACATGTAGATACATCTAGGGCTCACTGGCAGTCCACCTACACACATAATGCAACAAAATCAACATGTAGAGACATCTAGAGCTCACTGGCAGTCCACCTTCTCACAGAATGCAAAAAGATCAACATGTAGAGACATCTAGAGCTCAATGGCAGTCCACCTACACACAGAATGCAACACGATCAACATGTATATACATCTAGAGCTCAATGGCAGTCCACATACACACAGAATGCAACACGATCAACATGTAGCTACATCTAGAGCTCAATGGCACTCCACCTACACACAGAATGCAACAAGATCAACATGTAGATACATCTAGAGCTCAATGGCAGTCCACATACACACAGAATGCAACAAGATCAACATGTAGATACATCTAGAGCTCAATGGCAGTCCACATACACACAGAATGCAACACGATCAACATGTATATACATCTAGAGCTCAATGGCACTCCACCTACACATAGAATGCAACAAGATCAACATGTAGATACATCTAGTGCTCAATGGCAGTCCACATACACACAGAATGCAACAAGATCAACATGTAGATACATCTAGAGCTCAATGGCAGTCCACATACACACAGAATGCAACAAGATCAACATGTAGATACATCTAGAGCTCAATGGCAGTCCACATACACACAGAATGCAACAAGATCAACATGTAGATACATCTAGAGCTCAACGGCAGTCCACCTACACACAGAATGCAACAAGATCAACATGTAGAGACATATAGAGCTCAATGGCAATCCACATACACACATAATGCAACAAGATCAACATGTAGAGACATCTAGAGCTCAACGGCACGCCACCTTCACACAGAATGCAACAAGATCAACATGTAGAGACATATAGAGCTCAATGGCAGTCCACATACACACAGAATGCAACAAGATCAACATGTAGAGACATCTAGAGCTCAACGGCACGCCACCTTCACACAGAATGCAACAAGATCAACATGTAGAGACATATAGAGCTCAATGGCAGTCCACATACACACATAATGCAACAAGATCAACATGTAGAGACATCTACAGCTCAATGGCACGCCACCTTCACACAGAATGCAACAAGATCAACATGTAGCTACATCTAGAGCTCAATGGCACGCCACCTTCACACAGAATGCAACAAGATCAACATGTAGAGACACATAGAGCTCAATGGCAGTCCACATACACACAGAATGCAACAAGATCAACATGTAGAGACATCTAGAGCTCAATGGCACGCCACCTTCACTCAGAATGCAACAAGATCAACATGTAGAGACACATAGAGCTCAATGGCAGTCCACATTCACACAGAATGCAACAAGATCAACATGTAGAGACATCTACAGCTCAATGGCACGCCACCTTCACACAGAATGCAACAAGATCAACATGTAGCTACATCTAGAGTTCAACGGCACGCCACCTTCACACAGAATGCAACAAGATCAACATGTAGAGACATATAGAGCTCAATGGCAGTCCACATACACACAGAATGCAACAAGATCAACATGTAGAGACATCTAGAGCTCAATGGCACGCCACCTTCACACAGAATGCAACAAGATCAACATGTAGAGACATCTAGAGCTCAATGGCACGCCACCTTCACACAGCATGCAACAAGATCAACATGTAGAGACATCTAGAGCTCAATGGCACGCCACCTTCACACAGAATGCAACAAGATCAACATGTAGAGACATATAGAGCTCAATGGCAGTCCACATACACACAGAATGCAACAAGATCAACATGTAGAGACATCTAGAGCTCAACGGCACGCCACCTTCACACAGAATGCAACAAGATCAACATGTAGAGACATATAGAGCTCAATGGCAGTCCACATACACACATAATGCAACAAGATCAACATGTAGAGACATCTAGAGCTCAATGGCACGTCCACCTACACACAGAATGCAACAAGATCAACATGTAGAGACATCTAGAGCTCAATGGCACGCCACCTTCACACAGAATGCAACAAGATCAACATGTAGAGACATCTAGAGCTCAATGGCAGTCCACATACACACAGAATGCAACAAGATCAACATGTAGAGACATCTAGAGCTCAATGGCACGCCACCTTCACACAGAATGCAACAAGATCAACATGTAGAGACATCTAGAGCTCAATGGCAGTCCACATACACACAGAATGCAACAAGATCAACATGTAGAGACATCTAGAGCTCAATGGCACGCCACCTTCACACAGAATGCAACAAGATCAACATGTAGAGACATCTAGAGCTCAATGGCACGTCCACCTTCACACAGAATGCAACAAGATCAACATGTAGATACATCTAGAGCTCAATGGCACGCCACCTACACACAGAATGCAACAAGATCAACATGTAGAGACATCTAGAGCTCAATGGCAGTCCACATACACACAGAATGCAACAAGATCAACATGTAGAGACATCTAGAGCTCAATGGCACGCCACCTTCACACAGAATGCAACAAGATCAACATGTAGAGACATATAGAGCTCAATGGCAGTCCACATACACACAGAATGCAACAAGATCAACATGTAGATACATCTAGAGCTCACTGGCAGTCCACTTACACACAGAATGTAACAAGATCAACATGTAGATACATCTAGGGCTCACTGGCAGTCCACCTACACACATAATGCAACAAAATCAACATGTAGAGACATCTAGAGCTCACTGGCAGTCCACCTTCTCACAGAATGCAACAAGATCAACATGTAGAGACATCTAGAGCTCAATGGCAGTCCACCTACACACAGAATGCAACACGATCAACATGTATATACATCTAGAGCTCAATGGCAGTCCACATACACACAGAATGCAACACGATCAACATGTAGCTACATCTAGAGCTCAATGGCACTCCACCTACACACAGAATGCAACAAGATCAACATGTAGATACATCTAGAGCTCAATGGCAGTCCACATACACACAGAATGCAACAAGATCAACATGTAGATACATCTAGAGCTCAATGGCAGTCCACATACACACAGAATGCAACAAGATCAACATGTAGATACATCTAGAGCTCAATGGCACTCCACCTACACATAGAATGCAACAAGATCAACATGTAGATACATCTAGAGCTCAATGGCAGTCCACATACACACAGAATGCAACAAGATCAACATGTAGATACATCTAGAGCTCAATGGCAGTCCACATACACACAGAATGCAACAAGATCAACATGTAGATACATCTAGAGCTCAATGGCAGTCCACATACACACAGAATGCAACAAGATCAACATGTAGATACATCTAGAGCTCAACGGCAGTCCACCTACACACAGAATGCAACAAGATCAACATGTAGAGACATATAGAGCTCAATGGCAGTCCACATACACACATAATGCAACAAGATCAACATGTAGAGACATCTAGAGCTCAACGGCACGCCACCTTCACACAGAATGCAACAAGATCAACATGTAGAGACATATAGAGCTCAATGGCAGTCCACATACACACAGAATGCAACAAGATCAACATGTAGAGACATCTAGAGCTCAATGGCACGCCACCTTCACACAGAATGCAACAAGATCAACATGTAGAGACATATAGAGCTCAATGGCAGTCCACATACACACAGAATGCAACAAGATCAACATGTAGAGACATCTAGAGCTCAATGGCACGCCACCTTCACACAGAATGCAACAAGATCAACATGTAGAGACATCTAGAGCTCAATGGCACGCCACCTTCACACAGAATGCAACAAGATCAACATGTAGAGACATATAGAGCTCAATGGCAGTCCACATACACACAGAATGCAACAAGATCAACATGTAGAGACATCTAGAGCTCAATGGCACGCCACCTTCACACAGAATGCAACAAGATCAACATGTAGAGACATCTAGAGCTCAATGGCAGTCCACATTCACACAGAATGCAACAAGATCAACATGTAGAGACATCTAGAGCTCAATGGCACGCCACCTTCACACAGAATGCAACAAGATCAACATGTAGCTACATCTAGAGCTCAATGGCACGCCACCTTCACACAGAATGCAACAAGATCAACATGTAGAGACATCTAGAGCTCAATGGCACGCCACCTTCACACAGAATGCAACAAGATCAACATGTAGAGACATCTAGAGCTCAATGGCAGTCCACATACACACAGAATGCAACAAGATCAACATGTAGAGACATCTAGAGCTCAATGGCACGCCACCTTCACACAGAATGCAACAAGATCAACATGTAGAGACATATAGAGCTCAATGGCAGTCCACATACACACAGAATGCAACAAGATCAACATGTAGATACATCTAGAGCTCACTGGCAGTCCACTTACACACAGAATGTAACAAGATCAACATGTAGATACATCTAGGGCTCACTGGCAGTCCACCTACACACATAATGCAACAAAATCAACATGTAGAGACATCTAGAGCTCACTGGCAGTCCACCTTCTCACAGAATGCAACAAGATCAACATGTAGAGACATCTAGAGCTCAATGGCAGTCCACCTACACACAGAATGCAACACGATCAACATGTATATACATCTAGAGCTCAATGGCAGTCCACATACACACAGAATGCAACACGATCAACATGTAGCTACATCTAGAGCTCAATGGCACTCCACCTACACACAGAATGCAACAAGATCAACATGTAGATACATCTAGAGCTCAATGGCAGTCCACATACACACAGAATGCAACAAGATCAACATGTAGATACATCTAGAGCTCAATGGCAGTCCACATACACACAGAATGCAACACGATCAACATGTATATACATCTAGAGCTCAATGGCACTCCACCTACACATAGAATGCAACAAGATCAACATGTAGATACATCTAGTGCTCAATGGCAGTCCACATACACACAGAATGCAACAAGATCAACATGTAGATACATCTAGAGCTCAATGGCAGTCCACATACACACAGAATGCAACAAGATCAACATGTAGATACATCTAGAGCTCAATGGCAGTCCACATACACACAGAATGCAACAAGATCAACATGTAGATACATCTAGAGCTCAACGGCAGTCCACCTACACACAGAATGCAACAAGATCAACATGTAGAGACATATAGAGCTCAATGGCAATCCACATACACACATAATGCAACAAGATCAACATGTAGAGACATCTAGAGCTCAACGGCACGCCACCTTCACACAGAATGCAACAAGATCAACATGTAGAGACATATAGAGCTCAATGGCAGTCCACATACACACAGAATGCAACAAGATCAACATGTAGAGACATCTAGAGCTCAACGGCACGCCACCTTCACACAGAATGCAACAAGATCAACATGTAGAGACATATAGAGCTCAATGGCAGTCCACATACACACATAATGCAACAAGCATGTGGACTGCCATTGAGCTCTATATGTCTCTACATGTTGATCTTGTTGCATTCTGTGTGAAGGTGGCGTGCCATTGAGCTCTAGATGTCTCTACATGTTGATCTTGTTGCATTCTGTGTGTATGTGGACTGCCATTGAGCTCTATGTGTCTCTACATGTTGATCTTGTTGCATTCTGTGTGAAGGTGGCGTGCCATTGAGCTCTAGATGTAGCTACATGTTGATCTTGTTGCATTCTGTGTGAAGGTGGCGTGCCATTGAACTCTAGATGTAGCTACATGTTGATCTTGTTGCATTCTGTGTGAAGGTGGCGTGCCATTGAGCTGTAGATGTCTCTACATGTTGATCTTGTTGCATTATGTGTGTATGTGGACTGCCATTGAGCTCTATATGTCTCTACATGTTGATCTTGTTGCATTCTGTGTGAAGGTGGCGTGCCGTTGAGCTCTAGATGTCTCTACATGTTGATCTTGTTGCATTCTGTGTGTATGTGGACTGCCATTGAGCTCTATATGTCTCTACATGTTGATCTTGTTGCATTCTGTGTGTTGGTGGAGTGCCGTTGAGCTCTAGATGTATCTACATGTTGATCTTGTTGCATTCTGTGTGTATGTGGACTGCCATTGAGCTCTAGATGTATCTACATGTTGATCTTGTTGCATTCTGTGTGTATGTGGACTGCCATTGAGCTGTAGATGTCTCTACATGTTGATCTTGTTGCATTCTGTGTGTATGTGGACTGCCATTGAGCACTAGATGTACCTACATGTTGATCTTGTTGCATTCTATGTGTAGGTGGAGTGCCATTGAGCTCTAGATGTATATACATGTTGATCGTGTTGCATTCTGTGTGTATGTGGACTGCCATTGAGCTGTAGATGTATCTACATGTTGATCTTGTTGCATTCTGTTTGTATGTGGACTGCCATTGAGCTCTAGATGTATCTACATGTTGATCTTGTTGCATTCTGTGTGTAGGTGGAGTGCCATTGAGCTCTAGATGTAGCTACATGTTGATCGTGTTGCATTCTGTGTGTATGTGGACTGCCATTGAGCTCTAGATGTATATTCATGTTGATCGTGTTGCATTCTGTGTGTAGGTGGACTGCCATTGAGCTCTAGATGTCTCTACATGTTGATATTGTTGCATTCTGTGAGAAGGTGGCGTGCCATTGAGCTCTAGATGTCTCTACATGTTGATTTTGTTGCATTCTGTGAGAAGGTGGCGTGCCATTGAGCTCTAGATGTCTCTACATGTTGATATTGTTGCATTCTGTGAGAAGGTGGCGTGCCAGTGAGCTCTAGATGTCTCTACATGTTGATTTTGTTGCATTATGTGTGTAGGTGGACTGCCAGTGAGCCCTAGATGTATCTACATGTTGATCTTGTTACATTCTGTGTGTATGTGGACTGCCAGTGAGCTCTAGATGTATCTACATGTTGATCTTGTTGCATTCTGTGTGTATGTGGACTGCCATTGAGCTCTATATGTCTCTACATGTTGATCTTGTTGCATTCTGTGTGAAGGTGGCGTGCCATTGAGCTCTAGATGTCTCTACATGTTGATCTTGTTGCATTCTGTGTGAAGGTGGCGTGCCATTGAGCTCTAGATGTCTCTACATGTTGATCTTGTTGCATTCTGTGTGAAGGTGGCGTGCCATTGAGCTCTGTATGTCTCTACATGTTGATCTTGTTGCATTCTGTGTGAAGGTGGCGTGCCATTGAGCTCTAGATGTCTCTACATGTTGATCATGTTGCATTCTGTGTGAAGGTGGCGTGCCATTGAGCTCTAGATGTATCTACATGTTGATCTTGTTGCATTCTGTGTGAAGGTGGCGTGCCATTGAGCTCTAGATGTCTCTACATGTTGATCTTGTTGCATTCTGTGTGTATGTGGACTGCCATTGAGCTCTATATGTCTCTACATGTTGATCTTTTTGCATTCTGTGTGAAGGTGGCGTGCCGTTGAACTCTAGATGTAGCTACATGTTGATCTTGTTGCATTCTGTGTGTATGTGGACTGCCATTGAGCTCTATATGTCTCTACATGTTGATCTTGTTGCATTCTGTATGAAGGTGGCGTGCCGTTGAGCTCTAGATGTCTCTACATGTTGATCTTGTTGCATTATGTGTGTATGTGGACTGCCATTGAGCTCTATATGTCTCTACATGTTGATCTTGTTGCATTCTGTGTGTAGGTGGACTGCCGTTGAGCTCTAGATGTATCTACATGTTGATCTTGTTGTATTCTGTGTGTAGGTGGACTGCCATTGAGCTCTAGATGTATCTACATGTTGATCTTGTTGCATTATGTGTGTATGTGGACTGCCGTTGAGCTCTAGATGTATCTACATGTTGATCTTGTTGTATTATGTGTGTATGTGGACTGCCATTGAGCTCTAGATGTATCTACATGTTGATCTTGTTGCATTCTGTGTGTAGGTGGACTGCCGTTGAGCTCTAGATGTATCTACATGTTGATCTTGTTGTATTCTGTGTGTATGTGGACTGCCATTGAGCTCTATATGTCTCTACATGTTGATCTTGTTGCATTCTGTGTGTAGGTGGACTGCCATTGAGCTCTATATGTATATACATGTTGATCGTGTTGCATTCTGTGTGTAGGTGGACTGCCATTGAGCTCTATATGTCTCTACATGTTGATCTTGTTGCATTCTGTGTGTATATGGACTGTCATTGAGCTCTAGATGTCTCCACATGTTTATCTTGTTGCATTCTGTGTGTATGTGGACTGCCAGTGAGCTCTAGATGTATCTACGTGTCGATCTTGTTGAATTCTGTGTGTATGTGGACTGCCATTGAGCTCTAGATGTATCTACATGTTGATCGTGTTGCATTCTGTGTGTAGGTGGACTGCCATTGAGCTCTAGATGTATCTACATGTCGATCTTGTTGCATTCTGTGTGTATGTGGACTGCCATTGAGCTGTAGATGTATCTACAGGTTTATCTTGTTGCATTCTGTGTGTAGGTGGACTGCAATTGAGCTCTAGATGTATCTACATGTCGATCTTGTTGCATTATGTGTGTAGGTGGACTGCCATTGAGCTCTAGATGTATCTACATGTCGATCTTGTTGCATTCTGTGTGTATGTGGACTGCCATTGAGCCCTAGATGTATCTACATGTTGATCGTGTTGCATTATGTGTGTAGGTGGACTGCCAGTGAACTCTAGATGTATCTACATGTTGATCGTGTTGCATTCTGTGTGTAGGTGGACTGCCAGTTAGATCTATATGTATCTACATGTTGATCGTGTTGCATTATGTGTGTAGGTGGACTGCCATTGAGCTCTAGATGTATCTACATGTTGATCTTGTTGCATTCTGTGTGTAGGCGGACTGCCAGTGAGCTCTATATGTCTCTACATGTTGATCTTGTTGCATTCTATGTGTAGGTGGACTGCCAGTGAGCTCTAGATGTCTCTACATGTTGATCTTGTTGCATTCTGGGTGTAGGTGGACGGCCATTGAGCTCTATATGTATATACATGTTGATCTTGTTGCATTCTGTGTGTAGGTGGACTGCCATTGAGCTATGTATGTATATACATGTTGATCTTGTTGCATTATGTGTGTAGGTGGACTGTCATTGAGCTCTATATGTCTCTATATGTTGATCGTGTTGCATTATGTGTGTAGGTGGACTGGCAGTGAGCTCTAGATGTATCTACATGTTGATCTTGTTGCATTCTGTGTGTAGGTAGACTGCCAGTGAGCTCTAGATGTATCTACATGTTGATCGTGTTGCATTCTATGTGTAGGTGGACTGCCATTGAGCTCTAGATGTATCTACATGTTGATCTTGTTGCATTCTGTGTGTAGGTGTACTGCCATTGAAGTCTAGATGTCTCTACACATCTTCTATGCACTGTTCCTGAAGTGAGGTCTGTACAGGTAGAATTTGCACTGAGACGAAGGCTTTCTCGTAGTCGACGAATGCGCTGTGGGATAGTACATAGATCGATGTTAAATTCCTGTAGTCGTTCAGTGGTCTTTTCGTTATCATGTATTTCTCTGCGCAGCTTGTATAGGAATGTAAACATTACGTCTTGACCTACTTTTTGCGTTCTCCTGAATTTCCCCAGGCTCTTTTATGAGAAGCACGTTTTTCGTTGTATGATGTCTTGGTTATACATATTGATGTCCTCACTAGCTTTTTGTGATGGTCTTGCATATTTGTGCGTATTCTATGTTGTTTATGGTCGCCTTTTTCCACATTTTGTTGGCCTTTCGCGCGAGTTGGTGACGTAATATTCGATGATTTGCGTGGCCTGTTGGTAGCGTTAGCTGCGCTGGTCTTGACTGTTACATATGCGATAATGTCTGGGCTGTTTGTTAGGATGTCGTCAAATTCGGTTTTCGTTACAGCACTGTTGCCTAATTTACCAAATTGTGGCCTGTTTCTTTTCTCACTTCAACTCACATTTGCCCGTTGCGCATTGAAATCTCCCATCACTATCGAGTAGTCGTTTTTAATTTACGTAAGGTCTCATCCATACACACACACACACACATACACACACACACACACACACACACACACACACACACACACAC
>CBDHHR010000502.1:40000-42500 GCA_965263245.1 Metamycoplasmataceae bacterium | reverse complement strand
TTTCGTGACATCTAAGCACAATGCAATCTGTCCACGCCGATTTGAACCACGTACACGCGTTAGCGGGTGTACTTTGCCTCACAACCCCCGACTTGCTACGCGCTGCTCTGGGCAGAGACGTCACGCCTAACTCAATTTGAAATTCGAACGTTGTTTAACACGTGTCATACTTAGAGAGTAACAAAACCACGGTGAGTTTGATTAATGCACCGCTCGTGGCAGTGATGGTAATTAGATGTACGGCAAACACCACTAAACGAGCTAGGAACGAATCCGGACCGCTGTGGACATGGTCGTGTATACAGCACTCAGTCGTTGTTCTAAGTCCTGTACTTGATACTATGTCGTTGTTGTCAATATCATAGACAGTACTCAGTCGTTGTTCTAAGTCCTGTACTTGATACTATGTCGTTGTTGTCAATATCATAGACAGTACTCAGTCGTTGTTCTAAGTCCTGTACTTGATACTATGTCGTTGTTGTCAATATCATAGACAGTACTCAGTCGTTGTTCTAAGTCCTGTACTTGATACTATGTCGTTGTTGTCAATATCATAGACAGTACTCAGTCGTTGTTCTAAGTCCTGTACTTGATACTATGTCGTTGTTGTCAATATCATAGACAGTACTCAGTCGTTGTTCTAAGTCCTGTACTTGATACTATGTCGTTGTTGTCAATATCATAGACAGTACTCAGTCGTTGATCTAAGTAGTGTACTTCATACCATATCGTTGTAGTCAATATCATAGACAGTACTCAGTCGTTGATCTAAGTAGTGTACTTCATACCATATCGTTGTAGTCAATATCATAGACAGTACTCAGTCGTTGTTCTGAGTAGTGTAATTAATACTATGTCGTTGTCGTCAGTATCGTAGAAATTGTTTTAAGTAATGCAATTAATAATAGGTCGTTGCTCTCAGTATCGTAGAAGTACTCAGTGGTTGTTCTAAGTAGTGTAATTAATACTATGACGTTGCTCTCAGTATCGTAGAAGTACTCAGTGGTTGTTCTAAGAAGTGTATTTAATACTATGACGTTGCTCTCAGTATCGTAGAAGTACTCAGTGGTTGTTCTAAGTAGTGTAATTAATACTATGACGTTGCTCTCAGTATCTTAGAGGTACTCTGTGGTTGTTCTAAGTAGTGTAATTAATACTATGACGTTGCTCTCAGTATCGTAGAAGTACTCAGTGGTTGTTCTAAGTAGTGTAATTAATACTATGACGTTGCTCTCAGTATCGTAGAAGTACTCAGTGGTTGTTCTAAGTAGTGTAATTAATACTATGACGTTGCTCTCAGTATCGTAGAAGTACTCAGTGGTTGTTCTAAGTAGTGTAATTAATACTATGACGTTGCTCTCAGTATCGTAGAAATACTCAGTCCTCGTTCTAAGTAGAGTAATTAATACTATGACGTTGCTCTCAGTATCGTAGAAGTACTCAGTGGTTGTTCTACGTAGAGTAATTAATAATATGACGTTGCTTTCAGTATCATTGGCAATACTCAGACGTTGTTCTAAGTAGTGTAATTATAATATACATCGTTGTTGTCGGTCTCCTAATTTGCCCCCATACAAATCTACGCCAACCTTGCCTCCATTTTCCCGTAATGGGAAGTAAAACCTGTAATTATCTAACTCTTTTATTTAGACAGGACGATATATCACTGCAATTTATATGCCGTTCGTTTTTTTTTTGACGAAGTGTGGGTGTCCGGCATCGACTCGGTCCAGTGTTTTATTTACTACTGGAATTGGATTATTGAATTATTCATTAATACAAAGTCCCTTAGTACTGACATCCAAAAATAAGCCACTATTAGAACGGTTCACGGCCGTATACAGGTGTTGTTGCGTGGCCTTCTGTGGTGTTCAACCAGCGTAATGCAACACGTGGCGCCAGTAACTGAACACCGACAAAGGCAGTGAGAGCAACAGCTCAGTCCCGTACGGACCCTCTCACAAACACAGGCCCCTAGCGACTGTTACGGCAGCCCCCTGGCGACTAGCTGGTGTCGCAGTCGTTTTCGCCTGATGCTTCTGTTGCAATCATGGTGCGATTGCTTGTCGCGTACGGTGTTACGTGCGTAAATGTACCGTTTCTACACACCTCTTACGTAATCCCTCGTGAAGACAATGTTATCACAACACAGGCCCCGTGAATAAATACAATTGATTATGCAATGTTACGTGTGTACGGAAGGAGGTTGCAAGCGTATTAGCAGACGATCAAAACCGTTATGTGTAAGAAAGTAGTCATTTAAAAAACGGATGATACTCAAAAAGGAACCAATTATATATGATTATGTAACTATTGACATTGTTAATATACTAACCGAAACACTTCCATGTCAAGGCCGGTTAAAAAAACATTATTACAAAAATCATTCGCCATCTCACGTTTTTACTGGAAAGCAATATTAATAATAATAACAGCTAAAAATTGCTCTCGGATTCTCTCCTTATAATTTAACAAACAATAAATGCGTTCTATTATGACC
>CBDHHR010000502.1:35000-37500 GCA_965263245.1 Metamycoplasmataceae bacterium | reverse complement strand
ACAAAGTAATAGTAACTGCGTGTTACAAAGTAATAGTAACTGTGTGTTACAAAGTGATAGTAACTGCGTGTTACAAAGTGATAGTAACTGCGTGTTACAAAGTGATAGTAACTGCGTGTTACAAAGTGATAGTAACTGCGTGTTACAAAGTGATAGTAACTGCGTGTTACAAAGTCATAGTAACGAGTCTTGTGAAAACATCCCTTTAGCATTGTTAACATTCGTGCATTCACACGGTTGTAAACTCATGTAACTTCATAGACATATACAGTCACACAGACATCATAGACATATACAGTCACACAGACATCATAGACATATACAGTCACACAGACATCATAGACATATACAGTCACACAGACATCATAGACATATACAGTCACACAGACATCATAGACATATACAGTCACACAGACATCATAGACATATACAGTCACACAGACATCATATACATATACAGTCACACAGACATCATAGACATATACAGTCACACAGACATCATACACATATACAGTCACACAGACATCATAGACATATACAGTCACACAGACATCATAGACATATACAGTCACACAGACATCATAGACATATACAGTCACACAGACATCATACACATATACAGTCACACAGACATCATAGACATATACAGTCACACAGACATCATAGACATATACAGTCACACAGACATCATAGACATATACAGTCACACAGACATCATACACATATACAGTCACACAGACATCATAGACATATACAGTCACACAGACATCATAGACATATACAGTCACACAGACATCATAGACATATACAGTCACACAGACATCATACACATATACAGTCACACAGACATCATAGACATATACAGTCACACAGACATCATAGACATATACAGTCACACAGACATCATAGACATATACAGTCACACAGACATCAGATATACATCCCACTATATGCACTGCACAAACATCAGACAAAATACACAGTTATGTGTATGTAAGAACAATAACAAGATCGTTAGACTCTCCGTATGTCGCCCACATCCCACTTTGTAAGCACAGTCGAAATTGCCCGGTGATTCCGTACAAAAACAAGTCATCATTGTGTTAACACACACTAAAGACGTATGATTATTTTGTTCGATTTACATTTGATGAAACAGACGTCCTTGTACCTTGGACTGAATCCAACCAGCACGCCCACAAGTTCGCACTCACGCATGCATTTTCGCACGCACATGCGCACGTCCGGCCAACCGCTGCGCCCGTATTGCATTGGACTAACTTCGCTATTGATCATGACTTGTTTATATAATTATTACACCGTATATTTAACTATATATATATCCCTATTAGACTGTACTTCACAAACGCATAACAACACATTGCCATTTGCAAGTGCACGCGAATCCATTTGCCTATACCGGAAGCTACAACACTTTTCATATATAAATATTATATGAAATAGTCCATTATCTTAACGCAGTGTTCATTTGCACATTTGGCGAGTTTGTCGGTATTGTATTGCGGAACAAATTAGTTCTGGCGGCCGAAGCAAACATCCTGCCGTTGTTTTTGGACAGCGGCATACGTTCGCCTTATTAGGTGTAAATAATGCAAACATAGACTGGACGCAACTTAATCAGATATTAGCACCGACGTACCCTTGGTTCATTCCGTGGCCGGGTGGGTCCGGACCCAGAGAATATTTGCACCCGGTCGACGTTAACTATTTCGACGTACCGGCGTAGCACCTGCACGCTTTACTTGCCTGATTTGTTTACCGTAATCGGCATCGGTTTCCCAGCGGGCGCGCAGCAGGCTACCAAGGGTATTTGCGCAACTAGACGCCGACCCTAGAATATGTAGCGACGTCCATTGCGTGCAAGAGTGAGACTGGATGGCTTGTATACGTGCTTCTGTTGAACCTGATTGCGTTTGTCTTGTGGCGGGTTCAAAGGAGAACTGCATGGCTGTCAGCTGAACGAATGAAGGTGTCTTTGTTTGATCTACTCCTCATTATTATACACGTGCTGGGAAGAGAGGGATGCTCGGCGACGCATGGCCACTGCGTCGACATCACTTGGTAGACGACGTGTTTTGATTAAGGTTCCTCAAACAATTCTTTGGATTGATGTCAGTTTTACCGTATTCATTCTTTCGTTTCACCGGTTTAAGGCTCAATGCCAGAAACACTTGTGCGAAAGTTATTGTAAGCAAATTTAAAATCGCATTGCACAATTTACTAATAAGAGCTAAAACACAAATCATGTTTGACACATGATATCACTTATGTAATAAAACTGTAGAAACAATTGCATTCATAATTTAATGATTCTCCCTACAAACTATTCACTAATATGAATTAGTTTATTTGAACTTATTTGTACTTATTTGCACAGTTAAGGAGTTTGAATAAACGTTTTGACTCAATGATTGGTTGATTGAATGATAAATTGATTGATTGATTGATTGATCGATCGATCGATCGATCGATCGATCGA
>CBDHHR010000502.1:17500-25000 GCA_965263245.1 Metamycoplasmataceae bacterium | reverse complement strand
AGCGTGTATATATATATATATATATATATATATATATATATATATATGTATATATATATATATATATGTATATATATAATATATATATATAATATATATATATATATTTGAGCTTAAAATACTGAATTGTTTACCATTATTGCATGCTTTAAATTTATCAAAATCAGAATATGATGATCTGCGTATTATTGGCAAGTTTGTTATTTTCCTCAATATGCAATAAATAACCTGTAAACTGAAGAAAGGTTTCGTCAGCGACCATTTGTCTACAATTTGAATTTTACTGAAATTAGCATATTTTCAATGTCCAATAATATTGTGTTACCAATATGTGCCTTTAGTGTTTCAGTTACTAAAGCAGTGCGCGATACGTAGCAACATCCAAAACTACAGATAAAACAAACATATCAGGTTTGGAACAAATATAAGGAATAAGAAAGAAACCTAGATCATAGGACAGAGCAGTATCAACGCCATCGGGATGCCGGGCTGCAGTCGATCTTTTCATCTCTGTTTTTGCTACAACTATGGGAGATGACCAGTTGACAGAGAGAGCAGATGCACAGAAAGCGAAGGGAAAAAGACGGAGATGAAGACCGAGAATGCGATGGGAGGACTGCGTCAAGAGATATCTGGAAATTGTGGTTGGAGAATGGAGAACAACAGCAAAATATAGAAGGAGAAGATTGTTGATAAAGAACGCCGTGAGAGAAAAGTGAGGAGATGAAACAAAAGACGAAGAAAGGATGACAGAGAGCATGGCCAACCTCACCCCTGACGAGAGAGAGCATGGCCAACCTCACCCCTGACGACAGAGGGCATGGCCAACCTCACCCCTGACGACAGTGAGCATGGCCAACCTCACCCCTGACGACAGAGAGCATGGCCAACCTCAACCCTGACGACAGAGAGCATGGCCAACCTCACCCCTGACGACAGGGAGCATGGCCAACCTCACCGCTGACGTCAGAGAGCATGGCCAACCTCACCCCTGACGACAGAGAGCATGGCCAACCTCACCCCTGACGACAGTGAGCATGGCCAACCTCACCCCTGACGACAGAGAGCATGGCCAACCTCACCCCTGACGACAGAGACATGGCCAACCTCACCCCTGACGACAGAGAGCATGGCCAACCTCACCCCTGACGACAGAGAGCATGGCCAACCTCACCCCTGACGACAGTGGGCATGGCCAACCTCACCCCTGACGACAGAGAGCATGGCCAACCTCACCCCTGACGACAGAGAGCAATGCCAACCTCACCACTGACAACAGAGAGCATGGCCAACCTCACCCCTGACGACAGAGAGCATGGCCAACCTCACCCCTGACGACAGAGAGCATGGCCAACCTCACCCCTGACGACAGTGAGCATGGCCAACCTCACCCCTGACGACAAAGAGCATGGCCAACCTCACCCCTGACGACAGTGAGCATGGCCAACCTCAACCCTGACGACAGAGAGCATGGCCAACCTCACCCCTGACGACAGTGAGCATGGCCAACCTCACCCGTGACGACAGAGAGCATGGCCAACCTCACCCCTGACGACAGAGAGCATGGCCAACCTCACCCCTGACGACAGTGAGCATGGCCAACCTCACCCCTGACGACAAAGAGCATGGCCAACCTCACCCCTGACGACAGTGAGCATGGCCAACCTCATCCCTGACGACAGAGAGCATGGCCAACCTCTACCCTGACGACAGTGAGCATGGCCAATCTCACCCCTGACGACAGTGAGCATAGCATGGCCAACCTCACCCCTGACGACAGAGAGCATGGCCAACCTCACCCCTGACGACAGAGAGCATGGCCAACCTCACCCCTGACGACAGTGAGCATGGCCAACCTCACCCCTGAAGACAGTGAGCATGGCCAACCTCACCCCTGACGACAGTGAGCATGGCCAACCTCACCCCTGACGACAGAGAGCATGGCCAACCTCACCACTGACGACAGTGAGCATGGCCAACCTCACCCCTGACGACAGAGAGCATGGCCAACCTCACCCCTGACGACAGTGAGCATGGCCAACCTCACCCCTGACGACAGTGAGCATGGCCAACCTCACCCCTGACGACAGAGAGCATGGCCAACCTCACCCCTGACGACAGTGAGCATGGCCAACCTCACCCCTGACGACAGAGAGCATGGCCAACCTCACCCCTGACGACAGTGAGCATGGCCAACCTCACCCCTGACGACAGTGAGCATGGCCAACCTCACCCCTGACGACAGAGAGCATGGCCAACCTCACCTCTGACGACAGAGAGCATGGCCAACCTCACCCCTGATGACAGAGAGCATGGCCAACCTCATCCCTGACGACAGAGAGCATGGCCAACCTCACCCCTGACGACAGAGAGCATGGCCAACCTCACCCCTGACGACAGAGACATGACCAACCTCACCCCTGACGACAGAGAGCATGGCCAACCTCACCCCTGACGACAGAGAGCATGGCCAACCTCACCCCTGACGACAGAGAGCATGGCCAACCTCACCCCTGACGACAGAGAGCATGGACAACCTCACCCCTGACGAGAGAGAGCATGGCCAACCTCACCCCTGACGACAGTGAGCATGGCCAACCTCACCCCTGACGACAGAGAGCATGGCCAACCTCACCCCTGACGAGATTGAGCATGGCCAACCTCACCCCTGACGACAGAGAGCATGGCCAACCTCACCCCTGACGACAGAGAACATGGCCAACCTCACCCCTGACGACAGAGAGCATGGCCAACCACACCCCTGACGACAGAGAGCATGGCCAAACTCACCCCTGACGACAGTGAGCATGGCCAACCTCAACCCTGACGACAGAGAGCATGGCCAACCTCACCCTTGACGACAGTGAGCATGGCCAACCTCACCCCTGACGACAGTGAGCATGGCCAACGTCACCCCTGACGACAGAGAGCATGGCCAACCTCACCCCTGACGACAGTGAGCATGGCCAACCTCACCCCTGACGACAGAGAGCATGGCCAACCTCACCCCTGACGACAGTGAGCATGGCCAACCTCACCCCTGACGACAGAGAGCATGGCCAACCTCACCCCTGACGACAGTGAGCATGGCCAACCTCACCCCTGACGACAGTGAGCATGGCCAACCTCACCCCTGACGACAGAGAGCATGGCCAACCTCACCCATGACGACAGTGAGCATGGCCAACCTCACCCCTGACGACAGAGAGCATAGCCAACCTCACCCCTGACGACAGAGAGCATGGCCAACCTCACCCCTGACGACAGAGAGCATGGCCAACCACACCCCTGACGACAGAGAGTATGGCCAAACTCACCCCTGACGACAGTGAGCATGGCCAACCTCAACCCTGACGACAGAGAGCATGGCCAACCTCACCCTTGACGACAGTGAGCATGGCCAACCTCACCCCTGACGACAGTGAGCATGGCCAACGTCACCCCTGACGACAGAGAGCATGGCCAACCTCACCCCTGACGACAGTGAGCATGGCCAACCTCACCCCTGACGACAGAGAGCATGGCCAACCTCACCCCTGACGACAGTGAGCATGGCCAACCTCACCCCTGACGACAGAGAGCATGGCCAACCTCACCCCTGACGACAGTGAGCATGGCCAACCTCACCCCTGACGACAGTGAGCATGGCCAACCTCACCCCTGACGACAGAGAGCATGGCCAACCTCACCCCTGACGACAGTGAGCATGGCCAACCTCACCCCTGACGACAGAGAGCATAGCCAACCTCACCCCTGACGACAGAGAGCATGGCCAACCTCACCCCTGACGACAGAGAGCATGGCCAACCTCACCCCTGACGACAGAGAGCATGGCCAACCTCACCCCTGACGACAGAGAGCATGGCCAACCTCATCCCTGACGACAGAGAGCATGGCCAACCTCACCCCTGACGAGAGAGAGCATGGCCAACCTCAC
Organism: Metamycoplasmataceae bacterium; assembly: GCA_965263245.1. GTDB lineage: Bacteria > Bacillota_I > Bacilli_A > Mycoplasmatales > Metamycoplasmataceae > DT-68. The sequence goes on along the minus strand of CBDHHR010000502.1, from coordinate 21,063 downwards.
CCCTGACGACAGTGAGCATGGCCAACCTCACCCCTGACGACAGAGAACATGGCCAACCTCACCCCTGACGACAGAGAGCATGGCCAACCACACCCCTGACGACAGAGAGCATGGCCAACCTCACCCCTGACGACAGTGAGCATGGCCAACCTCACCCCTGACGACAGAGACATGGCCAACCTCACCCCTGACGACAGAGAGCATGGCCAACCTCACACCTGACGACAGTGAGCATGGCCAACCTCACCCCTGACGACAGAGAGCATGGCCAACCTCAACCCTGACGACAGTGAGCATGGCCAACCTCACCCCTGACGACAGAGAGCATGGCCAACCTCACCCCTGACGACAGAGAGCATGGCCAACCTCACCCCTGACGACAGAGAGCATGGTCAACTTCACCACTGACGACAGAGAGCATGGTCAACTTCACCCCTGACGACAGAGACATGGCCAACCTCACCCCTGACGACAGTGAGCATGGCCAACCTCACCCCTGACGACAGAGAGCATGGCCAACCTCACCCCTGACGACAGTGAGCATGGCCAACCTCACCCCTGACGAGAGTGAGCATGGCCAACCTCACCCCTGACGACAGAGAGCATGTCCAACCTCACCCCTGACGACAGAGAACATGGCCAACCTCACCCCTGACGACAGAGAGCATGGCCAACCACACCCCTGACGACAGAGAGCATGGCCAACCTCACCCCTGACGACAGTGAGCATGGCCAACCTCACCCCTGACGACAGAGAGCATGGCCAACCTCAACCCTGACGACAGAGAGCATGGCCAACCTCACCCCTGACGACAGGGAGCATGGCCAACCTCACCGCTGACGTCAGAGAGCATGGCCAACCTCACCCCTGACGACAGAGAGCATGGCCAACCTCACCCCTGACGACAGTGAGCATGGCCAACCTCACCCCTGACGACAGAGAGCATGGCCAACCTCACCCCTGACGACAGAGACATTGCCAACCTCACCCCTGACGACAGAGAGCATGGCCAACCTCACCCCTGACGACAGAGAGCATGGCCAACCTCACCCCTGACGACAGTGGGCATGGCCAACCTCACCCCTGACGACAGAGAGCATGGCCAACCTCACCCCTGACGACAGAGAGCAATGCCAACCTCACCACTGACAACAGAGAGCATGGCCAACCTCACCCCTGACGACAGAGAGCATGGCCAACCTCACCCCTGACGACAGAGAGCATGGCCAACCTCACCCCTGACGACAGTGAGCATGGCCAACCTCACCCCTGACGACAAAGAGCATGGCCAACCTCACCCCTGACGACAGTGAGCATGGCCAACCTCAACCCTGACGACAGAGAGCATGGCCAACCTCACCCCTGACGACAGTGGGCATGGCCAACCTCACCCCTGACGACAGAGAGCATGGCCAACCTCACCCCTGACGACAGAGAGCATGGCCAACCTCACCCCTGACGACAGTGAGCATGGCCAACCTCACCCCTGACGACAAAGAGCATGGCCGACCTCACCCCTGACGACAGTGAGCATGGCCAACCTCACCCTTGACGACAGAGAGCATGGCCAACCTCTACCCTGACGACAGTGAGCATGGCCAATCTCACCCCTGACGACAGTGAGCATAGCATGGCCAACCTCACCCCTGACGACAGAGAGCATGGCCAACCTCACCCCTGACGACAGAGAGCATGGCCAACCTCACCCCTGACGACAGTGAGCATGGCCAACCTCACCCCTGAAGAGAGTGAGCATGGCCAACCTCACCCCTGACGACAGTGAGCATGGCCAACCTCACCCCTGACGACAGAGAGCATGGCCAACCTCACCACTGACGACAGTGAGCATGGCCAACCTCACCCCTGACGACAGAGAGCATGGCCAACCTCACCCCTGACGACAGTGAGCATGGCCAACCTCACCCCTGACGACAGTGAGCATGGCCAACCTCACCCCTGACGACAGAGAGCATGGCCAACCTCACCCCTGACGACAGTGAGCATGGCCAACCTCACCCCTGACGACAGAGAGCATGGCCAACCTCACCCCTGACGACAGTGAGCATGGCCAACCTCACCCCTGACGACAGTGAGCATGGCCAACCTCACCCCTGACGACAGAGAGCATGGCCAACCTCACCTCTGACGACAGAGAGCATGGCCAACCTCACCCCTGATGACAGAGAGCATGGCCAACCTCATCCCTGACGACAGAGAGCATGGCCAACCTCACCCCTGACGACAGAGACATGGCCAACCTCACCCCTGACGACAGAGAGCATGGCCAACCTCACCCCTGACGACAGAGAGCATGGCCAACCTCACCCCTGACGAGAGAGAGCATGGCCAACCTCACCCCTGACGACAGAGAGCATGGCCAACCTCACCCCTGACGACAGAGAGCATGGACAACCTCACCCCTGACGAGAGAGAGCATGGCCAACCTCACCCCTGACGACAGTGAGCATGGCCAACCTCACCCCTGACGACAGAGAGCATGGCCAACCTCACCCTTGACGAGATTGAGCATGGCCAACCTCACCCCTGACGAGAGAGAGCATGGCCAACCTCACCCCTGACGACAGAGAACATGGCCAACCTCACCCCTGACGACAGAGAGCATGGCCAACCACACCGCTGACGACAGAGAGCATGGCCAACCTCACCCCTGACGACAGTGAGCATGGCCAACCTCAACCCTGACGACAGAGAGCATGGCCAACCTCACCCTTGACGACAGTGAGCATGGCCAACCTCACCCCTGACGACAGTGAGCATGGCCAACGTCACCCCTGACGACAGAGAGCATGGCCAACCTCACCCCTGACGACAGTGAGCATGGCCAACCTCACCCCTGACGACAGAGAGCATGGCCAACCTCACCCCTGACGACAGTGAGCATGGCCAACCTCACCCCTGACGACAGAGAGCATGGCCAACCTCACCCCTGACGACAGTGAGCATGGCCAACCTCACCCCTGACGACAGTGAGCATGGCCAACCTCACCCCTGACGACAGAGAGCATGGCCAACCTCACCCCTGACGACAGAGAGCATGGCCAACCTCACCCCTGACGACAGTGAGCATGGCCAACCTCACCCCTGACGACAGAGAGCATGGCCAACCTCACCCCTGACGACAGAGAGCATGGCCAACCTCACCCCTGACGACAGTGAGCATGGCCAACCTCACCCCTGACGACAGAGAGCATGGCCAACCTCACCCCTGACGACAGAGAGCATGGCCAACCTCACCCCTGACGACAGAGAGCATGGCCAACCTCACCCCTGACGACAGAGAGCATGGCCAACCTCACCCCTGACGACAGAGAGCATGGCCAACCTCATCCCTGACGACAGAGAGCATGGCCAACCTCACCCCTGACGAGAGAGAGCATGGCCAACCTCACCCCTGACGACAGTGAGCATGGCCAACCTCACCCCTGACGACAGAGAACATGGCCAACCTCACCCCTGACGACAGAGAGCATGGCCAACCACACCCCTGACGACAGAGAGCATGGCCAACCTCACCCCTGACGACAGTGAGCATGGCCAACCT
>CBDHHR010000501.1:5000-6012 GCA_965263245.1 Metamycoplasmataceae bacterium | reverse complement strand
TTATAACGACGGGAAAATGTAAGCGCTACACCGCTGCCGAAAGTAATCACGATCACTTTGCAGCGCGTAATCATGGCCAGTTTGAAGCACGTGATTGCGGTCATTTTGTAGCACGTGGTCACGTTTACTTTGCAGCACGTGGCTATGGACACTTTGCAGCACGTGATTGCAATCACTTTGTAGCACGTGATCAGTCTCTTTGCTGCGCGTAATCACAATACATTTGTAGCTAGTGACCACGGTCACTTTGACCAGCATCGGTCATCGCTTGTCATTTAACAGTCACCAGACAGCAACATATCCTTTCGTACCAGCGAAGTTCAGCGTGTGATGCTTAACGTCCAGTGCATCAAACCTAAGATATGAAATAATCACCATGTTATTACAAATGCCGTATTTTATCAAAAACATTCATATCAAAGAAGGCGGAGATTTCGTAATTTTGTTTACTTCCTCACAGAAAATATATTCCTGCATAAATGAATGCATATTGATATATGTTTAGAAGAATTACGTGTACAATATGTCTACAGCCGATTTTAAAGCCTGTTGGTGTAAACATAATCTTCAGATGTTTTAAAAAGTGAAACAATTCAAGTGTCTTACCAACTTACGCCATCGTAGTACATAGACAGACATACCCAATGTAAACACACCCAAACAGCACAATCACGTTTACAGGTACGAAAACAAATAAAAAACGAGATTACGAACAAGATCAAGAAGATTGTCATGCCTACGAACCACGTGATCAACATGTGACTAAACGAAACGGAACATTTGTACATTTATATTGTGATTATTGTCAGGAATGTGACAGCAGCAGAAGTATTCGATTAGCGTGTTATTAATTTATTTTAAAAATAAGTTAATAAATTATTTATGAAATAAAATATTGTAGAATAGATGAATATAGCGACTTAATAAAAATATTTGGCAACGAGTGGCGACATCTTCTGGAAGGTTTTCAATGCACAATTATCCTGTCACTCGCGCCACCTGGTGTATTATG
>CBDHHR010000500.1:0-3747 GCA_965263245.1 Metamycoplasmataceae bacterium | reverse complement strand
TGCCACCTGACGCCTACCTGCGGCATAGGTGAATGGCAGACGGCCAAGCTCCCCTGAGCAGGTCATGTACGCTGCCATCTTGGCGCACCAGGCAGAGTGACCGTGGTCATCAAATGGGTGGACGAGATCTTGTTGACGACATGTCTCAGAGCAGTAGAAGACGGCGTGACAAGTTGGACTAGAGAATCAAGTATTGAATGATCTGCTAACATGCATAAGTGTAAACAGGCCCAATATTTTACCCAAAACTGAATTGTATTTATCAACAGTATGACAATAATATCACATATGTTCATTAATTTTGTGTGGGAATTATTTTTAATGTAATCTACCTGGTAGTTAAAAATCAAGAATAAAATGATGTGCTTTTTCTTCTGAATTTTAACTAGATTACGTAAGAAATGTCACACAAAATTAATGCAAATGTGTGATATGGTGTAGTTGATTGATCAATAAAAAAAAATTGGTAAAATTACTCTGAATCAGGAGAAGCAAAAAACTTACACTGAGAATTGGTTGGATTTATCAATATACAACATATCAATTTATTTAGCTGCACAACAGTAATAAATAATTGTACATTTACTGCATTTAATGCAATGGTTTGTCTTATAATCTACAAGCAATAGTATTGTATGTTTGTGTTTTCTATACAACTGCATTAATAATTTATTAATTTACCAATACAGCTGCAAATGATTTTAGCCAAGTGTTTTTACTGTAGCCATCAGCTGCTAAGTTTTGCCTTCAAACACCACATGGCCTGGAACATTGACAACACCACTGCTGTCTAGTGCTACTTAAAGCTGCCTTCAATTACATCAAGTTGCCTTTACCTAAAAAAGGTTCTGATGTGTTCCTTTGAAGCACCTACCAGGTAATAAACGTGTCCTTAGAGCCATTCTGTCGACACTGGTTACATGTTCTCATTGGTCGATGCTGTATGCAGTCATAGCAGTGGTTACCACGACTGCTGTTTACACTTTCAACATCAAGCCCTGCCATGGTCACTGTCTAGAGAAATGTTCCTGCAAATGTTTGATATTAGTTATTATTATAAAACTGCCACCACAGTTGATTCAGCACTATCGTTAATCAAGACAGTTTAACTTTTGGCATTGACTTCCTTCATGATATATAATATTCCAGAGATGTACCATTACAATAACACATACCTGGCACTTTCAAATAAGCAACCATCTTATTAGCATTTATATATACAAAAGCTTCAAATGACAATAATACTTGGAACGGTTGAATGAAAATATTACAATTCCATTGTGATTTCAAACTACAACTACAGCTCCTAGTGTTCTCGTCCATCTGGATTTTGAAACTGATCAACCGTTTTTCTCAATGCACGTGAGGTTGGGTTTCAACAATTTAGGTGCAATAAAAGTTATCACACTGTTATGTATGTTCAAGTTAATACCATACCCCCCCTAGTGAGTCTAGGTGGCTCTTCATGAGATCATCACAGATATGTGAGAACTGATCCCAGCCATCAACACTGTGCATGATGACTTGAGTGAGTTGCTTTTAATGGTTGTTACCTGATGAAAAATGGCTCAGAACATTTGAAATGAAACAGGAAATGAGGTAAACTGACTGAATAACATTTTACCGATTTAAACTTTCCCATTTAGTGAACCTCTTCACTCAATCAAACTGTGTCTCAATAGTCAGTGATTCCAATAGTCAGTCTCTCCCAGTGACGTCACATGGCAGGATAGGAGTGAGCCTAAAATTAAAGATGGACAAAACTGTACATTACACATTGTAATGACATGCAAGACTGTAAAATGTGCAAAGTTGTCAACATATTATAAAAAGTTACATAATGTAGCAGGTATATATGTTTATTGCAGAAAACATTGATTCTGCGCAAAGATATTGTTCATGTTAATTTTCTTTAATTACCCTTGACATGGCTGCCATCATTGCTAGTGTCAACAGCAGTACTATGAGTCTGCAGTAGCTGTTTTGTTTTGTTTAGGTTGTAGATACATATCCCTAGGCTATGCAAGACATTGTCAAGGCACTGTGAATGGTACCACTTTTGGTTGCTTTCACATCTGCTGAGAAACAAAACTTTTACATGTTTACTTACAGTAGCCTCGGTTTGGCCAGAATATGGGCAGTGATCATGATCGATTGGCACAAGAATGAACTATAAAACATTAATACGAGTAACTGTTATAAATCTATAATTTGAACAAACTTTAAACTTCAATTATATTGACACACATTGTCATATATAAATTTAAGCTAAATTACAATTAACCACCAACTGGGTAATGGTTCAGTGGATGATATTGGGTGTATTACGGTAGTCTAGGTTCGACATCTTGCAAAATTACACAAGGGGTACTGTAATGTTAAATTCAGAGTTTTGTAAAGCGATCTGCCAGGGGTACTGCTGGCTGAACTGACATAATCAGCAGCAGTGACCACGACATGCAAGGACAGACATAAGTGATAGTCAGATGCTTCCTCCTCTTAACATGTAGCCATTCTAAATAAGTCTGCCGCATTATGTTTGTGAGTCACTGATCTGTCTCTGGAGTCAGCAGCGTCATGTTTGTGACAGTCACTGATCTGTCTCTGGAGTCTGCAGTGTCATGTTTGTGAGTCACTGATCTGTCTCTGGAGTCTGCAGTGTCATGTTTGTGACAGTCACTGATCTGTCTCTGGAGTCTGCAGTGTCATGTTTGTGACAGTCACTGATCTGTCTCTGGAGTCTGTAGTGTCATGTTTGTGACAGTCACTGATCTGTCTCTGGAGTCTGCAGCGTCATGTTTGTGACAGTCACTGATCTGTCTCTGGAGTCTGCAGTGTCATGTTTGTGAGTCACTGATCTGTCTCTGGAGTCTGCAGTGTCATGTTTGTGACAGTCACTGATCTGTCTCTGGAGTCTGCAGTGTCATGTTTGTGACAGTCACTGATCTGTCTCTGGAGTCTGTAGTGTCATGTTTGTGACAGTCACTGATCTGTCTCTGGAGTCTGCAGTGTCATGTTTGTGACAGTCACTGATCTGTCTCTGGAGTCTGTAGTGTCATGTTTGTGACAGTCACTGATCTGTCTCTGGAGTCTGCAGCGTCATGTTTGTGACAGTCTCTGATCTGTCTCTGGAGTCTGCAGTCTCATGTTTGTGACAGTCACTGATCTGTCTCTGGAGTCTGCAGTGTCATGTTTGTGACAGTCACTGATCTGTCTCTGGAGTCTGTAGTGTCATGTTTGTGACAGTCACTGATCTGTCTCTGGAGTATGCAGTGTCATGTTTGTGACAGTCACTGATCTGTCTCTGGAGTCTGTAGTGTCATGTTTGTGACAGTCACTGATCTGTCTCTGGAGTCTGCAGCGTCATGTTTGTGACAGTCACTGATCTGTCTCTGGAGTCTGCAGTGTCATGTTTGTGACAGTCACTGATCTGTCTCTGGAGTCTGCAGTCTCATGTTTGTGACAGTCACTGATCTGTCTCTGGAGTCAGCAGCGTCATGTTTGTGACAGTCACTGATCTGTCTCTGGAGTCTGCAGTGTCATGTTTGTGACAGTCACTGATCTGTCTCTGGAGTCTGCAGTGTCATGTTTGTGAGTCACTGATCTGTCTCTGGAGTCTGCAGTGTCATGTTTGTGACAGTCACTGATCTGTCTCTGGAGTCTGCAGTGTCATGTTTGTGACAGTCACTGATCTGTCTCTGGAGTCTGCAGTGTCATGTTTGTGACAGTCACTTATCTGTCTCTGGA
>CBDHHR010000499.1:7500-10973 GCA_965263245.1 Metamycoplasmataceae bacterium | reverse complement strand
GCTAAAATTGTGCCTGTTTTCAAATCAGGTAACACAAACAATTTAACAGTTAAAGACAAATAAGTATTTTACCTGCGATTTCTAAAATAATGGAAATATTGTCTGCAATAAACTAATGATGTCTTTGTATAGAAAATATAACATTTTTTTGTATAAAACCTGTATGAGTTTCGAGCTAAAACATTCTACTGTTCAGGCCCGTCCTCTGCTATGTTCAGGAGAGCTCCTGCGATATACGTTTTCGTAACGATCACGGATCTGTTATTTTATGGGAACTATTTATCAACGCTTAATCCAACCCTCCTCTGATCTCATCCGGGCTTGGGACCAGACCAGCGATGACACACATATGTAACTAAGTTTGTTTTATTTACATTATATATTTTATGTGAAAAACCGGGTATTTAGCATGTTTGTGAAAAAGTCCTATTCGATTTACGATAAGTAAATATGAGATAGACCAGTGTATTTACTGTTGCCTTTCAACGTTTCCGTAATTTCCCATGGGTTTTCCATATGTCAATTCATCAAAATACAAACTTCCGAAATGGAGTTGCTGCATGAAAATGGCTACGCATGCCGGGAGACAATGATCGTCACGCATCGGTGGAGACAGGCTATATGGAGTGACACATCAATCATCCGCCGTTGAGTAACACCTCAATTACGAAATGGTCAAGGCGAGCTAATAAAGCAGTGAATCCAACCCGATAAAATAAAATTGGTACCTCGACTATATCGATGCAAGAGATGGACGAACAAATTAGCAAAGTCTAAGTGACGTGATGCATTTCGCATTGGTTAAATTAATGATCGGTTGAAAACCCCCGTCGTTAGTTGAAATCAGTTTTGGTACATGTGAACAACATACCTATGGAAAAACAGCGGTGTAGGCTTTTATGTTTTGCATTTTCATATTAATATTTTACGCGTGACCAAAGAATGAAGATGTCACTGGAAATAATATAGTAATTGTTATAGGTGTGGTCATATTATTTTTAAATGAATGTAAAGTTCCGAACGGTTACAAGGTCGTGAATATTTAATTGTTGTCGCATTAACTGGCAAACTTACAATTCAGGCCGTGAATACGTCATACTGTGAATCTCAGCGAATCTGACTTTACATAGCCATGTGTTCATATAACCTGCTTTTACGCAAATATGCGTTTGTTTGTTGCGCCTATTAGCTTTGAATTTTCAAGGATGGTATAGAAGTGTTACAACTTTCTTACTGAAACTTAATTAAGCGATTAATTAAATAATTTATTTAGTTACTTAATTACTTATACACGGACAAGGCCCGAAGCCTGTTCCAGATATTTACGTAACATATAAAAACTGACAATCGATTCGGTCCAAGAGGCAAGTGTCGTACCAACTGATTAGCTATGTAGGGTAAAGGTAATGTCCATTATTGTCACAGATAGGTTGAAATATCAGTATATTATTGATAGCTTGAAATATAACATAATGAATCGTATGGTATGTTGTCTCTGCCAGTGAGACGGGCGTCTTGACCCGTTCGAATGATCCGGCAAGTATCAGGATGTCGACTCAGTGAGGATCTTAAGTGTTCGCCTCCTTCTCGGAATGATGACACCTTCTGCCTTTTGCTGGCGGTTACGTTAGGCTGACAGTAAATGTATCACAATTTCCCCTCAACTGTGTTGCCGCTCGCTACGGTAGACAACAATTCCCAGTTTCGCATGGTCTCTCTTTTTGTAGGATCCTGACTCTGTCACCGCTCGCTACGGTAGACTGCCATTCCTCTATTTCACATGGTCTCTCGCCTCGCTGGGACCCTCTCTCATAATGCAGCCATAGGTAGACGTCACTCTTGCACGAGGGATAGCCATTGTATATATCAGCAAGATGTCTCATTCTGGACAGTTTCCTTAGACTTCAATGTCCGCCTCTTGTCTTGAAGACCTTTTCTTCCTTCGCCAGCGACTGGCCAGAGCAATCAGGAAGGCGTCTAGTGCTTCCACGAGGGTGATGACGCTCGCGCCAATGAGCAACCCCATCGAGCCGCCGATGTCACCTGGAACATGCACAAGTAATTATTAACATATGTTAATTGCGTATAAAATCCTTCACTACGTAAACAGTTCATGAATGACTTATGACCGACTCGTCGAAACATCACTATGTTATACAATCATTGTGGTTTATGATTTGTCTTTAACAATTTCAAAGCTACATGCTATTTAATTTGCAAAGCTATTAAGACAGGATATATAAAAGAAAATTACACACGGACTGACTGACAGCGGCAATTCGTTGCCCACAAAACGGGTGTACCAAAGATGAAAAGCAACAACCATAACCAAGTTTACGTGTTTTCCGGTACCTTATTTAATAGGAAATATGCCTTTTTCGTAAAAGGAAAGACACTTTTATATTTTACACTGCTTATCGAATGTGACGAATATTGATGCATATTTATCCATGATTAGTTATTGAGCTCGTGGATATTAGCTTCGGTTTTGGGATTTCTCAAAGTTAATGTTCCTGTGGCAATAGTTGTATCGTAACGAGAATCGTTTGAAACACTATAAAAAACTACGAATTGTAAGACATGGGCTGACGAACTAATATAACTAGGTTCTTCTGTGACGTTGAGCCAATACATATCAATGAATACCATGGTAATCTCGCGTCAACACAACTGAATTCGTGATACTTTTTTTTACAAAGCCAATAGGAATTACTTAGCAAATCAATCAATGTGTAGGCTTCACGCTGTTCGTATTCCTGGACACGCAATTCGCGCATGTAGATATTCAGCTTCAGAAAGTTTCGACTGCAACACGTTCACAAGTAAGGTTCAATGTCGCACAACTAAAAAGAGAAATAACTAATGGATGCATGCACCGTACAATAGGTTTATATTATGTATGATACGTCCAGTAAAATTGATTTGAACCTGTACATGAATACAAACAAAGAATCACTAGATTATAATTATGACAAAAGTGTCGTGGAGTAGTTATCGATTACGATCTAAACTGGAAATATCGCAGTTACATGATTATATTTAAATTATCCAACGCTGCAGGGCACAATTGTCAATTGTTTAAAGTACCGATAAAGCAACATAAAAACATAAAATATCAATGAGGTGTGAATAAATTACATTATATATATATATATATATATATATATATATATATATATATATATATATATATATATATATATTAAGTGTGTGTGTGAACGCTTGTATGCGTGATCACGTGTTTGTTTATGTGTATACACGAGACAGAAGGTGTGTTTACCTAAAAAACGTTTCGGTCAGACGAGTCTTTTCAAGGAAATATTCCAGGTTATTCGTAAACGACATTAGGTCCCTCGGAACCCGATTCATTTGGGTTGAGTCATACTTTCGAAGTAGGCTCAATACGCCGCGGAATTGAGGGTATTCAGGCCATATCTCACCAAGTATTAATTTTGCCAGGAGTGAACTGTTCG
>CBDHHR010000499.1:0-2500 GCA_965263245.1 Metamycoplasmataceae bacterium | reverse complement strand
AATTACATTACAGTGTATGTTGGGCTGTTTGCAATTTACATTTAAAAACGTATGTTCCGAAACAGAACAAGTCGTATGTACCCGACGTTCTGCCATTCGAAACAAATGTCCACAGTTTTATAAAACACGTATTTTGAAGCTTTCTGTCTCGGTATAGTTGATAATAATATTTTGTTTTTTCGTGTGCGTCATTAATCAATGTCATTCGAAGGTTGCTATCACCGTCATAAAACGCCAGCATTATAAGCCCACATCACCTTTCTAGCACCCTGTTTTTTGCTCGCACCCCAGAAGGAGGTATATGTAGTTATGTATTTGGCTAGATATGGGATCAATTGACTGTTAGTTTTACCAAAATTCGTCAGTTTGTTTTGTTTCAGAGCAACGTGTAGCAACTATTTATTCAAATACATTGTGGATATATGCCTTAATTAATTACAATGTACTTAGAATTTGGAAAACCATACACGGTCATTACTGTAAGTTTGGAACATTTATTAAATATTATTTAGTAACTAGCTGCCTCAAATGTCAACATATGAGCTATGCATCATTTGACAGCTTTTATTTCGATTTTACTCATTTATTTCGTTGCTTAAAAAAGTTTTGTCACATTTAATAGACACTCTTGTTTCTATGATTTTCTTGAACATTCGCTATTGAATTGACTGTTTATCTGATTTATCAATTGATTTATTGAAAGTTTGACTGATTTATTAAGCGACTTGATTTGACTATTGCTCTAAATTACAACTGCGCACTATTTTGCACGATTATTTTGTGTTGTGCTTCTAAAGTTATGTTATAGAGAATTTAGGCGTGAACTGTTTTTATTATACTTGTTGTTCACATTATTACTTTTATATTATTCTATGTGTCTACCAACAGTATATATGACACCAAAGAGCATGCGTTTCGTTTATCGACACGTTGAATCTGATCAATTGATGTTACCTTTATAGACGAACGGCATATAATAGTCTCTGCAGCCACACACTTTGACGACGAAGTCAGTGAGGCATTCCCTGTAGCAGGCCGCCTGCGTGTAACGATCGAAGTAGCGCAGCGTTCGTTCTTTCTCACAATCCCCGTGTGGACGAGGTAAGTTGGTCTCCTACAACATCGACGTACGCTCATACATAATGTGCAACGAATTTAATTCATCATGCGATCATATAATCAATGGTTTCAGAGATCGATCATATTGTTTTCTCGATTTCAAGCTGTCTAGATCAATACACTTGCATCAATCGTTGTTCCTGTAGTGTTGTCATCGGCAAAGGTGGCATACAATGTTAGTTTGACAGAACGAGAAATTGCCGATGGAAAAACGTGAATACTATTTAGAGCAATATTCACTAAAGGCCACCATCATTACATAAAAATGAAGAATTATAATTTCTTTTGAATTGCAAAAGTGTGAAAACGGTCCTAAAACAAATTTGCCCAATCACTTTTAACGTTCCCCTTATACTAAGGGCAAGTTTAGTGCAGCAAACGTGACCTTCAAACATGACCTTCATTTTTTTAATCAAATACGTCGTATGGAAAGCGGAATACACGCTCCCATGAGTCCATCAACTGAGAGGAGTACAACAATTACTTCATAATATTTCCAACACATAATATTGTTTCATTGATATACATTTTCTCAGAAAACGACTAGCCTTAATAGACTGTGTTTCACTGTTAAATGGCCAACGACTGGTAAGCCAAAAACGGAACAATTACAAATTAAATATTTGCTTACGTTCAAGAGGTTAACTGCGACGAACGTGTACATTCCTACTGGGACGTTGTCGCCAAAGTTCTGCACCAGCGGTACTTCATCCTGACGGTGCAGAAGAAACTTCAGTCCGACGGCGTTGTGTGGACCTTTTGTGTATTGGTACTGTTCCACGTTCAGCGTCAGTTCAAGTCCGTTCTTGACTCCTGCGTAATGTCGACTACTTCGTAATGTCACACAATTAGAAGAAGAAACAAAAATTGCAACTGTGCTTTTAATTTATGTAATGAAACATGTCTATTTACATTTTAATGAAAACAGTTCACGCTGTATATGAACAGCTGTAAGTAATCTGGGTTAAATGTCTTCTATTTGTTTGTTGAGAATTTTGTTTTCCCATAAAATGAACTGCATGCTTAATTGTGTATACGTTTTGCTACATAAGTAGCACACACACACACACACACACACACACACACACACACACACACACACACACACACACACACACACACACACACACACACACACACACACACACACACACACACACACACACACACACACACACACACACACACACACACACACACACACACACATACACACACACACAAACACACACACCATACAACATACACCATACACCATACACCATACACCATACACCATACACCATACACCATACACCATACACCATACACCATACACCATACACCATACACCATACACCATACACCATACACCATACACCATACACCATACACACGCACG
>CBDHHR010000498.1:0-2500 GCA_965263245.1 Metamycoplasmataceae bacterium | reverse complement strand
GCGGTTGTTCCCCAGTTCTGTGTGCGCGTGCGCAGTAACAACAAGCCATACGTCAGATTATCTACTTGTATACAATACACAAGTTACATAGTTTCGTCCATCTGCTTCGACATGTTCAGGTAGTTCCATTGAGAATCTAAATGTGTGTTTGTGTGTGTTTGTGTGTGTTTGTGTGTGTTTGTGTGTGTGTGTACAACTCCCCGTGTGTGTATGTGTGTTGTGTACGCTATGTGTTTGAGTATGTGTGTGTGTATGTGTGTGTTTGTGCGTGTTTAAATGTGTGTATCTTTGTGGTTGTGTGTATATATGTATGTATGTGTGTTTGTGTGTGTATGTGTATGTGTGTTTGTGTGTGTTTGTGTGTATGTATGTGAATTTGTGTTTGTGTGTATGTATGCGTATGCGTATGCGTATGTATGTATGTATGTATGTATGTATGTATGTATGTATGTATGTATGTATGTATGTATGTATGTATGTATGTATGTATGTATGTATGCGTCTGTGCCTGTGTTGTGTATGTTTGTGTTTGTGTGTGTTTGTTTGTTTGTTTGTTTGTTTGTTTGTGTGTGTTTGTGTGTGTTTTGTGTGTATGTGTATGTTTGTGTGTATGTGTGTGTTTGTTTGTGTGTGTATTTGTGTGTGCATGTGTGAATGATATTGCATATGTCCGCCCTTCACATGCCCCAACCTGCAAAAGTGTGTTCCAGCAAAAGTGTCGAAGTTGCATAGAGTGCCACCGTCCGAGCAGAACTCTCACGAAAGTTCCCACACATAGCTGATATAAGGCAGCAATTAAGAAGAAGACGTCGCAACAGGCGTCTAGAACTGTCATCGGCCATGGCCGAGATAGCCAGAACCACGTCGGCTATCGCAAATGCCGCATCTGTGAGACGTCGGTGTTACGTAACAAAAGTATATTGTAAGATTGTGCCTAGAGAGGACATGCATATTTTCCAGTGTTTTATATGCGCGGGTGGTCTTCGAAAACGAATCTTATTGTTATCATCCAGTAGCATAAGAAAAACACTAGTTATAAAAGGAAAGTCACGATGTTTGTTCCTCCAGCGATTAATACTGATTTGCTCTTACAACGGCAGTTGAAGTGAACACGTTTGTGATGTACCGGGCGAGTCTTGGGGGCACCGCGTGAACGTTTCGATCTTCATAGTTTGTTAAAGAAACGTCTCAACATCATTTTATAACATCGTACCTTTCATATTATCAGTCGATCTATCGACATACTTATTTGGTACCCTTGTTTTAAACAGCGTATTAAGTAGTATCGAATTTGGTAAACTATCTATAATGTAACTAAAATATGCCATTAACACAAACGCCGACACTAATCAATTATATTAAAATATAATCTTGTTTAATAAATAAACAAATAAATAACAGCCATCACATACAATAGTCCAGAATAAAGAGTGACACTTTATAACATGTATAAATGTAAATAAAATGTAATAATAAAATAATATACGGTCAATTATCTTAGGTATTGACAATGAAAAAACAAATCGGAAATTGGAATATAGATGTAGTCCAGCTGGGAAAGATCACGTCTGTTTTGACTGGGCTTGTACGGCTGAGGGGAAAAGTCATTACTAATCTAATGCAGGTGGTATTACTAACACATACACGTCAATGTGATACAGACGCTTTCCTCACTCAGTGTTCACAAGTATCCTCACTTTTCGGCATCTCCACCTTCGGTAATGATTCCGCACCCAGGGCTCTGTATATCACGGAATTCACTCTGTATACTGTACCTGTAAAACACCCCCGAGGTTACATTGAAGTCGCTAAAACCTTTACAACAGGCACAGTATTACACAGCCAAAGTTAATGAAGTTTCTTCGACGCACGTCGTCGACACGTAAGAATTGAATAGTGCAGCAGTTACGCTGGCATGCATGGGGTTTATTTAGTAAATCTATAATTTGTTCAGTTTCCTTGCAAAATAATATGTTGACACTATATATATATATATATATATATATATATATATATATATATATATATATGCACTATAGATATACTTGCATATTATATATATATATATATATATATATATATATATATATATATATATATATATATATATATATATTGATGGTTTCCATATTTTAGGTGGAATTTAAGAAATATATATATATATAGGCCTTGTATATAGGCATGCAGATATATATATATATACCTGCATGCATATATACTAGGCCTATATATATATATATATATGTATATATATATATATATATATATTTCTTAAATTCCACCTAAAATATGGAAACCCTCAATATATATATATATATATATATATATATATATATATATATATATATATATATATTATGCAAGTATATCTATAGTGCATATATATATATATATATATATATATACATATATAGCTAAAATATGGAAACTCTCAACATATATGTATATATGTATACCTAAAATATGGAAACTCTCAATATATATATCTATATATATTGAG
>CBDHHR010000497.1:0-8476 GCA_965263245.1 Metamycoplasmataceae bacterium | reverse complement strand
AAATCGTTGTTATTATTTTCTTGGCATCACTGTCGTCAGGGATGGGTTGACCATGATTTCCTTTTCCATTGTCTATTTTCTTCCTCTTACTTTTCTCTTACTACGTTCTGTGTCAGCAGTCTCCAATTCCGTCTATCATTTTTTACATTCTTCTCCCACTCTTTCTAGGCCACTTTCAATGCAATCCCCATCGCAATTTCGGTCTTCCTCGCCTCAATTTTCTGGGCATCTGCTGTTTTTACCAGGTTTATATCTGCCATTTTTTTCTACGTGACTAACCCATGTGCTCCCAGCAATTTCTTCTTAGAACTGTTCTTCACTCCAAACTCCATTTTCATTTCATCCATTTTCTCTGATCAGCTCTCTTAACTCCCACGATTATTCTTACCATGTTGTTATTCGCAAATCTGGATCTTCTGCTGTTGTTTCTCTGTTAGTGTCATCGTCTCTAGTGCATCCATGTATGCCGGCGTAATACACTAGCTGAATCCATTTCCTTTACGTTTACATGATATGCATCTATCTCCTATCACCCCTTCGACTTTCCTCCAAGCGTTTGCCCCTGCTGAAATCCTCATTGTAACCAAAGCAATTAATAAAAAATCCTGGCTACGCTACTGACTGATCATTTGCACTCTTCGCCGCTCTAAGGTATTCAACAGCCACTGTGCCTGTCCCACACTTCTAACTCACAAACTCACAGACAGAAATGGTGTCAGGAGCAGTCCTACCGTCCAGGACACATACACAATAATACTGACATGAAAACGTGCGTTTTAAACCAAAAGGGGCGTATCAAGGATTAACGCGTCGGTGACTTTTCTACAGGATACCGCCGTGTACAATGTAGGTCCGAAGCATGTGTCCGTTTTGACGAAAAACATTTAGATGAATTTGTTTCAAGGATAACAGTGTCAGTCCGAGTTTAATTTCCACTCTCTCGGACTGGCATCGGATGACGGGTGGTGGTGTTGTTAGATTATTTTGAGGTTACGATCCACCATATGTAGGATTAACACCCGACACTTGGATGATATCAGACGTGACGTCGGAAGACGGGGGAGAGATGCTATTAGATATTTTCGCGGTGGCGTACCGCCCATTTAACCCAGCCATTAGGGCCAGCATTGTCATATATGGACCATACTGTAGTGCAGGGTTAGTTACCACCTGTTCCAAACATACACGATCTGGACACGTAGTACAACGTGCTGTGGTTTAATCAATGTTTTAAGTACAAACAAACAAAGGTAGGAATTAGCTGTTGGATCTAAAACCAGGAATATAAAAACAATTACGGAAATGATCTTTAGAGACGCATAAAGTTTAAATAGTGTATATCTGAAAACATCCACACGCGCTCCAGTGGTGACTCAGGCTCCAGTGGTGACTCAAGCTCCAGTGGTGACTCAGGCTCCAGTGGTGACTCAGGCTCCAGTGGTGCTTCATGTTCCAGTGGTGACTCATGCTCCAGTGGTGCTTCATGCTCCAGTGGTGCCTCATGCTCCAGTGGTGACTCATGCTCCAGTGGTGCTTCATGCTCCAGTGGTGCTTCATGCTCCAGTGGTGACTCATGCTCCAGTGGTGACTCATGCTCCAGTGGTGCCTCATGCTCCAGTTGTGACTCAGGCTCCCGTGATGACTCATGCTCCAGTGGTGAGTCATGCTCCAGTGGTGCCTCGTGTCTGTCCACCCTTGCGGTTACGCTACTTGATTTCACAAAGTTTCTGAAAAGAGACAGCCTTGAGAAATGCTTTCCGATCGAAACGAGAGTGGGGAATTCTCAATATTCCACAGAAAGGTAGTTTTCAGGGCTTCTGTCAAACAACCATTATAATCATGAATGAGCTCCACGTGGAAAGTTAAGCCGTCTCAACACGAAAGCCGTGCATCGACTGCATTGATTTGGAAGTTGTGGCGCATATATGCATTATATAATCAACTACTCATCACTCTGCGCATGCTGGTCGTGTACTATTGGCCAGTGACACTGGATACCTAGTCGATTAGTTTTAACGATATTTTTAACTATTTCGTGTCCACTTAGCCAGTCCGTTGACCACAATAAATCGTCATGGCCACAGTACTAAAATTTAGTAGTGGGTCAGTGATACAGGCAGCGAGGGAGCACGTTCACCTATTTCACGGGTGGTGCATTACGTGTCGAGCCGTGAGTTGACTCGTAGGCCTTCACAAGTGGCTCGAGAGGATGAGTTTATCGTCAACACGTAGATCGTAGCACGTTTGGCGTTCGAGCGACCATTCTTGGGTAGACGGCAAACACAGACGGACACTGTCAACGGGGCAGGTTGGTGCGGTTGTAAGATGGATCATGAGATGAATGTGGACGAACGGACGGACGGACGGACGGACGGACGGACGGACGGACGGACGGACGGACGGACGGACGGACGGACGGACGGACGGACGGACGGACGGACGGACGGACGGACGGACGGACGGACGGACGGACGGACGGACGGACGGACGGACGGACGGACGGACGGACGGACGGACGGACGGACGGACGGACGGACGGACGGACGGACGGACGGACGGACGGACGGACGGACGGACGGACGGACGGACGGACGGACGGACGGACGGACGGACGGACGGACGGACGGACGGACGGACGGACGGACGGACGGACGGACGGACGGACGGACGGACGGACGGACGGACGGACGGACGGACGGACGGACGGACGGACGGACGGACGGACGGACGGACGGACGGACGGACGGACGGACGGACGGACGGACGGACGGACGGTGTGTGCGTGTGTGCGTGTGTGCGTGTGTGCGTGTGTGCGTGTGTGCGTGTGTGCGTGTGTGCGTGTGTGCGTGTGTGCGTGTGTGCGTGTGTGCGTGTGTGCGTGTGTGCGTGTGTGCGTGTGTGCGTGTGTGCGTGTGTGCGTGTGTGCGTGTGTGCGTGTGTGCGTGTGTGCGTGTGTGCGTGTGTGCGTGTGTGCGTGTGTGCGTGTGTGCGTGTGTGCGTGTGTGCGTGTGTGCGTGTGTGCGTGTGTGCGTGTGTGCGTGTGTGCGTGTGTGCGTGTGTGCGTGTGTGCGTGTGTGCGTGTGTGCGTGTGTGCGTGTGTGCGTGTGTGCGTGTGTGCGTGTGTGCGTGTGTGCGTGTGTGCGTGTGTGCGTGTGTGCGTGTGTGCGTGTGTGCGTGTGTGCGTGTGTGCGTGTGTGCGTGTGTGCGTGTGTGCGTGTGTGCGTGTGTGCGTGTGTGCGTGTGTGCGTGTGTGCGTGTGTGCGTGTGTGCGTGTGTGCGTGTGTGCGTGTGTGCGTGTGTGCGTGTGTGCGTGTGTGCGTGTGTGCGTGTGTGCGTGTGTGCGTGTGTGCGTGTGTGCGTGTGTGCGTGTGTGCGTGTGTGCGTGTGTGCGTGTGTGCGTGTGTGCGTGTGTGCGTGTGTGCGTGTGTGCGTGTGTGCGTGTGTGCGTGTGTGCGTGTGTGCGTGTGTGCGTGTGTGCGTGTGTGCGTGTGTGCGTGTGTGCGTGTGTGCGTGTGTGCGTGTGTGCGTGTGTGCGTGTGTGCGTGTGTGCGTGTGTGCGTGTGTGCGTGTGTGCGTGTGTGCGTGTGTGCGTGTGTGCGTGTGTGCGTGTGTGCGTGTGTGCGTGTGTGCGTGTGTGCGTGTGTGCGTGTGTGCGTGTGTGCGTGTGTGCGTGTGTGCGTGTGTGCGTGTGTGCGTGTGTGCGTGTGTGCGTGTGTGCGTGTGTGCGTGTGTGCGTGTGTGCGTGTGTGCGTGTGTGCGTGTGTGCGTGTGTGCGTGTGTGCGTGTGTGCGTGTGTGCGTGTGTGCGTGTGTGCGTGTGTGCGTGTGTGCGTGTGTGCGTGTGTGCGTGTGTGCGTGTGTGCGTGTGTGCGTGTGTGCGTGTGTGCGTGCGTGCGTGCGTGCGTGCGTGCGTGCGTGCGTGCGTGCGTGCCTGTGTGCGTACTTGCATAGACATACACAATGTGAAGTTCACGAACACGCCTAATCTATAAGGTTTGCAATGCTGTCACCTATTTTCCATATGCGAACATTCTGGTGCAATATGCCAATAAGCACCATGAAAGATGATATATGAGGTCATTACAGAGACATTTTAGTGATTATGTTGATAAAAACCCGAATGGCTTAGATTGCACTTTACACTGTGGTAGATACAATGTTATAACTTCCGCAATTCTCCAGATATTAACATAATTTAAGCAGAACTATTCGCCCACTTTTGGTCATATTTTCATATTCCTGTGTTGTACATTCATTATTTTATAGTGTATAGTCTTAGGCAACCCGTTTAGCAATTTCACTGAACAATTTTTGTCGAGAAAATGGGGTTAGTGCTAAAAACAGACTTATCACAGAAAGCTGTGAGTCCTGCAATGCTATCACATATTTTCCATCTCTAGAGATGTAGATCTATCAAAAAATTACTATGAGCATTCGTCACTAAAAATGTACCCGCTGCCCAAATTTCGGGGTCTGGCTCATGGACTATATGTCTCGGATAAACAATTGAGGTGACATATCACACCCACACACGTTAATTCGGTACGTAACACAATTGCTTCCGTATTTGCGTCATGTATGCAAATGGAGGGCGGTGATCCATCGTGTTACGTTAAGAACTCCCCGTTGAATTCGTCCAATAGCAACTTTTATCTCATAGGGTTAATCGCGATGGAATTCCGCGTAGATTTGCGTATCGTGCGCGAAAATCTGATATTTCACCGATTTCAGTACAGCGATTTGGGTTTGTGAGTGTACTGCTGATTGTAATATGTCAGAATGAAGTGATATATTTACCACTATGAATGTTAGGCTACTTGGATTAACCAATCCGGATAACAGTCTGGTCTTGGTTATTGGAAGGTAAAGAGTAAAACCTAACGTTGTTCTGTTTCAGATGCGACATCTGTGCGACGTAGATCGAACGACAGTTGACTTCGTCAGACAAAAAATTTACATTTCTTTTTCAAAACGTGACAATGACCACTAGAAACATTTCACGCTTTTTAGCATCGATGTTCATAACAATAGCAGTTGGCAGTGTGTTCTTATTGGTGCTTCGACTGTCGGTGTTACCAAAATCGTTTGTATGGCGTGGACAGCCAGAAGTAAGATTTATAAAGAAAACAAAGCCCGTTTGCTCTGTGGATGTCATCAGGAAATATTGCCTCGACCGTAATTACTTCCCGACAGGCGGTAGATGGATAAACTCGTCGTACTTTCCCGACCTTTGCCGCTTCCCGTCTACCGACATCACGAAGGAACGCTTGCGCGGGTGTTTAACGCGACGAAACGTCACGAAACTCGTTGTGCTCGGAGACTCCAACGGACTGCGGTACTACAGGGCGACGATGAGACTACTGAGAAGGTTTATGACATGTGAAACATTGAAAATGGAGGAGAATGGGGTTCACACACCTGATCCAGAATACTTTACGAAAGGGACTAAGCTGAAAGCATCCGACATCGTTGTACACAACAGAGACTGCGGTGGTTGTATTAGTACGGCCGCGAAGTGTAGCGACAATACCATTGAAATATACATCGAGTACATTACGATGGAATTCTATGTAGACACGGAGGTAACCACAGTGCGAACCAAATGGCAAAACAACTGCCATCCTTCAAAAGAAGCGCCAATGTGCCATCAATCAAACACCAACCAGGAATTTATACTCAGTGAATATTTAGAAAGTAGCTACCCGGATGTGATATTGCTGTTCTCGGGGAATCACGACAAAATGAGATCTGGGCAGACCAAGATGCGCGGCGACATGGAATACCTCAAGATGCTCATTAAAAAGTACGTTCCCATGCAGACAAAAGTCTTCTGGTTCTCAAAGATCACTCAATTCTCGCAGCAGGAAAGCAAATCCCGGAAAGTCGGTGGGATATCGCCACTAAACGCATTCCTAGAACGTTTGAATCTACAATTGTTCGACGTCCTTCGGACAGAGTTTGTGGAGACTGGTGGACGTATCTTGCCGTTCTTTGACATCTTCGACATGTCACTCGGAGTGCCGGACTGGGCGTTGGACGGGATACATCGAAGGGACGAGTGGTACGACGTCGTTCTCTCAAACTGGATGCAAACATTTTGTGAGACATGAAACTAGTACGTAGTAGTTTCAACCAGCATACACCAGATTAGCCTTCAATAAAAGATGGCCAACTATTATCTAGTACTGCCGGCTTTTTCTTATTCTCGTTTCCATAACCATTTCGTTCATCTTCTCACCAGTTATATAATTGTACGTAGCGTAATATCACTCCGTTAATATTAATTCATTATACATAAAGCACGACTTCTAAGTGATGCCCCACTGTGAATGATTGGCCACTGAAGTTGTTAACTGGAAGAATAAATAACTCTACAATTACGATTCTGTCTACGTTTCTGTTGAGATTCACCGTCATTAGATAAGAGGCCGATGGATACAGAAACTGTTATGTTCATTTGCATGTAACTGTGGGCGTGCGTGCGTGCGTATTTGTGTGCGTGCGTATGTGCGTGTGTGCGTGCATATGTGTGTATATGCTTGTGTGTGGGTGGGAAGGTGTGTGTTTGTGTGTGGCGAGGAGAGAGAGTGTGTGTACGTGTGCGCGCGCGCATGTGTGTACGTGTGCGTTTGTGTGGTCGTGCGTGTCTGCATTCGTGCAAGCTTCCATTCGCATAGAAAGGTAACAAATACATAAATAACAATGTATTGGTTAAAACCAAATAAGCTGCAATCATCGATGGAATATTATGAATATCATGCATCATATTCGTCTGTGTATCCACGGTATACAGCCAACGCAACACGTCTGCCGCGACGAAAGAAGGAGTCCCATACAGACATGTTCGTCTCATTGTACATAGCATGCAAGCGACGCTCAGAAGACAAGTGAGAACGGATGTCCTCAACGGTAACATGCCCGCATGTTCTCCGCTGCATTCACTTAATGCAAACGAAATAACTATCCGGGTTATGTGTAGGTCCCGTTCCCATGTGTTGGCCGAAGAGCTAGACTTCAGATGTTGTTGCTGATCTCTACGATGTAGATAGGATATTATTTTCAATTTGTTTGCGGATTTGGTTGTTGCAGTAAGTTTGACTTTGGATGTGCTTACAGACAACGAGGTGGGGACCAGTTGTTTATGGTCTCGTTAAGTATCGCTTAAAACGGCTAATCGAGGCTGCATCTGTTGTGGCTTAGTAATTGATTCAACAAATGTTTCCATTTGTTGTCCGCTGAGAGGTCAACTTTGATTTTTTCCATGACCTTCAACAACTGATCTTGACCTTGAACAGAAAATACTATATCAGAAATGGATTCTACATACACAAATACCCAGAACAGAGGTATTATACATAATTCTAATAACAAGTGGTTCTAAAGTATTTTTAGGTACTGACCAGTGGCCATCTTGGATTGATGGAAATTACCAAAGTTGCGATAGTTGCCGCTTGGGCAGTCAAGCTGAATTTGTTCTAGGATCTGATAAGTCAAAATCAACCAAAATGTTCTTAGGATAGAATATTGATAGTTTCACTATTGATAGGTTCACTGTCAAATAGACTTTTTTTTTTATTACTATGCGATAAACTTTGGGTGCGTTGAGGTCTTTTCCTCGCAATGGGTTTCTCTAAAATTATATATATATATATATATATATATATATATATATATATATATATATATATACACAAACATACATACATACATATATACACACCTGCATACATACATACATACATACATACATACATACATACATACATACATACATACATACATACATATATTACATGGAGTATGCGAGTGTGTTTATAGTTTAGTGGCTTAAAGTTTATAATTACTCAAATTCGTCCTTGTACTTTGGCCCTCCCTCACTTACCCAATGTTAATGTCGGTCACTGGATACCAAGTCGACTGGGTTTATGGGGCCTTTAGGTGGCTATATCTATTTCGTCACCACGTGATATCGAATGGTCGCCCACCTGTGAAATGTGTGTGCGATCGCGCGCGCGCGTGCGTGTGTGTGTGTGTGTGTGTGTGAGTGCGTGCGTGCGTGTGTGCGTGTGAGTGAGTGTATGAATGTGTGTATGTGTTTGTATAGATGGATGGATGGATGGGCGGATGGATGAATGGACGGACGGACGGGTCCATTCGAGCACAATTGCGTGCGTCGGCCGTGTATGCGAGCGTGTACGTGTGTGTATGCGAGCGTGTACGTGTGTGTATGTGTGTGTTGTCTGTTTGTTTGTTTGTGTGAGTCCGTACGATTGCATTTGTGCGCGTGTATGTATTATCTATATGCTATAGACACCATTCCTTGTAAGATACCTACAATGACTTTCACACATAATTACACTACATGACCCACGCGGGGTCGGGAAATGGTTCGACGGTTTTGCAGGGCACTTCCGAAAAGTGACAAACGCTTCGGGGGGGGGGGGGTCAGAGCACAGTTAGACTTCCTGGTATGAATG
>CBDHHR010000496.1:0-4689 GCA_965263245.1 Metamycoplasmataceae bacterium | reverse complement strand
TCAAGAGGCTGCAAACCTTCACCAACAACTGCCTGGGAAGAATACTTCAGATTCATTGGCCAGATAAAATCCGAAACAAGGATCAGGAAAAAGAGATGGATTTGGCATATACTCCAGACAACAGACACTGCCATCACCAAACAAGTTTTCTCCTGGAACCCATGGTTGACCAAGAAACACCTGGCGGCAACAACTTGCAACAGACACTTACATCACCAAACAAGTGCCCTCCTGGAACCCGTGGTTGACCAAGAAACACCTGGTGGCAACAACTTGCAACACACACTTACATCACCAAACAAGTGCCCTCCTGGAACCCGTGGTTGACCAAGAAACACCTGGCGGCAACAACTTGCAACAGACACTTACATCACCAAACAAGTGCTCTCCTGGAACCCATGGTTGACCAAGAAACACCTGGCGGCAACAACTTGCAACAGACACTTACATCACCAAACAAGTGCCCTCCTGGAACCCGTGGTTGACCAAGAAACACCTGGTGGCAACAACTTGCAACACACACTTACATCACCAAACAAGTGCCCTCCTGGAACCCGTGGTTGACCAAGAAACACCTGGCGGCAACAACTTGCAACAGACACTTACATCACCAAACAAGTGCTCTCCTGGAACCCATGGTTGACCAAGAAACACCTGGCGGCAACAACTTGCAACAGACACTTACATCACCAAACAAGTGCCCTCCTGGAACCCGTGGTTGACCAAGAAACACCTGGTGACAACAACTTGCAACAGACACTTACATCACCAAACAAGTGCTCTCCTGGAACCCATGGTTGACCAAGAAACACCTGGCGGCAACAACTTGCAACAGACACTTACATCACCAAACAAGTGCCCTCCTGGAACCCGTGGTTGACCAAGAAACACCTGGCGGCAACAACTTGCAACATACACTTACATCACCAAACAAGTGCTCTCCTGGAACCCATGGTTGACCAAGAAACACCTGGTGGCAACAACTTGCAACAGACACTTACATCACCAAACAAGTGCTCTCCTAGAACCCATGGTTGACCAAGAAACACCTGGTGACAACAACTTGCAACAGACACTTACATCACCAAACAAGTGCTCTCCTGGAACCCATGGTTGACCAAGAAACACCTGGTGGCAACAACTTGCAACAGACACTTACATCACCAAACAAGTGCCCTCCTGGAACCCGTGGTTGACCAAGAAACACCTGGTGGCAACAACTTGCAACACACACTTACATCACCAAACAAGTGCCCTCCTGGAACCCATGGTTGACCAAGAAACACCTGGTGGCAACAACTTGCAACACACACTTACATCACCAAACAAGTGCTCTCCTGGAACCCATGGTTGACCAAGAAACACCTGGTGGCAACAACTTGCAACAGACACTTACATCACCAAACAAGTGCCCTCCTGG
This sequence comes from Metamycoplasmataceae bacterium, assembly GCA_965263245.1. Lineage (GTDB taxonomy): Bacteria > Bacillota_I > Bacilli_A > Mycoplasmatales > Metamycoplasmataceae > DT-68. The sequence goes on along the minus strand of CBDHHR010000496.1, from coordinate 3,269 downwards.
AACCCGTGGTTGACCAAGAAATACCTGGCGGCAACAACTTGCAACAGACACTTACATCACCAAACAAGTGCTCTCCTGGAACCCGTGGTTGACCAAGAAACACCTGGCGGCAACAACTTGCAACAGACACTTACATCACCAAACAAGTGCTCTCCTGGAACCCATGGTTGACCAAGAAACACCTGGTGGCAACAACTTGCAACACACACTTACATCACCAAACAAGTGCCCTCCTGGAACCCGTGGTTGACCAAGAAACACCTGGCGGCAACAACTTGCAACACACACCAGCAGGGTGGGCTACACATGGAAGCAGCTTCAGAAAATAGCCCAGGACAGGGATGCTGGAAAGCTGTTGTTGGCAGCCTATACCCCAGGAGGGGTGACAGACATAAGTAATAAGTACTGGACATACTGAGATGTCAAAGGTGCCTCAGATGCCTGGGACATATACCGTGGGTGAATGTGGTCGAATCCCAAATGACTTGCTGTACGGAGATCTTGCTGAAGGAGTGCGACCATTGGGGTGCCCGTCTCCGCCTTAAGGACATGCAAGAGAGACATGAAGCTGGCCGATGTCAACATAAACACCTGGGAACACAGCCAATGACCGGAAAACCTGGTCCATCATGGTGCTGGGTGGCATTTGGAAGGCAGAGGAGACGAGGTTCAGTGATATGTGTGACGGGAGAGCCAGGTAGAAGGAGAGAAGAACATCAACCCAAGAGCCTTCCGACTTTCTCTCTGACCAGTGTGGACGAGACTGCCATTCCAGGATTGGAAGATATGCTCACTCCAAAAAATGTACATTGTGACTATGACAAGACGTATGAATGCCGACAGTTATTTATCTGAAATAAACACCATATTATATATGTCCTTAAATATTTGGTTGTTGGGTTATTTTGCAACAGTATGATTCAATAGTATATTTCATGTTTGTAGTATTAATGTTTCCATAATGACGTCAATTTTCCAAGTGTTTAAACTCACTTTAAAGGGGTCTTTTTGAGAATTTAAAACTCATTGTAATGTGTGCAATTTTTATTAATTAAAATGATTATTTCATATAATTCTATGCTTTTAAAATATTACAGATGTGTTTTATAAATCGCTAGAACCCCGGCAATATATAAAAAACTCAATGTATGCAATGTTTCTAGTATGGGCTCCCCCTATACTCTCTGTATAAGGCATGGTCATGAATATTCAGTTCAGTCACCGGACTTTGGTTTTAATTGACAAGTTCACCGTGTTTAAAATCAACAGTCATTGCACAGTTCACTGCACTTGCATAAATATTAATTATGAATGGGCTGCATAATTAATCACGCACATGGCAGCAAGCTCAAAATAATTCGCATAAACACATTAATGTATTGGCATGTTGCACAGATAACAGCCAAGTTACGCAGAGATTTGCAAAACAGAAGTAGCAGAGAAAGTACTTATGGTAAATTATCACTTTTGGCTGCAGTACATCTCGAATGTATATAAAGCTTAAAGATTCCTTATAAGCAAACATCTAGTTGCTGATTTGACACAAATACATGTTTAGCGTACAATATGTCTTCTGGCAGTTCTGGATGTTGTAGTGTGTTTTGTTCTGCAGATTATGCCCGTACTTCAACGGACAGCACCACCTAGAGGAAATAATGTACTATGAGAATGTTCGTCGTTCGCAACTATTGACGCTGCTCGACAAGTTCAGGAACATGCTTATCTTGTGTCAACACGAAGATGTCGGAATCACCACCTGGCTGAATGATGACAAGACAGTGTCACTAAGTCACTGTTGTTAATGTCATGTCAACATGAAAACTTTGGAATCACCAGCTGGCTGAATGATGACAAGACAGTGTCACTAAGTCACTGTTATTAGTGTCGCATCAACATGAAAATGTTGGAATCACCAGCTGGCTGAATGATGACAAGACAGTGTCACTAAGTCACTGTTGTTAGTGTCACATCAACATGACAACATTGGAATCACCACCTGGGTGAATGATGACAAGACAGTGTCACTAAGTTACTGTTGTTTGTGTCATGTCGACATGAAAACATTGGAATCACCACCTGGCTGAATGGTGACAAGACAGTATCACTAAATCACTGTTATTAGTGTCGCGTCAACATCAACACATCGGAATCACCAGCTGGCTGAATGATGACAAGATAGTGTCACTAAGTCACTGTTGTTAGTGTCGCATCAACATGCAGACATTGGAATCAACACCTGGCTGAATGATGACAAGGTAGTGTCACTAAGTCACTGTTGTTAATGTCACGTCAACATGAAGACGTCAGAATCATCACCTGGCTGAATGATGACAAGACAGTGTCACTAAGTCGCTGTTGTTGTGCCATGTCAATGTGAAGACGGTTGAAGCACCACCTGGCTGAACGATGACAAGACAGTGATGTGAAGCTATAGTCGTCAGTTTCCTTGAATGAGAACATTGACAATAACACTGGGTTGATACTAGTGTTACTTGGTGACTTGACACAGACCAGCACTCGGGTGTAACTGATTAAGGGGAGCTGAAATGGATTACCATGATAATGTCACCATTGCTTGACACAGACCCAAAAAACCAAAAAGATGGCTTGGTCATCAGACAATGAATCCAGGCGGGGGGAGGCACAGAAATTGATTAATTGGGCAGAATTGAAGATGTGCTAGTGATTGAAACTAAGGTAACTAACTGACAAATGATGTTTTGGATTAGAAGACAACATGTATCGGGATGGAAATACCATTTCCAGTCTTGGCAAAACTCAGCATGAACTTCATGTGACCCATGAATTAAATAATTTTTCGACCGTCTATGCTGACGTCTGATGTCGTACTGATTGCTGACTTAATTTATGCGATTATATGCTAATAAGCATGACACTGAAAGTAATTATGTGCATTTGAAATGCACAAATAGCTCATTCAATCAGTGAAGTCTTCAGATGATGTAATTTGACAGATGTGAAGATGTGTCTTGAGGTTGTCAACAAATCATGTCGCACTAATGACCTGAGTTTGTTATATGTTCTAATATCTAATATCATGATTATAGCAAGGAGTACACTTTAAATTTGACACTTTGACTGTTGTTATTTAATAATTATATCACAGAAACAACAATACTATTTTTTCCAGCATCTGAAATTGTTTGTTGCCATCGTTGACATTACATCTTGATAACAAAAACAATTTGGTAATAATTATGTATAAATGTACATGCTTTATTAAACAGTTTTAATCTAAGTGTTTTCAT
>CBDHHR010000495.1:15000-17046 GCA_965263245.1 Metamycoplasmataceae bacterium | reverse complement strand
ATTCGATGCGCTGACATAGACCACAAATACACTTTTCTCTAGAGACGAACTAAACACATTGAATGTCGCTATTTTACCAAGATAAATGGACTCGGCTCGCGTGAGGCAAAGAGATTGAGATTAACGCACGTGATAGTTCGATCAAACATAATGTGAACCTCAACCACAAACTCAGCTTAAGGCTAATCGACGGATGATCTACTGCGCGCAAAGACGAATGTGTGCGGATTATCGCTTGTAGCACGTGTAGCGATATTGGCAGCGGACATGTTTGACAGAGCCGCCCGTGTGTTCTTTTGCGCCGTTTGTACAGGTCAACGGTTGTTATCTGATTTCGTGGACAATGACCGCGTCTTAGGCGATTGTGCCGTCGACTTTGTCGTAACAACTGGCACCGCCAAAGCATATTTGCATTTGTATAGTCGCCATGAGGCCGGCAGTGTGCATGTAGCACCGTGACCGTATGCAGTCGTTTTGTCACCGCGAAGACACGCACTTGGTGTTTCGCAACAGGAACGACTTGAAATTTCGGAACCGCGTTAGATGACAAAAATGGATGGATGCCGGCCGTAGCTGGACGAAACATTAACGGGATGTGTATGGAGTTATATGAAGAAATGACGTTGTGTTTTTTGAACTGCCAAGGTAAGTGTCCGTGTATTTCTCGCGCCCTACAGGGATGATATAGACAGGGAGGGTGTTGATTGGGGAGGTGTATGGGTATGGAGGACCACTTGTGTCCCGTAGATTCTGTTGTGGGATTTCTGGAGATTCAGGGAAGAGCAAAAGCGCAAAAGAGCAAAGGACAGGACAGCTGTAGTGATCAAACAGGCCAAGGAGTTGGAGTCTATATAAAACGCGGAGAACAATGGTTGAACTTTGTGAACGCACACGAACTTGTCAGGCAGTTCGACACATCGTTGAGCAGTCAGCGTACCATAGCAGTTACTAGTGAGTGAGTGAGTGAGTGAGTGAGTGTGAGTGAGTGAGTGAGTGAGTGAGTGAGTGAGTGTGAGTGAGTGAGTGATGTGAGTGACTGAGTGACTGAGTGACTGAGTGACTGAGTGACTGAGTGACTGAGTGACTGAGTGACTGAGTGACTGAGTGACTGAGTGACTGAGTGACTGAGTGACTGAGTGACTGAGTGACTGATGACTGAGTGACTGAGTGACTGAGTGACTGAATGAGTCAGTGAGTCAGTGAGTCAGTGAGTGAGATATTGTCTAAGTATGTGAGTGCGTAAGTGAGTCTCTCTCTCTCTCTTTCTCTCTCTCTCTCTCTCTCTCTCTCTCTCTCTCTCTCTCTCTCTCTCTCTCTCTCTCTCTCTCTCTCTCTCTCTCTCTCTCTCTCTCTCTCTCTCTCTCTCTCTCTCTCTCTCTCTCTCTCTCTCTCTCTCTCTCTCTCTTCTCTCTCTCTCTCTCTCTCTCTCTCTCTCTCTCTCTCCTCTCTCTCTCTCTCTCTCTCTCTCAACCTCTCTGCGGATGAGATACAGAAGACAATGTCGTATCTTGGGGGTGCCTTCAAATGACCATCTCTGATATGTTAACACGTCTGAAAAAGTTAAATGTTTGTCAAAGACGTATTCTACATGAATATACTTCTATGCATAGTAAAATGTAACACTCAAAATTATATTTAAAATATAGCTCCTGGTATATATCCTTTGTTGTACAAGAAACCAAATTATTCCAATACTACATTCCAAGCCCACAGTGACCACCGGTTTCTAGAATATATCAACACACCACTGGGCCCAAACCTACCACCTAAAGTTAAAACAAACTAATGCTAGTTTTCAAAAAATAATATGTTCATTATTAATTAATGCCTGTCTTTCATGATATAAATATGTTCGTTTTAAAGTGTATATCACCCTTCCCCTCCTCCCCTCCTCCCCTCCTCCCCTCCTCCCCTCCTCCCCTCCTCCCTCCTCCCTCCTCCCTCCTCCCTCCTCCCTCCCCCCTCCTCCCTCCTCCCTCCTACCTCCTCCCTACTCCCTACTCCCTACTCCCTACTCCCTCCTCCCTCCTCCCTCCTCCCTCCTCC
>CBDHHR010000495.1:0-2500 GCA_965263245.1 Metamycoplasmataceae bacterium | reverse complement strand
ATCACTTTTAATTTTCCTAAACACTTTTGTGTCGTCCGCAAACTTCAACACATTGCTTGTTATGTCATCATCCAAATCATTGATATATATTAAGAATAAAATAGGTCCCAGTACTGATCCCTGCGGTACTCCACTCAAAACCGTTTTCCAGTTTGAAACCTCCCCATCAACTACTACTCTTTGTCTTCTATCAATAAGCCATTTTTCTATCCAGTTGATCATTCCATTTCCTATGCCATGGGCCTTTAGTTTAAGTAGTAGTCTTTGGTGTGGCACTTTGTCAAAGGCTTTTTTTAAATCTAAGTAGATTATATCTACTGGTGATCCCTCATCTAGCCACTTTGTGACATCTTCCAAAAAACATAACATATTTGTTAAGCATGACCTCGCTTTTAAAAACCCATGTTGAGATGGGTTTATCAATTTATTTTTAACAAGAAAATCAACCAGGTGATCTTTAATTAGTCTTTCTAATAGTTTGCAAATCACCGATGTTAAACTCACTGGTCTATAGTTCTCTGACCTGTTTCTCGAACCTTTTTTAAATAATGGTATAATGTTTGCTTCTTTCCATTCTAACGGAACTATTCCCTCCTCTAATGACACAGGTGTGCTGTAACCACCATTGTCCAAATGAAGGGCACTTTTGTCGAATCCAGACATTGTTGTTACTACAGATTTGCCTAAATTCGATATGCCATGAGCGTTAGATGCCATATTCTAAATATAGCGCACTTGTGAAGCCCCAAAATAATCTGGCCCGCTGTGACCTTGCGTTATCGCCGTGAGCGATATGGCGGCGTATGTAAACCGGTAGCTTTTTGGGCCTCAACATTGTGCTAAGGCGTAATATTTTAGAAACATAAATATGCCTGGGATTATGTTGAATAATGGGATTAAAGCAGATGTAATTTTTTTGACAAATATGTAGTTATAGCAGAGACCATTTGTCTTACTAGTTGGGTTTCAGTGTAGAAAAAGGTGCTCGTTTTTTCCCGTCGGTCCCTGACCATCGTGGGACCTAGTCACGTGGCTATTGTTCCATTGGTTAATTCGCCACTGCTAGTTTATACTCAAACACTTTGCAGCGTTTACCTTTAATAATTTAAACTGGTTTTAAACGTACCAGTAATGCCGCTTAAAATTTAGTTTGGTGCTGTGAAATTGTCAGTTGTACATAGTACAGAGGGACCTCGCAATTAAGGACAGCATCACGGAATTACGTAACCACCGTGTTTTGATTTTTGGAAAAGGGGCAACACGAGTTATAATCAATATTCAGTACTGTAATACATTTTCGATCATGCTGCTTTTATATGCCCTAACGTCCTAACGGGTTACATGAAAACATGGTTGTAGGCAGGTTATTAGGTCAAGTAATCTGACAGCAGACAGCGAGTGGCGACACGTAGCGAATAGGCTGTGTATTACAGCTACATGCGGACGTCTTGTCGTTTAGTTCGGTATCTGCTTTAAGTTTTTGTACCACCCGTGTGATGGCGCTATGTGTTTAAGAGCCACGGCTGGGATGGATTAGCTCTGGTGTAGGCCATGTAAGTCTCGCGCTCGAAAACGAGGTTGGGGGCATTTGGGGGTATGAAGTCCATTTTCTTCAAGTTAAAAGAGAGGGCTACGTTATATGTTTGGGTGTAATAATCGGTCTGTCCTCATATTTAGATTATAGTTTTATTTTCCGAAAGATAATTACGATTGATTGGTTGCGCTACGCAGAAGCTATATTAGAATTGTGAGCATATCCGTGATAAAAACGAATAAATCAATGGACTAAAATCCTCAACCCACGTATTTGGTGGACGGATATGTATGAATTGCGTGGGTGAAATAAAACTGGATAGGATATCGCGTTGACTTATCAAGTAGGAGAGTATGTGAAGATGATCTACAGCGTATTGATCAGCGACTTAATCAATTCACTGAATGGTCATCCACCTCCCTTCATACATTATAAGACTTTAAGAACATCCAACTTAAAGTGTCATGTCTGTCACATGAACACAACTTCTACAACAAGTCGACGCAGATACACAACTCGTTGTCGTGTTGACGTGCGCTTCCTGTTGCGTGCGGTCTCAGCCTCTTTTTCGATCACGCACCACCGTAAGCGTTCAATACGTATGACGTCACAATAATAAAGACGCCGTCGTCCGGTAGGTGTGAATAGCGGCATACATCGTTACACCATACTACTGATATAACTTTATTGTCGGAGAATTGTTTGTGTCAGTTAGAAAGGCACTGATCTTTGTGGTAGATTATACGCCGACTTTTAATCTAGGAGAGTCGAAAGTGAACCAATATTCAGTGTTCAGAATAATATCAACGACACTTTTTTGAATGGAAAACTATCGGGGTCAGAGTTCACAGCATATCATTGATTGGAATAACACATTTCAGAGAACTTTATCTGTAGATATTTCAAAGGCATTATAAACAACAAATTCCAGTTATCACGCAATGTGACGGAGCTTTAATACATATA
>CBDHHR010000494.1:0-10886 GCA_965263245.1 Metamycoplasmataceae bacterium | reverse complement strand
CGTTGGCTCCTGCCGTCTACGCCCGGTCACAGGTAACGAGGGACGCATTATAGTTACTGGTTATAGCTTTGATGTGGTATCTTCACGGTTGTGTGCATGTTTGCGTGTGGTGACTGGTGAGGCGTCACGTGGTCTATGCGTGCACGACCCTAGGGAACAATTAATAGTCGATGATAATCCCGATGTTACAGGTGGTCAACGGTGGGACGTATATCTGTATCCTTATATACGTTAAGTGACACGGGTATTGTGATTATATTATACACAGTCTCGCTTATATCGATCTATCGACCGTCTGAGTTACAGCTAGCCTGGAACTCCCTAAGCCCACAAATATCCGACTGTGACAAAATATAAACTTTCAAATGCAAGATATCTTTATAGTGTATGTATTAATGATAACAATAAGATAACTTCCATTGCGACTAAATCCTTAGAAACAAAGCTCAGAGACGTGTCAGTACAAAAGGGTTGATCGATCTCAGAGTCAATAAACACATCCAGTGGTCATCAGATTGATTGATACGCCATGGCGCTATGGTGGATAGGCAAGGTTGTAAAGGTATGTCTTTAAATGACGGCGGAATTGAGCAATATTTGCAACTGATTTAACACTAGAAGGACGCTTATTTCAAAGAGTAGGCGCACCCACAGCAAAGGCCCTAGTTCTAATACTAGTAAATCAGAACTAGATGATCGAAGCTGAATAGGTTTTCTTACAGGAGTAAGCAAAGAATGTAAGTACGATGGTTGCTCACAGGAAAGTGCCTGGTAAGTAACGGTACATATGTTAAAGATGTTACGATATCGGACAGGAAGCCAATGCAGGAATAAAAAAAATTGCAGGCATATTAATTTGAAATAATAGTGTTAACAAAACAATCAAAACAAGTCTAAATAATGGATATAAGACGTTGGTTCGAGGGTATTTAAACAAATGACAGCATCCAAATGCCAAAGGATTAATCGCATTCCATGGAGTCATGACTACGGGATTATATACCGAATGGTTCTTCCCCTTATCCATTGTCTCCGTAAACTCGGTCTCGAAGAAAAGAACACGAGGTAACCTAGGCAACCCCGGCTAGATGACGTGTCGTAATGAAAATATCCTTAATTGGCATTATAGGGTATTGTGATTAATCATTGTCATATCATCCGGTAAATAGAACCAACTATGAATCTTAAAATTGATTGGTCGCTTGCGTAATAAGCACAGTTATGACGACGTAAACACTGTCGGTGATGACGTCATGATTTATTAAAATGTTTATGCTAAGGTTATGTTACAAAACATCAAATAAGCGACGATTAATGCTGTCGTTCCCAAAGCTTTACTGCTAAATGACAATCAGTTTAGGTGTACGTAAACTATAATGTCGAAACGGATGCACGTATATGTTTAATACGTTCTACAAAACGGTTAACATGTAGGACTAATCATGAAACTTATTCGACGGAGAGAGAAACAATGGATACGCTCAAGTAAATGGAGAACCATAATAGTTGACAATGTTAGACTTGTAGAAACATTTAGTAATGTTAGAAAACAAACAAATGGCTAGTGCGCAACGTTACACAAACTCAATTACACGCTCGAAGATACTCGTTAAAAATGACGAAGGTAGGAACATATGTCAATTATACCTCCGCTGATAAGCCCTAGTGCAGTATTATCAAATAGTATTCCTATTTCTGTGCACGAGGGTAGGCATCAATATTATTGTCACATTGGTTAATCCTGATAAAACTTGTCTTCTCTTGGTATTGGCGGACATTCCTACATCGAATGAAATGATCTGATCTGGGGTTGTATGCGCTTGCGATATTATAGTCGCGTGTTGGCGTGGTTGGACTGGACGCATTCAAGCGTGAATTGAATTGTTGTGGTTCAGTGATGCTGTTTGTGGCTTTGAACGGGTAGGGGAAAGTTTTCTACATACAATGATAGTTGTGGTGAGGCAAGTCGTGTCGTTGACACTGGTTGTTGCTGGTGTGTCGTATCGTTGACACTGGTAGTTGCTGGTGTGTCGTGTCGTGTCGTCGACACTGGTTGTTGCTGGTGTGTCGTGTCATTGACACTGGTTGTTGCTGGTGTGTCGTGTCGTGTCGTGTCGTGTCGTGTCGTGTCGTGTCGTGTCGTGTCGTGTCGTGTCGTGTCGTGTCGTGTCGTGTCGTGTCGTGTCGTGTCGTGTCGTGTCGTTGACACTGGTTGTTGCCGGTGTGTCGTTTTGTTGACACTGGTTGTTGCTGGTGTGTCGTTGACACTGGTTGTTGCTGATGTGTCATGTGGTTGACACTGGTTGTTGCTGGTGTGTCGTGTCGTTGACACTAGTTGTTGCTGGTGTGTCGTGTTGTTGACACTGGTTGTTGCTGGTATGTCGTGTTGTTGACACTGGTTGTTGCTGGTTTGTCGTTGACATTGGTTGTTGCTGGTGTGTCGTGTCGTGTCGTTGACACTGGTTGTTGCTGGTTTGTCGTTGACTCTGGTTGTTGCTGGTGTGTCGTGTTGTTGACACTGGTTGTTGCTGGTGTGTCGTGGTGTTGACACTGGTTGTTGCTGGTGTGTCGTGGTGTTGACACTGGTTGTTGCTGGTTTGTCGTTGACACTGGTTGTTGCTGGTGTGTAGTGTCGTTGACACTGGTTGTTGCTGGTGTGTCGTGTCGTTGACACTGGTTGTTGCTGGTGTGTGGTTGACACTGGTTGTAGCTGGTTTGTCGTGTTGTTGACACTGGTTGCTGCTGGTGTGTCGTTGACACTGGTTGTTGCTGGTGTGCCATGTCGTTGGCACTGGTTGTTGCTGGTGTGTCGTGTCGTTGACACTGGTTGTTGTTGGTGTGTCATGTCGTTGGCACTGGTTGTTGCTGGTGTGTCGTGTCGTTGACACTGGTTGTTGCTGGTATGCCATGTTATTGACACTGGTTGTTGCTGGTGTGCCGTGTTATTGACACTGGTTGTTGCTGGTGTGCCGTGTTATTGACACTGGTTGTTGCTGGTGTGTCATGTCGTTGACACTGGTTGTTGCTGGTGTGTCATGTCGTTGACATTGGTTGTTGCTGGTGTGCCGTGTCGTTGGCACTGGTTGTTGCTGGTGTGTCGTGTCGTTGACACTGGTTGTTGCTGGTATGCCATGTTATTGACACTGGTTGTTGCTGGTGTGCCGTGTTATTGACACTGGTTGTTGCTGGTGTGCCGTGTTATTGACACTGGTTGTTGCTGGTGTGTCATGTCGTTGACACTGGTTGTTGCTGGTGTGTCATGTCGTTGACATTGGTTGTTGCTGGTGTGCCGTGTTATTGACACTGGTTGTTGCTGGTGTGCCGTGTTATTGACACTTGTTGTTGCTGGTGTGTCATGTCGTTGACACTGGTTGTTGCTGGTGTGTCATGTCGTTGACACTGGTTGTTGCTGGTGTGCCGTGTTATTGACACTGGTTGTTGCTGGTGTGCCGTGTTATTGACACAGGTTGTTGCTGGTGTGCCGTGTTATTGACACTGGTTGTTGCTGGTGTGCCGTGTTATTGACACTGGTTGTTGCTGGTGTGTCATGTCGTTGACACTGGTTGTTGCTGGTGTGTCATGTCGTTGACACTGGTTGTTGCTGGTGTGCCGTGTTATTGACACTGGTTGTTGCTGGTGTGCCGTGTTATTGACACAGGTTGTTGCTGGTGTGCCGTGTTATTGACACTGGTTGTTGCTGGTGTGCCGTGTTATTGACACTGGTTGTTGCTGGTGTGCCGTGTTATTGACACAGGTTGTTGCTGGTGTGCCGTGTTATTGACACTGGTTGTTGCTGGTGTGCCGTGTTATTGACACTGGTTGTTGCTGGTGTGTCATGTCGTTGACACTGGTTGTTGCTGGTGTGCCGTGTTATTGACACTGGTTGTTGCTGGTGTGTCATGTCGTTGACACTGGTTGTTGCTGGTGTGTCATGTCGTTGACACTGGTTGTTGCTGGCGTGTCATGTCGTTGACACTGGTTGTTGCTGGTGTGTCATGTCGTTGACACTGGTTGTTGCTGGTGTGTTATGTCGCTGACACTGGTTGTTGCTGGTGTGTCATGTCGTTGACACTGGTTGTTGCTGGCGTGTCATGTCGTTGACACTGGTTGTTGCTGGTGTGTCATGTCGTTGACACTGGTTGTTGCTGGCGTGTCATGTCGTTGACACTGGTTGTTGCTGGTGTGTCATGTCGTTGACACTGGTTGTTGCTGGTGTGTCATGTCGTTGACACTGGTTGTTGCTGGTGTGTCATGTCGTTGACACTGGTTGTTGCTGGCGTGTCATGTCGTTGACACTGGTTGTTGCTGGTGTGTCATGTCGTTGACACTGGTTGTTGCTGGTGTGTCATGTCGTTGACACTGGTTGTTGCTGGTGTGTCGTGTCGTTGACACTGGTTGTTGCTGGTGTGTCATGTCGTTGACACTGGTTGTTGCTGGTGTGTCATGTCGTTGTCACTGGTTGTTGCTGATGCGTCCCGAGACACTGACGAAGTGTTGTCTTCGTGGACCCCACCCGTGATTTATCAACACCGTCAACAATTACGTCTACATTTAGAGACGGAACATATAGGGCCTGCAAGTGGGTCACGATACATGGCGTGACTCCGCGCGACTGGAGCTTATTGGGAACTAAGCGAGACTAATTGGGGACTGGACACAAGAATAATATTCTAACGATGGATGACAGTTGTAGCTTCCGACTGATGAATACTTGGAAAATCAGCTCATAAATATATTGTGTTATATACGTTTCTTATCTTAAATGTTCGATTTAATATTGAGTTTTATCACACTATCATAGACACATAGCGATTTACGTAGTGCAGATAATCGACACGATGTTAGGCCATGTGTCTCTTTTACGGGATTTGCGTTTTACATTGCTGTATGTTGTGGTTTCGATAAGCACTTATATCTGACAAGTTATCTAAATGCACATATTCATAACACATGTATACGTTTGCCCCAAACAGGTTGTACTGCGCGAAAACTGGCTCTCTTAATTATTAGTCAAGATCGCCAAACAAGTACTTGCCGCTATTGCCATGGCAACCACCATTATAATCGATTAAAATTCATGATTTCCGTGATCATTGTCACCGGCAAAATGTTCCACTGCTTCTGCTTGTAATAATCCTTCGGACAATATAACTGAAATACGCTATTTCGGGACAGTTCGATTATTACGACCAAAACAAAACAAAGTCCTATATGTTAACATGGAGTATATGAACCTCCTGCCCCCAACTGTCCCCAGCTTCGTTTTCGCGCGCGAGACTTGCACGCCCTATTATGTCGTATTAAATTACGATGTATAATTGATGCCACGTAAATAACACGTATAGATATACTTTCAAACAACGGAATCTAACTATTACAACATATATCTCTTGTAAGCAGTTTATTCTTTATGGCATACAGTTGATTGTGAATTAGATAAGTACAGAAGCTTATATCATGCAATGTTCCTGTATAAACAAGTATTGTAAATGTAACCAAACACGTGTCTTCTTTTGATGTCCGGGGCATGTAGTAAGACAACACTAACGCACATAGCAACAGCGTCGGCAAACAGCAAGGTAATGTTTAGCTAAACAACAAATGCAAGTGTAATCTCCAAAGTAGATCAACTCGTATTTCAGGGTGCACATCCGCCAATACACGAACCACCGTGTCGCTTGAGTCATCGTTTAAGTATTTATACAAAACCAGCATCCGGTTGTCTACAAATTATTTCACAAAACGAACGCAAATATTTACAACACAAAAACACGTAAATTCTTCGATCAATAATAACCAAATTCTATCATAATAAATGCGGTAGTAAAAGAGTTACATGCCCTTTATTACGTTGAACAGATTCAGCATTTGTCCTTTCGCCAAGTCACTTTTATTGGTGCTAAGTCAATCTGCAAACATGCATATTTAAATTAATTTGCACGTATTATATATATATATATATATATATATATATATATATATATATATATATATATATATATATATATATATATATATATATATATAAATATATATATATGTATATATTTATATATGTATATATTAGATTAGATTATATTCATTTACATAGTAAACAACGTTTAAATCTGTTCACTATTTCATGTTTCCTACGCCCTATCAACCACACATATAGTTATAAAGATGCAGCTAAAATGTGAATACGACAGATGATACTATTCTTCGCTCTCGACACTCCTGCACAAATCCTGCCCTGGTTCCGCCCGTAGCCTTAATGGTAGTGAGACTTATCTGTCGGTTTCTGACCTGCTGACTACGTGGTGTATTTCTACTATTTACCTCCGATCTCGACACGACGATGCGTATAAGTGCGGCGTCATCCGTGCCGGCGCCCTTCATGCTGTTGTAGAGTCGACGGGCGAAGAAGTCGCTCATGTCCCGGGCACAGCGCACTGAGGACGAGTGAACGGTGCTAAATGCATTACTTCTAAAAGAGCAACTACCTGCGTACGTTCACTTGTGACACTGTACTTTATCTGATTCACAAACACACACCACACACATATATCGCATACCACGCCACGCCATGCCACACGCCACCTTACACGCCACGCCACACACCATAACACACACACACACACACACACACACACACACACACACACACACACACACACACACACACACACACACACACACACACACACACACACACACACACACACACACACACACACACACACACCACCCACACACACACGCACGCGCACACGCGCGCGCGCGCGCACACACACACACACACACACACACACACACACACACACACACACACACACACACACACACACATGCACACATTATTATATCGTTAAATTAATTTGTGATGTGTGCATGCATGCGTTCTTGTGTGCGTTCGTGCGTGCGTGCACCGGCACATGTGTATGCTTGTTCCCTAGATCTTTTAATATTCTCTATACTATTCCAATAAAAAAATATATATAAAAACAATGATTTGTTACGAATGAAGCCTGGAGCGTGCATACATGAAACAACGTATCACTGAGAGTCGACCCACCTATGGCAATGAAGCCGTCCTGGAGCGAGCCGCTGGTCTCCGCCTCTATGGCGTCCTCCAGGTCTTTGTCGGCGATTTCTTTGTACGCGTCGAACGTGGCTCGCAGCTGCGGGAAGCTGCGACTACACAACACCATGTTGATGGTGGACTCGTCCGTGCCGAACTGACCTTCTCCAGCCTGGACAACCGGCACGACAACAAACGTGTGAGTGCGTATGTTATGCGTGTACGTATGTGTGTATGTTGGTGTATAATCAGTACAATAATTTTCATAAGAATAATGACATTTTATATAGTTCCGGTATCCGTCTTGTCGTGGCACTCATGGTATTTTCATAGCATTTTGCTCATTAAAGAAATAAAAAAGTCATTAAAACTATGATAATATTAATAAAGCAGTATTTACAAATAAAACATATTACAATAACATTAATATAATCACCATTCATTACAAAATCAATATCAATAAAACTAACATCGTAGCATAACAGAGGGCTTACATTTGTTAAATATACATTTCTAATATATATATATATATATATATATATATATATATATATATATATTAGAAATGTATATTTAACAAATATATATATATATATATATATATATATATATATATATAATATATATATATATATATATATATATATATATATATATATATATTAGAAATGTATATTTAACAAATGTAGGCCGATATAATATGATAGGCACATTTTATGAAACTGGTTTTTAAACTATTTGTTATATTACAACAGCTGTTTTATAATATAAATATCCGCATGTCAATGTTCGACGTACATCGCAACCATAAACGATGCTACAGATGACTGACATTCCAATAGGCAAAAGACGCAAGTTTCTGGAATATGGATTAACTGACCCACTACAAATATCAGTACCGACAACTGTGTTCCAGCGAGTTGAGTTGACACAATAACGCAACTGCAAATGAAGCAGCACTTAATTCTAGTCTAGGCCCTGCACATTACCAAGCTCAACATCTGGACTGGCAAACTACATGTCGACTCGGCAATATTAGATGCTAATATACTTGCGGAACCAAATATATACACAATTACGGAACATGCACAAGGGACCAATATGCAGAAAAATTTATGATTTGTAAAAACGCAAGTTGGCGGGTTTGTCCAGAGAATGTTGTGTTAGTGTCGTCTGACTTACGTCATACATTTCTTGTGCATCTTCCCGGGCCTTGTCGTCGTCGACGTCCTCGTTCTCGTCTCTTCCCGCGTTACATTGCGAGACGAGGAGTCGCTTGAAGTTCCCGCTGGTCTCGTTTTGGAAATCTTCCTCAAGATTGCGTTCAAATTCTGCAAAAGGTGTATGGGTAAGAGTAGAAACATATCAATACACTGCAGTGACACGAGTAGGCACACAACAGTATATACGCTGTTTATTAAACAGTATGATGAAACCTTAGAATACCTCCAACGCAATCCCGAACACTGGGTAGGTCTAACTGGTAGGCCTAGGATTAACATCTAGACTAATAATATTATGCATTACAGTGCGACAAGTCGGCAACTAGAATGTCGGCCAGTTCATTTAATGGAAACATGTACACACCACACGCAGTAGCATAACATAACACAGTCTACATGTTTGCGATCGCATTCAACCGGTAAACATTCATGATTCATGGACAGACCATAAGTGGACTAGTTGCTCAAGACTAATCGAAATCTAGTGCTGGCGACTGGCAAATTGTTTTGTTCACAAGATCACCCATGTCATAGCCATGTGTTGGAATGCTACGAACGAGTAGCTTTAGAACGGACCCAACAATAACGTCCCAGCGCCTACAAACCTTCCTCGTAGGCCTGCTTGATGGCTTCGATGTCGTCGTTCGTTCGACTACACATTATTTCCACGAGAGTCGCTTCGTCAGTTCCTGCGCCCTGGATGTGTGGAAAAGGCCTTAGTTAGGTAATAACCCAGTATATATCACACATTTTGGTTAATGGATTTGATACAATCTTAAGTCAAGGCTATTAATGTTTAACGAAAAAGCTGTATAATTATATAGGTCATACCTATTGCTGGAAACTAATGGACATTGCATTAGTGAAGGAGCGGTGTTTTAGTCAATGTTTCTGGTGGAAGTTTGATGAGGCCTTGAGACATAAAACGCCACAATAGTTAGTGGAAGATGTTACTAAGCCACACCCAAAACTAACACCATGTTATCTGAAATTGAATTACAACCACGGCAACCAACCAATGAATCGTTGTAACTAAAACAAGCTAAAAACATGGCATTTGCAACAGACAAAGATGCACGCCCTCGAGTACCCACGATGGTCCACACGGACCAATCTGAGAGGGTCTGGGCATCCAGGCGAGGTCCACGCGGATAGCCATTATTCAGGGGCATATTGGGGAGGGACGGCTCCTGTTTGGCAGCGCGCCCACGGGAATACGCAAACGCTGTCGGGTAACGCGTGTTTCTTCCCTTGCGCCCACCGGCACATCCCCCGTGTGTGGAGGGCGAGCTTACCTTCATGGCGGCCCGCAGCTGTTGGGCGTCGTACACATTCGGCTTGGTCATCATGGCAACCACGGCGTCCTCAAAGTTGCCGCCCAGCTCAGACTTAAGTTGGTCAACGAGCTCCTGTATCAACGACGGACACAGTGGTGTAAGCTTTATATATATATATATATATATATATATATATATATATATATATATATATATATATATATATATATATATATATATATATATATATATATATATATGAGAGAGAGAGAGAGAGACAGCCAGACAGAGAGACAGAGAGAGAGGTGAGAGAGAGAGAGAGAGAGAGAGAGAGAGAGAGAGAGAGAGAGAGGAGAGAGAGAGAGACGAGAGAGAGAGGACACACACACACACACACACACACACACACACACACACACACACACACACACACACACACACACACACACACACACACACACACACACACACACACACACACACACACACACACACACACACACACACACACACACACACACACACACACACACACACACACACACACACACACACGTGTCCATGCGCGTGCATACATATGTGTATGTGCGTGCATAGCAAAGCACAACAACGATGTTGTATAAACGTGGTATAAATAGGACAAAAGCACGCCTCCTGGGCTACGACGCTACCCGCTGTAACACATTCGAGGACACATTCCAGTCATGTCCCGTCACAACCACAATTGTGTTTGCTGTTAATTCTAGTGCGGCAAACTAACGACAGTTTGTTTATGTAGCGTAAACTGATTGACGTATACAAGGATCGACGAAGTCTTACAATGAGTTCTACGTACCTCCCCGTAGGCTGTCTTGAAGGCGCTCGCGATCTCCTGTCGCTGTTCATTGGTGTGACGCGCCAACAACTTTATGATCACCGATTCATCGGTACCTGTCAACGTGTGTGATGTATCATTAGTACCATTACACCATACACACATATCGAATCGTTTTGTTGTTAATCTGCGTCGTATTACACTGTCCTTGAATGTCTGAACTACCGGATGTAGGTGTACCGTGTACCCTGTTTGGGCAACGACATATCCGCAAGGGTTATATCTATCTAACGTCACGTTTTCTGCCAGCTATGGAGATCGAGGTTTCCTAGACGTTACATTTACGTACCGAATCCTTTCATCGACTTCCGGAGGTCCTCGCTGGCCGCACCCGCATCGAAATCTTCCGCCGGTAAAACCTAAACAGAAAATGTGATAATTGTTCGGAAATTGCATCTTTAATAATGATGTGATTCACAATGCAACGATTCAAATGTCTCACATTAATACGT
>CBDHHR010000493.1:10000-11803 GCA_965263245.1 Metamycoplasmataceae bacterium | reverse complement strand
ATGTCTTATATGTTTCTAACGATGTGTAACGTTTGGATACATACATACATATATAATATATATAACGCATATTATATATATATATATATATATATATATATATATATATATACATATATGTATATATATATATATGTATATATATATATATATATATATATGTATATATATATATGTATATATATATATATATATATATATATATATATGTATATATACATGTGTGTATGTGTATATATGTATGTATGTATGTATGTATATATATATATATATATATATATATATATATATATATATATATATATATATATATATTATATATATACATAATATAGTGTATGTATAATATATATGTACATATGTGGAATATTGTGTTCAGAAATAATTCGCAACAAATATGATATATGACAGACCAGGTTTTATTACCACAAACTCATCGACACCATAGATTTTAGGTTTTATATTGGACACAGTGGACATAACCATTGTGGTTATCACGATACTAATTGAATGCTACTTAATTGTGAAACAGGTATTATTTAACACAATTATTAAAGCAATTAAGCACAGAGTCCTGTGATAATGTCAACCAATGTCGCCTTCAAATATTCTGCTTTCGGCGTGGTGGCCCCTGGCGGAGAAGGCGTGGAACATCTTCGCCACCTGGCGAAAGCAAACCGCTACGGGGAGCGTGCCCAAATTCCGCGTCTGTGCCACGGTTTGTAGCGGCATCGGCCCTTGGCGCCTTGATGACCCTCAGCATAGGCCCAGTATGGGTGGTTGGGACGGGGATAGTTCATGTAAAGGTAGCAGCCTCCGTAGCTCCTTCGGGTGGAGTAACAGGAGCATGCGCCGTATTCCCTGCGGCAGCGAGCTATTCCCCAGCAGTAGCACAAACATCTCCCCACAACAACTCTCTGGGCACCCCGATGTGGTGAGCGCGGGCCAGTTGCTGAAACAAATTCACTTAAATCAATTATGAGTGATCCAGTACACTATCGATTTACCCGTCATATACTGGGACAGAAAAACCAACATATGGGACATAGAAAAGACCAAGGTCACAGACGTGATTGAACACGTCAGACGACGGAAGTGGACCTGGGCAGGGCACGTCAGCAGAATACCAGATAACCGGTGGACATCTCCTATTAACATATCGAAACCCTATGAAGGTAAACAACCTAGCGTAAGACAGGTGAGATGATGGATCGATGGATAGACGACATAGACGACTATTGGAAGAGCATCATCTGGCACAGGATAAAACAAGATCGGCGTACGTGGAAACAGCATGCCGAGGCCTTCGCCCAATTACGGGTGCATCGGCAGCACAATGATGATGATAGTGATGGTACAGTCGAGATGGAAAGTATCCACACGTGATAATTTCTCACAAATACTTTCACACACACACACACCCACGCACCCACGCACGCACGCACGCACGCACACACGCACACACGCACACACGCACACACGCACACACGCACACACGCACACACGCACACACGCACACACGCACACACGCACACACGCACACACGCACACACGCACACACGCACACAAGCACACACGCACACACGCACACACGCACACACGCACACACGCACACACGCACACACGCACACACGCACGCACGGACGCACGCACGCACGCACGCACGCACACACGCACACACGCACACACGCACACACGCACACACGCACACACGCACACACGCACACGCGCACACGCGCACACGCGCACACGCGCACACGCGCACACGCGCACACGCGCACACGCGCACACGCGCACACGCGC
>CBDHHR010000493.1:0-5000 GCA_965263245.1 Metamycoplasmataceae bacterium | reverse complement strand
CGACGGCGACGGCGACGGCGACGGCGACGGCGACGGCGACGGCGACGGCGACGGCGACGGCGACGGCGACGGCGACGGCGACGGCGACGGCGACGGCGACGGCGACGGCGACGGCGACGGCGACGGCGACGGCGACGGCGACGGCGACGGCGACGGCGACGGCGACGGCGACGGCGACGGCGACGGCGACGGCGACGGCGACGGCGACGGCGACGGCGACGGCGACGGCGACGGCGACGGCGACGGCGACGGCGACGGCGACGGCGACGGCGACGGCGACGGCGACGGCGACGGCGACGGCGACGGCGACGGCGACGGCGACGGCGACGGCGACGGCGACGGCGACGGCGACGGCGACGGCGACGGCGACGGCGACGGCGACGGCGACGGCGACGGCGACGGCGACGGCGACGGCGACGGCGACGGCGACGGCGATGATAATAATATAGCAATAATCACAACAACAACCACCATAATAAATACGACAACGACAAGGATAAAGACAAGGGCAACGATAACAACATAATAGTAGTAGCAGTATTAACGAATATGTGCGCTACGTACATCAGTAATCATCAAGCAAGTATAATGACAAAATTATTCGTAAATTGTGACTTGAAGCGCCGTCGAAACATTGTAGTAATTTTGGCACAATCCTGAGTTGGGAAATGGAATATAAAACTAGGGTGTTGTGGAGTTCAACACATAAAATGTGCAGTATATGCTATTTCGAATTTGAAGAGTAACCAGAAAAGAAACATCGCACAAGGGAGTCAGGCAAGATGTCGGTTAACAAATGTGTTGTGTTATGTTTTTCCTACAAATCATAGGGTAACGAGCGAAACTTTCAGCAGGAACGACAGAGCACGCAACTGTTGGTGGGTAATTTATATATGTTACGCTTATACACGTAGACAAGGTATTTGTTACTAGGCTGGGGTGCTAGTTTTAGTGCCCCCTGCTAATGTACGCTTGCAACTGTTGGTTGGTAATTTATGTATATTACTCATATACACGCAGACACGTTATTCGTTACTACGCTATGGTGTTGGTTTTTAATGCACCCCGTTGACGCTCTCTTACTCTGCACACGTTTACGCGTTTTTATATAAACACGTTTTTTTGGCCTAACGTTAACGGCGCCAGGTAAACCATGTGAAGATGACCACGAAAACATTTACACTGAACTCCTGTCTCTGGATTCAAGCAAAATCGTAGAGAAAAAGTCTAAAATGAAATAATTTTAATACTTTTGGCATGGTTTCAAAAGACGCCACGTTGAGAGCAAGAAGTCGTGCAGACGCTCAATGATATAACTGTTTTAAAATAGAACAGAACTAGGTCAACTGTTTTAGGGATAAGCAAAATCGTAGAGAAAAAATATAAAATGAAATAACTTTAAATATGCAATGTATAACATATGTCGCTGTTGACGCAATATATGAGTGAAAACAGAAGGATTGTGGTCGTATCACGCGTACTGTGTGTGTATGGAATGACTGGTGTAGTTGTGGAACAAATTCGCTATTCTGGATATCTTAGCTGTAGAAATTGCTATGGCACAATCAGTGTATCATGGCATTTATTTCCTTTAAATAATCAATATGAATGAATCATTCGTTATGCAATAGAGGGATGTAGGAATATTGTGAAGTACACCATAAATAGACGTTGCAAAAGTCAATGGACACAGCACAACAGCTAAATCCCCCGTTAACAAAACATCCCCCACTGGTCGACTGTTTCAATTATACAAGTCAGCGTCATAGACATAATACGACCCACCAACGACCAAGCGGATTGGTGGGCAATGATCGCCGACGTGTGAAACAGACGCGGCACCTAGACGAACAAGGCAGCTGATATATGGATGTGTTTACAACGTACTTTTTCCTAAGAGACTGAGATGGAAACAGTTGGCGATATATACTGCGTCGTACCCTCGTCATATTTATAAATGGACGTAAAATAGTATTCTGGTCTTTGGCACGGATCCAGAGCAGTCATATCGTCAGCAGCCGGGCGTGCCAACAGTCGCTGCACAAATGTTTAATTATTATCGCATTAAAAAATCATTGTCGAGCATATGTGGCGGTACACATATGGTACGCCAATATACAGTGAAACATGCCAGATAAAACAGGTTAAATACTGGAAAGGTTCAGTGCAGTATATGTATAAACTGAATGCGTGCATACTAAAATAAATTGCCGATTGCAGAAAAACTTAAATATAAACATCAGTGTAAATACAGATATACGCAAACGGGTGTGTGATGCTTAATGCATAACATATAGGTTTCAATACGAACATACTTTAATTTATGAGAATTGATATGCCCTTTAATAAAAAAAGGTCCGTGTTTGTAGAGATAGGTGATATTATAAATGCCTTGTCAATATAATATTATTATAAAACATCTTGTTTGAGATCATTTAGTGGTAAACGTTTCTCATGGAAAGTTTTACCAATACAATTTAAAATTATGTAATTGTGGACTTGTTCTCAGCCGATGGCCTGTAAAACCGGTTTGACAGAAAAGAACACAGGTTCTAAGGCAAGACGTGTGTTGTTCTGTCTCAATCATGATCTTAAAAAACAGAAACTGACTAATTACCACAAGCCAATGCAACTGACCAACAATAACTTTCTTTAAAGTGTTTTGCTATGGATACAGTTATACGTAACAATAAAAATCTAGTTTTGGAGGTGTAAGTATGCTGTACATAGTACACATAAATACCTTTGTGTCTGCAAAAAGTTTCGAAATAGCTGGCATATTGCCCTTTCTGCATGATGTTTTGGTTTATGCTTGAAATATCGGAGTTGTTTTGTTTACTCGATTATATCATAACATGTATAATTTAACGTAACCGATAACACATGATGACAGTAACGATGATTGCGATAATACTACTGATAATGATGATGATGATGATGATGATGATGATGATGATGATGATGATGATGATGATGATGATGATGATGATGATGATGATGATGATGATGATGATGATGATGATGATGATGATGATGATGATGATGATGATGATGACGATGACGATGACGACGACGACGGCGACGGCGGCGACGGCGACGGCGACGGCGACGGCGACGGCGACGGCGATGATAATAATATAACAATAATCACAACAACAACCACCATAATAAATACGACAACGACAAGGATAAAGACAAGGGCAACGATAACAACATAATAGTAGTAGCAGTATTAACGAATATGTGGTCATAGGCGCTACGTACATCAGTAATCATCAAGCAAGTATAATGACAAAATCAGTCGTAAATTGTGACATGAAGCGCCGTCGAAACATCGTAGTAATTTTGGCACAATCCTGAGTTGGGAAATGGAATATAAAACTAGGGTGTTGTGGAGTTCAACACATAAAATGTGCAGTATATGCTATTTCGAATTTGAAGAGTAACCAGAAAAGAAACATCGCACAAGAGAGTCAGGCAAGATATCGGTTAACAAATGTGTTGCGTTATGTTTTTCCTACAAATCATAGGATAACGAGCGAAACTTTCAGCAGGAACGACAGAGCACGCAACTGTTGATGGGTAATTTATATATGTTACGCTTATACACGCAGACACGTTATTCGTTACTACGCTATGGTGTTGGTTTTTAATGCACCCCGTTGACGCTCTCTTACTCTGCACACGTTTACGCGTTTTTATATAAACACGTTTTTTTGGCCTAACGTTAACGGCGCCAGGTAAACCATGTGAAGATGACCACGAAAACATTTACACTGAACTCCTGTCTCTGGGTTCAAGGCCGCTAAAGTGGCGCAGCAAGGTCAACTCAGCACAAGAGGTATTGGTTACTTCCGTATGTCCGCTGTTTGCCGTCAATTTCGCAGTTGACCGCAGACAAAAATCGTTTTAATAAGACATTTGGATAAAACCTTCATTCGCTTCGGTATTCATTAAGCCATTACCGCAGCCCGATGCATACTATAGGTCATGTACGACGAACATAAAGTAAACAAACCTTTCAGAACTACATAGGAGATAGACACATTTACCAAACTAGGTACAGTCATCGTTTAGGAAAAAGTTATATTCTCCACAACAATCCTCTCGATGTTTGACAACTCCATCCCAGCGACTCGAAAACCGGAAGTGCTCAGTACCAATTTTGCGCTCGTGACCTTTGCAGCCAACTCCTACGCTCGCGAAGTGCCGCGAAGCGCCGAAAACAGCAGTCCAGTGCATATGAGTCCGTGCGATGACAAATGGATTGTTTTCGTAGAATGCAATGTTGGTGGTGTCAAAGCATCACCTGTGTTATGATATATGTGATCGAGAAAGTCAAAGTCAGGACCACGTTTACACTGTTCTGACGCAGTGGTTGTTCTACAACGCAATGATGCGGCCGATTTACGATTCACGCAAACTCGTGCAGCGACGAAAAAAGTTACTGTAACGTCACCCATGGAGACACACGTGTGCTTATGGAATATACCGTGGGCGTTGCTTTCAAGACACCGGTGACTTATGAATGTGCGCACTACTGGAGGGGTTACTGTTGTGTCTGTTATGTGGCTGTTCCATGCACACCTTATGTGACGTCGCATCAAGTAAGGACATACACCCTATGTAAATGAATCGAACGACTGCTTTCAGGTACATTTGCGCAATGCCATTGTATGTTGGGATGGGTGTTGATATGAAGAATGCTATCAAATATTAGAAAACGCATAACATCCTTCCATGTACACCATCCAGGCGCTATTTAGCTCTTTCAATTATGCGTCATCAGTTCCTATAACGATTTGTATGTGTTTGTGTGTGTGTGTGTGTGTGTGTGTGTGTGTGTGTGTGTGTGTGTGTGTGTGTGTGTGAGTGTGTGGTGTGTGAGTGTGTATGTATGTGTGTGTACGTGTGTGAGTGTGAGTGTGTGTGTGTGTGTGAGTGTAAGTGTGTGTGAGTGTGTGTGTGTGTGTGTGAGTGTGAGTGTGTGTGTGAATGTG
>CBDHHR010000492.1:5000-8745 GCA_965263245.1 Metamycoplasmataceae bacterium | reverse complement strand
GGTACAGTGTTCAGGTGGTGATTCGCATTGTCCATCGGTTATCTCGTATCCTGCTGAGGTGCCCTGCCCACGTCCACTTCCGTCTTCTGAATTGTTCAATCACGTCTGTGCCCTTCTTTTATCCAGATGTTTGTTTCTGTCCCAGTATATGATGTTTAACATACTCAATTCCATCTTTCTTTGTGCGACTGCTGGCTTGTTCTTTGCTTGGAAAGTGCCCATGTCTCCGCACCATGTCATTGCTGGATATGCGCATGAGTTGCAGCTAGTCTCTTCAAACTTGTACCAATGTTACCATTTGAAGATATCGCGGTGTTTGAGAAATGCTATCCATCCGGCCGTGATTCTTCTTTGAATCTCCTTGTCTTGGTTTTTGTCTCTGATGCGATATCTCTGATCCAGGTAGATGAAGCTTTCAACGTTCTCGATTGTAATATTGTTGGCATATATTGGTGTGTCATTTCCATCATCACCTTTGTCTTCGACGTGTTCATCTTCAGACCTTGATTTTCACTTTTATCAGCTAATTCCTGTAGCATTTGTAGTAGTTCATGTGGATATGAGTATGTCGGCGGCGAAGAAAAATTACCAATATATTCGCCGTCTTTCTTCAAGCCTCTGGTTTCCCAAGACAGTCGTCGGAATATGCTTTCGAGTGCTGCCTCAAGCAGCTTGGGCGATATGGTATCTTCCTGTCGTACTCCTCTCCTGGCGCTGATCAAGTTGCTTTCTTTGTGTAGGTGGACTGTCATCGAGGTGCTGGTGTAGGTTTCTTTCAGAGATTCTCCCCCTTAAGAAAGAGCCAGTGATATTCCACTAAATATCATTGAATACCATTCAGTATCATCCAGTACCATTGGACCATTCAATGCTATTTCAGTAGGACTCGGTGGTACTCTCAGTGGTAATTTAAAATACCACTCAATACCATTGAAGGGTACACAAAATCCCAAACATATTAAAATACCGTTCAGATACTGTTCAAAATCCCTTGGCCATAGTACCCCCATGTACCATTCAATGGTATTTGGATGGTATTTTTGTAAGGGTGTCTATAACGAACGCAACCACATGCAACATCAAGATATAATAACACAATTGTTCTCGAAATGTTGACAGCACGGTGCAGCACGGCTTGTCGTCACAAACGAATCCAGTAAAGATAACACAATTAACTAACAATGTACTTAAAATACGATATCATAACCAGGAATTATCAGGTTGTTGAAGATATACTTAAGGCGGGTCATGGTGACTGCTACAAACACCATTATTGATATTCGCTCTCGTAGCTGCCATGTTGCTTTTTTATTCTCAACAAATACATGTAATCTCACATTAACCTTATCGAAATATATTGTAATAACATAAGTGCCAATGATATACCACTAAATGCCATTGAATACCATTCAGTATCATCCAGTACCATTGGACCATTCAATGATATTTCAGTAGGACTCAATGGTACTCTCAGTCGTAATTTAAAATACAATACCGTACCATTGAACGGTACAAAGAATCCAAAATGTCATCAAAATACCATTCATATGCCTTGGTCGTAATACCCCCAAGGACCATTCAATGGTATTTGAATGGTATTTTGTTTGTAAGGGCCTTCAGTAGTATTACAACGTGGATGTGATCTGCAATTGAGTATTCTGAATCCAGCTTGCTCTGGTTTTAGTTGAATGTCTTCTCTAGCCTTTTCGTTACTACTTTCGTGAGTATTTTATAGATGTTTGATACTAGACGTATCGGTCTGCAACTATTGAGGTCTTTTTTATTTCCCTTCTTGAAGATTATCACCATCTTAGCGTTCTTCCACGACGTAGGTATTTGTCTTTCTGGTACGCATTTAGAGTACAGCTGTGGAAGTGTCTTCGAGATAATAATCTTCTCTTGCTTTCAATGACTCCATGTTTGTATGGTCGTTGTCTGTTGCTGTCCCGTTCTTCATATGTCGTAGTGCTGTTTCCATCTCCTCTAAGATACGATCCCCAACGAACATCCCTAGTGTATGATAACTGGAACCACTCCTGTTTAACTAGCGTTGTCAACTCCACTCACACAAACACGGGATGACACACCCCTATCTATGGTAAACTAAGACACAACATGTCAACGGCGTTGAATACCACAATCACTACACTAAAACTTGTTTGCATGCTAGGCGTTGCCTCTTGCTTACTCTCCATTTGGTACGAAATGCGGCAGGACTGCGACAACCACAATAAATCACTACGTGTTTTCATGTGTGTCGTATTGAAGAACACAAAGAGGGCAGTCTAACTTGTCAAATTAGAATTAACTTCTGAGGGGATATCGACAAATGTATGTTTAGTTACTTTACAAGTCTTCCGAAGAGTTGGTGTGAACGAGGTGCAGGTGTTCAGTATAAATAGGTGACAGAACGCGTTAGTTTGCTGTGTGTAATGTGAAAAAGTGTCATGTTTCAAAGGCCGCACTTTATAAAACGCGGTTGTTCAACACGACAACACCGTGACTGTTCGAAAACAGTCGAGCCGGCACCTTATTATTTATTACTGTCTAGCGTGCGTGCGTCTGTACGTCCTTGTATATACCTTTCCTTCTCTATCACGTCCCTCTTTCGTGCCTTTTCTTTCCAATCCTCAGATCTTCTCTCCCTCCCTCTCTTCTTTCCTTCTTCCCTTGTTATATCCTTCCCACCTCCGTACCTCCCTCCGCCCTTATTCGTGCCTGGCCACCTGTCTACATGCATATCTTTCTACCTTTCTGCATGTGTTTTGTAAATGTTTCTGCGCAAATGTTAGCGTCTGAATGCGGGAGTGCATGGTGTGTACCTTTCAATTTCTCATCCATATCTCCGTCCCTCCCTTCCTCCGACCCTCCGTCCCTCCTTCCCTTCCCCATTCCTCCCTCATGCAGTACAGTCACCCACTTGTTCAGTAACTCACTCTTTCACTCATTCACTTATTCATTCATTTACTCATTCACTCATTCATATCATGGCTATTTCCTGTGTCTATGATGACTATTTATAAATGATGCTACAAACACATCTTGTAATTTCTGTCCCCACTATATATCAGGTAATAAGCACATTTCAAAATGCACCATTCTTAAGCTGTTTTTTAAAAATAAATAATTCCGGTTACATGCTACAGGCTGTCATAGAACCGCATCTCTCCTTCAGCGTTTTTTTCAGATCACCTTCCCCTCGAGCACTGATTATGAAGATTGCGATCGCGTTAAACATGCAAGAAGGAATGCTGCTGGTAACCTACCAAATAACAGCCAACTTTGTTACCAAAGTGTTTATTTAATTTATTATCTAAAAATATATGTATGTTTTGAAGAAGAATAGTTTGAATTACGAACACTAGTTTATATTAAATGCGATGTCGACTAACTTCTAAGTATGTATTCATGTTTTAAAAACATTAATATTCCGGTTGCCATAACGCAAACTATATTGCAGAGAAACACATTTTTGATCAACGCAGCACAGAATAAGAAATACTGAATTTGTACACATTTGTGATGCGCAAAAATTACGAAATGGACATGTGACCTAACAGTATACGTATAACGTTATACGCAGTCGAGCAACGGTGCAATGATCACTGTGGCTGACCCCGCATGATAGCACATCATTAATTTCGGTTAGCCGCTCAGACAATATCCGCTATTTACTTCACATCCAGATTCCCGTTATTAGTCATAATACAGTTAAGCTCACGACGGAAACTTCATAAAAAATTGA
>CBDHHR010000491.1:0-10000 GCA_965263245.1 Metamycoplasmataceae bacterium | reverse complement strand
AACGGCTTTTGGAGGTAGAGGGGTAGCAACGGTCAACCGTACAATTAGTGCTGCCTTAAACCCGGAATTTCATGTCAACGGGCTTTCTCCAATTAAAATTTAACTTGCGAGCATAAAACGTATATGTCGTGGAGAGCAAATGTTAAAAAGTTAAACCATTACCTAACGAATATACTTATTTCCGGTATGACACCAATAATGCATACGTGATACATCTAATGTGTGTTGTTCGTGTACGAATGGTCCGTAATGGTCCGGGGTGACGTGAGGAAGTCAGCGGAGACAAGGCGCATGCATGCGGCGGTCATGAGAGTCAGGCGGGAGGAAAGAATTACGCTGTACATCACTTCAAGAGCTTTCCCGTTTTCTCTGTTGCCAATGTGGTTGAGACTGGTGTTCCGGAATTGTATATAGTCACTCCATAAAGGCTACAATATGACTCGTCAATATGCTAAACGTCATACGCCGTCGTCGTCCGAGGCATGCGGATGACGATGATACAAATAAAAACCGATCATGTTGCTATGGCCGTGCTCTTCGTTTTGCAACACTTGTAGTCTCCGACCAGGTCGGCATGCATCGTGTCGTAGATTACAGGTCCGCGTTCAATACGGTCATCCCATAGCAGTTCTTTGATACGTTGCATCTGGTATCATTAGGCGCATCGCTGTGTTACTGAATTCTTGAATCTCTTCTGCAGCGACCACAGGTTGTCAACATTAACGGCATTGAACACTGGAACACCTCAGAGAGTTCTTTACCCGTATCTATACTCCCTTTTCACAACTGATTGAGTTTCCCAACAATCGCCCGTACAATTAGTAACGCTCGCTGTTGACACCACATTGGAAGGGCTGACGTGGACAGGCTGGTGTTGTGGTGTTGTTGAGTGACGATAACAAGTTGAATACTTCCAAAACGTGGGAGATGATCGCTGATTCTACGAAGAAGAAAATCCCATTATTAGTAGTGACCTTAGCCCTATCTTCTCGAAATGGTGGACTGTTTCAAATTTCTGGTATGATAATATCAAGTGACTTGAGATGGTGAAATACACATATGACAGAAGTGAAAAAGGCTAAACAAAAGTTGCATTTTCTACCCTAACAAAAGCAGCAAGGACTGAGGAGGGAGATTCTTGTTCAGTTCTATCGTTCTGCTATTCTTGCTATTCTGACTATTCTTGCATTCTCAATGTGTGTGTGGTTCGGCGCCATCAGCCAGCGCCAGAGGAGCAGGCTTGACAGTGTGATGAAAACAGCGGCCTTCCCAACTTATCCGCAGTGATCTCCAATATGGATCACCATTTTAACAGCTATAGTCAACGATAAACCAAAAAGAGCTGGATATACTATTTTGTTTGTCCAATCTCACCCGCTCATCATCTGTTCGGATTATTACCATCAGACAAGTGTTTCAGAAGCATCAGTACAAAAACAAATCGCTTTAGAAACAGTGTTTACCCCCGTGCCGTAGCAGCCTTATCGGGAATGAAATATAGAACATAGCGATAGACACCTTGGGATGTTAACTTGGATGTTTTCACCATTCTAGCCGGCTTGTTCTGTCTTCTCCCGCTGGTTGGTGTTGCCCGGCCGCACGCGTGCGGGGAAGTGTGGGTGTACGTGTTCTTGAATAGCGGCCCAATAGTGCTGACCACGAAATCATTTTTATTGTGACATTTTAACTTAACTTAATAATTTGAAATAAGACATTTATCATGTTAAAGGGCATTTTAGATATATAATCTATTTACAGGTGTATACTCATTTTGACTTGAATTTTGCATTAACAGTTGCAGATAAGCAAACGGAAGGTTGTTTAGACACAGTACAGTTCTGGATGGCAGATAATTCTACGTGTATTAACAATGACAAGACTCACTCTCTTCCGATCGTGTCTGCATCTGCCGGTGAACATTAACTGTTTGCTAAATTATTTATTACTAATATCAATATGTTAAGTCGGGGGAAGGCTCCAGTGTTATTTCCTTTTCAGAAAGTACAGTGTCTGGCAGTACCGACAACACAGCTTAGTAGCCCGAATGAAGGTTAGTAATCACATGCATTTGTGGCTTGTTAGTATTATGTTTCAGCTATGTTTTGTGTGATTTTGCCATGGAGGACACTTCTAGTATAACACTAGAAAGTATGTATACATCCTGTCAAAAGTATACAGCGCATGAATGGAAATTTTGCTGAGGCCAAGTACATTGCACATCGTTTTAGCAGAGAACGTGGAATGAAGTTATGACTGAATGAGACTGTTCAAACAACGTCACAGTTGAGCAAAAGAACGACTATGAGAACTTCAACTGCATGTGGCTTGGGGATATGCTATGAGGAAATAAATAACTACTTCCAGTTGCTACTAACTGTTGATGAAAATGGCTTACAACTAGGCAATACTCCACAAAAGGCTATCGCCACTAAAGGTGCCGTGACATCAGCTGAACATGGGAAGCGATCAGTGTAATTGCATGCCGCATTGCAGAAGGGACGTTTTTCCAAAATATGGCGTCTTCAAAGGGAAAGGGAAGCGGGATGAGTTCGACCGAGGACTGTCCCCTGGTTCACGAGTGGTAATGGGAGCCAAGTCTGCAGGTGTTAATGTGGACTTGTTTTTCGGTTTGTTGAGAGACCACTAAGTTGTTCCAAGTAAAGATAATGACAAAGTTCTCCTCATATTGGGTGGTCGTAGCTCCCACTGCTCTGGTGTAGTTGTTCTTGACCGTGCATATGCAAACGACATTGCCTTGCCGTGTCTTCTAAGTCACACGACGAAATATCTGCAACCGTTAGATGACCACAGAAACCTACCGGCAATGTGGCGCTCTTACCTGGCTTCACAGTGACCCTGTAAAACAACTGACGACCTGCTAAATTCAACATGGGTGCTCGCTGCAACTGTGGGAACAGGTGTCGCAGGTTTTCGGGCGTGTAGTATTTACCACACGATCCACTAGCAAGACGAGAGCACGCACGTGCACGTGCAGACAATACAGTGCCATCCTATGTGGAGGAAACATTAGCAACAAATCCAGACCATCAACATGCTACGTAATTACTAGTATTGTTTTACATTTTAAACATTAACCAAAATGTTTTACTCATTTATTCTGTTACTATTGAGCATACATATAAAATAACTTATTAGTATTATTGTTATGGGATTATTTGCTAACTTTAATGTTATAATAAATCAATACTATATATATATATATATATATATATATATATATATATATATATATATATATATAATTATATATATATACGCATATATATATATATATATATATATATATATATATACGCATATATATATATATATATATATATATATATATATATATATATATATATATACGCATATATATATATTATTGATTTATTATATCTCATTTTATTGTATATAGGCACTACATGACTCAAAGACCAGAAAACATTCATTTTTTGTCGTGAAGTTTACATTGCATGTTGAAAATGGCGAATTTATTATTAAATATTATAATGATTTATCTCGTGTCCAGTGGGACTATAATTAGGCAGCCAGTCTCCGGACTAGCAGTCACTTCAAAGAATGAAGATGAACAGGGCGAATTTGGTTTTAGTGCATCTGTCAACGTGTGTCGTCACCGCAAGCATCATGATTAAGAAACTACAAAATGCACCTAAACATTCGCACTCAGACGCCAGGAGTCCTCTTTGTCGGTCTTTACCCAAGTCAGTAAACAATGACAAGGCCCATTTAAATTTAGTACGCATAGGTTAGGCGCGGTCAGGCGTTTGTCTTCGTTCAACTGGGTCAGCTACATAACAAATCTAGCCCAGTACAGTGGTCAAGTTGGTTGCCGACGTCAACAAGACGGTCAGTGAATGGGGCGTTACTGTCGGATGTCCACTTTACACCAAGCAAAATAGCACTTTCTTTTATATGGACGAAGGTGACGGAAATCCAGTTTGCAGTCGCCTTTGGCCTGTCTGTATTCTGTAATGTCTCACACGCTGTGGTGCTTACAATATGTGTGAATGCATATACGTATACAGACATGCATTATACAGACACACATTTATACAAACACACATTCATACAGGCACACATGTATACAGACACACATGTATAAAGACACACATGTACACAGACAAACATGTATATAGACATACATATATACAGGCACACATTGTACAAACACACATGTATACATACATATTTGTGTACAGACACACATGTCTACATATATAAATACTGATTACATACAAAAATTTATAAAATACAGTCACTACATTAAATCAAAGTTCCAGTGTTTATGAAACAGTTAACTTTGACCTACAGACATCAGTCACTCCACGGTGGTAGGCTGAATGTCAAAGGACCACGTGACAGATTGCCTTTACGTCCCCCGTCAAGGCAATAAAAACCAAGGGTGACTATACGTTATATATCTCACAGAGAGAAGCAGGCACCGTCTCAAAACCAGGCCAAACTAAAAGTGATCAATTGTTAAAGGTATCCCAAATTCCGAAGAGCAATGTACTGTTTGCAATGCACATTTGTAATATTATCCATATTTATGAGTTCATAATAAGTACATGAGTATTCTGTCGACGAAGCAAATATGCCTGAGATTGTCTATATACGTTTGTCTTCAAGTTTTAGGGTTCCCACGGCCACAGGTCACACTTCTGAATACGCATTCAAGTGTTTTCACAAAAAGCTTGGGTGATATTGTGTTTCCTTGGCACACTCCTTTACTGGTGTAGATCGTGTTGCATTCGTTGTATAGGTGGACGTTGGTATACATATATGTCAGGGTTGGAAGTATAAATCTTCCATTCCCTGTTCTTGAAACGAATTTACACTGAGTTGAAACCTTTCTTGAAGTCGACGAATTCGATGCATAGGGGAGTATTACTGCATATGTCTAGCCAAATATCACGTAAGCAAATCACCACTTTACAACATTGATTTTAAACAACGAACCATATTAACTCGCATAAGGTTATTTTGTACTGAAGCCAAAACTGCTGTATCCCATAAAACATTTTGTCATTTTTTTTTATAGATTTGGCACAAATTCATTCTTTATAAATACACATGTGTATATCTGTCGACGATCTCGTTTCTCTGTGTAACATTTTAGAGAGTCCATCAACTGTTGATATTTCATCAGTTGAGGTCTTATTTTACAGAGTGGAATCAAAGCGGTGCAAAACTGAATGTCACAATTGTCAAAGTAATTCTCACTTTGCTGAGGAATTTCACAAAACATGTTTGATTTAGTACCGGAGTGCCTGTTCACCATGATTTCTCGTCTGGGCCTTGCTCGTTGACTGACGTAAATCGTCCTTTACATTATTTCCCCTTTACAAACGACACACATAACCCAGCGGCATCAATCACGACGTACCTACGGCGTGTACTGTTGTTGAAGCTGGAGACATCGGCTGGTATTGGTTCAAAGAAACGTCTCTTTTGTTGAGCGATGTTTGTCTTCTTGTTACACGGAATGTTTGCTCCGTCACCAGCGTTTGCTTTGTACCCAGATAGCTGAATGCACCGTTCCTTCCTCTCTTTGTACCGTGATAGCTGAATGCACCGTTCCTTCCTCTCTTTGTACCCAAATAGCTGAATGCACCGTTCCTTCCTCTCTTTGTACCCTGATAGCTGAATGCACCATTCCTTCCTCTCTTTGCACCCTGATAGCTGAATGCACCGTTCCTTCCTCTCTTTGTACCCTGATAGCTGAATGCACCGTTCCTTCCTCTCTTTGTACCGTGATAGCTGAATGCACCGTTCCTTCCTCTCTTTGTACCCTGATAGCTGAATGCACCGTTCCTTCCTCTCTTTGTACCGTGATAGCTGAGTGCACCGTTCCTTCCTCTCTTTGTACCCTGATAGCTGAATGCACCGTTCCTTCCTCTCTTTGTACCCTGATAGCTGAATGCACCGTTCCTTCCTCTCTTTGTACCGTGATAGCTGAGTGCACCGTTCCTTCCTCTCTTTGTACCGTGATAGCTGAGTGCACCGTTCCTTCCTCTCTTTGTACCCTGATAGCTGAATGCACCGTTCCTTCCTCTCTTTGTACCGTGATAGCTGAATGCACCGTTCCTTCCTCTCTTTGTACCGTGATAGCTGAATGCACCGTTCCTTCCTCTCTTTGTACCGTGATAGCTGAATGCACCGTTCCTTCCTCTCTTTGTACCGTGATTGCTGAGTGCACCGTTCCTTCCTCTCTTTGTACCGTGATAGCTGAATGCACCGTTCCTTCCTCTCTTTCTACCGTGATAGCTGAATGCACCGTTCCTTCCTCTCTTTGTACCGTGATAGCTGAATGCACCGTTCCTTCCTCTCTTTGTACTGTGATAGCTGAGTGCACCGTTCCTTCCTCTCTTTGTACCGTGAGAGCTTAATGCACCGTTCCTTCCTCTCTTTGTACCCTGATAGCTGAATGCACCGTTCCTTCCTCTCTTTGTACCCTGATAGCTGAATGCACCGTTCCTTCCTCTCTTCTTCCATACTCACTGCGATACTGTTATGATTGTTTTCTGTGTTCGGGTGTTCTCTGTTCTGTATTCTCACCTCGCCGCTGCGATTCCGCAAAGGCAGACGTTTGCGGAATAATACAAATTGTGCCGTTGCATAGCTATCTTAATACAAGGACATGTTCGTGTATCGAGAAATAATATTAATAACTCGGTCAGATGTCGTGTAGATATATTTGAATCAAGCCACGCACGCACACACACACGCACGCACAAACGCACATACACACACACAGTTACGCACTTTTGCACGCGCACATACACACAAACACACACACACACACACACACACACAGAAACACACACACACACACACACACACACACACACACACACACACACACACACACACACACACACACACAGAAACACACACATACACACACATACACATACACACACACACACACACACACACACACACACACATACACACACATGTACACATACACACACACACACACACACACACACACACACACACACACACACACACACACACACACACACACACACACACACAAACAAACACATATACACACACAAAAACACGCGCCACAAATATAATGTCCATGCACATGTTGCATTATATAATTGACGTGTACAACAGAGGCTGTCCAGTACACACGCCCTCTTTGACGACGAGACTCAGTACTCCATTAATTAAGTGACCCTGAACTAATGCAAATTATCTTTCTGACATAAAATTGCAACACAATTACCCTTTACAAACGAAGCAACAATTATGATAAAAGGAAAGAGCCTTAGGCTACAGAACGCTCATTGTGTCCACATTGTTGCTACTTCTCCCAGTCGCCCCCGTGTTTACAGTGAATAAGTAGCAGCCCGGAGCAAATTATAATAATAACATACGGAGTTAGTGATGCGATATTGAAACGTTTCTGATAAAGCATAGCTTTGTATTAGTTGCCCTGTTGTATTCGCATGGCGCATTTTCGTGGAATGCACCCCACCGTCATGTGTCGTATGACCCAGGCCCTATACAGGTCTTAGGGAAGAAATACATGTGACTTAGAGTACACAGTCCAAACTAAACTATTCGGTTAATTTTATTTAACCACAGAGATGTGTCCTGTTATAAACTACATCATTATTCATATGGCAATTTAATAGAATGACCTACTTCGAAACCAGATGGTTTGCGGTGACACAGTATAAGAATGTCGTTGTAAAAAAGCGGTGAATGAGTCAGCTTGTGGCTGCTTGGTATTTTTACAAGTGTTGTTTTTTCAAGAGCGGTGACGTCACTGTGCAATCATAATGGAATGTGTGTGACTTCATGGTCTATGCATCTCTGTCTCCCTGACTTCATGACTCCATGACTCCCTGACTCCCTGACTCCCTGACTCCCTGACTCCCTGACTCCATGACTCCCTGACTCCCTGACTCCCTGACTCCCTGTCTCCCTGACTCCCTGTCTCCCTGTCTACATGACTCCCTGAATCCCTGACTCCCTGACTCCCTGTCTCCCTGACTCCCTGACTCCATGACTCCCGGTCTCCCTGACTCCCTGACTCCCTGACTCCCTGACTCCCTGACTCCCTGTCTCCCTGACTCCCTGTCTCCCTCTCTCCCTGACTCCCTGACTCCCTGAATCCCTGACTCCCTGAATCCCTGACTCCCAGACTCCCTGACTCCCTGACTCCCTGACTCCCTGACTCCCTGACTCCCTGACTCCCTGACTCCCTGACTCCCTGACTCCCTGACTCCCTGACTCCCTGATTCCCTGACTCCCTGACTCCCTGACTCCCTGACTCCCTGTCTCCCTGACTCCCTGTCTCCCTGTCTCCCTGACTCCCTGACTCCCTGAATCCCTGACTCCCTGACTGCTTGACTGCTTGACTGCCTGACTCCCTGACTCCCTGACTTCCTGACTCCATGACTCCATGATTCCTGACTCCCTGACTCCCTGACTCCCTGACTCCCTGATTCCCTGACTCCCTGACTCCCTGACTCCCTGTCTCCCTGACTCCCTGACTCCCTGACTCCCTGACTCCATGTCTCCCTGACTCCCTGACTCCCTGACTCCCTGACTCCATGACTCCCTGACTGCCTGACTGCCTGACTGCCTGACTCCCTGACTTCCTGACTCCCTGACTCCCTGACTCCCTGACTCCCTGACTCCCTGACTCCCTGACCCCTGACACCCTGATTCCCTGATTCCCTGACTTCCTGACTCCCTGACTCCCTGACTTCCTGACTCCCTGACTCCCTGACTCCCTGACACCCTGACTCCCTTACTCCATGACTCCCTGTCTCCCTGACTCCATGCCTCCCTGACTCCCTGACTCCCTGACTCCCTGACTCCCTGACTCTATGAATCCCTGTCTCCCTGACTCCCTGACTCCCTGTCTCCCTGACTGCCTGACTCCCTGACTCCATGACTCCATGACTCCCTGACTCCCTGACTCCCTGACTCCCTGACTCCCTGACTCCCTGACTCCCTGACTCCCTGACTCCATGACTCCCTGACTCCCTGACTCCCTGACTCCCTGTCTCCCTGACTCCTTGACTCCCTGACTGACTTCCTGACTTCCTGACTCCCTGACTCCCTGACTCCATGACTCCATGACTCCATGACTCCATGATTCCTGACACCCTGACTCCCTGACTCCCTGACTCCCTGACTCCCTGACTCCCTGATTCCCTGATACCCTGACTCCCTGACTCCCTGACTCCCTGACTCCCTGACTCCCTGACTCCATGACTGCCTGTCTCCCTGACTCCCTGACTCCCTGACTCCATGACTCCATGACTGCCTGACTGCCTGACTGCCTGACTGCCTGACTGCCTGACTGCCTGACTCCCTGACTCCCTGACTACCTGACCCCTGACTCCCTGATTCCCTGATTCCCTGACTTCCTGACTCCCTGACTCCCTGACTCCCTGACTCCCTGACTCCCTGACTCCCTGACTCCCTGACTCCCTGTCTCCCTGACTCCCTGACTCCCTGACTCCCTGTCTCCCTGACTCCCTGACTCCCTGACTCCCTGACTCCATGACTCCCTGTCTCCCTGACTCCCTGACTCCCTGACTCCCTGACTCCCTGACTCCCTGACTCCCTGTCTCCCTGACTCCCTGACTCCTGACTCCCTGACTCCATGACTCCCTGTCTCCCTGACTCCCTGACTCCCTGACTGCCTGACTCCCTGACTCCCTGACTCCCTGACTCCATGACTCCATGACTCCCTGACTCCCTGACTCCCTGACTGCCTGACTGCCTGACTGCCTGACTGCCTGACTCCATGACTACCTGTCTCCCTGACTCCCTAACTCCCTGACTCCCTGACTCCCTGACTCCCTGACTCCCTGACTCGCTGACTCCCTGACCCCTGACCCCTGACTCCCTGACTCCCTGTCTGCCTGACTCCCTGACTCCCTGACTCCCTGACTCCATGACTCCCTGTCTCCCTGACTCCCTGACTCCCTTACTC
>CBDHHR010000490.1:0-2500 GCA_965263245.1 Metamycoplasmataceae bacterium | reverse complement strand
TTTAATATCAAATACTTTAAGTAAACATTCCCTGTTCTATGTTCATACGTCTTTCATGAATATTGAGTGTGGGTAACTGCAGATATTAGTATTACAGATATAAACATGATGAATTATTCAAAATATGCAACATAATTAGCGTAGCCACACTGTAGAGTAATTTAATTCATGTTTATATTCAATCATGCACTAAGTATATTATTTAATGTGCTGCATACCAAACGTCTTGGCGAGATAGAAGTCAATAGCGACCGACTGCGAGAGGGTGACGTCATCGATCTTCAGGATTGGCATCTGGCCGAACGGCATTTCTGTAAGAGATGTTTTTGCTAAGTACCGTGGTATAATTTCACTTGCCACTGCCATAAATTGACAACATTCGACAAAACAAGACTAGTATTAAGTATAATGTTTAGCAACATTCAATGTCCACTCAATTTATTTAAAAAATCATCCGACCACCAAAGTTAATAATAATAATGATAATAACACAAATTAGATAAGTTCTATTGCGCCTAAGTCCTTTGGAAACAGATCTCAGAGACAGCTCAATACAAAAAGGTTAATCGATCTCAGAGTCAATAACAAATTCCAGTTTTCAACAGATTGATCGATACCTAAGGGAATATGCTTCCTTCTAATGTTAGATATAACATTAGAAAGATTCGTGTTCCAAAGAGCAGAGGCAACTACATAACAAGCCGTAGTCACAATATTGGTATTAACTTTATGGACAAAACGTTATTCAGTACTAAATCATCCCGGGTAGATAGGTTTCCTTAAACGAGTAAGCAATGCATGTAAATACGATGGTTGCTTACTGGAAAGTAATAGTACATTTATAAGGTGAATAGTGTTTACCAAGTTTACTCTTCTTAAATTTATCTCCTAGATTTCGACGCTTCCGTTCGTAGTTAACTGTTTGCATCATTAAATAATTCACGAACACCATCATTTGAAAGGAATGGATCTACTGCTCACAAAGGTACTACAGCGTCTCAAGGAACCGTATTGATATGTTTCGTGTGTTCTTCTACGCATAGGTACTACTCACGTGGTTTCAACTTGCCCCAGTCTTCACCCTTAACTCTCTTGTCTTCATACGCAACGTTTGCTAGCGCAAACAACATGCGGGTAACTTCAGCCCTCCCGCGTGCATCAAAGTAGACCAGCGTGTACTTCACCA
The DNA here is from genome assembly GCA_965263245.1 of Metamycoplasmataceae bacterium. GTDB lineage: Bacteria > Bacillota_I > Bacilli_A > Mycoplasmatales > Metamycoplasmataceae > DT-68. Next base: position 1,314 of record CBDHHR010000490.1, on the reverse strand, counting down.
TGTTTAATGTTGACTAATCACTGAAAGTAAACCAATCAAAACGCATGTCAGACGCTTGTTTATTAATAACAACAATGTCGTGATTACACGTTGAAGAGAACATACATGTATTTGCACTATTAATACTGTACATGTAGGAGACGATCAAACGGATGTTGTTAGTGTTGGTCTTCATGTGGTACAGAAAAGACTTACTTTTAAGTTGATACATATCCTTAACATATTCACAATATTAGTAGCTTATCACACACACACACACACACACACACACACACACACACACACACACACACACACACACACACACACACACACACACACACACACACACACACACACACACACACACACACAAACACACACACACACACACACACACACACACACACACACACACACACACACACACACACACACACACACACACACACACACAAACACACACACACACACACACACACACACACACAAACAAACACACACACACACACACACACACACACACACACACACACACACACACACACACACACACACACAGTTGTTGTTAGATACGGACTCTATGGAGTAGATACCAAATTGCTGTTTATGTTCAGGAGGTTCTTAAATCTGATGACACGCCATGCATAGAAAAAATGCACACCAATTCCACAGCACACCGACTGGGGCAAAAGACGAGTAGGTTCGTAGATCACATACCGTGAAAAGTAACCCACCGACCTGTCCAGTGATGACATCTGCTTTTATATTATCTGACAATCATTTTACAAATGAACAAAAAGTAGCTCCAGTTGATAACTGTTGGCAAACCAATGAGCGCTGCTACACCACAACATCTCCAGCACAGAATCCAACATTGGAAACAGCACACAACCTGTAGCCCATTGGCAGATCCGGGGCTTGTGTGAGCATGGGGTTATGTGTATGCCATCGTTTGTGGTGCGACACAAGAAAGGCAAACGTGAAGTAATGCTAGATTGGACACGCCCTCTAGTATAACTTTAGTCACGAACACCTCATCTTATTTCGTACTCTCTCTCTCTTTTCTCTCTCTCTCTCTCTCTTTCTCTCTCTCTCTCTCTCTCTCTCTCTCTCTCTCTCTCTCTCTCTCTCTGTCTCTCTCTCTCTCTCCCTCTCTCTCTCTGTCTGTCTCTTTTCTCTCTCTCTTTTCTCTCTCTGTCTCTCTCTCTGTCTCTCTCTGTCTCTCTCTGTATCTCTCTGTCTCTCTGTCTCTCTCCCCTCTCTCTCTCTCTGTGGTTAATTACAGACATGACAATTGATGCAAATGCTATGTTTAAATGTATCAGCTGTGAA
>CBDHHR010000489.1:0-5000 GCA_965263245.1 Metamycoplasmataceae bacterium | reverse complement strand
CGCGCACGCGCACGCGCACGCGCACGCGCACGCGCGCGCGCGCACACACACACACACACACACACACACATATATATATATATATATATATATATATATATATATATATATATATATATATATATATATATATATATATATATATATACATACATACATACATACAAACACATACACAAAAGGCAAACACACACAGACAGACCCAGATACAGACATAGATACATACAGACAAAAACAAACATTGTGTACAAACAGACAGATAACCACACAACTAAACAGACAGAACGATGCAAATGTAGACATATTTATACGGACAGAGAGACATGCCTACACAATAATATATTCGCAAAAAACTAGTCAAAGAGACGTACATTGACAGGAAGATACGACAAGGGTTGGGATATTTGTTTGGGTTATGTAACACATCACTTGTGAAACCTCCATCTTTGACCAATTCTTGGGTGGTCCCCATCACGCTCAAAGACTCCCATTTATGCTTGTCTCGACTTGTTTCCTTGGACATACCTTTGGTGTCAGTTTCATTTGTCACTCGACATTCAAGTTTCCCAATTCGACTAAAAGTGTCGGCGCACTTTTCCACATCCCAGCAAACTCATTCTGACTAAAACAGGCATCAACAGTTCTTTCTGACAAAGGCCTACTATATGATGTCTTGCATTCACGTGATATAAATGGAGTATTACCAAGAAACGAGTCTCTCCACAGCGTGGTGTTCGGCGGAGGTTCACTCTGTGAGTGATGTTCCGCCTTTTGTGGGTGCGACATTGACAAGACCTCGTACATAAGATACCCGTGCTGCTCTTGTCGAGACGACAAGTTGACATAATCGTTACAACAGAGGCGTCGGTTGCGATTGGGCGCAACTTGACGCATCGCTTGCGTTGTTAAATTTCCTCAGCCCATTGCGCCAGTCTATCGCCAAATTTCGTTTGTTTATCTACGAGAAGCCAAATTCGTCCACTTGCGTGTACCCCTGGCAGACATCTTTGCGAAACGCTGAAGATAAGCTCAGCCATTGCTGGCACTTGTCTGAATGTTTTGTTCGTTTGTAGTTCATCCATAGGACGCTAGTATTACGTGTATTGTTTGGGAAGCAGAAATAATTGTATAATACACAATACCGCCGAGTCGTTCGTGAGAATACTCGAACGGGTAAGGATTCTGGGGTTCCTTTTGAACGGATGACTGCCCTGTTTCCACTTATCGTGGGTACTACAGTCGCGGCCGACAATATCAATTACTACAGTTTGATCCACCCAACGCCCATACGTAATAGGTCTGCCGGGTGGTCTACGTAGTGATGAACCACACCTGGATTGTGCGAGTGGCTAACTAAACAGACCAAAAAGTAGATAATTGTAAAACTGAGGTTCGCTGAATACCGATGTAAATGCAAATACTTAGTATATTAAATTCAGTATAACACCGTGACGTGTAGGCAGTATTTGACACTTCCCATGGCGTTCCTGAATTACATATATTGTAACCGACCAACGTCATGCAAATCACACACTTCGTGTACTATTTGTCGACGTTGTTACCTCCTTGAAAGCTGCTTCTAAGTTCTATGAGGCGGAGCAAGTGTGAATCCTACTTTTTTCCACCATGACATATTGCCGCGGAATGAATACACCTTTTTTCACTGTGACGTATATAGCCAGGGTCACAAGCAGGTCGTGCCAAGTTTGTATCTTACTAACAAAACCGCTATTATTACTTGGACCCTTTGGGGTCAACTAGAAAAACGTTGCTATTATAACACACCGATGACACCGGCGACAGCCAAACTATGCCAAAGTGTCTGCAACTGTAAAATAGGTGAGGTATGTTAGCTAAACAGCGGTAGTTGGGTGACAAATTTACGAGTTTTGTCCTTATTCATTCATACATTCCACAGTGTCTTCTTTGAACTTACAAGGCGATAATTGTTAATTACCGTTTGCTGTGAATAGCTCCTATTTAAGTCTGACCACTTAGTATGCAATTCCCATATGTTACGTGTGTTTGGGTGAGGGAAACACGGACACATTATAAAGGGTTACTGTCGCTTCATCAACAAGACAGGTTTGATTCACACGTGCTCTGTTTCGCACGTGCTTTAACCACGCAGTTAAGACTTGCTAACTCGCACAACATACTGAAATCACAGACAAATGTATTCGTTGTTTTTGGCCGGTTTTGTTATTATTCGATACAATTATGTTCATAGACCGTCAAATCGTACACAATCAATGAGTGCCGTATCTTTTCACAGAAACAAAAGAAGCAACAGATGGCACAGGTGGAGGAACACAAGTCACTGAAATGATGCAGAGGTATAGAGAAGGATTAAATTTCGTTGCCATATGGACTCGTGAATCGCGTATAATGCGACTATGTGTGACCATTGTTACAGTTACACAAAGCCCGCCGTGCTTACAAAAAAGCCTACATTTAAATGGAACTTTCGGGCGACAGTAATGACGTGTAGAATGATAGATCGCTCAGTCTCACAGCAAATGTTAGCGGCAGGAGAATCGCATTATTTGCAGCCCGTACGCTTGGTTGCACTGCTATAATATATGTCATTACTATTAATTATCTCGTTACATCAAGCAGCCGCACCGCTATGCTATCGTATACGCTCCATTCAATGTTGCCTTCGTAAATTGCATATTAACGCATACCTTCAAATGCCAAAAACATACGTCATAGAAGCATTACGTAAGACACAAACAGACTCGTATGCGTCGTACAGACGCTTATGATCTTATTGGGTGTCCGCGTAAATTCGTGGCATCGATACCGTCGTGTACGCTTATAGATTCGGTGCACTAATTGTTTGATTTTCATACATGCAACTTCGTAGACAGTCGCATCAGAATGACACACACGGTCAGCAGTTCGCGAATCATTCTCCGCAGAAGCTACTGTGAATTATTTACAACGTCAGATACGTCACCGCTTTCACTCGAACTGGCCCCGTCTGTCCGGCCTTAGAGTAGCGCGTTGTGTAAGTTCGTTCACCCGTAGCGTGCCAAGACAACGGCGTGTCTGAGGTCGTACCTACACACGTATTTGGCAATGAACATTTTACAAGGGACGCGCTCACGAGCCGCTATAGAAAGCACACGTACGTTCGACCGGTGTACGTTGTAAACATGCCACCCCCAGTTGTGCGAACAGACACCCGCTAAAAGTGTGTTTACCGAGCGTGCGTGCCGACCCAAGTGACCATTATTAGTCCCCGCGTTATATGGGACAGCAGGGTGACCTCAGAAGTTCACGAAATCGTGGTACTTGTGCTAGCATTGCTGCTGTTCAAATGCGTTTTTAAGAACCATATTTTGAAACATATCTTGATCGTGATATGTTGTTTTAAATAGTAGTAACATTAGTACTAACTGTAGCACTTCCATAGCGCCGATAACCTTGACAATACAAGCTCAGAAGCACAACAAACGTGTTTTTCTTTTGGGTTTTCCATGCCCCCTCCTGTTAGTTTTATTTATGTACGATTTCTTTAATAAGTAAAATGTTTACCACGCCGCCTTTGTCATAGGAAACATTCTTCACACCGAGTGAACGTCTGTTTGGTGCTTAAACAATTCCCTCTTGTGTAGATATCACAACAAGCGGGCAGCGTACCGTATAACCCCAAGGGAATACCTGCTAGAACCCCACGCTTTCAAAGGGCACTGAGTACGTGAGTAGGGTTTCTTAGAACAACAACTCTTAAACCTATACACGAAGGAATGCGCACGCGAGCGTCATGGCGTCTACCGCTGTCCATTAATTAAATCACTCGTAAGCGCAAAAATCGACAACAATGACGATGATTTAACCGTTTTTATAGCCACTCCGATGCATTCTCCGAAAAGCGCCGTCCACAAATGTGACGTGACCTTGTATAGGAGAACGTGATGACTAAACAACAGATGCTTTGTTTCGATCAGTCGTCCATTGCAACGTGCTAAGCATCGACTCAGATGATTGTCAATTCATGCATCTAGTCGCGTGCAAAGTCCTTGAAACAGTGTTGTTCACACCGCAAAGAACAACACAGTCAACGTTTTGTATTACCCACAACCGTCGACGCTTACGTGGTATCTGGACACTAATTCCTAGTTGTGGTTCTAACTTCAATCAACCAGTTAACATTATTATAATTATGGTGTTTGTATTGCTAACTAGCATATCATTCGTCAGTAGATATAAGCGGTCACTGACGACACTATGAGGTCATCCACATGATGCGATATATGAACGACGCTAAATACCTATATATATATATATATATATATATATATATATATATATATATATATATATATATATATATATATATATATATATATATATATATATATATAAAGGTAATCTTGGTATTGTCAATTAAGCGTTGTCTTAACAAAAAAGGTATGTAACGACGCCGGTTCGACTCCATCAGCAAAGTGTATGTTCAATAGTAATAGCGCGTTACAGGAACCAAACATATTAATAGCAATCATCCGTGACACTCACGATAATTATCCCTATATAAGATCAATGCGTGGAGAACATTTACACTGTCATTTGTTGCCCGCGTGCTGCTGTCAACGTTTTCAACTGACATATCGCATGTAGGTTAACAGCGAGATTATATTTATGTGTTGATGTTTAATGCATGCCTCCCATACCGGTATTTGCCAGGTGAACGATCTTAGTGTCACACCAATGAGTTTTCGCCTATTCACTAAGCGTGTGCCTGTTTTTCTTCCAGTTTGCCTACATTACGCTGTTGTTTCACGTGATATTACGTTACCCAGTCTACGCCTCTTTTTCCACACCAGTTGTTCTCTCCTGACACAGCGCTTGTGTGGAGAGTTCATTGAACTGTTTGTCTCTCTGCAGCACCCCTTGGTGACGCGAACAACGCCTACCAAGAACATCCCAGCTAACAGGAAGAATTGACACTTAGGTATCGCATGAACAAAGACACCAACAATTTCCACGACAGG
>CBDHHR010000488.1:0-5747 GCA_965263245.1 Metamycoplasmataceae bacterium | reverse complement strand
ATCATGGCATTATTTCCGGCTCTAGGAATGTTGCTGACCCTGTAGCGAGGTCGCTCTTCATACGCTATCACGGATATTTGTCACATGTGTGGTGTTATGACGGGACATTAATGTATGTCACATCAAATCGCTTAGAAAAGAGCCACGCAATTCCTACGACTTTTAAGGACTTATTGTTTAAACAAACATGGCTACAATGTGTGTTGAGATTTTTGTATGATATCGGATTGTGTTGTTTTCAGTGTACAATATACAACAATAATTTAATCATCCATCTTTAAATTGAAATCAATAAATCATTAAAATGGAATGTATTAGGTGTACTCGACGTCCCTGATCTGTTTAATTGGTTTACTTTAACTCAATTGTCACGTTTCCTCACTACGCTGGTGTAAATTGTTGGTTTTGTTTGCTTACGCAATCATGTTACAAAGTAAACAATAAGATCCAAGGCCTATTTACAAATTACGGGGTGTCCAATAAGTTAGTTGTAAACAGAATAAAAGTATCTTGTTTTAATACCTGAATGTGTTGTAAATTCATTGGGACATCTCGAAGTTATTTGCCTTTACTTCAGTTCTGTTAATTCGAACAGCATGACGAATTATATGGGAATGATAAAGCCACCTAGGAGATACAACCAGGCCTACTTGCGTACACCTATGAGTGAACCGACGCTACTCGGATTGAAGGAAATTGTCAGCATTCCGAAACAAAGATTTAAAGATAGGACAAACCTGGTAGGTTACTATTCACACGATCTCACGTCTTACTGGGTCGTCATGACAACAATACGACGTCCACTAGTGCTGTGACCAATTCTAGGAATCGGAAACCTTCCGCGAATATATATATATATATATAAACATACATATATATATATATATATATATATATATATATATATATATATATATATATATATATGCTATGTCTCTCTCTCTCTCTATATATATATATAGAGAGAGAGAGAGAGGGAGAGAGAGACATAGCATATATATATATATATATATATATATATATATATATATATATATATATTCGCGGAAGGTTTCCGATTCCTAGAATTGGTCACAGCACTAGTGGACGTCGTATTGTTGTCATGACGACCCAGTAAGACTAAAATTAGCTCTCTCTCTCTCTCTCTCTATATATATATATATATATATATATATATGTGTATATATATATATATATATATATATATATATACATATATATATATATATATATATATATATATATATATCTGGTGATATCTACCAGATGTACATGTAAAGCGACTTGAATAGTTTTAGCTAGATTTGGCGCTATATAAGTATATTTGTTCATTTTATTTAATAGTAATAGTAATAATGTAGCGCCGGGACAAATCCAGAGTTGCTGCAAACAAAGTTATTAGACAGGATCATAATTCTACGATCTTACTCTTAGTAACGGGAATACCAGCCCCAGCCGTGCAACTGGAAATACACCATTTTGCAAGCTTTCAACGTGTTTGCCTTAATACTATGTGCACTCCAGTAAAAAGACTTTTTAAATTAATGTAAAACCTCCTCTCACAAGCAACCGAAACTACATGTACACTAATAACATTCTGGTGCTACAAGATTTGATAAAACAGGACTTTAACATGCCAATGATTCAGAATATGCACAAATACCTGTTAGGTACGAAAGATCATGACACTGATCAATGTAATACGCCTATAGTTGTAACTACCCTTTGTGTGATAAAAAGCAGTAATAACTGCCTTCCAGTTTCAAAAAGCTATTCCTCATTGTCTCCGGCCGTTCAGTGGCAGCGACCAACAAGTGTCGCCATCTAGCGAATAATGGATCAACGACGCTGTAGACTATACTAAATAAATGTTATTATGTTCATATTTACGTTGCTAAATAAATCGTTAAATGTCTGGCAGGCGATGACTATTTGCTACCCCTCCACGTCCAAATGCGCTTTTATGGCTATTCCGTTGTATAAACATATTTAAGTTTAAGTTCTTTACGTTACGAGTCTGATTGCTGACTGTTGTCTGTAACCCTGAACAGTGTTGTTGCAATGTTTGTGGTGTTGTGGCAATGTTCGTGGTGTTGTTGCAATGTTCGTGGTGTTGTGGCAATGTTCGTGGTGTTGTGGCAATTTTCGTGGTGATGTGGCAATGTTCGTGGTGTTGTGGCAATGTTCGTGGTGTTGTGGCAATGTTCGTGGTGATGTGGCAATGTTCGTGGTGTTGTGGCAATGTTCGTGGTGATGTGGCAATGTTCGTGGTGATGTGGCAATGTTCGTGGTAATGTGGCAATGTTCGTGGTGTTGTGGCAATGTTCGTGGTGTTGTGGCAATGTTCGTGGTGTTGTGGCAATGTTCGTGGTGATGTGGCAATGTTCATGGTGATGTGGCAATGTTCACGGTGTTGTTGCAATGTTCTTGGTGATGTGGCAGTGTTCGTGGTGTTGTGGCAATGTTCGTGGTGTTGTGGCAATGTTCGTGGTGTTGTGGCAATGTTCGAGGTGTTGTGGCAATGTTCGTGGTGATGTGGCAATGTTCGTGGTGATGTGGCAATGTTCGTGGTGATGTGGCAATGTTCGTGGTGATGTGGCAATGTTCGTGGTGATGTGGCAATGTTCGTGGTGTTGTGGCAATGTACGTGGTGTTGTGGCAATGTTCGTGGTGTTGTGGTAATGTTCAAGGTGTTGTGGCAATGTTCGTGGTGATGTGGCAATGTTCGTGGTGTTGTGGCAATGTTCGTGGTGATGTTGCAATGTTCGTGGTGATGTGGCAATGTTCGTGGTAATGTAGCAACGTTCGTGGTGTTGTGGCAATGTTCACGGTGTTGTGGCAATGTTGGTGGTGATGTGGCCGTGTTCGTGGTGTTGTGGCAATGTTCGTGGTGTTGTGGCAATGTTCGTGGTGATGTGGCAATGTTCGTGGTGTTGTGGCAATGTTCGTGGTGATGTGGCAATGTTCGTGGTGTTGTGGCAATGTTCACGGTGTTGTGGCAATGTTCGTGGTAATGTGGCAATGTTCGTGGTGTTGTGGCAATGTTCGTGGTGTTGTGGCAATGTTCGTGGTGATGTGGCAATGTTCGTGGTGTTGTGGCAATGTTCGTGGTGATGGGGCAATGTTCACGGTGTTGTGGCAATGTTCGTGGTGATGTCGCAATGTTCAAGGTGTTGTGGCAATGTTCGTGGTGTTGTGGCAATGTTCGTGGTGTTGTGGCAATGTTCGTGGTGATGTGGCAATGTTCGTGGTGATGTGGCAATGTTCGTGGTGTTGTGGCAATGTTCGTGGTGATGTGGCAATGTTCGTGGTGTTGTGGCAATGTTCGTGGTGTTGTTGCAGTGTTCGTGGTGATGTGGCAATTTTCGTGATGATGTGGCAATGTTCATGGTGTTGTGGCAATGTTCGTGGTGTTGTGGCAATGTTCGTGGTGTTGTTGCAGTGTTCGTGGTGATGTGGCAATGTTCGTGGTGATGTGGCAATGTTCGTGGTGATGTGGCAATGTTCGTGGTGATGTGGCAATGTTCGTGATGATGTGGCAATGTTCGTGGTGTTGTGGCTATGTGGCTATGTTCGTGGTGTTGTTGCCAAGCTGTCATTGTTGTTGTTGTTATCGTTGTCGCTGTAAGTAATGACGATGACGATGACGATGACGATGACGATGACGATGACGATGACGATGACGATGACGATGACGATGACGATGACGATGACGATGACGATGACGATACTGGTGAAACGTATAGTCCACCAAAATATCAACGTATCTCAATGTAGGAAAAACAGATTTCCCCCATAAATCCCTGAATTTGTCACAAATAGAAATCGTTCCCAAAAATAATCTTTCCGGTAATCGCAAAATTCAAAATGGCGTCACAAACGGCGGACACACGAGACACATGTTTTATTGTCCAAACCATTATCGATATACATACAGATATGTACAGCGGGGGATTAATATAGTCGTTGGCCGTAGGACCCCGGTACATTGAGGGCCCTACGTACATCATGGGGCGAAAAAGGCACGACGGCCCAAAACGCTGAATTGCACCTTACACCCGAGGCTTGACATTTGGATATTTTTATGTGAAATGAGTAGGCATACTAATAGATACAGTGCTATGATGAATATGAAGTGTAATGATGCATGTTAGGTAGAGTGTAGTTAGCGTAGTGAATGTTAGCCATTTTTGCAGACGTGACCATGAGGATGCAGGAAAACGTCCTTAATTTTGTAAACTTGAACAATGACGGGCAGCGCACATGCTTGCAGATTAAAAGAGCCAGAGGCATGTGATTTTGACGGAATCTGTTCAGCATATCAGAGACGTGATTGCAGACTTTTCTCATGTATACTTTCTTTATAATCTGACAGAACGTTAACATGGCCCGCAATGGTAAAATCAACAGAGCTCTGTGCCCACGAACTGCTGCCGGATCATGATATCTGAAGTCGGGGGTGGGGGTGTTGTGGGAGATTGTTCTCCTGTATTGTTAGTTATGCAATAATAACTCACTATATTGTATCTTAAACATTCAAACACATAGAGCGTACACCAGGATGACTCCCAGCTTGGTAAAATACCAAAGACACTTACTTATCCAGTAGTCTTCACTGGCCAAATCATGTCTTGCTAGCTATATCTTAGGAATACTTGATCTACCAAAAATATGCTTGGGTATTTCCTTGTCTTCATGGGCCCTAGGCACGTGCCTATGGTGCCTATTGCTTAATCCGTCATAAGGTGTTTTTCTTTCTGAGTCATACTACATTCAATTAGCGCGGTTACAAACATCAATCACCTAAACGTCCTTTAAATGCATTTATGCTGTTCATAGTTAACATGTAAACGAGAATGGCAGAATGGAGAACGCCACATATTGACACAAACAAATTCGCATTTACTCAATCACGAATGCACGACTGATTGCATGTATGCGTCATCTCGTATGGTAGTGACTCTCCATTGTAGAATGCACAGATGGCAGTGCAACATAGCTCCATCTCCTCACACCAGCTTCCGCAGGTCTGTCCGTAGTAGACTTTGCTTCCGGATGCATCGCTACATTGCTGCACAGAATGACAGATGCTGAAGGAATGTAGCCTGGCAAATCACAGTTATCAGCAGCAATGGCTCCAATCTGAACACGGAAGACAAATTACATTACTAGATGGTTCTCCATAGAACTGTCAACACATTGACAGAACAGACACATTTTGTAATGTGTACCTCAAGAGAATAATAAATACACATATCAGAACACACACATTTTACACTGTATACCCTAAGTGAATAAGAATTACATATTTGGAACACTTTGAGCAATACCAAGGACATGGCAGAAGGCTGCGGAAGATTATTATCTATATTGATACAGATATAATAAAAAAATACCTTTTTATCTCATTGCATCGGACAGATGGTATTTCGATTACCCCTGTATAATGTTCTCAGCAACTGTTTTGTTTTTTATGTTTTAATGTGATTTAGAACCTCCTAATTGTCACCATTCTCCATTACCTTCCTGAAGCACATAGACACGACACCTGGCAACATCAAAAAGTGTATAATAAATATTCATACATACAGGTATAATTACGTTATATCGCACATAGACTCGATATAATGTCCCGGCTCCTAACTATCTAGTTTAACCTCAAAGAACAATCAGTATAGAACACGGCAAGTCAGTACATCAAGGATATTGATGCATGCGATTTCATATTTGTTTATTTAACAACTGCA
>CBDHHR010000487.1:0-4603 GCA_965263245.1 Metamycoplasmataceae bacterium | reverse complement strand
TTGAAATGGGACCTTGTACACGTTTGTGCTATCAACTGGTAAGCTATCACTGTAATCATATTATCGTCCACACAGTTCTTTACATTTCTGCATATATTAATCCTGCTGAATCCAACTAAATAAATAGTCACAAAACATCCTCAAATATAGGCCATTTTAACTGCGTTTTTTGATGGATTATCATGATATTTGTACAATCACATTAATAAATAAATATTTGTGGGATTTGCTCTATTTACAAAACCACTGTGATAATCATAAACTATATATATCTGATGAATATGTTAAATATTGAAAGAATTACACACTTGCCATGTAAAATAACACCAAATTCACTTGTATCAATGTTTCGTCTTACAGCTTAATAGGCACATTTAAAAGGTAAGTTCTTATATAGCCCAATATCCAATTCTTAGGATTGCTCAAAGCACTTTACACAAACATTGGTCCACTAGTACACATCACCTTTACTTGAGATGTTCAAACATGTGTAGATGAGACAAGCACAGAAGGAATACCTTCTAAATGAACTTTATCAGATGGAAACCGATAAAAATGGCAACAGAAGTTTCTGTTGTGGCAGTTGCATCCAAACAATACGTGGCTACATTTGTGTCATTGGTCTGTGGAAAATGAATGAAAGGTACAAAATAGCATACAACCAGTTTGGTGGCAGAAAAAAATTGCATGCCATATTGCAGTGATTTATAAACATAAGTGATGAAAAAAAAACGTAACATTTTTCTTTTACACCATCCTCAACTATTTGCTAAAGCTTTTTCCTAGTTGCTCTCATTGCTGGTCAAGAAAATTACAAACAATATGAAAGAATAATTCTGTGAAATACAATGCTGTAATGTAAACTATTATAAATAACTATGTACACGGTACACCAGACACCTTGTCAAAGTCCAGTCAAAGGCAAATTTTTTATAAGCTAGAAATTGTTAAATTGAAATATTGTTCCATAATACTGACAATGTCTGTTCCCATAGAAACAAATATGTAATATTGTATACAAAGTACAGTCATGAAAGCTCATTTCTGAAAATATTTCACTGATGACTCATGCCTTTCTGCATCATCCGTGATTCTTTCAGATTGGCAGCTGATGATTAGATGATACTTTGACTTGAGCAGTAAGCCATAACTGCGTGTTATCATGGCAACATCTGGGACAAGTGCAAGAGAAGACATTGAGATGGATCCGACGACGCCAACATGTACTCGGCCATATTCACGAAATCTCAGTCGCTACAACTCCCGCATGTCCCGTCGCCACAATCCTGATGAGAAGTGGGACATGCGTGCTCTGAAAAGGTGACATCTGTAAATCCACTAAACTTTGCATGTATTAATTTAGTATAGGTCTTGTTTAATTTTACTATGAGCATATCTCGGTCCACCTCTATACAGTGCTCACAGAACTGCACATCTTGTTATTCAATTTGTGTGCTTTTTGGTCTAGATACTTGTCATCTACCAACTTGAAATAAATAACACTCTAAAAAGTTATTATTGTAAGTATATTTCCTCCCACCCCACTGGTCTATTTCTGTGTTTGTTTAATTTTCCACAAAACATAGCAACATTTATGTGGAGCTATTCTCTAATAAATTATTGGTAGTGAGAGAGAGAGATGAGCGGGCCGAGATGGGTTTGGGGATGTTGGGGGAGGTGACAATCTTAAGCACTACACCACACTGTGAGTATTATTATAAGTTAGTAAGTTATTATCCATGTACTTGTCGCTTGTAAACAACTTTGCGTTGACTGTGTCCTTCTGGTGGCTGTAGGAGTGTGTCCAGAGGAGTTGCGGACTTCTTCGGTGTCGGTGAAGAATGTCCGAAGGAGCAAATGAAATGGCGGAACCGCAGCATCAAGCTACATGACCACTCCATGCTCGGGGGCAAGGTGGCATATGACTCTATCACCCCAGCAGAGACATATGAGAGTGTCTTTGAGAGCGTCTCCCAGACGTCCGGCCAGCCTTCAATGCGACACATCACTGACCCCCTGCATCGGGGTCATCAGATCGCACGGTCAGACTCACATTCATCCATATTGGTAGAATTTTATAATAATATTACTCATGGCAAATCTAGTTAAAACAAATTGATGGTACTTTAGATTAATATCGAATAAAGCAAACAATGCATTATTATTATAAAATAATAACATGTAGGGTAATTAATTATTCATAAAAAATACACTCAGATCTGCTGAAAAAAGTGGCCTTGTGTTATCCACCTAATGTTTGTTGTACCAGGAGTGTGTAAGTGAGATGTGAACCCACCAGTTATGTTGTGAATGTAATTGTGTGTGTATGTGTGCGTGCGTGCGTGCGTGTGTGTTTGAGTGTGTGTGTGTGTTTGAGTGTGTGTGTGTGTTTGAGTGTGTGTGTGTTTGAGTGTCTATGTGTGTGTGTGTTTGTGTGTGTTGTACCAGGAGTGTGTCAGTGGGACGTGAACCCACCAGTTATGTTGTGAATCAGAATGTAATATGTGAGTGTGTTGTACCAGGACTGTGTCAGTGGGACGTGAACCCACCAGTTATGTTGTGAATCAGAATGTAATATGTGAGTGTGTTGTACCAGGAGTGTGTCAGTGGGACGTGAACCCACCAGTTATGTTGTGAATCAGAATGTAATATGTGAGTGTGTTGTACCAGGAGTGTGTCAGTGGGAGGTGAACCCACCAGTTATGTTGTGAATCAGAATGTAATATGTGAGTGTGTTGTACCAGGAGTGTGTCAGTGGGACGTGAACCCACCAGTTATGTTGTGAATCAGAATGTAATATGTGAGTGTGTTGTACCAGGAGTGTGTCAGTGGGACGTGGACCCACCAGTTATGTTGTGAATCAGAATGTAATATGTGAGTGTGTTGTACCAGGAGTGTGTCAGTGGGACGTGGACCCACCAGTTATGTTGTGAATCAGAATGTAATATGTGAGTGTGTTGTACCAGGAGTGTGTCAGTGGGACGTGGACCCACCAGTTATGTTGTGAATCAGAATGTAATATGTGAGTGTGTTGTACCAGGAGTGTGTCAGTGGGACGTGAACCCACCAGTTATGTTGTGAATCAGAATGTAATATGTGAGTGTGTTGTACCAGGAGTGTGTCAGTGGGACGTGAACCCACCAGTTATGTTGTGAATCAGAATGTAATATGTGAGTGTGTTGTACCAGGAGTGTGTCAGTGGGAGGTGAACCCACCAGTTATGTTGTGAATCAGAATGTAATATGTGAGTGTGTTGTACCAGGAGTGTGTCAGTGGGACGTGAACCCACCAGTTATGTTGTGAATCAGAATGTAATATGTGAGTGTGTTGTACCAGGAGTGTGTCAGTGGGAGGTGAACCCACCAGTTATGTTGTGAATCAGAATGTAATATGTGAGTGTGTTGTACCAGGAGTGTGTCAGTGGGACGTGGACCCACCAGTTATGTTGTGAATGTAATGTAATATGTGAGTGTGTTGTACCAGGAGTGTGTCAGTGGGACGTGGACCCACCAGTTATGTTGTGAATCAGAATGTAATATGTGAGTGTGTTGTACCAGGAGTGTGTCAGTGGGACGTGAACCCACCAGTTATGTTGTGAATCAGAATGTAATATGTGAATGTGTTGTACCAGGAGTGTGTCAGTGGGACGTGGACCCACCAGTTATGTTGTGAATCAGAATGTAATATGTGAGTGTGTTGTACCAGGAGTGTGTCAGTGGGACGTGAACCCACCAGTTATGTTGTGAATCAGAATGTAATATGTGAGTGTGTTGTACCAGGAGTGTGTCAGTGGGAGGTGAACCCACCAGTTATGTTGTGAATCAGAATGTAATATGTGAGTGTGTTGTACCAGGAGTGTGTCAGTGGGACGTGGACCCACCAGTTATGTTGTGAATCAGAATGTAATATTTGAGTGTGTTGTACCAGGAGTGTGTCAGTGGGACGTGGACCCACCAGTTACGCTGTGAGTCGCCAGGCATCACGTATATCCACTGCCAGCACGAGCCGTCGGTCCATGAGACCGTGTCCAACGTATCGGCCTCGCAAGGAATCTGTCACAAAGATTGCAATGGATGGCATCCGGTCAATGTGGGTTCGTGGCACTGGCTTTTTTAACGACATCCTCTAAAGCCAATCAGTTTGTATATACACATAAATGTTCACTGTACTGAAGTTAACATAATTTGTTGGCACGTTAGAAGAGCATGTTTGCATTGTGTGTATTAAAATTTTTGTATGTTCAACTGTCCTGCAGTTAATGCACGTATTGCACCACATTAGTGTGGTTTGTTGTCCCTGTAATGGACTGTTTGAGGTTACTGACTAGAAATATGTAATTCAGTAAATTTATCAGCATGTTCTATGCACATTGATGTTGGGTGGCAAAGCCATTTTTCTAATAACTTGTTGAGAAATGTAGTGTTAAATCTCCTACTGGGAAATAACCAGTAACTTAGGTATGTTAGAAATTATGCAGTCAAGGTGGGGTTGATATATCGGACAGTACGCAGCAACTGGTAGTCTCTCATAGAGAGAAATTTAGATAATAGCCCCTTAACCATCTTGGTTTGTTTTGTAGATTTTGCGTCAAAAAAGCCGAAAA
>CBDHHR010000486.1:0-5296 GCA_965263245.1 Metamycoplasmataceae bacterium | reverse complement strand
GTTGCTCACTCAAATTGGCCGCTTCCGTTGGTGTTGTTGTCCTGCCAATGCCGTAATGTTGATTTACCCACAACATAGCTACCATTACATTTGCATTCACCAACGCCTCAAAAGCATTCAGGGTCAATCAAATATGTACTTAGGACCTACTTATAAACCTCCGCGACTCCCTATGTTTAACATGGTTCATGCAGTCTGTATGTTACGTATGCATACACCTTACGTCAACGTCAGTAAAACACTCCCGAGATCTTTCCTATGAGTCTGTTCAAAATGTCCCTCACATCATGTTTCGCTGTCAAGTCTTACAGTAATGGATCGTGACGTGACGAAACGACGACCATCTGATCGAAATGTTGTTAAGCAATGATCCCCAGATGGCACCACCGTAGTGCTGGTATGTACGCGTGCGTGACAGTTACATTGTTGCTTGTGTGTTTCAGTAACTTCCGGTGTGCGCCACATTACGCTGCCTTGCGACGAACTAACCAGACAGTCTACACGAGCCAAGGAGCAGGCATTTATTCACCGTAGTTTGTGAGCACGTGCATAGAGGCGGGTGTCCAGCCGCAACGCATTTGGCCTGCACAGCATTTGACTACAGAAAGCAAAACGAAGACGATTTAGCACATTAACAAAGAAACGCCCGGTGTGTTCGGCCGATTTATTTTGTATGTCTTTCAAGTATTTAGTGTGAATAAACCTTTCGATTTCTTAGGAATCTGTTTCTTGCGTTATTGTTTTAAAGTATTAAAATGCACACGCACATGCCCACGTACGGATACATATACATACGCACACACACGCACGCACGCACACACACACACACACACACACACACACACACACACACACACACACACACACACACACACACACACACACACACACACACACACACACACACACACACACACACACACACACACACACACACACACACACACACACACATGCATATCCACACGCGCACATACACACACACACACACACACACACACACACACACACACACACACACACACACACACACACACACACACACACACATGCATATCCACACGCGCACATACACACACCAACACACACACACGCACGCACGCACGCATACACACACGCGTCAAGATCATCAACAGATCAAGAATTAGTCACTACCGTCCACACGCGACTGAATTCGCAGCTTGTTATATAACTCTCAATATCCAACTCTCATTATTTTGTATGTCGTTCAATTATTCAGTGTGAATAAACCATTCGATTTCTTAGGAATCTGTTTCTTGCGTTATTGTTTTAAAGTATTAAAATGCACACGTATATGCCCATGTACGGATGCATAAACACCCCCACACACACGCACGCACGCGCGCACACACACACACACTCTCATACGCACTTACGCACACACGCATGCACGCACGCAGGCTCACACACACACACACACACACACACACACACACACACACACACACACACACACACACACACACACACACACATACACACACACACACACACACACACACACACACACACACACACACACACACACACATGCATACCCACACGCACACATACACACCACACACACACACGCACACATACACACACACACATGCATACCCACACGCGCACATACACACACCACACACACACGCACGCACACACGCAAGCACACACACACACACATGCATACCCACACGCGCACATACACACACCACACACACACGCACATACGCACGCACGCACGCACACACACGCGCGAGCGCGCACCCACCCACACACACACACACACACACACACACACACACACCCACACCCACACCCACACCCACACCCACACACCCACACCCACACACACACACACACACACACACACACACACACACACACGCACGCACGCGCGCACGCACGCACGCACGCACGCACACACGCACACACGCACACACGCACACACGCACACACGCACACACGCACACACGCGTCAAGGTCATCAACAGATGAAGAATTAGTCACTACCATCAACACACGCCTGAATTCACAACTCTCAATACGCTGTGGCAGTTCGTCTTGTGAAACCCTGAAAATAAGCTGAGTCAATACATCGCCTGTTGGCAAGATCAGATAGTTTGGGACGCACACGTAGTTATACACACGCAGTATGGTTCAACGGTACATGAGGCTGATCGAATGGGTAATTGTACTGCGATTCATCCAGGCCTGCGTTTGGGGTCAGGAGCATGTACCATTCTCCGAGTGGTACGGCGAAGTCAATTAAGACTCAGTCAAATGTCATACAGTGCCTTAGAGATCTGCCAAAGAGAGTGCCTGGATGGTCACCACCCTTGGCTTGCGTGGGTGGGAAGTAATTACAGGAGCCCGTGTGATTGTGTCAGTTATCAGTAACAGCTTTCGACAAAGCATCTAGGATTTGTACTACAACCGCTTCCCTGAAAAGTTATGATCACATTATCAAGATATTAAAATGCACACGCGCTTGCGCACGCGCACGCGCTTGTCCTTTTTGATGGACAGGTGCACTGCATTGCAAGATGGTATTTAATAGTGTTCTGTGTCGTGTTCTCAGCTCCGTTGGAATGCTTATTTTAAAACCGCTTTTTCATCCCTATACGAACATCACCAGTCAACACAAATACGAATCGGTGTTTTGGGGAATAACTTATAACCAGGCAATTGGCTAAAGCGTGCGCACCCTATGTGCGTCGAGGTCTAACCCAGCATGTCTTCACTTTTCTGGATGCCACCAAAATTCCGGTCAGTGTACCTGCCAGTATTCTTGGCAACACACAAGTTTACACGTTTACACGTTTAGCTTGCGATAAATATACTTACTTACTTATTTACTTACTTACTTAGTTATTAGACTTAGTTCCTCCTGTTCTTTTCGGGACATCAGACGATGGACTTTCGCCATATGGAACGATCTTTCGCAACTGATTTAACATCATTCCAGTTGGTTTCCATTTCTGCCGGAAATTCTTTAAATGTCTTGCGCCAGGTCTTAGTCGGTCTTCCTGTTTTTCTGCTGCCACCCTCAGGCACCGCTTCCGACACGGTGTGTGTATCCGATCTCTTGATAAGCGTAGAATATATCCAGCTAATTTCCGTCATCGACCTTTGACGATGTAATTTGGACAATCCATGCCTGCTCTCCTCATAATTTCTTCATTGATGAATAAATAGGTATAAAATTATTATTATTATTACAATTATAAATCAATGATAAATTGTTTTCTGGGCACAAAGGAAACCTCGAATCAGCAATGCTGCTTGGTTTTATTTTCGACGTCTAAAGAAGACACTCTCAGACATTCGAAAGCAACAACGGTGGAATGTTTGATGAATGTATGACAATTTATATGTAAATACTATTTGATTTCATAGTATGCCAACTTACAACATATCAGTAATAATAAAGAGTCAAATAGTCTGAAAGAAATACAACATGCTCGAGGCATGCTGATAAAGCAATATTTTATGCAAAAGCATTTTCGGCGTAACTTCGCCTAGAAGACAGTCTGGAAACTTTGCCGGCCATTGAATGTTATCCGTGTGAAAGGCTAAAAAGTGTTGCCACCTCACCGAGCCTAATCGTGCCATAATTCTATTCCTGCTTCATAAACAACTTCAAATTTTCACTTCTATTTTTTTGTTTAATGTTGAATACATTTATTAGTATTGCATTATATTATAAACGTATATTCTTATGTTACTGCTTATTTCATAGCTGGCCGCAGAGCCAATCAGCGACACTACCCTATTCAGAGATAAGGCCGCCCTGGTGGCAACGTTGGCATTACAATCCCAGGTGGATGCGAGGGCTAATAATGCTGCCACCTAACGGAGCCTGGGTAACCGAAGTTAAATTTGACTTGAGCACATTGGTTCAAAACGGCAGCACAACATTCGAGCCGGGTCCTCTCTACTGATTGTCCGATGGTCTATCGTCTGGGCCACCGCGCATCAGGTTATGAATGGTGACCTTTTAAGTTCAATGATCACTGTTTCCACTCCTTGACAACTGTTCAATACATGCAACCCACAGATGCGTTACAGAAAGGGGAAAATAACTGTAATGTGTTTGTCTGTCTGCTGTCGTTTGGAATAGACAGGACTTCGTATCAAGTGGAGTGCTCTATAGGATACATTTGTCTGTGTTATGTTTCTTCATTTGCTCTCACATATTTTTTACATTGCCCACGTTCCTATTATACAACAATTATACAACATGTATGCATGTTTCAGGCTGTCTCAAATATATTGTGGATTAAACTGCACTACCATGGGTGGAAGGAGTGGACATTATTGACTGGATTTTAAGAACACTATGTCGACTGAACAATTATGAGTTAACAAGAGTTGATTAATGTGTAAATAATTATGAGTGAACATATCCAAATGTAAACTGAGACTGAGCGAATAACACGACACAGTTAATGCAGCACTTACAAGGATCACATATTTATACTGGAGAGCTGCAATAGTCTCCTGAATCTTGTTTCTGTAACTAATCTAACTATAACGTTTTTATTCCCAAACAACAAGCTTCACCAGGTTTGTTTAATAAATACAACTTAATGGTGTCTTGTTTACAAGTGCTCCCTGTCCAGTTTATGATTTTTATTGGATTGCTATATTAAAATAACTTACAGTTATAATAATGATCAATACATAAATAAATAAAACTATCTATTTCGCCTCCATTGCGTACGTTGACCTAGCCACTACTGCTACATCTAAATGACACTAGTTTGTGTTTTAATGTATTGATATTGTATTTTCACATGCTAATTGTTTTTATTGTTATCTTAGCTAATTAGCTTAATTACTTTATAATTATACACTTTAGCATTTTAGTCAATATGTCATTTTAAAATGTGAAGCGCTTTGATTGATATTTATTTATTTAAACTCGCTAAATTACGAAACTGATTTATTTTTATTTATTTTTATTATAAATAATTTATGGAACTGTAATAGCTCAACAAATACATTTTCCGATAAACCTTTTTGTTACAGTTTGATATGGAAACCCAAGACAACGTTCATGTGTCATCTAACAATGAATGTGTGATTCTTTGCAGTTGATCAAAACTACACTTGTAATATACCATCCGTCTTGCTAATTATTAAGCCATGCAAAACATATTATTAAAACCTTATTTAATTACGCAGCGATATATAATGTGTATATTTATAAACATAATTTATATGATCAATACTTTTTCACAGTTGCATGTGACATATAATTACTATAATAATGTATGGAATGTTTAAC
>CBDHHR010000484.1:7500-18699 GCA_965263245.1 Metamycoplasmataceae bacterium | reverse complement strand
CGCACTTCCGAGGTGCGCGGTGGTAGGACTTATCGCACTTCCTGTCTCAACGGGGATAGGATTTACCGACGTCCTGTTATCGAATTAACGAAGATAAATGACGTGCGAAAACTCGTCAACTTAATACATGAAAATATTATTACGGTTGCGATGGCAGTGTGTTTGGCACACATTTGCGTTCCAGAATACTGAATTTTTATTTACATATATCATTGAACCATGTACTTACTCGCAGTGTATATTTGATAACTAAACACGTAAATAGTTACGTCTTTTACACGTGGTCCGCCCACATATAACGCCGTTGTAAATGAACCACGGGATCTATTTACGATCTCACACTGGTCGTAGCACCAAAACAACGCCCGACTGACTCGCTTGTAATTATTATTGCAACTCGTTGATGTAATGGAATAAAACAAGACGCGATAGAACTGCGAGAACAGATTTGTCCTTCACCGAATGTAGCCCACGGGCCCAACTGTAGTGTGTTTGACCCGAGGTGATCATTCAACTTCCTGTGCCGCGGTATGTCGTACTTCAAGAGCTGTGTTGCGTTGCGCCGTGTTCCGAGTTGCGTGATTCCGTCTGTGCGCTATCACGCGGCCCGGGCATTTCATTGGTAAAGGTCGAAACCAGCTCTGAACAAACTTGGCATGAAAGTGTTGTCTCGAGGCGTGTACACAGAGCCGGGACGCGATCGCAGCCGGGACCGGGCTCGCTGCCGGCGCGGCGCGTGGTAGGAATCACGGCAATACTCACGTCCACGGGTCGTGCTACGGGTAGACATATGTTACTAAGATACGCACGTGCGCGCGCGCATGGGAGGTAGGGAGGAAGGGTGGAGGGAGTTAGGGAGTTAGGGAGGGAGGGAGGGAGGGAGGGAGGGAGGAAGGAAGGAAGGAAGGAAGGAAGGAAGGAAGGAAGGGAGGGGGAGGGAGGGAGGGAGAGAGGGAGAGAGGGAGAGAGGGAGAGAGGGAGATAGGGAGAGAGGGACAGAGGGAGAGAGGGAGAGAGGGAGAGAGGGAGAGAGGGAGAGAGGGAGAGAGGGAGAGAGAGAGGCAGCGAGGGAGAGAGAGGAAGAGAGGGAGCGAGGAAGGGAGCGAGGGAGCGAGGGAGCGAGGGAGCGAGGGAGCGAGGGAGCGAGGGAGCGGGGGAGCGGGGGAACGAGGGAGGGAGGGGAGGGAGGGTTAGGGAGGGTGGACGGAGGGAGGGGGAGGGAGGGAGGGAGGGTGGACGGAACGGAGGGAGGGAGGGAGGGAAGGAAGGAAGGAAGGAAGGAGGGAGGAGGGAGGGAGGGAGGGAGGGAGGGAGGGAGGGAGGGAGGGAGGGAGGGAGGGAGGGAGGGAGGGATAGGGAGGGATAGGGAGGGATAGGGAGGGATAGGGAGGGATAGGGAGGGATAGGGAGGGATAGGGAGGGATAGGGAGGGATAGGGAGGGTGGACGGAGGGAGGGTGGACGGAGGGAGGGAGGGAGAGAGGGAGGGAGGGAGAGAGGGAGGGAGGGAGGGAGGGAGGGAGGGATAGGAAGGGTGGACGGAGGGAGGGAGGGAGGGATGGAGGGAGGGAGGGAGGGAGCGAGCGAGGGAGCGAGGGAGCGAGGGAACGAGGGAGCGAGGGAGCGAGGGAGCGAGGGAGCGAGGGAGCGAGGGAGCGAGGGAACGAGGACGGACGGACGGACGGAGGACGGACGGACGGAGGGAGGACGGACGGACGGACGGACGACGGACGGAGGACGGACGGACGGACGAGGGAGCGAGGACGGACGGACGACGGACGGACGGACGGAGGGACGGACGGACGGACGGGACGGACGGACGGACGGACGGACGGACGGACGGACGGACGGACGGACGGACGGACGGACGGACGGACGGACGGACGGACGGACGGACGGACGGACGGACGGACGGACGGACGGACGGACGGACGGACGGACGGACGGACGGACGGACGGACGGACGGACGGACGGACGGACGGACGGACGGACGGACGGACGGACGGACGGACGGACGGACGGACGGACGGACGGACGGACGGACGGACGGACGGACGGACGGACGGACGGACGGACGGACGGACGGACGGACGGACGGACGGACGGACGGACGGACGGACGGACGGACGGACGGACGGACGGACGGACGGACGGACGGACGGACGGACGGACGGACGGACGGACGGACGGACGGACGGACGGACGGACGGACGGACGGACGGACGGACGGACGGACGGACGGACGGACGGACGGACGGACGGACGGACGGACGGACGGACGGACGGACGGACGGACGGGGGAGGGTGAGAAAGAAGTGGCTATAAAATTATGTATTTCCTGTATAACTCGATACGGGCCATATTCATTCCCTATATCAGTCGGTAGGGTCGTATATAATTCATGTATAACTGTACGGGTCGTGTGTATTTCCTGAGTCACTCAGTACACGCCTTCTTCCTTCCGTATAGCACTTGATCAGTACAGGTCGGTCGGTACGGTATCGGGTCACGGGTACTTCCTTTGTCAGTCAGCCCAGGTCGTCCGTGTTTCCGATACGGATTTGTTTTAACGACGTTTCTACAAACATTATAAAAATCCCTACTACAAAAGTTCCGATGATTCAAACAGTTCGCCGCGCGTCTGTGCGTTCGTTCCTTACGGTGACGACATCCCGGTGGCGGATCGACGGTGAGACGCCGATGTTTAGTTTTACCGTTACCACGCAACGTCGGGAATGCTATGAACGCCGCCAATTTGAAAATAAATTGCGCTGAAATCCCCCACTGCGCCGTTTCTCGCCGCGAAGAACGAACTGAATTCGACGGCGTCTCGTCCGTCTTTGTTTTCTTACAATCGCTGCAATTAACACGACCCGCCGCAGCCATCGATTTTACGCCGTCCGCCTCGCCTCGCGCTACGCCGCCGTAACGCGGGGCCACGTAACACGAGGCCGTGTTTCACGTGGCGCGTGAACGCCGCGGGGCACGTGGCACAGTCAGCATGCCTTGCCATGTACTACGAATACTGAAAATCGTGCGCGTGACTGTTGCGCGTAAAAAACCGTGTTCGTAATTAAAGATCCGTCATTGGTTGCATGTGTTGCTTAATTTCCGTTGGTCTGGACTGAAACCGGGTTCTGTAGCCCTACGTGTACATGTGTTTCATTATCAGCGTGGAATTTAATAGATATTAAAATAATTATTATAGTATTGCCGACGTAGAGAACGTTACCGTAATTTTAATTACACTCCCATGTATAATTAGTAGGCAAGTGAAGCCGCCTCCTTAATTGCCTGTCTGTTCCGTGGACAAAAGCAAAACATACGGCAAGCTTTGCTTTGCACATTAAACTTTACTATTGCAAAATAATAGTTGTACTAGTATATATATATATATATATATATATATATATATATATATATATATATATATATATATATATATATATATATACGCTGCTTGTGTTACATGTAATATGTAAAACCAAATATTCGAATACACAAAACTGTTCAGCTGGGCGGACAGGTCGTTATACTGGGATTAACAGAAATTATGTATACGTCTTCATAATGGGCCGGATTGTTGTCCTGTTCTGACGGGTGACCCCGTCGCGACTGGCGAAGCCAATAAACTAACTTAGCTGCATTTTGCACTTCTCGAAGGCGATATGCCTGGACTATGTTTGCGTGGAAGCAGCCCTGGCTTACGATTATGATCATACAGATCATACTCTCAGGAATCTTGCCAGTGATGAGGGGAAGGGGAACAACATTTAGAAATTGCAAGAGGATGGCAATTAACGGACTATTAGAGCAGATGTGTGAAGAAGAAGGAGTTGGATTTGTAGATTTGTGGGGATATGTTGTTGGTAAAGAAGACATGTTTATGAGAGATGGCCTCCATCTAAGCGGAAAGGGCGCAGCAGTGTTCTCTGAGAACCTTCTTCGATCGATGAATAATGGAACAGGTTGCAACTTTTTAAACTAGTTTCGCAGGGGGGATACACAGAGAAGCCAAATACTGGAGGCATAGATAAAGATAGCAAAAAGACATCAGTAAAGAACAGCCTGGAAAGCCCTACGGAATTTGGTTATAAATGTGTTTGTTTAAATGCAAGGAACATAGTAAACAAAAGAAATGAACTAAACATTATGGTAGAAGATATTGACCCTCACATAATAGGTATAACTGAATCTTGGGCCACACCCGATATATCAGATGCCGAATTAGGAATGACAGGGTATGTAATGTTTAGGAAAGATAGATTAGGAAGAAGGGGAGGCGGAGTTATTTTATATATTAAAGAATCCATCCAAGCTTATGAAATAAAATTAGAAAAAGAAGCAGAATGTGAAGAAGCTGTCTGGTGTAACATAGTTACAGGAAACTCAACATTAACTGTTGGGTAGGTGTATCGGAGTCCAAACATAAGCATGGAAGAGAATGAAAAAATACATAACGCTATCAAAGAAGTGAGTAAACGAGACTGTATTATTATTATGGGGGATTTTAACCATGGGCATATACAGTGGACATCTCTACAGAGTACCGGGAGAGAGGATCAAGAGTTTTTAAATTTAATACAAGATAGTTTCCTTTCTCAACATGTGTTAGAAGCAACCAGGGGCGAGAACGTGTTAGACATAGTATTGAGCTCACAGAAGGAATTTGTTGATAATGTCAAGATATGTGAGCCACTGGGGTGTAGTGATCACAACCAGATACATTTTATCATCAAAGTAAAGGGAGAACGGAATAGAAAAATAAGGTACAGGAAAAAAATTTCACAAAGGAAGATATAAGGACATGAGGGAATATTTAGCAAAGATAGATTGGAATAACACACTGAAGAATAAGACAGCAACAGAATGCTGGAATATTTTAAAGAGTGAAATTGACTGCGTCGTTGACAAATTTGTCCCGTTGAAAAAACAGGAGAAACGGTCAAAGAAAAAACACTTATTGAAGGAAGCCATTAGAAAAATCAACTACAAGCAAATGATGTGGAAGACATATAGACATACCGGAAGTGAAGAAGACTATAGCATTTATAAAGAAGCACTTAATCAAGCTACAGCTGAAATTAGAAATTCAAAGAGAAGCTACGAACAAAAAATAGCTTTTAATATAAAACATGACAGCAAGAGTTTTTATGCGTATGTTCGAAGTAGTGATGGAAACATAATAACAGAGGGATTCTTAATGGCAGAAAACCTAAATGAGTACTTTAGTTCTGGGTTTACCAGGGAAGATATTAGTATATTACCAGTACTTGAGACTAAGTTCGAAGGGAGAGAGTTTGACTATTTAGGACAACTAATTGTAACCCCAACAATGGTAGCTATGAAAATAAGAGATATGAAGGATAATAAATCACCTGGAGTGGATGGGATTCCTCCCAAATTACTATTGGAAATTGTAGAACAAATCACCATACCGCTTGCAACAGTGTTCAATTTGTCATTAGAGGAGGGAATAGTTCCGTTAGAATGGAAAGAAGCAAACATTATACCATTATTTAAAAAAGGTTCGAGAAACAAGTCAGAGAACTATAGACCAGTGAGTTTAACATCGGTGATTTGCAAACTATTAGAAAGACTAATAAAAGATCACCTGGTTGATTTTCTTGTTAAAAATAAATTGATAAACCCATCTCAACATGGGTTTTTAAAAGCGAGGTCATGCTTAACAAATATGTTATGTTTTTGGAAGATGTCACAAAGTGGCTAGATGAGGGATCACCAGTAGATATAATCTACTTAGATTTTAAAAAAGCCTTTGACAAAGTGCCACACCAAAGACTACTACTTAAACTAAAGGCCCATGGCATAGGAAATGGAATGATCAACTGGATAGAAAATGGCTTATTGGTAGAAGACAAAGAGTAGTAGTTGATGGGGAGGTTTCAAACTGGAAATCGGTTTTGAGTGGAGTACCGCAGGGATCAGTACTGGGACCTATTTTATTCTTAATATATATCAATGATTTGGATGATGACATAACAAGCAAGCTGTTGAAGTTTGCGGACGATACAAAAGTGTTTAGGAAAATTAAAAGTGATGCAGATAGACAGCATTTATAAGATGATCTTAATAAGTTGATAGAATGGTCTGAGAAGTGGCAAATGCTGTTTAATTTTGGAAAGTGTAAGTGCCTTCACACAGGACATGGGAATGAAGATGCACAATATACAATGGGTGATACTGTACTAAATACTACCTTAAAGGAAAAGGACTTAGGGTTAACTATTAGTGCTGACATGAAGGTATCAGAGCAGTGTGGAATTGCAGCAGCGAAGGGAAACCAAATTCTTGGATTAATTAGGCGAAATATAGTGTACAAAGAAAAAGAACTAATAATACCGCTGTATAAAACAATAGTTAAGCCTCACTTAGAATATTGTATACAAGCATGGAGGCCATATCGCAAGAAGGATATTGATATGCTAGAAAGAGTACAAAGGAGAGCAACCAAAATGATACAAAAACTCAGGAATATTAGTTATGAAATGCGTCTAAAAGAATGTGGCTTAACAACACTAGAAACCAGAAGATTGAGAGGAGATCAGATTAAGGTGTTTAAAATATTGAATGGATATGAAAATATTGACAGAAATATTTTTTTCACAGTCAAGGAAGAGAGAAGGACTAGAGGACATGGAGTTACATTAGCAAAGAAGCAGTGTAGACTAGATATTTGAAAATTTTCATTTTCACAAAGAACAGTAAACGAATGGAAGAGATTACCGGCTGATTGTGTAGGTGCTAATAGTGTTAATATATTTAAAAATAAAATCGACATATACCTAAGAAGGGCGGGGTATACTTAGATAGATAGGTTGGACTCTCGATAAGCCCAATGGCTTCCTAGTCCACCTGCCACCTAGAGTTGAATCTCTAGGTGGCAATCTTGTTAAATCTTGTTAAATAATACTGCAAAACATATCACTGTGGTCCCGCGAGAAAGCGGTATCTATCGCCCATGTTCAAGATCTCTACTAAAACGTTTAACACTTGTTTACTGACCAACTGCGCTGACAATGTCTACACACGGAATGCACCAATGATAATTGCTAATACAAAGCAAAAAGACGTTTCCAATGATCCGATGTCCCTCGCAGAAGAACCGGGCGTTGTGTTATACGTCACTCTGTGTTATACGTCACTCTGTGTTACACGTCACTCTGTGTTACACGTCACTCTGTGTCATACGTCACTCTGTGTTTCCACGGAAGCCTGAGTTTGAGACCGAAGCACGCAGACCTTCCGCGTAACTACGCGTTATACCAACCTGTGTGGCCGGAATGCCCTTGTGGCTCACAGTTTCTCGCTGGCAACGTCTTACCGGCGGCGTACCCCCTCCGGACAAATCCCCCTTGGACAAAACCCCATCGGATAAACGCCGTCATAATAGGAATTTTTTACATCATATATATATATATATATATATATATATATATATATATATATATATATATAGTATAGATAGATAGATAGATAGATAGATAGATAGATAGATAGATAGATAGATAGATAGATAGATAGATAGATAGATAGATAGATAGATAGATAGATAGATAGATAGATAGATACTAGACTCAAAGATAAAGATTAAAATAATTCAACTGAACGGAATTAAGTTTAATTCTTGTAGTCATTCTTGAGTCTTGTATCTATGATAAAGGGGTTTTGTTTTGGGGGGGTTATATCCGAGAGGTTATGTCCGAGGGGGTTTTGTCCGGAGGGGGGTTTGTCCAGGCATCACTGGCTGCAGTATCGCCCGTCTGAGAATATAAATGGACCCCTTGGTAAATAACCGGGGGTCTGTTTAGTATTTACTGTGGTGTTATAAATGGTCCCTTTGTGAAGTTGAAACTAGACCATTTATCGGGTAAATTATTTCCATTTTTCCACACACAAAAAAACGAATTCTTCAGGACCCAAGTTATGGAGTAGCACTTTTTAAAATATATGCAGAAAAAGATGTGAATTAAATATCTGAACGGACCGGGTTTGTGTTTCTTGCCGGTGTAGCGCTTTTTTTCAGCGTTATAAACGTTTCGATTGTCGTTTCTGCGCATGCGCGTAAAATGTAAAATCATCAATGTGCTGCGAAAGAATAAAGCATTTATAGTATAAATATTGCGGGTAGTTCGTTAGAGAGTATATAACCTCTCAGCAAAGTTATTTGTCGCAAATTAACACGAGGCAAACAAGTGTTTAGGCATGTTTTGATAGCAAGCGTAAATCACGTGACTGTAGTGCGCCATAATCCGTGACAGTGATTTAAACAAACGTGATATTTTAATGTATTGAACGACATTTTGAGCAACTCTTGACAGTAATCATTTAAAAAAGGCTTTGTCGTTTCGCTGCACATTGATGATTTTTACATTTATCGCGCATGCACAGAAACGTCAATCGGAAAATTTATGACGACCGTAAAAATGTAAGCGCGACATCGGTATTTAAATATGACATTATAGAGCATGCCCTAAGACAGCGACGTTTAATAAAAGTAAAAAAATGTAGGCCCGGTTTACCGATGTCTATACATTTAAGATGTAATATTTTGAAAGACAAAACACTACCAACACAATGGACAAAACTCGTATCAACAATCGTAAAAAATATTTAAAAGCCCTTGTCGATTAATACCAGTAAGACTTGAACAACTTTTTGTTTCATTTTGCGTTACAGATCGGACACGAACGATACACGTCCAACTCCCTCAACACAGTGAGACGTATTTTTCACAGGGGGCTCCATTTCCACGGCGTGTTAAATGGACCCCCGGTCCATTTACATTGGGGGGTCCATTTACGACGTCACACTGACGTCACTTGTCGCTCGTGCATCGCGCACGGATCAGCTTTCAGCGACAACGGTGGGACTCACGGGTCATTTCCGCGCATTGTTTTGGCGCCGACCGGCATAACGACCAGCGACAATCGATAGCGAAGATAGTCGTTAGCGGAGACGGTCACGTTACAGCCGCCGTCTCGACGACCGCGCGCGCAGAAAACGCCGCATTACCGATAATCGGGCGACGTCGTTAGCGCGACTCGAACGGGCAGTGGCCGTTAACGACGTGTGGCAGTCGGCCGGGAGAGCGAGCGAGCCACGCCGTCCGGTGGCGCCGGCCTAACAAACGGCGACGCATGCGCACTCGAACACTGGCAAATGTCGGCGAAGTGAATCACATTTCCGTCCTGAATCTCACAGTCTATAGCGCTTATATACAACATTTGCAGTTTGTAGACTACAGGGCTGTTTTGTTATATTAGTTGTGTTTATAGACAAAACTATATTAACGCTACGGGTTCACGTACAACGCACCTATAGTTGCGTGCACATGCGCACATAAACACACGCACGCGTGTACACGCACAGACAAACACGCAATGTAATCCTTTTGACAGTGCATAATTATAATCTCGAATCGCAGAAACTGCCCTGACTCACACACTCAAAACCGAACACTTAAAGAGTCTAACGTAGTCACATTAATTTCGTGGAAATGCAAATGTTTTGTTTGCAGTTCCACAAAACACACACTTATAAATATATTCGGGTGTGTGACAAAAATCCGTTGATTGGGTAAGTGGCGAAGGGTTGTCCAAAAAAAACTGTTACACCGTGTCTGGGCTATTCAGGGCCAGGGCCGCCGCTCGAAGAGTCTGCGTTGACGCAGGTCGATGAGAATGTGTTCTGCCTCCAACAGTGTACGATGTCGGTGTGTCTGGAGCTGCCCACAAACTAACGCCGTATGATGTCTCCGGCCTCAATCGCCACCGACTGGTAGTGACTGAAGATTGGTAGTGGGTGACGTTTGGTAGGGTGACGATTGGTAGTGGGTGACGATTGGTGGTAGTGGGTGACGATTGGTAGTGGGTGACGATTGCAAGTGTGACGATTGGTAGTGGATGAAGATTGGTAGTGGGTGACGATTGGTAGGGGTGACGATTGGTAGGGGGTGACGATTGGTAGTGGATGACGATTGGTAGTGGGTGACAATTGCAAGGGTGACGATTGGTAGTGTATGAAGATTGGTAGTGGGTGACGATTGGTAGGGTGACGATTGGTAGGGGGTGATGATTGGTAGGGTGACGATTGGTAGTGGGTGACGATTGGTATGGTGACGATTGGTAGTGGGTGACGATTGGTAGTGGGTAACGATTGGTAGGGTGACGATTGATAGTAGGTGACGATTGGTAGGGTGACGATTGGTAGTGGGTGACGATTGGTAGTGGATGACGATTGGTACTGGGTGAAAATTTGTAGTGGATGACGATTGGTAGTGGGTGAAGATTTGTAGTGGATGACGATTGGTAGTGGGTGAAGATTGGTAGTGGATGACGACTGGTAGTGGATGACGACTGGTAGTGGATGACGATTGGTAGTGGGTGAAGATTGGTAGTGGATGACGATTGGTAGGGTGACGATTGGTAGGGGGTGACTATTGGTAGGGTGACGATTGGTAGTGGGTGACGATTGGTATGGTGACGATTGGTAGTGGGTGACGATTGGTAGTGGGTGACGATTGGTAGGGTGACGATTGATAGTGGGTGACGATTGGTAGGGTGACGATTGGTAGTGGGTGACGATTGGTAGTGGATGACGATTGGTACTGGGTGAAAATTTGTAGTGGATGACGATTGGTAGTGGGTGAAGATTTGTAGTGGATGACGATTGGTAGTGGGTGAAGATTGGTAGTGGATGACGACTGGTAGTGGATGACGACTGGTAGTGGATGACGATTGGTAGTGGGTGAAGATTGGTAGTGGATGACGATTGGTAGGGTGAAGATTGGTAGTGGGTGACGATTTGTAGGGTGACGATTGGTAGTGGATGACGATTGGTAGTGGGTGACGATTGGTAGGGTCCCGATTGGTAGTGGGTGACCATTGGTAGTGGGTGACGACTGGTAGTGAATGACGACTTGTAGTGAATGACGACTGGTAGTGAATGACAATTAGTAGTGAGTGACGACTGGTAGTGAGTGACGACTGGTAGTGAGTGACGACTGGTATTGAGTGACGACTGGTAGTGAGTGACGACTGGTAGTGAGTGACGACTGGTAGTGAGTGACGACTGGTAGTGAGTGACGACTGGTAGTGAAAGACGAAAAGTAGTCATAAAGCTATGCATAATTATAATAGTCGTCAAGCTGCGTGTTTACGCAGTCTCACCAGACAA
>CBDHHR010000483.1:27500-35000 GCA_965263245.1 Metamycoplasmataceae bacterium | reverse complement strand
AATTACTTGTGCTCCCTTGCCAATAATTATTATGACATGCTTGTAAAACATTTATTTTCATCTTAACTACATAACTTTATTTCTTATTGTTACAGTTATGTCCAATCAATTTCATACAAGTTATACATGAAAATATAAAAGAAATGAAAATATACAGTAAAACCCTCAAAAATATAAAATAACTTGCACAAGGCTATTTTGTAAAGTACAATGTGAACATACAACTACATTACTTGAAGAAGAAATATGCAAAGACATTTTGATTTCAAAACAAACAACTGATAATACTAATAATTAATAAATAGACAAGAAAAAATATATATATATTGGTAGACATTTAAAATAATCAGTTTCTGTCGAATGGTTTTTCCGACACGCCGATGAAACCATTCAACCATTTGCTGATCAGATACATGCGTCATTATCCTAAGCGCGACCACTTTCTCAATTACTTTGGATAATTGAGTGAGGTTACTCACGGTCGGGAACTACTCAGGGTGTCTTTGTGCAGTGATGGTTTCTTTAATAGTGGTCGGACATTTGCATGCTTCAACGACTTCGGCATCATTCCCTCGTCCAGGGAAGCATTTGTGATCCTTGTGATGGCAGGCACAATCTGGTGATGTCGTCAGTCAGCTGATTTGCAGGCAGAGGATCGAACACGCACGTTTTCTTAGAAGCACTACAAATCGATGAATTTGCGTGCGGATATCAACGCAGTACATTCATCCCGGGCGGTGACGTATAATTGTCGATGAATCTACAGTTTTGTTCTTCTCCACACAATCTCCTGTTTTCGATTTTTATTCCTGGCGACATCGATGTCAGTGTCATACCAGGTGTGCTTTGTGTCTCGTACCCGCACGTTACTCCATGGGGGATGTTTGTCGAGGCAATCGGTGAGACAGGTGTTATACACATGTACCAATTCATCAGCTTGTCGAGCATTTGGGCATGCACACATGTCGCTACGCACAGACGTAATGTCTTTTCGTAGTGCATCAGCATCAATGTTTATAAAGTCCCCCTTTGTAATCGTGTTGGTTTATACTGCAGGCTACAGCGCTCTAAGTTTCAGTTCAATACGATGATGATCTGACAGAGAGTCGGGATGCACAGTAACGGACGTGATAAAGTTGTCATCAGTCTGACTCACTACGAGATCAAGGATATGTCCAGTTTGGTGTGTTGGCGAATGTACGTGTTGGTTTAGGTTGTACGATTCAAGCAGAGTGCGAAGTGGTTCGGATTTGAGCGTATCGTCGAAATTAACGTGAAGAACAGCTGCTCTAGTTCTGAGTAAAAATCCGATAATGTTCCAGATGTCTTGCTTGTTGCAGGAGGTGATAAACGACCCATAACTTGTATTTCAACAAGAACGGGTTGGTGAATTGCAGAGGGATAAGTTCAGTGGTTGTGAAATGCAGCTTTGGGAGGATCTTAGTGTTGTACGTGTTCCGATACACTACGGAAACTCCGCCGCCACGACCACAGGGACGTGCCACATGATGGAATGTGTAGCCGGGAGGCAAACGTTCAGTCACGATCGCCAAGTCTCGGTGATTGCCAAAATATCCCAATCGTGCCGGACACTCTCCTCGTTTATAGCGAGTGTCTTATTTTTGACCGATCTACCGTTTATCAACGCCACATTCGTGTAGCAATCGTTGCCAACAATTTGGCTAGTTGACAGTTTCACGTGGATAATGTTATTGTTGTTAATGTCGCGTCGCGTTGGTGGAAAGTGGGTTTAAAGCCGGGTCGACGTCCGATCACTGTTCGTAGCCGATTGCAATTACGACCGGCTCTGCATCCTCGCGTGACCGCAAAAATTCCATTATCCTTTATTGCGTCGAACAAAGGCTGCGGTAGCTTGCCGCCACTGAGAGCAACATTGTTACAGGCGAATAATTCCTGCTGTGTGTAGAACAATAAAGTCACAGAAATACACACAAATAAAACACAAATAACACAGTAGAACAGTTCCGTGTATCCAGGGTAATGCTATCAAAACGATGTTCCAATCTCACCAGTGTCGCAGTCGTAGAAATAAGTAAAATCCAATGTCAAAAACAGAGCAAATAAATAGCTGCCACAGTGACGCTTGATCACATCTGCCCCTCGTAGTACTTGTACTTACCAGGCCTGTCTGTACATCTGCCCGTCTTATCAGTTGTATTTACCAGGCCTGTCTATATATCTGCCCGTCTTGTCAGTTGTACTTACCAGTCCTGTCTGTACATCTGCCCGTCTTCTCATTGTACTTATCAGTCCTATCAGTTGTACTTATCAGTCCTGTCTATACATCTGCCCGTCTTATCAGTCATACTTATCAGTCCTGTCTATACATCTGCCCGTCTTATCAGTTATACTTATCTGTCCTGTCTATACATCTGCCCGTCTTATCAGTTATACTTATCAGTCCTGTCTATACATCTGCCCGTCTTGTCAGTTATACTTATCAGTCCTGTCTATACATCTGCCCGTCTTGTCAGTTATACTTATCAGTCCTCTCTATACATCTGCCCGTCTTGAACATATGTAGGCGGGAGAGACAGACGCCGTAACTTCCCCGGCTTCTCATCCCGGGAGCGACTTTTGTTTTCCAAACAGGATGATAGAGGCGCGGCGCCCGTTGTGTGACGTTCTGACTCTTAACACTGACGTCCAAGTGCTTAGTTGTGTTTGTATACAGCGACAGCGACAGCGACAGCGACAGCGACAGCGACAGCGACAGCGACAGCGACAGCGACAGCGACAGCGACAGCGACAGCGACAGCGACAGCGACAGCGACAGCGACAGCGACAGCGACAGCGACAGCGACAGCGACAGCGACAGCGACAGCGACAGCGACAGCGACAGCGACAGCGACACCGACAGCGACAGCGACACCGACACCGACACCGACACCGACACCGACACCGACACCGACACCGACACCGACACCGACACCGACACAGACACAGACACCGACACCGACACCGACACCGACACCGACACCGACACCGACACCGACACCGACACCGACACCGACACCGACACCGACACCGACACCGACAGCGACAGCGACAGCGACAGCGACAGCGACAGCGACAGCGACAGCGACAGCGACAGCGACAGCGACAGCGACATCGACATCGACAGCGACAGCGACAGCGACAGCGAACAGCGACACCAACGCTTGAGCGGAGTAGGGGTCGAACTATGCTTATCGATAACGTAGCAACGATTAACATAACATATACATATACATATACATATACATATACATATACATATACATATACATATACATATACATATACATATACATATACATATACATATACATATACATATACATATACATATACATATACATGTACATATACATATACATATACATATACATATACATATACATATACATATACATATACATATACATATACATATACATATACATATACATATACATGTACATATACATATACATATACATATACATATACATATACATATACATATACATATACATATACATATACATAT
The DNA here is from genome assembly GCA_965263245.1 of Metamycoplasmataceae bacterium. GTDB lineage: Bacteria > Bacillota_I > Bacilli_A > Mycoplasmatales > Metamycoplasmataceae > DT-68. The sequence continues at coordinate 31,468 of CBDHHR010000483.1, read as the reverse complement.
ACATATACATATACATATACATATATATATATATATATATATATATATATATATATATATATATATATATATATATATATATATATATACATATATGGTAACTATCCGGGCAAAATGTGACCACTTGAACCTCTAGCATTGTCAGTGGATGAGAGTGAAAGGAAGTAAATAAATCCATCCTTGAACAAGGACTGTTTTGCTGTAATACAAAATATGGGACCAAACATAGTGTCTGGATAATTATTTAACACACCGCTATGTTCTTCTCATTTACTTCTGTGCATTCTTCTGTGTATACCAATAAGTTGTAAACGACTGGACTAAGTGTGGTTAAATAAGGAGTGTAACTATTTATTAATCTATCTCCATCTGTCGATCATTACTAGAAGCTGTTTACTAAAACAACCGAACATAATCCATCTGCTGACCAAAAAGCTGAAACCGTGCATATGCATAAAACCTTATGTATGCATCGTTTCCTAGGTGCTTATGTACGATGTTTCGCGCATCTAAGCATTTATCACACAGCTGTGACATTGGTACATGTGTCCAGTGTTCTTTATATACCTACAAAGAAATGTTTGCAATTAATTAAACGTTTTGTGAATTATCTGTCAGTCAATGTGAACCCATGAGTCTCTTTCTGTGAAGTGAAGATATTTGAGTAAATTAGCACACGAAGATTTACAGCAAAGAGATTACAGTATCTTTATCTATTACTATGTTATGTTTGAGAGTTCCAATTTACTAGTTACGCACACGCACACGCACACGCACACGCACACGCACACGCACACGCACACGCACACGCACACGCACACGCACACGCACACGCACACGCACACGCACACGCACACGCACACGCACACGCACACGCACACGCACACGCACACGCACACGCACACGCACACGCACACGCACACGCACACGCACACGCACACGCACACGCACACGCACACGCACACGCACACGCACACGCACACGCACACGCACACGCACACGCACACGCACACGCACACGCACACGCACACGCACACGCACACGCACACGCACACGCACACGCACACGCACACGCACACGCACACGCACACGCACACGCACACGCACACGCACACGCACACGCACACGCACACGCACACGCACACGCACACGCACACGCACACGCACACGCACACGCACACGCACACGCACACGCACACGCACACGCACACGCACACGCACACGCACACGCACACGCACACGCACACGCACACGCACACGCACACGCACACGCACACGCACACGCACACGCACACGCACACGCACACGCACACGCACACGCACACGCACACGCACACGCACACGCACACGCACACGCACACGCACACGCACACGCACACGCACACGCACACGCACACGCACACGCACACGCACACGCACACGCACACGCACACGCACACGCACACGCACACGCACACGCACACGCACACGCACACGCACACGCACACGCACACGCACACGCACACGCACACGCACACGCACACGCACACGCACACGCACACGCACACGCACACGCACACGCACACGCACACGCACACGCACACGCACACGCACACGCACACGCACACGCACACGCACACGCACACGCACACGCACACGCACACGCACACGCACACGCACACGCACACGCACACGCACACGCACACGCACACGCACACGCACACGCACACGCACACGCACACGCACACGCACACGCACACGCACACGCACACGCACACGCACACGCACACGCACACGCACACGCACACGCACACGCACACGCACACGCACACGCACACGCACACGCACACGCACACGCACACGCACACGCACACGCACACGCACACGCACACGCACACGCACACGCACACGCACACGCACACGCACACGCACACGCACACGCACACGCACACGCACACGCACACGCACACGCACACGCACACGCACACGCACACGCACACGCACACGCACACGCACACGCACACGCACACGCACACGCACACGCACACGCACACGCACACGCACACGCACACGCACACGCACACGCACACGCACACGCACACGCACACGCACACGCACACGCACACGCACACGCACACGCACACGCACACGCACACGCACACGCACACGCACACGCACACGCACACGCACACGCACACGCACACGCACACGCACACGCACACGCACACGCACACGCACACGCACACGCACACGCACACGCACACGCACACGCACACGCACACGCACACGCACACGCACACGCACACGCACACGCACACGCACACGCACACGCACACGCACACGCACACGCACACGCACACGCACACGCACACGCACACGCACACGCACACGCACACGCACACGCACACGCACACGCACACGCACACGCACACGCACACGCACACGCACACGCACACGCACACGCACACGCACACGCACACGCACACGCACACGCACACGCACACGCACACGCACACGCACACGCACACGCACACGCACACGCACACGCACACGCACACGCACACGCACACGCACACGCACACGCACACGCACACGCACACGCACACGCACACGCACACGCACACGCACACGCACACGCACACGCACACGCACACGCACACGCACACGCACACGCACACGCACACGCACACGCACACGCACACGCACACGCACACGCACACGCACACGCACACGCACACGCACACGCACACGCACACGCACACGCACACGCACACGCACACGCACACGCACACGCACACGCACACGCACACGCACACGCACACGCACACGCACACGCACACGCACACGCACACGCACACGCACACGCACACGCACACGCACACGCACACGCACACACACACACACACACACACACACACACCTTATTGCATGGTTCGAGTGTGTTTCACTATGTTTAATCGGAAGCACACATTTGGTTTGTTTCAGCAAATAAGCCAGAGTTGGGAATAGTGGGAATGACGTCGGGCACGAAACGGCAACCGATATTCCGTGGACTTGGATGGCAACAGGAACAGAATTCACCTACACGGGGTGGTGGCCTAATGAGCCGAACTACTTCCATAAAAATACCAAAACCTGGGTGTGTGTTTATTCCCTCAAACATGGATCTGGCTTTGGTTGGAATGACGAGTACATTTCCAGAAAATACTTCCCTATCTGCGAATTTCCTAATCCTCGAGGCAAATGGAACACGTTGACAAAATAGAGGACTGCATAGAAGTCCCTGTCCAGTTGTGGCCGCTGTTCTATCAAAGTAGTTGAACTTCGGCAATATGTTAAATCCAAATTGTGCACATGAAGAAAACATCATGAAAATATGTGTCAAGACATATTTGCCACATATGTGCTTGAACGGGTTCATACCTATAAAATATAAATTGTAAGGTAGCAGTGATGAATGACACAGTGTTCCACGATGCATGCTTATCTTTTACCAGAATAAAGCAGGCTTTCGCCTATTTAATACTGTCACGTGCAGCCTCATTATACTTGGTTGTGCTGTGACACATTGGGCGTGGTAGAAATGGTTACTCAAAACTACAATGTTTGCCTTTGACGATCGCGGTATGTTCTACAGTAAGTTTGGCAGTCGCGATAGTGACTTTGTGGACAACAATTAGACACGGTCTGTGTAATATATATATATATATATATATATATATATATATATATATATATATATATATATATATATATATATATATTACGTAGTATAGCCGGACCCCGTATGTGGAATGACATCTCAGCTAAGTAGTGCGGCTTGTAGCTTGTAGCTTGAATAAAAATATGTGCACAACTACTGGGTGGTCTTTATTTTAACAATAATTCGGTAGCTGTTTTACATAATACGTCAGTTACAGTGTTCCTCTTACTACTTGCATATACGCGCGCACACGCTCGCACACACGCACATACACACACGGATGCAT
>CBDHHR010000483.1:17500-22500 GCA_965263245.1 Metamycoplasmataceae bacterium | reverse complement strand
GCAGCAGCGACAGCGAACGAGCAGTCTCCAGCTTTGGTACGGGTACGCTTCACTTCTAACATGTTATTGTTCGCAGAGCGCAGTGTTCTTGTCGGTTGATACGGGCACACGAGTTCACATAAATACATTGGCGCGTCGTTGTGCATGGCTTTGTAAGTGAATACAAGTAGCTTGAAATCAACTCTGCAGCCAGTGGAGTTCGCATAACAAGGGTGTGGCACTGTCGCTACGCGGGCTACGCATAATCAACCTGGCAGTCGTGTTATGTCGGCGGCGACTTCGCCTTTCCGGATACAAAATTTGTTAAGGCACTGCTTGCAATACTATCTGCGTTGCGATTGGGTGCTGGAAGTTTTTATCACATAAATTTTATTTTCGCAATTACTTGTGCTCCCTTGCCAATAATTATTATGACATGCTTGTAAAACATTTATTTTCATCTTAACTACATAACTTTATTTCTTATTGTTACAGTTATGTCCAATCAATTTCATACAAGTTACACATGAAAATATAAAAGAAATGAAAATATACAGTAAAACCCTTAAATATAAAATAACTTGCACAAGGCTATTTTGTAAAGTACAATGTGAACATACAACTACATTACTTGAAGAAGAAATATGCAAAGACATTTTGATTTCAAAACAAACAACTGATAATACTAATAATTAATAAATAGACAAGAAAAAATATATATATATTGGTAGACATTTAAAATAATCAGTTTCTGTCGAATGGTTTTTCCGACACGCCGATGAAACCATTCAACCATTTGCTGATCAGATACATGCGTCATTATCCTAAGCGCGACCACTTTCTCAATTACTTTGGATAATTGAGTGAGGTTACTCACGGTCGGTAACTACTCAGGGTGTCTTTGTGCAGTGATGGTTTCTTTAATAGTGGTCGGACATTTGCATGCTTCAACGACTTCGGCATCATTCCCTCGTCCAGGGAAGCATTTGTGATCCTTGTGATGGCAGGCACAATCTGGTGATGTCGTCAGTCAGCTGATTTGCAGGCAGAGGATCGAACACGCACGTTTTCTTAGAAGCACTACAAATCGATGAATTTGCGTGCGGATATCAACGCAGTACATTCATCCCGGGCGGTGACGTATAATTGTCGATGAATCTACAGTTTTGTTCTTCTCCACACAATCTCCTGTTTTCGATTTTTATTCCTGGCGACATCGATGTCAGTGTCATACCAGGTGTGGTTTGTGTCTCGTACCCGCACGTTACTCCATGGGGGATGTTTGTCGAGGCAATCGGTGAGACAGGTGTTATACACATGTACCAATTCATCAGCTTGTCGAGCATTTGGGCATGCACACATGTCGCTACGCACAGACGTAATGTCTTTTCGTAGTGCATCAGCATCAATGTTTATAAAGTCCCCCTTTGTAATCGTGTTGGTTTATACTGCAGGCTACAGCGCTCTAAGTTTCAGTTCAATACGATGATGATCTGACAGAGAGTCGGGATGCACAGTAACGGACGTGATAAAGTTGTCATCAGTCTGACTCACTACGAGATCAAGGATATGTCCAGTTTGGTGTGTTGGCGAATGTACGTGTTGGTTTAGGTTGTACGATTCAAGCAGAGTGCGAAGTGGTTCGGATTTGAGCGTATCGTCGAAATTAACGTGAAGAACAGCTGCTCTAGTTCTGAGTAAAAATCCGATAATGTTCCAGATGTCTTGCTTGTTGCAGGAGGTGATAAACGACCCATAACTTGTATTTCAACAAGAACGGGTTGGTGAATTGCAGAGGGATAAGTTCAGTGGTTGTGAAATGCAGCTTTGGGAGGATCTTAGTGTTGTACGTGTTCCGATACACTACGGAAACTCCGCCGCCACGACCACAGGGACGTGCCACATGATGGAATGTGTAGCCGGGAGGCAAACGTTCAGTCACGATCGCCAAGTCTCGGTGATTGCCAAAATATCCCAATCGTGCCGGACACTCTCCTCGTTTATAGCGAGTGTCTTATTTTTGACCGATCTACCGTTTATCAACGCCACATTCGTGTAGCAATCGTTGCCAACAATTTGGCTAGTTGACAGTTTCACGTGGATAATGTTATTGTTGTTAATGTCGCGTCGCGTTGGTGGAAAGTGGGTTTAAAGCCGGGTCAACGTCCGATCACTGTTCGTAGCCGATTGCAATTACGACCGGCTCTGCATCCTCGCGTGACCGCAAAAATTCCATTATCCTTTATTGCGTCGAACAAAGGCTGCGGTAGCTTGCCGCCACTGAGAGCAACATTGTTACAGGCGAATAATTCCTGCTGTGTGTAGAACAATAAAGTCACAGAAATACACACAAATAAAACACAAATAACACAGTAGAACAGTTCCGTGTATCCAGGGTAATGCTATCAAAACGATGTTCCAATCTCACCAGTGTCGCAGTCGTAGAAATAAGTAAAATCCAATGTCAAAAACAGAGCAAATAAATAGCTGCCACAGTGACGCTTGATCACATCTGCCCCTCGTAGTAGTTGTACTTACCAGGCCTGTCTGTACATCTGCCCGTCTTATCAGTTGTATTTACCAGGCCTGTCTATATATCTGCCCGTCTTGTCAGTTGTACTTACCAGTCCTGTCTGTACATCTGCCCGTCTTCTCATTGTACTTATCAGTCCTATCAGTTGTACTTATCAGTCCTGTCTATACATCTGCCCGTCTTATCAGTCATACTTATCAGTCCTGTCTATACATCTGCCCGTCTTATCAGTTATACTTATCTGTCCTGTCTATACATCTGCCCGTCTTATCAGTTATACTTATCAGTCCTGTCTATACATCTGCCCGTCTTGTCAGTTATACTTATCAGTCCTGTCTATACATCTGCCCGTCTTGTCAGTTATACTTATCAGTCCTCTCTATACATCTGCCCGTCTTGAACATATGTAGGCGGGAGAGACAGACGCCGTAACTTCCCCGGCTTCTCATCCCGGGAGCGACTTTTGTTTTCCAAACAGGATGATAGAGGCGCGGCGCCCGTTGTGTGACGTTCTGACTCTTAACACTGACGTCCAAGTGCTTAGTTGTGTTTGTATACAGCGACAGCGACAGCGACAGCGACAGCGACAGCGACAGCGACAGCGACAGCGACAGCGACAGCGACAGCGACAGCGACAGCGACAGCGACAGCGACAGCGACAGCGACAGCGACAGCGACAGCGACAGCGACAGCGACAGCGACACCGACAGCGACAGCGACACCGACACCGACACCGACACCGACAGCGACAGCGACAGCGACAGCGACAGCGACAGCGACAGCGACAGCGACAGCGACAGCGACAGCGACAGCGACATCGACAGCGACAGCGACAGCGACAGCGACAGCGACAGCGACAGCGACATCGACAGCGACAGCGACAGCGACAGCGACAGCGACAGCGACAGCGACAGCGACAGCGACAGCGACAGCGACAGCGACAGCGACAGCGACAGCGAACAGCGACACCAACGCTTGAGCGGAGTAGGGGTCGAACTATGCTTATCGATAACGTAGCAACGATTAACATAACATATACATATACATATACATATACATATACATATACATATACATATACATATACATATACATATACATATACATATACATATACATATACATATACATATACATATACATATACATATACATATACATATACATATACATATACATATATATATATATATATATATATATATATATATATATATATATATATACATATATGGTAACTATCCGGGCAAAATGTGACCACTTGAACCTCTAGCATTGTCAGTGGATGAGAGTGAAAGGAAGTAAATAAATCCATCCATGAACAAGGACTGTTTTGCTGTAATACAAAATATGGGACCAAACATAGTGTCTGGATAATTATTTAACACACCGCTATGTTCTTCTCATTTACTTCTGTGCATTCTTCTGTGTATACCAATAAGTTGTAAACGACTGGACTAAGTGTGGTTAAATAAGGAGTGTAACTATTTATTAATCTATCTCCATCTGTCGATCATTACTAGAAGCTGTTTACTAAAACAACCGAACATAATCCATCTGCTGACCAAAAAGCTGAAACCGTGCATATGCATAAAACCTTATGTATGCATCGTTTCCTAGGTGCTTATGTACGATGTTTCGCGCATCTAAGCATTTATCACACAGCTGTGACATTGGTACATGTGTCCAGTGTTCTTTATATACCTACAAAGAAATGTTTGCAATTAATTAAACGTTTTGTGAATTATCTGTCAGTCAATGTGAACCCATGAGTCTCTTTCTGTGAAGTGAAGATATTTGAGTAAATTAGCACACGAAGATTTACAGCAAAGAGATTATAGTATCTTTATCTATTACTATGTTATGTTTGAGAGTTCCAATTTACTAGTTACGCTATTATGCGAATAAATATCACAAAAATTCATTAATATGAAACCGTAGGTATTCATTCTTAAATGCCCTACAACTTTATAAATATTTACGCTTTATTAATCTTTCTTACGTCACTGCATTCATCCAGCACGTCTAGATGTCCAGATGTGCATTTAATTATGGACGCTGGATTGCCCTGGTAATGGTACACAGTGACACAAGGTCATGTTTATTAAATAATATATATATATATAATATTGTATGTTGTGTGTGATATGTGTGTTGTGTGTGTTGTGTGTGTTGTGTGTGTTGTGTGTGTTGTGTGTTGTGTGTGTTGTGTGTTGTGTGTTGTGTGTTGTGTGTGTGTGTGTTGTGTGTTGTGTGTTGTGTGTTGTGTGTTGTGTGTTGTGTGTTGTGTGTTGTGTGTTGTGTGTTGTGTGTTGTGTGTGTGTGTGTTGTGTGTGTTGTGTGTGTTGTGTGTGTTGTGTGTGTTGTGTGTGTTGTGCGTTTTGTGCGTGTTGTGTGTGTGTTGTGTGTGTTGTGTGTGTTGTGTGTGTTGTGTGTTTTGTGTGTATTGCGTGTGTTGTGTGTATTGTGTGTGTTGTGTGTGTGTTGT
>CBDHHR010000483.1:5000-15000 GCA_965263245.1 Metamycoplasmataceae bacterium | reverse complement strand
GTGTATTTATGTGTGTGTGTATTTATGTGTGTGTGTATTTATGTGTGTGTGTGTGTATGTGTGTGTATTTATGTGTGTGTGTGTGTGTGTGTGTGTGTGTGTGTGTGTGTGTGTGTGTGTGTGTGTGTGTAAAAGAAATGAAAATATAGAGTAAAACCCTTAAATATAAAATAACTTGCACAAGGCTATTTTGTAAAGTACAATGTGAACATACAACTACATTACTTGAAGAAGAAATATGCAAAGACATTTTGATTTCAAAACAAACAACTGATAATACTAATAATTAATAAATAGACAAGAAAATATATATATTGGTAGACATTTAAAAATAATAAGTTTCTGTCGAATGGTTTTTCCGACACGCCGATGAAACCACTCAACCATTTGCTGATCAGATACATGCGTCATTATCCTAAGCGCGACCACTTTCTCAATTACTTTGGATAATTGAGTGCGGTTACTCACGGTCGGTAACTACTCAGGGTGTCTTTGTGCAGTGATGGTTTCTTTAAAAGTGGTCGGACAATTGCATGCTTCAACGACTTCGGCACCATTGCCTCGTCCAGGGAAGCATTTGTGATCCTTGTGATGGCAGGCACAATCTGGTGATGTCGTCAGTGAGCTGATTTGTAGGCAGAGGATCGAACACGCACGTTTTCTTAGAAGCACTACAAATCGCTGTTGACGTCTGTGTTCGTTGTTCGATCAAACACATCAATAGAGTCATTGAAACTACGTCTTTCGTCTGATGGCCTATCGATGTCGTTGAAACACTGCAGACCTGATAGGAGATTGTCAATCTTTCCACGAAAGAAACGAGAAAATAATTCGCATCTTGAGCGGCCAAACGGAATTCAGGTTGTTACTGTACGCGCTGGCAATCGTTGCTAACAATTTGGCTAGTTGACAGTTTCAGGTGGATAATGTTATTGTTGTTAACGTCGCGTTGCGTTGGTGGAAAGTGGGTTTAAAGCCGGGTCGACACCCGATCACTGTTCGTTGGCGATTCCAATTACGACCGGCTCTGCACCCTCGCGTGAACGCAAAAATTCCATTATCCTTTATTGCGTCGAACAAAGGCTGCGGTAGTTTGCCGCCACTGACAGCAACATTGTTACAGGCGAATAATTCCTGCCGTGTGTAGAACAATAAAGTCACAGAAATACACACAAATAAAACACAAATAACACAGTAGAACAGTTCCGTGTATCCAGGGTAATGCTATCAAAACGATGGTCCAGTCTCACCAGTATCGCAGTCGTAGAAATAAGTAACATCCAATGTCAAAAACAGAGCAAATAAATAGCTGCCACAGTGACGCTTGATCACATCTGCCCGTCTTATTAGTTGTACTTACCAGGCCTGTCTGTACATCTGCCCGTCTTATCAGTTGTATTTACCAGGCCTGTCTATATATCTGCCCGTCTTGTCAGTTGTACTTACCAGTCCTGTCTGTACATCTGCCCGTCTTCTCATTGTACTTATCAGTCCTATCAGTTGTACTTATCAGTCCTGTCTATACATCTGCCCGTCTTGTCAGTTATACTTATCAGTCCTGTCTATACATCTGCCCGTCTTATCAGTTATACTTACCAGTCCTGTCTATACATCTGCCCGTCTTATCAGTTATACTTATCAGTCCTGTCTATACATCTGCCCATCTTGAACATATGTAGCCGGGAGAGACAGACGCCGTAACTTCCCAGGCTTCTCATTCCGGGCGCGACTTGTGTTTTCCAAACAGGATGATAGAGGCGCGGCGCCCGTTGTGTGACGCTCTGACTCCTAACACTGACGTCCAAGTGCTTAGTTGTGTTTGTATACAGCGACAACGACATCGACATCGACGGCGACGGCGACGGCGACGGCGACGGCGACGGCGACGGCGACGGCGACGGCGACGGCGACGGCGACGGCGACGGCGACGGCGACGGCGACGGCGACGGCGACGGCGACGGCGACGGCGACGGCGACGGCGACGGCGACGGCGACGGCGACGGCGACGGCGACGGCGACGGCGACGGCGACGGCGACGGCGACGGCGACGGCGACGGCGACGGCGACGGCGACGGCGACGGCGACGGCGACGGCGACGGCGACGGCGACGGCGACGGCGACGGCGACGGCGACGGCGACGGCGACGGCGACGGCGACGGCGACGGCGACGGCGACGGCGACGGCGACGGCGAGTAGGGGTCGAAATATGCTTGTCGATAACGTAGCAACGATTAACATAACATATATGAGATGTTTAAATGTGTGCGTGTGTGCGTGTGTGCGTGTGTGCGTGTGTGCGTGTGTGCGTGTGTGCGTGTGTGCGTGTGTGCGTGTGTGCGTGTGTGCGTGTGTGCGTGTGTGCGTGTGTGCGTGTGTGCGTGTGTGCGTGTGTGCGTGTGTGCGTGTGTGCGTGTGTGCGTGTGTGCGTGTGTGCGTGTGTGCGTGTGTGCGTGTGTGCGTGTGTGCGTGTGTGCGTGTGTGCGTGTGTGCGTGTGTGCGTGTGTGCGTGTGTGCGTGTGTGCGTGTGTGCGTGTGTGCGTGTGTGCGTGTGTGCGTGTGTGCGTGTGTGCGTGTGTGCGTGTGTGCGTGTGTGCGTGTGTGCGTGTGTGCGTGTGTGCGTGTGTGCGTGTGTGCGTGTGTGCGTGTGTGCGTGTGTGCGTGTGTGCGTGTGTGCGTGTGTGCGTGTGTGCGTGTGTGCGTGTGTGCGTGTGTGCGTGTGTGCGTGTGTGCGTGTGTGCGTGTGTGCGTGTGTGCGTGTGTGCGTGTGTGCGTGTGTGCGTGTGTGCGTGTGTGCGTGTGTGCGTGTGTGCGTGTGTGCGTGTGTGCGTGTGTGCGTGTGTGCGTGTGTGCGTGTGTGCGTGTGTGCGTGTGTGCGTGTGTGCGTGTGTGCGTGTGTGCGTGTGTGCGTGTGTGCGTGTGTGCGTGTGTGCGTGTGTGCGTGTGTGCGTGTGTGCGTGTGTGCGTGTGTGCGTGTGTGCGTGTGTGCGTGTGTGCGTGTGTGCGTGTGTGCGTGTGTGCGTGTGTGCGTGTGTGCGTGTGTGCGTGTGTGCGTGTGTGCGTGTGTGCGTGTGTGCGTGTGTGCGTGTGTGCGTGTGTGCGTGTGTGCGTGTGTGCGTGTGTGCGTGTGTGCGTGTGTGCGTGTGTGCGTGTGTGCGTGTGTGCGTGTGTGCGTGTGTGCGTGTGTGCGTGTGTGCGTGTGTGCGTGTGTGCGTGTGTGCGTGTGTGCGTGTGTGCGTGTGTGCGTGTGTGCGTGTGTGCGTGTGTGCGTGTGTGCGTGTGTGCGTGTGTGCGTGTGTGCGTGTGTGCGTGTGTGCGTGTGTGCGTGTGTGCGTGTGTGCGTGTGTGCGTGTGTGCGTGTGTGCGTGTGTGCGTGTGTGCGTGTGTGCGTGTGTGCGTGTGTGCGTGTGTGCGTGTGTGCGTGTGTGCGTGTGTGCGTGTGTGCGTGTGTGCGTGTGTGCGTGTGTGCGTGTGTGCGTGTGTGCGTGTGTGCGTGTGTGCGTGTGTGCGTGTGTGCGTGTGTGCGTGTGTGCGTGTGTGCGAGTGTGCGTGTGTGCGTGTGTGCGTGTGTGCGTGTGTGCGTGTGTGCGTGTGTGCGTGTGTGCGTGTGTGCGTGTGTGCGTGTGTGCGTGTGTGCGTGTGTGCGTGTGTGCGTGTGTGCGTGTGTGCGTGTGTGCCTGTGTGCGTGTGTGCGTGTGTGCGTGTGTGCGTGTGTGCGTGTGTGCGTGTGTGCGTGTGTGCGTGTGTGCGTGTGTGTGTGCGTGTGTGCGTGTGTGCGTGTGTGCGTGTGTGCGTGTGTGCGTGTGTGCGTGTGTGCGTGTGTGCGTGTGTGCGTGTGTGCGTGTGTGCGTGTGTGCGTGTGTGCGTGTGTGCGTGTGTGCGTGTGTGCGTGTGTGCGTGTGTGCGTGTGTGCGTGTGTGCGTGTGTGCGTGTGTGCGTGTGTGCGTGTGTGCGTGTGTGCGTGTGTGCGTGTGTGCGTGTGTGCGTGTGTGCGTGTGTGCGTGTGTGCGTGTGTGCGTGTGTGCGTGTGTGCGTGTGTGCGTGTGTGCGTGTGTGCGTGTGTGCGTGTGTGCGTGTGTGCGTGTGTGCGTGTGTGCGTGTGTGCGTGTGTGCGTGTGTGCGTGTGTGCGTGTGTGCGTGTGTGCGTGTGTGCGTGTGTGCGTGTGTGCGTGTGTGCGTGTGTGCGTGTGTGCGTGTGTGCGTGTGTGCGTGTGTGCGTGTGTGCGTGTGTGCGTGTGTGCGTGTGTGCGTGTGTGCGTGTGTGCGTGTGTGCGGGTGTGCGCGTGTGCGCGTGTGCGCGTGTGCGCGTGTGCGCGTGTGCGCGTGTGCGCGTGTGCGCGTGTGCGCGTGTCCGCGTGTCCGCGTGTGCGGGTGTGCGCGTGTGCGCGTGTGGGCGTGTGCGTGTGTGCGTGTTGGAATATACAATGCGGACAATGCGGACTCATAGAGTTTTTTATTGCTGAGTTTCAAGGCTTAGTTATGCCACTAGACTGCAATGTTTTCGTCAGTATCACCCAATATCGTCCCATCATCATGCTTACACGACAAACAAGGCAACTTCTATACTCACTGTTATCCTTGCAATAATTGTCGAATTGTCAGCTGTTATATTGACTGCATTCATTAAGACATACGTCAAGACAATAGACTTGTGTCTAAGCAATTTTATGCACGTTTCCCTCCATATTCCATGGCATCGCTACTTACATTATAAAGTTGCAAAAGACAGCATAGCCGTATTAAACAACTACATATTACGAAAAATGTTCTGACGTATCTTTCATAACTATAACAAATTGTAGACGTGTTGCCAATCAAAATTCATATCAGTAGCATTCAGTTTGCTGAAGATATTTGTTTAGCAGAAAATGAATGCATTATTTTATTGTAAGCGCGAAGAGAGGTGACACTACTATTACATTGTTGCTATCCGGTATAAAATATTTGTATATTAATGGAGCTGTAATTGTTTCAATGCTATTTTTACTTTGTGGGCATTTCATACCAGTATAGCCACTGAAATGCTTCAGTTTTTGATTCCTTAACATACAAAGTCATAGGCAAGTTAAGAAACATTATGTTTTACAATAAAGATAGCAAATTAAAATGTTTGAAATTATTTATTATAGAAATCTACATAGTCCTACAAATTAGACAATAGTAACGTGCATTGTTTGCAGGCTTCAATACACACTTTGAAAAGTAAGACTGAGAAATAAATAAAGTTAGCACACAGGACGAGCAGTACGTATGTGAACACTACTGCAACTTGGACAATCCTTGTACAGGTGTCAGTAGTTTCATGTAGCGATATATCTCAGTTTTTGAAAGATTGATATCAGGTAATGTATACGTAACAGTATGAAGCCTAAAAATAAAAACATAACATGTTTGATTACTGTGCATTTGAAATAATACATATATATATATATATACTTGACGAAATAATACATACAAACGGTTTTGTGTATTATTTGCAATGTGGTTGTATGCTTCCCAGAGAAGTTGAGATTGTTTTCGAATGTTAAAACAAACCGCTACCCCATGTCGCTGAATATTGTCCTGGATACGGGTGATACGGTATTTATTTTGTAGACTAAATCAATGATAAGATAATAATCTATCTTTGTGTTTTTGTAGATTTCAGGCATAACACATTTTCACTGCAATTAACAAAACAATTATGTGACAGAATAATGTCGTGAAAGGTTAGTAATGTTGTTTTCCTGGTAGTAATGGGGATTAAGTATTTGTACATTAAAATCTAATCTATCTAGTGTGTGTGTGTGTGTGTGTGTGTGTGTGTGTGTGTGTGTGTGTGTGTGTGTGTGTGTGTGTGTGTGTGTGTGTGTGTGTGTGTGTGTGTGTGTGTGTGTGTGTGTGTGTGTGTGTGTGTGTGTGTGTGTGTGTGTGTGTGTGTGTGTGTGTGTGTGTGTGTGTGTGTGTGTGTGTGTGTGTACCCCTTTTCACCTGTTCTCGTAATTTTCCCACGTCGTAGAATTACCGCAAGAATTACTCCACTTATAGTTACAAACGCGGTTCCATCTCAACGTAAAATATGCAACGAGTCCAACACAGTGTCGACTGTTTTCTAACTAGACTCCATATATCAGCCCATGTAATTATATATAAAAACGTCCATCACCAAGGTCCCTTATGTCTAGCGCAATTCCTAAATGCCTGCTAGCGTGATATATTATTAAATAATTACATAACGCGAACAAATTGAAGAGCTCTTAGCGTAAATTTGTGTATTTATAATGACATGCGATTTGAATTAAACAAGCGATAAGAAACATTCTTTCAATTATGTCTCTGTGATTTATGCCTTTTGTAATTGCAAGTGACGAGAAAAGATACGAGAATAGTTAGACAGGACTCAAAAGGCCCATAGATTCGCAGTGCTATAAAAGATCAGACTCTGTCTAAGCGTTCATCGAGGACTTCGACAACCGGCAGCTGGACTCGACACACGAACATCCGCAAATCAAGACTCGCTACGGTAAGTTCTTCATTATGTTCAATCATATGACACCATTTTCTCTTTCATTTGCTTCGAATAACTATGCTTTGAATTGCTGAAACCAGCAATCGTGTGCGTGGTCTTGTTCGATCATTTCAATGCTATCACTTGAATACGCTGCCAGTGCGATCACTTGAACTACGCTGCCAGTGCGATCACTTGAACTACGCTGCCAGTGCGATCACTTGAACTACGCCGCCAGTGCGATCACTTGAACTACGCCGCCAGTGCGATCACTTGAACTACGCTGCCAGTGCGATCATTTGAACTACGCTGCCAGTGCGATCATTTGAACTACGCTGCCAGAGCGATCACTTGAACTACGCCGCCAGTGCGATCACTTGAACTACGCCGCCAGTGCGATCACTTGAACAAAGTTTCCAGTCGCCGCCTACTACACGTGCTACACGCAACGATGCAGTCTCATTTACGTACGCCTACCGGGCGTGCTATAGTGACTGCACAACTTTAAATAGCTGTTTGCAAACGTCATTCGTGTGCTTTGTGTGTTCTTTCGTTCAACTTACACACACTGGCCCAAAACGGGTCAATAGCATTGCCCGAGTGGAGAGATCGTTGTTATACCGGCCCTTCGTATAATATACACAGTATGTAATTGTGCATCATGACATGTTATCCTAATTTTAAACATTGTAAAACGATGGTGAAATCCAAAATACCCGAACCACACCGACGTACTGTTTGTTGATTTGAGGCCACATAGAAACATAAAACCTGCAGACACTTTAGTGTCTGTCTTAAAACGACACGTATTAAAACAGAACGCCGTGTTGAAGTTGTAATCTATGCTGACGTATCAATGCTGGCTTACGCTTTTTCATTTACTTTTCTGATCACATATCACAGTCTTTCCCTTTTCCAATTTCAGTTCCGCGGACACTTAAACGACGGAGCAGATAAAGATGTTGTTCGTGTTTGTTGTCTTGTGTGGTCTTTCACTCGGCGTGGAGAGCAGACTGCAGACCTGTTTGAAAAGCTGCAAAGCCCTTGCAAGCTACCAAGCAATAGAGAATCACTTTGATTATCCGGAACTACAACAGGAGTATGGTTAGTTTCAGTTGTTGCCGATTACCGCTGCATATTTGCTGTCATGTTATTTACAGGTATAGGTTATAAGGCAGTTTTGAAATAACGTACCACAGATTTACCGACTGCCTATTTCAACTGCTATATTTACTGATGAAACGACACAATACAAACGTAGCGACTTGGAATAAGGAGAAATGTCTATTTCATCTGCCATATCCTGCTGGTGATATACGCAACGTAGGCATTCTAAATCCAAGAAATGTCCAAAGTACATTCCACCCCGGTACTATTTTGTTAGTTGTCCATTCATATATTTATTTAATTATTTGATCTTTGTTACTGTACCTAAAATATATGTCGGCCAACCGTTGCAACACAACAGAAAATCGTATCTTTTGGATGGGAATCTCGAACATTTGCATCATCTGCATTATAATTATACTTTTAGCACTAACATATGACATGTACGTTTTTCTAGGCGACATATCATGTGACGGTGATAGATCTTGCTACAAGTGGGTGAAAGAGGACATGACATTCGAGGACGGAAGACGTCTCTGCGGAAGACTCGGGCCAGGAGGAGACCTCGCGTCGATTGAGTCGAAAGAGGAAGATCAGTTCGTCATCAACATGTTGAAAGGTGACAACTGTTTTATTATTTATTTATTTATTGATGTATTACACTTTTTAAATTGCAATATGTTATAATAATATACATTATAATTAATAGTTTAATTTTATTATCTTTAGTATTAACGAAGTCCTTAGTTTCCTCAAAAAATCACATCCTCCGTTGTCAGGTGATGGTCCGAGATAGTGGAGTGGTGGCGTAAGTTCGGCCCAGTCTCCGATAGTAATATTTCCTTTCGACACCAGTGACAAGTGTTATTTAGTTAAACTATGACACACACACACACACACACACACACACACACACACGCACACACACACACACACACACACACACACACACACACACACACACACACACACACACACACACACACACACACACACACACACACACACACACACACACACACACACACACACACACACACACACACACACACACCTTATTGCATGGTTCGAGTGTTTTTCACTATATTTAATCGGAAGCACACATTTGGTTTGTTTCAGCAAATAAGCCAGAATTGGGAATAGTGGGAATGACGTCGGGCACGAAACCGGCAACCGATATTCCGTGGACTTGGATGGCAACAGGAACAGAATTCACCTACACGGGGTGGTGGCCTAATGAGCCGAACTACTTCCATAAAAATACCAAAACCTGGGTGTGTGTTTATTCCTTCAAACATGGATCTGGCTTTGGTTGGAATGACGAGTACATTTCCAGAAAATACTTCCCTATCTGCGAATTTCCTAATCCTCGTGGCAAATGGAACACGTTGACAAAATAGAGGACTGCATAGAAGTCCCTGTCCAGTTGTGGCCGCTGTTCTATCAAAGTAGTTGAACTTCGACAATATGTTAACTCCAAATTGTGCATATGAAGAAAACATCATGAAAATATGTATCAAGACATATTTGCCACATAAGTGCTTGAACGGGTTCATTCCTATAAAATATAAATTGTAAGGTAGCAGTGATGAATGACACAGTGTTCCACGATGCATGCTTATCTTTTACCAGAATAAAGCAGGATTTCGCCTATTTAATACTATCACGTGCAGCCTCATTACACTTGGTTGTGCTGTGACACATTGGGCGTGGTAGAAATGGTTACTCAAAACTACAATGTTTGCCTTTGACGATCGCAGTATGTTCTACAGTAAGTTTGGCAGTCGCGATAGTGACTTTGTGGACAACAAGTAGACACGGTCTGTGAACTGGTCGCCGGTCGGCAGTCAGTCGTGTTGAAATACATTTCCTGTACCGTATAAGAGGCCTAGTTTATCACAATAACTTGATTACATGTTACATTGCTAGTTGTTCAAAGAGGAATGCTTATTTTATCAATATAATACACTATATGTATTGGTATCGCAATTATGGATCTTCTAAGATGACACCAATATATATATATATATATATATATATATATATATATATATATATTTATATATATATATATATATATATATATATATATATATTTACGTAGTATAGCCGAACCCCGTATGTGGAATGACATCTCAGCTAAGTAGTGGGGCTTGTAGCTTGTAGCTTGAATAAAAATATGTGCACAACTACTGGGTGGTCTTTATTTTAACAATAATTCGGTAGCTGTTTTACATAATACGTCAGTTACAGTGTTCCTCTTACTACTTGCATATACGCGCGCGCACGCTCGCACGCACGCACATACACGTACGCATGCATACATACATCCATCCATACATATGTCCATATATAAATACATACACACATACAAATTCATATATATACATATACACACACACACATATA
>CBDHHR010000483.1:0-2500 GCA_965263245.1 Metamycoplasmataceae bacterium | reverse complement strand
TACATACATACATACATACATACATACATACATACATACATACATACATACATACATACATACATACATACATACATACATACATACATATATACATACATACTTACATACTTACATACTTACATACTTACATACTTACATACTTACATACTTACATACTTACATACTTACATACTTACATACTTACATACATACGTACACACATACCTACAGGTTTTAATTAGTGGACAAAACAGGAGGATTCGAGGTGAACGATGCTCAAAGCACTTATATGTGAAAGCATCGGGGGCGTGCGCCACAGAGAACTAAGATTTCAACAAAGCCTCACACTTTGGCAGTCCATTCTGAGTAAACCACTTACTTGATTTGTTTATATTTGCAAATTGTTAGATCGCATTAAATCCTTTTGGTTTACACGGTTAGATTGTATTTCCATTGAAGTTGTTAGTGTCACACAGATGGTCCCGTAGTGTGTTTCCCTTTAAGTTGTTAGTGTCACACATATGCTCACGTAATGTGTTTCCCTTTAAGTTGTTAGTGTCACACAGATGGTCACGTAATGTATTTCCCTTTAAGTTGTTATTGTCACACAGATGGTCGCGTAATGTGTTTCCCTTTAAGTTGTTAGTGTCTCACAAATGGTCACGTAATGTGTTTCCCTTTAAGTTGTTAGTGTCACACAGATGGTCCCGTAATGTGTTTCCCTTTAAGTTGTTAGTGTCACACAGATGTTCCCGTAATGTGTTTCCCTTTAAGTTGTTAGTGTCACACAGATGGTCCCGTAATGTGTTTCCCTTTAAGTTGTTAGTGTCTCACAAATGGTCATGTAATGTGTTTCCATTTAAGTTGTTAGTGTCACACAGATGGTCCCGTAATGTGTTTCCCTTTAAGTTGTTAGTGTCACACAGATGGTCCCGTAATGTGTTTCCCTTTAAGTTGTTAGTGTCACACAGATGCTCCCGTAATGTGTTTCCCTTTAAGTTGTTAGTGTCACACAGATGGTCCCGTAATGTGTTTCCCTTTAAGTTGTTAGTGTCACACATATGGTCACGTAATGTGTTTCCCTTTAAGTTGTTAGTGTCTCACAAATGGTCACGTAATGTGTTTCCCTTTAAGTTGTTATTGTCACACAGATGTTCGCGTTATGTGTTTCCCTTTAACTTGGTAGTGTCACACAAATGGTCACGTAATGTGTTTCCCTTTAAGTTGTTAGTGTCACACAGATGGTCACATAATGTGTTTCCCTTTAAGTTGTTAATGTCACACAGATGCTCCCGTAATGTGTTTCCCTTTAAGTTGTTAGTGTCACACAGATGGTTCCGTAATGTGTTTCCCTTTAAGTTGTTAGTGTCACACAGATGGTCACGTAATGTGTTTCCCTTTAAGTTATTAGTGTCACACAAATGGTCACGTAATGTGTTTCCCTTTAAGTTATTAGTGTCACACTAATGGTCACGTAATGTGTTTCCCTTTAAGTTGTTAGTGTCACACAGATGATCACGTAGGGTGTTTCCCTTTAAGTTGTTAGTGTCACACAGATGGTCACGTAATGTGTTTCCCTTTAAGTTGTTAGTGTCACACAGATGATCCCGTAGTGTGTTTCCCTTTAAGTTGTTAGTGTCACACAGATGCTCCCGTAATGTGTTTCCCTTTAAGCTGTTAGTGTCACACAGATGGTCCCGTAATGTGTTTCCCTTTAAGTTGTTAGTGTCTCACAAATGGTCATGTAATGTGTTTCCATTTAAGTTGTTAGTGTCACACAGATGGTCCCGTAATGTGTTTCCCTTTAAGTTGTTAGTGTCACACGGATGGTCCCGTAATGTGTTTCCCTTTAAGTTGTTAGTGTCACACGGATGGTCCCGTAATGTGTTTCCCTTTAAGTTGTTAGTGTCACACAGATGGTCCCGTAATGTGTTTCCCTTTAAGTTGTTAGTGTCACACATATGGTCACGTAATGTGTTTCCCTTTAAGTTGTTAGTGTCTCACAAATGGTCACGTAATGTGTTTCCCTTTAAGTTGTTATTGTCACACAGATGGTCGCGTTATGTGTTTCCCTTTAACTTGGTAGTGTCACACAAATGGTCACGTAATGTGTTTCCCTTTAAGTTGTTAGTGTCACACAGATGGTCACATAATTTGTTTCCCTTTAAGTTGTTAATGTCACACAGATGCTCCCGTAATGTGTTTCCCTTTAAGTTGTTAGTGTCACACAGATGGTCCCGTAATGTGTTTCCCTTTAAGTTGTTAGTGTCACACAGATGGTCACGTAATGTGTTTCCCTTTAAGTTATTAGTGTCACACAAATGGTCACGTAATGTGTTTCCCTTTAAGTTGTTAGTGTCACACAGATGATCACGTAGGGTGTTTCCCTTTAAGTTGTTAGTGTCACACAGATGGTCACGTAATGTGTTTCCCTTTAAGTTGTTAGTGTCACACAGATGATCCCGTAGTGTGTTTCCCTTTAAGTTGTTAGTGTCACACAGATGCTCCCGTAATGTGT
>CBDHHR010000482.1:0-5430 GCA_965263245.1 Metamycoplasmataceae bacterium | reverse complement strand
CGACTTGTCGCCCTGTCCCGTCTACTCGCCCTCTCCCTTTAACCGTCTTTCCCGTCTAATTGCCCCCTCCCGTGTAGTCGCTCTGTCCCCTCTAACCGCTTTCTCCCATCTAGCCGCCCACTTCCGTCTAATCGCACTCTCCCGTCTAACCGCCCTCTCCCGTCTAGTGGCTCTCTCCCGTCTAGCCGCTCTCTCTCTCGTCTAGTCGTCCTCTCCCGTCTAGTTGCACTCTCCCTTCTTATCGCAATCTCTCGTCTAGTCTTCCTCAATCGTCTAGGCGAACTCTCCCGTCTAGTCGTTCTCCCCCTTCTAGCCGCCATCTCCGTCTAGTCGGTCTTTCCCGTCTAGTTGCTCCTCTCTCGCCTAGTCGCCCTCTCCCATCTAGTCGCCCTCTCCCTTCTTTTCGACATCTCCCATCTAGTCGCCCTCTCCCCTCTAGCCACCGTCTCGCATCTAGCTTCAGTCTCCCGTCTAGTCGTCCTCTCCCGCCTTGTCGCCCTTTCCGATTAGCCGGCCCCTCCCGTCTAATCGCCCTCTCCAGTCTAGTCGCTCTCACCCCTCTAACCTCTTTCTCCCATCTAGCCGACTACACCCGTCTAATCGCCCTCTCCTGTCCAGCCACTCTCTCCCGTCTAGTGTCTTTCTCCCGGCTAGTCGCCTTCTCACGTCTAGTCGCCTTCTTCCGTCTAGTCGCCCTCTCCCTTCTTTTCGCTGTCTTCCCTCTAATCGCCCTCTCTCGTCTAGTCGCCCTCTCCCATCTCGTCGCCCTCTTACCTCTAGCTCTCACACATGTGGCCCCCTGTCTAACCACTCTCGTCAAGTCTTCTCTCCCTTCTCCCGTCTAGCCCTCTCCCGACCCCTCTCCCGTCTAGTAGCGCCCTACCCTCTCCCTTCTCGCACTCTGCCCCTATCCCGTCTAGTCGACCTCTGCCCTCTCGCCGCGGGTCTCCCATCTACTGCTCTAACCACCGTCTCTCATCTAGCCGCCATCTCCCGTCTAGTCGCTCTCTCCCTCTAACCGCTTTCTCCCCTCAATCCGACAATTCCCGTCTTATCGCTCTCTCTTCTTTTGCCGCCCTCTCCCGTCTCACATGTAGCCGCCATCTCCCGTGTAGTCGCACTCTCCCGTCTTAGTCGCCCTCTCCCGATCTTGTCGCCATGTCCCATCTACTCACCCTCTCCCTTTAGCCGCCCTCTCCCGTCTAGTCGCCCTCTCTCGTCTAGTCGCTCTCTCCCTCTAACCGCTTTCTCCCCTCAATCCGACCACTCCCGTCTTATCGCTCTCTCCTATTTTGCCGCCCTCTCCCGTCTCACATGTAGCCGCCATCTCCCGTGTAGTCGCCCTCTCCCGTCTTATCGCCCTCTCCCGTCTTGTCGCCCTGTCCCGCTTAGGCGCCCTCTCCCGTTTAGCCGCCCTCTCTCACCCTCTACCCTCTAACTACCGTCTCCCATCTAGCCGCCGTCTCAAGACTGGTCGCCCTCTCCCGACTTGTCGCCCTTTCCCGTCTAATCGCCCTCTCCCGTTTAGCCGCCCTCTTCAATCTTGTGGCACTCTCGGTCTAGTTGCCCTTTCCCGTTTAGCGGCCCTCTCCCGTCTTGTCGCCCTATCCCGTCTACTCGCCCTCTCCCTTTAGCCGCCCTTTCCCATCTAGTCGCCCTCCCCCGTCTAGTCGCTCTGTTCCCTCTAACCGCTTTCTCCCATTTAGCCGCCCACTCTCGTCTAAACGCCCTCTCCCGTCTAGTGGCTCTCTCCCGTCTAGCCGCTCTCTCTCTCTCGTCTAGTCGTCCTCTCCCGTCTAGTTGCACTCTCCCTTCTTATCGCAATCTCTCGTCTAGTCGCCCTCTCTCGTCTAGGCGAACTCTCCCGTCTAATCGCTCTCTCCCGTCTAGCCGCCATCTCCCGTCTAGTCGGTCTCTACCGTCTAGGCTCCGTCTCTCGCCTTGTCGCCCTCTCCCATCTAGCCGCAGTCTCGCGTCTAGTCGTCCTCTCCCGTCTGGTCGCCCTCTCCCGATTAACCGATCGCTCTCTCCTGTCTAGCCGCTCTCTGACGTTTAGTGTCTTTCTCTAGTCGCCCTCTCCTGTCTAGTCGCCCTCTTCCGTCTAGTCGCCCTCTCCCTTCTTTTCGCCATCTCCCGTCTAGTCGCCCTCTCCCGTCTAGTCGCCCTTTCCCGTCTAGTCGCACTCTCCTCTCTAGCCGCCGTCTCCCTTCTGGCCGACATCTTCCGTCTAGTCGCCCTCTCCCGTCTTGTCGCCCTCTCCCGTCTAGCTGCCCTCTCCCGTCTAGTCGGTCTCTCCTGTCTAGTCGCCCTGTCCCGTCTAGTCGACCTCTCCCTTCTTGTCGTCACTCCCGTCTAGTCGCCCTATCCCATCTAGTCGCCCTCTGCCCTCTCGCCGCGGGTCTCCCATCTAGTGGCCGTCTTCCCTCTAGTCGCCCTCTCTAACCGCCCTAACCCGCCATCCGCCTTGTCCCGTCTAGTCGCACTCTCCCGTCTAGCCGCCCTCTCTCACCCTCTAACTACCGTCTCCCATCTAGCCGCCGTCTCAAGACTAGTCCCCCTCTCCCGTCTAGTCGCCCTCTCCCGACTTGTCGCCCTGTCCCGTCTACTCGCCCTCTCCCTTTAACCGTCTTTCCCGTCTAATTGCCCCCTCCCGTGTAGTCGCTCTGTCCCCTCTAACCGCTTTCTCCCCTCTAGCCGCCCACTCCCGTCTAATCGCACTCTCCCGTCTAACCGCCCTCTCCCGTCTAGTGGCTCTCTCCCGTCTAGCCGACCTCTCTCGTCTAGTCGTCCTCTCCCGTCTAGTTGCCCTCTCCCTTCTTGTCGCTATCTGTCGTCAAGTCTTCCTCAATCGTCTAGGCGAACTCTCCCGTCTAGTCGTTCTCCCCCGTCTAGCCGCCATCTCCGTCTAGTCGGTCTTTCCCGTCTAGGCGCCCTCTCTCGCCTAGTCTCCATATCCCATCTAGTCGCCCTCTCCCTTCTTTTCGCCATCTCCCATCTAGTCGCCCTTTCCCCTCTAGCCACCGTCTCGCATCTAGCTTCAGTCTCCCGTCTAGTCGTCCTCTCCCGCCTTGTCGCCCTTTCTCGATTAGCCGGCCCCTCCCGTCTAATCGCCCTCTCCAGTCTAGTCGCTCTCACCCCTCTAACCTCTTTCTCCCATCTAGCCGACTACACCCGTCTAATCGCCCTCTCCTGTCCAGCCACTCTCTCCCGTCTAGTGTCTTTCTCCCGGCTAGTCGCCTTCTCACGTCTAGTCGCCTTCTTCCGTCTAGTCGCCCTCTCCCTTCTTTTCGCTGTCTTCCCTCTAATCGCCCTCTCTCGTCTAGTCGCCCTCTCCCATCTCGTCGCCCTCTTACCTCTAGCTACCGTCACACATGTGGCCGCCCTGTTCCGTCTAGTCGACCACTCTCGTCAAGTCGCTCTCTCCCCTTTAAACGCCTTCTCCCGTCTACTCGCCCTCTCCCGTTTAGCTCCCCTCTCTCGCCCTCTCCCCTCTAGACACCGTCTCCCATCCAACCGCCGTCTCCCATCTAGTCGTCCCCTCCCTTCTTGTCGCCGACACCCGTCTAGTCGCCCTCTCCTGCCAAGTCCGCCCTCTGCCGTTTCGTCGCCCTCTCACCTCTAGTCACCGTATCACATGCAGGCGCCGTCTCCCGTGTAGTCGTGCTCTCTCGTCTTATCGCCCTCTCCCGTCTTGTCGCCCTCTCCCGTTTAGCAGCCCTCTCCCGTCTAGTTCCCCTCTCTCGTTCAGTCGCTTTCTCCCCTCTAAACGCTTTCTCTCGTGTAACCCCTACTCCCGTCTTATAGCCTTCTCCAGTCTAGCCGCACTCTCCTTTCTATTCGGTCTCTCTCGTCTAGTCGCCCTCTCCCGTCTAGTCGCCCCTCCCTTTTTGTCCCCATCTCCCGTCTAGTCGCCCTCTCACGTCTAATCGCCCTTCCCCGTCTAGTCGCCCTCTGCCCTCTAGCCCCCGTCTCCCATCTAGTCGCCGTCTTCCCTCTCCCGTCTTGTCGGCTTTCCCGTTTAGTCTCCCTCTCCCGATCGGTTTAGTCGCTCTCCGGCTTGATGGGAGAGGGAGACTAGACGGGAAAGGGCGACTAGACGGGAGAGGGCGACTAGACGGGAGATGGCGAAAAGAAGGCAGATGGCGTCTAGACGGGAGAGGGCGACTAGCCGAGAGAGGGCGACTAGACGGGAGAGACCGACTAGACGGGAGAAGGCGGCTAGACGGGAGAGGAGATTAGACGGGAGTTTGCGGCTAGACGGGAGAAAGCTGTTAGAGGGGAGAGAGCGACTAGACGGGAGAGGTGCGACTAGACGGGAGAGGGCGGCTAAACGGGATAGGGCGACTAGACGGGAGAGAGGGAGAAGGCGGCTAGACGGGAGAGGGCGATTATACGGTTGTGCGGGCTACACTGGAGAAAGCGTTTAGAGGGTCTAGAGCGACTCGATGAGGGAGGGCTATTGGACGGGAGAGGGCGATAAGACGGGAGAGGTCGACCAGACGGGATAGGGCCGCTAAACGGGAGAGGCGGGTACCCGAGAGAGGGCGGCTAGACGGGAGAGGACGGCTAAACGGGAGAAGACGGCTAGAATGGAGTGGGCAAATACAGGTGAGAGGACGACTAGTCTGGCGAAGGCGGCTAGACTGGAGAGCACGGCTAGACTGGTCAGGGCGACAAGACTGGAGAGGGTGGCTAAACCAGAGAGTGGGAGTGGACGGGAGAGGGCGACAAGTTTTGACACGGCCACTAGTTTTCAGACGGCGGCTAGATGGGAGACAGTTGTAAGAGGGTAGAGGGTGAGAGAGGGCGGCTAAACGGGAGAGGTTGGCAATACGGGAGAGAGCGGATGGCGGGAGAGGGCGGTTAAAGAGGGCGACTAAACCGATCGGGAAAGGGAGACTATACGGGCAAGCCGACAAGACGGGAGAGGGAAGACGGCGGCTAGATGGGAGACGGCGGCTAGAGCGCAGAGTGCGACTAGACGGGGTAGGGCGACTAGACGTGAGAGGGCGACTAGACGGGAGATGGGGACGAGAAGGGAGGGGACGACTAGACGGGAGAGGGCGACTAGACCAGAGAGACGGACTAGAAGGGAGAGTGCGGCTAGACGGGAGAGGGCTATAAGACGGGAGTGTGGACTACACGAGAGAAAGCGTTTAAAGGGGAGAGAGCGACTTGACGAGAGAGGGAAACTAGACGGGAGAGGGCGGCTAAACGGGAGAGGGCGATAAGACGAGAGAGAGCGTTTACACGGGAGACGGCGCCTACATGTGAGACGGTGAATAGAGGTGAAAGGGCGACGAAACGGGAGAGGGCGACTTGGCGGGAGAGTGCAATAATACGGGTAGAAGGCGGCTAGACAGGAGACGGCGGCTAGACGGGAGAACGCGGCTAGAGGGGAGAAGGCGGCTAGACGGAAGAGGGCGACTA
>CBDHHR010000481.1:0-4449 GCA_965263245.1 Metamycoplasmataceae bacterium | reverse complement strand
CTATGAAATTGCACATCTCTAGTAATTTCTTCTTCTTCCAAAACACATCGAACCTTAAGTTCCAGAGGATACAGGCGGAAGAGGACAATGTCTTTATACTAAAAGTGGACCTGTTGCTTTGCCAATAAAATTAAATAATTCATGTCCTTAAATAATTTCGTCAAGACAGTTGAGTTGAGTCAAGTATAGGACTAGGAACTTAGTGCTCTTACCTAACGCATTTGTATTATGAAGAATTGACAGGTGACTGGTGATGTTTCTATAGTGTTTGGGAAAGAGTCAGTGGAATATATTTACCTAATTAAATAACTTTATTGCCAAACATCCTACTTCCTGCGTTCATTTACTGTATTTTTGGACACTGAATATCTTCGAGTATCACTACAATAGTATAAATTTGCAAATAAGCATATCATGCAAAGTAGTATAACTGCTATCTAAGTAGTAATACACATAGATAATATAATCTCGTAATATACAAATTGTAAAGGATTAATAAATATGTTGATAAATAATTTTTTTTAAATTCGACTATATATGAATGATTTAGGTTACAGCTAATGGTTTATTGTGGAAATGTCTGTGTAAATCGTCTATATAATTCATATCATAATGATAATGTGGATACAGTGTTGTTATTGTTACTCTCCGTCTGCCTTCTCCTCGGTCAACTGACCCGCCGTAGTTTCTCCACTTACTCTCCGTCTGCCTTCTCCTCGGTCCACTGACCCGCAGTAGTCTCTCCACTTACTCTCCGTCTGCCTTCTCCTCGGTCCACTGACACACCGTAGTCTCTCCACTTACTCTCCGTCTGCCTTCTCCTCGGTCCATTGACACACCGTAGTCTCTCCACTTACTCTCCGTCTGCCTTCTCCTCGGTCCACTGACCCACCGTAGTCTCTCCACTTACTCTACGTCTGCCTTCTCCTCGGTCCGCTGACCCAACGTAGTCTCTCCACTTACTCTCCGTCTGCCTTCTCCTCGGTCCACTGACACACCGTAGTCTC
Source organism: Metamycoplasmataceae bacterium (assembly GCA_965263245.1). Taxonomy (GTDB): domain Bacteria; phylum Bacillota_I; class Bacilli_A; order Mycoplasmatales; family Metamycoplasmataceae; genus DT-68. The sequence continues at coordinate 3,442 of CBDHHR010000481.1, read as the reverse complement.
TCCACTTACTCTACGTCTGCCTTCTCCTCGGTCCACTGACACACCGTAGTCTCTCCACTTACTCTCCGTCTGCCTTCTCCTCGGTCCGCTGACCCACCGTAGTCTCTCCACTTACTCTACGTCTGCCTTCTCCTCGGTCCGCTGACCCACCGTAGTCTCTCCACTTACTCTCCGTCTGCCTTCTCCTCGGTCCACTGACCCACCGTAGTCTCTCTACTTACTCTCCGTCTGCCTTCTCCTCGGTCCACTGACCCACCGTAGTCTCTCTACTTACTCTCCGTCTGCCTTCTCCTCGGTCCACTGACCCACCGTAGTCTCTCCACTTACTCTCCGTCTGCCTTCTCCTCGGTCCACTGACACACCGTAGTCTCTCCACTTACTCTCCGTCTGCCTTCTCCTCGGTCCACTGACCCACCGTAGTCTCTCCACTTACTCTACGTCTGCCTTCTCCTCGGTCCGCTGACCCACCGTAGTCTCTCCACTTACTCTCCGTCTGCCTTCTCCTCGGTCCACTGACACACCGTAGTCTCTCCACTTACTCTACGTCTGCCTTCTCCTCGATCCACTGACACACCGTAGTCTCTCCACTTACTCTCCGTCTGCCTTCTCCTCGGTCCACTGACACACCGTAGTCTCTCCACTTACTCTACGTCTGCCTTCTCCTCGGTCCACTGACACACCGTAGTCTCTCCACTTACTCTCCGTCTGCCTTCTCCTCGGTCCGCTGACCCACCGTAGTCTCTCCACTTACTCTACGTCTGCCTTCTCCTCGGTCCGCTGACCCACCGTAGTCTCTCCACTTACTCTCCGTCTGCCTTCTCCTCGGTCCACTGACACACCGTAGTCTCTCCACTTACTCTCCGTCTGCCTTCTCCTCCGTCCGCTGACCCACCGTAGTCTCTCCACTTACTCTACGTCTGCCTTCTCCTCGGTCCGCTGACCCACCGTAGTCTCTCCACTTACTCTCCGTCTGCCTTCTCCTCGGTCCACTGACCCACCGTAGTCTCTCCACTTATTCTCCGTCTGCCTTCTCCTCGGTCCACTGACCCACCGTAGTCTCTCCACTTACCCTCCGTCTGCCTTCTCCTCGATCCGCTGACCCACCGTAGTCTCTCCACTTACTCTCCGTCTGCCTTCTCCTCGGTCCACTGACCCACCGTAGTCTCTCCACTTACTCTCCGTCTGCCTTCTCCTCGGTCCACTGACCCACCGTAGTCTCTCCACTTACTCTCCGTCTGCCTTCTCATCTGTCCACTGACCCGCCGTAGTCTCTCCACTTACTCTCCGTCTGCCTTCTCCTCTGTCCACTGACCCGCCGTAGTCTCTCCACTTACTCTCCGTCTGCCTTCTCCTCTGTCCACTGACCCACCGTAGTCTCTCCACTTACTCTCCGTCTGCCTTCTCCTCGGTCCACTGACACACCGTAGTCTCTCTACTTACTCTCCGTCTGCCTTCTCCTCGGTCCACTGACACACCGTAGTCTCTCCACTTACTCTCCGTCTGCCTTCTCCTCGGTGCACTGACACACCGTAGTCTCTCTACTTACTCTCCGTCTGCCTTCTCCTCGGTCCACTGACACACCGTAGTCTCTCCACTTACTCTCCGTCTGCCTTCTCCTCGGTCCACTGACACACCGTAGTCTCTCCACTTACTCTCCGTCTACCTTCTCATCTGTCCACTGACCCACCGTAGTCTCTCCACTTACTCTCCGTCTCCCTTCTCCTCGGTCCACTGACCCACCGTAGTCTCTCCACTTACTCTCCGTCTGCCTTCTCCTCGGTCCACTGACACACCGTAGTCTCTCCACTTACTCTCCGTCTGCCTTCTCCTCGGTCCACTGACCCACCGTAGTCTCTCCACTTACTCTCCGTCTGCCTTCTCCTCGGTCCACTGACACACCGTAGTCTCTCCACTTACTCTCCGTCTGCCTTCTCCTCGGTCCACTGACCCACCGTAGTCTCTCCACTTACTCTCCGTCTGCCTTCTCCTCGGTCCACTGACCCACCGTAGTCTCTCCACTTACTCTCCGTCTGCCTTCTCCTCGGTCCACTGACCCACCGTAGTCTCTCCACTTACTCTTCGTCTGCCTTCTCCTCGGTCCACTGACCCACCGTAATCTCTCCACTTACTCTCCGTCTGCCTTCTCCTCGGTCCACTGACACACCGTAGTCTCTCCACTTACTCCCCGTCTGCCTTCTCCTCGGTCCACTGACACACCGTAGTCTCTCCACTTACTCTCCGTCTGCCTTCTCCTCGGTCCACTGACCCACCGTAGTCTCTCCACTTACTCTCCGTCTGCCTTCTTCTCGGTCCACGGACCCACCGTAGTATCTCCACTTACTCTCCGTCTGCCTTCTTCTCGGTCCACGGACCCACCGTAGTCTCTCCACTTACTCTCCGTCTGCCTTCTTCTCGGTCCACGGACCCACCGTAGTCTCTCCACTTACTCTCCGTCTGCCTTCTTCTCGGTCCACGGACCCACCGTAGTCTCTCCACTTACTCTCCGTCTGCCTTCTTCTCGGTCCACGGACCCACCGTAGTCTCTCCACTTACTCTCCGTCTGCCTTCTCCTCGGTCCACTGAACCACCGTAGTCTCTCCACTTACTCTCCGTCTGCCTTCTCCTCGGTCCACTGAACCGCCGTGGTTTCGCCACTTACTCTCCGTCTGCCTTCTCCTCGGTCCACTGAACCACCGTAGTCTCTCCACTTACTCTCCGTCTGCCTTCTCCTCGGTCCACTGAACCGCCGTGGTTTCGCCACTTACTCTCCGTCTGCCTTCTCCTCGGTCCACTGAACCACCGTAGTCTCTCCACTTACTCTCCGTCTGCCTTCTCCTCGGTCCACTGAACCACCGTAGTCTCTCCACTTACTCTCCGTCTGCCTTCTCCTCGGTCCACTGAACCACCGTAGTCTCTCCACTTACTCTCCGTCTGCCTTCTCCTCGGTCCACTGAACCGCCGTAGTCTCTCCACTTACTCTCCGTCTGCCTTCTCATCGGTCCACTGAACCGCCGTAGTCTCTCCACTTACTCTCCGTCTGCCTTCTCCTCGGTCCACTGAACCACCGTAGTCTCTCCACTTACTCTCCGTCTGCCTTCTCCTCGGTCCACTGAACCGCCGTAGTCTCTCCACTTACTCTCCGTCTGCCTTCTCCTCGGTCCACTGAACCGCCGTAGTCTCTCCACTTACTCTCCGTCTGCCTTCTCCTCGGTCCACTGAACCACCGTAGTCTCTCCACTTACTCTCCGTCTGCCTTCTCCTCGGTCCACTGAACCGCCGTAGTCTCTCCACTTACTCTCCGTCTGCCTTCTCCTCGGTCCACTGAACCGCCGTAGTCTCTCCACTTACTCTCCGTCTGCCTTCTCCTCGGTCCACTGAACCGCCGTAGTCTCTCCACTTACTCTCCGTCTGCCTTCTCCTCGGTCCACTGAACCGCCGTGGT
>CBDHHR010000480.1:0-79139 GCA_965263245.1 Metamycoplasmataceae bacterium | reverse complement strand
ATGTAGACAGATATACACAGACACAACACCTGTATGTAGACAGATCTACACAAAGACACAACACCTGTATGTAGACAGATCTACACACAGACACAACACCTGTATGTAGACAGATCTACACAGACACAACACCTGTATGTAGACAGATCTACACAAAGACACAACACCTGTATGTAGACAGATCTACACACCACAGACACAACACCTTTATGTAGACAGATCTACACAAGACACAACACCTGTATGTAGACAGATCTACACACAGACACAACACCTGTATGTAGACAGATCTACACACAGACACAACACCTGTATGTAGACAGATCTACACACAAGACACAACACCTGTATGTAGACAGATCTACACACAGACACAACACCTGTATGTAGACAGATCTACACAGACACAACACCTGTATGTAGACAGATCTACACAGACACAACACCTGTATGTAGACAGATCTACACAGACACAACACCTGTATGTAGACAGATCTACACACAGACACAACACCTGTATGTAGACAGATCTACACAGACACAACACCTGTATGTAGACAAGACATATCTACACACAGACACAACACCTGTATGTAGACAGATCTACACAGACACAACACCTGTATGTAGACAGATCTACACACAGACACAACACCTGTATGTAGACAGATCTACACACAGACACAACACCTGTATGTAGACAGATCTACACAAAGACACAACACCTGTATGTAGACAGATCTACACACAGCCACAACACCTGTATGTAGACAGATCTACACACAGACACAACACCTATATGTAGACAGATCTACATAGACACAACACCTGTATGTAGACAGATCTACACAGACACAACACCTGTATGTAGACATATCTACACACAGACACAACACCTGTATGTAGACAGATCTACACAGACACAACACCTGTATGTAGACAGATCTACACACAGACACAACACCTGTATGTAGACAGATCTACACACAGACACAACACCTGTATGTAGACAGATCTACACAAAGACACAACACCTGTATGTAGACAGATCTACACAGACACAACACCTGTATGTAGACAGATCTACACAGACACAACACCTGTATGTAGACAGATCTACATAGACACAACACCTGTATGTAGACAGATCTACACAGACACAACACCTGTATGTAGACAGATCTACACAGACACAACACCTGTATGTAGACAGATCTACACACAGACACAACACCTGTATGTAGACAGATCTACACAGACACAACACCTGTATGTAGACAGATCTACACAAAGACACAACACCTGTATGTAAACAGATCTACACAGACACAACACCTATATGTAGACAGATCTACACAAAGACACAACACCTGTATGTAAACAGATCTACACAGAAACAACACCTATATGTAGACAGATCTGCACAAAGACACACCACCTGTATGTAGACAGATCTACACAGACACAACACCTGTATGTAGACAGATCTACACAGACACAACACCTGTATGTAGACAGATCTACACACAGACACAACACCTGTATGTAGACAGATCTACACAGACACAACACCTGTATGTAGACAGATCTACACAGACACAACACCTGTATGTAGACAGATCTACATAGACACAACACCTGTATGTAGACAGATCTACACAGACACAACACCTGTATGTAGACAGATCTACACAGACACAACACCTGTATGTAGACAGATCTACACACAGACACAACACCTGTATGTAGACAGATCTACACAGACACAACACCTGTATGTAGACAGATCTACACAAAGACACACCACCTGTATGTAAACAGATCTACACAGACACAACACCTATATGTAGACAGATCTACACACATTCACAACACCTGTATGTAGACAGATCTACACAGACACAACACCTGTATGTAGACATATCTACACACAGACACAACACCTGTATGTAGACATATCTACACACAGACACAACACCTGTATGTAGACAGATCTACACACAGACACAACACCTGTATTTAGACAGATCTACACACATTCACAACACCTGTATGTAGACAGATCTACACAGACACAACACCTGTATGTAGACAGATCTACACACAGACACAACACCTGTATGTAGACAGATCTACACACAGACACAACACCTGTATGTAGACAGATCTACACAAAGACACAACACCTGTATGTAAACAGATCTACACACAGACACAACACCTGTATGTAGACAGATCTACACACAGACACAACACCTGTATGTAGACAGATCTACACAGACACAACACCTGTATGTAGACATATCTACACACAGACACAACACCTGTATGTAGACAGATCTACACACAGACACAACACCTGTATGTAGACAGATCTACACACATTCACAACACCTGTATGTAGACAGATCTACACAGACACAACACCTGTATGTAGACATATCTACACACAGACACAACACCTGTATGTAGACATATCTACACACAGACACAACACCTGTATGTAGACAGATCTACACACAGACACAACACCTGTATGTAGACAGATCTACACACATTCACAACACCTGTATGTAGACAGATCTACACAGACACAACACCTGTATGTAGACATATCTACACACAGACACAACACCTGTATGTAGACATATCTACACACAGACACAACACCTGTATGTAGACAGATCTACACACAGACACAACACCTGTATGTAGACAGATCTACACAGACACAACACCTGTATGTAGACAGATCTACACACAGACACAACACCTGTATGTAGACAGATCTACACACAGACACAACACCTGTATGTAGACAGATCTACACACAGACACAACACCTGTATGTAGACAGATCTACACACATTCACAACACCTGTATGTAGACAGATCTACACAGACACAACACCTGTATGTAGACATATCTACACACAGACACAACACCTGTATGTAGACATATCTACACACAGACACAACACCTGTATGTAGACAGATCTACACACAGACACAACACCTGTATGTAGACAGATCTACACACATTCACAACACCTGTATGTAGACAGATCTACACAGACACAACACCTGTATGTAGACATATCTACACACAGACACAACACCTGTATGTAGACATATCTACACACAGACACAACACCTGTATGTAGACAGATCTACACACAGACACAACACCTGTATGTAGACAGATCTACACAGACACAACACCTGTATGTAGACAGATCTACACACAGACACAACACCTGTATGTAGACAGATCTACACACAGACACAACACCTGTATGTAGACAGATCTACACAAAGACACAACACCTGTATGTAAACAGATCTACACACAGACACAACACCTGTATGTAGACAGATCTACACACAGACACAACACCTATATGTAGACAGATCTACACACAGACACAACACCTGTATGTAGACAGATCTACACAGACACAACACCTGTATGTAGACAGATCTACACACAGACACAACACCTGTATGTAAACAGATCTACACACAGCCACAACACCTGTATGTAGACAGATCTACACACAGACACAACACCTATATGCAGACAGATCTACACACAGACACAACACCTGTATTTAGACAGATCTACACAGACACAACACCTCTATGTAGACAGATCTACACAGACACAACACCTGTATGTAGACAGATCTACACACAGACACAACACCTGTATGTAGACAGATCTACACAGACACAACACCTGTATGTAGACAGATCTACACAGACACAACACCTGTATGTAGACATATCTACACACAGACACAACACCTGTATGTAGACAGATCTACACAGACACAACACCTGTATGTAGACAGATCTACACACAGACACAACACCTGTATGTAGACAGATCTACACACAGACACAACACCTGTATGTAGACAGATCTACACAAAGACACAACACCTGTATGTAGACAGATCTACACACAGCCACAACACCTGTATGTAGACAGATCTACACACAGACACAACACCTATATGTAGACAGATCTACATAGACACAACACCTGTATGTAGACAGATCTACACAGACACAACACCTGTATGTAGACAGATCTACACAGACACAACACCTGTATGTAGACAGATCTACACACAGACACAACACCTGTATGTAGACAGATCTACACAGACACAACACCTGTATGTAGACAGATCTACACAAAGACACAACACCTGTATGTAAACAGATCTACACAGACACAACACCTATATGTAGACAGATCTACACAAAGACACAACACCTGTATGTAAACAGATCTACACAGAAACAACACCTATATGTAGACAGATCTGCACAAAGACACACCACCTGTATGTAGACAGATCTACACAGACACAACACCTGTATGTAGACAGATCTACACAGACACAACACCTGTATGTAGACAGATCTACACACAGACACAACACCTGTATGTAGACAGATCTACACAGACACAACACCTGTATGTAGACAGATCTACACAGACACAACACCTGTATGTAGACAGATCTACATAGACACAACACCTGTATGTAGACAGATCTACACAGACACAACACCTGTATGTAGACAGATCTACACAGACACAACACCTGTATGTAGACAGATCTACACACAGACACAACACCTGTATGTAGACAGATCTACACAGACACAACACCTGTATGTAGACAGATCTACACAAAGACACAACACCTGTATGTAAACAGATCTACACAGACACAACACCTATATGTAGACAGATCTACACAAAGACACAACACCTGTATGTAAACAGATCTACACAGAAACAACACCTATATGTAGACAGATCTGCACAAAGACACACCACCTGTATGTAGACAGATCTACACAGACACAACACCTGTATGTAGACAGATCTACACAGACAAAACACCTGTATGTAGACAGATCTACACACAGACACAACACCTGTATGTAGACAGATCTGCACAAAGACACAACACCTGTATGTAGACAGATCTACACATACACAACACCTGTATGTAGACAGATCTACACACAGACACAACACCTGTATGTAGACAGATCTACACACAGACACAACACCTGTATGTAGACAGATCTACACACAGACACAACACCTGTATGTAGACAGATCTACACAAAGACACAACACCTGTATGTAAACAGATCTACACACAGACACAACACCTGTATGTAGACAGATCTACACACAGACACAACACCTGTATGTAGACAGATCTACACAGACACAACACCTGTATGTAGACATATCTACACACAGACACAACACCTGTATGTAGACAGATCTACACACAGACACAACACCTGTATGTAAACAGATCTACACACAGCCACAACACCTGTATGTAGACAGATCTACACACAGACACAACACCTGTATTTAGACAGATCTACACAGACACAACACCTGTATGTAGACAGATCTACACAGACACAACACCTGTATGTAGACAGATCTACACACAGACACAACACCTGTATGTAGACAGATCTACACAGACACAACACCTGTATGTAGACAGATCTACACAGACACAACACCTGTATGTAGACAGATCTACACAGACACAACACCTGTATGTAGACAGATCTACACACAGACACAACACCTGTATGTAGACAGATCTACACACAGACACAACACCTGTATGTAGACAGATATACACAGACACAACACCTGTATGTAGACAGATCTACACAAAGACACAACACCTGTATGTAGACAGATCTACACAAAGACACAACACCTGTATGTAGACAGATCTACACAGACACAACACCTGTATGTAGACAGATCTACACAAAGACACAACACCTGTATGTAGACAGATCTACACACAGACACAACACCTGTATGTAGACAGATCTACACAGACACAACACCTGTATGTAGACATATCTATACAGACACAACACCTGTATGTAGACAGATCTACACACAGACACAACACCTGTATGTAGACAGATCTACACAGACACAACACCTTTATGTAGACAGATCTACACAAAGACACAACACCTGTATGTAGACAGATCTACACACAGACACAACACCTGTATGTAGACAGGTCTACACAAAGACACAACACCTGTATGTAGACAGATCTACACAAAGACACAACACCTGTATGTAGACAGATCTACACACAGACACAACACCTGTATGTAGACAGATCTACACAGACACAACACCTGTATGTAGACAGATCTACACAGACACAACACCTGTATGTAGACAGATCTACACAGACACAACACCTGTATGTAGACAGATCTACACACAGACACAACACCTGTATGTAGACAGATCTACACAGACACAACACCTGTATGTAGACAGATCTACACAGACACAACACCTGTATGTAGACATATCTACACACAGACACAACACCTGTATGTAGACAGATCTACACAGACACAACACCTGTATGTAGACAGATCTACACACAGACACAACACCTGTATGTAGACAGATCTACACACAGACACAACACCTGTATGTAGACAGATCTACACAAAGACACAACACCTGTATGTAGACAGATCTACACACAGCCACAACACCTGTATGTAGACAGATCTACACACAGACACAACACCTATATGTAGACAGATCTACATAGACACAACACCTGTATGTAGACAGATCTACACAGACACAACACCTGTATGTAGACATATCTACACACAGACACAACACCTGTATGTAGACAGATCTACACAGACACAACACCTGTATGTAGACAGATCTACACACAGACACAACACCTGTATGTAGACAGATCTACACACAGACACAACACCTGTATGTAGACAGATCTACACAAAGACACAACACCTGTATGTAGACAGATCTACACAGACACAACACCTGTATGTAGACAGATCTACACAGACACAACACCTGTATGTAGACAGATCTACATAGACACAACACCTGTATGTAGACAGATCTACACAGACACAACACCTGTATGTAGACAGATCTACACAGACACAACACCTGTATGTAGACAGATCTACACACAGACACAACACCTGTATGTAGACAGATCTACACAGACACAACACCTGTATGTAGACAGATCTACACAAAGACACAACACCTGTATGTAAACAGATCTACACAGACACAACACCTATATGTAGACAGATCTACACAAAGACACAACACCTGTATGTAAACAGATCTACACAGAAACAACACCTATATGTAGACAGATCTGCACAAAGACACACCACCTGTATGTAGACAGATCTACACAGACACAACACCTGTATGTAGACAGATCTACACAGACACAACACCTGTATGTAGACAGATCTACACACAGACACAACACCTGTATGTAGACAGATCTACACAGACACAACACCTGTATGTAGACAGATCTACACAGACACAACACCTGTATGTAGACAGATCTACATAGACACAACACCTGTATGTAGACAGATCTACACAGACACAACACCTGTATGTAGACAGATCTACACAGACACAACACCTGTATGTAGACAGATCTACACACAGACACAACACCTGTATGTAGACAGATCTACACAGACACAACACCTGTATGTAGACAGATCTACACAAAGACACACCACCTGTATGTAAACAGATCTACACAGACACAACACCTATATGTAGACAGATCTACACACATTCACAACACCTGTATGTAGACAGATCTACACAGACACAACACCTGTATGTAGACATATCTACACACAGACACAACACCTGTATGTAGACATATCTACACACAGACACAACACCTGTATGTAGACAGATCTACACACAGACACAACACCTGTATTTAGACAGATCTACACACATTCACAACACCTGTATGTAGACAGATCTACACAGACACAACACCTGTATGTAGACAGATCTACACACAGACACAACACCTGTATGTAGACAGATCTACACACAGACACAACACCTGTATGTAGACAGATCTACACAAAGACACAACACCTGTATGTAAACAGATCTACACACAGACACAACACCTGTATGTAGACAGATCTACACACAGACACAACACCTGTATGTAGACAGATCTACACAGACACAACACCTGTATGTAGACATATCTACACACAGACACAACACCTGTATGTAGACAGATCTACACACAGACACAACACCTGTATGTAGACAGATCTACACACATTCACAACACCTGTATGTAGACAGATCTACACAGACACAACACCTGTATGTAGACATATCTACACACAGACACAACACCTGTATGTAGACATATCTACACACAGACACAACACCTGTATGTAGACAGATCTACACACAGACACAACACCTGTATGTAGACAGATCTACACACATTCACAACACCTGTATGTAGACAGATCTACACAGACACAACACCTGTATGTAGACATATCTACACACAGACACAACACCTGTATGTAGACATATCTACACACAGACACAACACCTGTATGTAGACAGATCTACACACAGACACAACACCTGTATGTAGACAGATCTACACAGACACAACACCTGTATGTAGACAGATCTACACACAGACACAACACCTGTATGTAGACAGATCTACACACAGACACAACACCTGTATGTAGACAGATCTACACACAGACACAACACCTGTATGTAGACAGATCTACACACATTCACAACACCTGTATGTAGACAGATCTACACAGACACAACACCTGTATGTAGACATATCTACACACAGACACAACACCTGTATGTAGACATATCTACACACAGACACAACACCTGTATGTAGACAGATCTACACACAGACACAACACCTGTATGTAGACAGATCTACACACATTCACAACACCTGTATGTAGACAGATCTACACAGACACAACACCTGTATGTAGACATATCTACACACAGACACAACACCTGTATGTAGACATATCTACACACAGACACAACACCTGTATGTAGACAGATCTACACACAGACACAACACCTGTATGTAGACAGATCTACACAGACACAACACCTGTATGTAGACAGATCTACACACAGACACAACACCTGTATGTAGACAGATCTACACACAGACACAACACCTGTATGTAGACAGATCTACACAAAGACACAACACCTGTATGTAAACAGATCTACACACAGACACAACACCTGTATGTAGACAGATCTACACACAGACACAACACCTATATGTAGACAGATCTACACACAGACACAACACCTGTATGTAGACAGATCTACACAGACACAACACCTGTATGTAGACAGATCTACACACAGACACAACACCTGTATGTAAACAGATCTACACACAGCCACAACACCTGTATGTAGACAGATCTACACACAGACACAACACCTATATGCAGACAGATCTACACACAGACACAACACCTGTATTTAGACAGATCTACACAGACACAACACCTCTATGTAGACAGATCTACACAGACACAACACCTGTATGTAGACAGATCTACACACAGACACAACACCTGTATGTAGACAGATCTACACAGACACAACACCTGTATGTAGACAGATCTACACAGACACAACACCTGTATGTAGACATATCTACACACAGACACAACACCTGTATGTAGACAGATCTACACAGACACAACACCTGTATGTAGACAGATCTACACACAGACACAACACCTGTATGTAGACAGATCTACACACAGACACAACACCTGTATGTAGACAGATCTACACAAAGACACAACACCTGTATGTAGACAGATCTACACACAGCCACAACACCTGTATGTAGACAGATCTACACACAGACACAACACCTATATGTAGACAGATCTACATAGACACAACACCTGTATGTAGACAGATCTACACAGACACAACACCTGTATGTAGACAGATCTACACAGACACAACACCTGTATGTAGACAGATCTACACACAGACACAACACCTGTATGTAGACAGATCTACACAGACACAACACCTGTATGTAGACAGATCTACACAAAGACACAACACCTGTATGTAAACAGATCTACACAGACACAACACCTATATGTAGACAGATCTACACAAAGACACAACACCTGTATGTAAACAGATCTACACAGAAACAACACCTATATGTAGACAGATCTGCACAAAGACACACCACCTGTATGTAGACAGATCTACACAGACACAACACCTGTATGTAGACAGATCTACACAGACACAACACCTGTATGTAGACAGATCTACACACAGACACAACACCTGTATGTAGACAGATCTACACAGACACAACACCTGTATGTAGACAGATCTACACAGACACAACACCTGTATGTAGACAGATCTACATAGACACAACACCTGTATGTAGACAGATCTACACAGACACAACACCTGTATGTAGACAGATCTACACAGACACAACACCTGTATGTAGACAGATCTACACACAGACACAACACCTGTATGTAGACAGATCTACACAGACACAACACCTGTATGTAGACAGATCTACACAAAGACACAACACCTGTATGTAAACAGATCTACACAGACACAACACCTATATGTAGACAGATCTACACAAAGACACAACACCTGTATGTAAACAGATCTACACAGAAACAACACCTATATGTAGACAGATCTGCACAAAGACACACCACCTGTATGTAGACAGATCTACACAGACACAACACCTGTATGTAGACAGATCTACACAGACAAAACACCTGTATGTAGACAGATCTACACACAGACACAACACCTGTATGTAGACAGATCTGCACAAAGACACAACACCTGTATGTAGACAGATCTACACATACACAACACCTGTATGTAGACAGATCTACACACAGACACAACACCTGTATGTAGACAGATCTACACACAGACACAACACCTGTATGTAGACAGATCTACACACAGACACAACACCTGTATGTAGACAGATCTACACAAAGACACAACACCTGTATGTAAACAGATCTACACACAGACACAACACCTGTATGTAGACAGATCTACACACAGACACAACACCTGTATGTAGACAGATCTACACAGACACAACACCTGTATGTAGACATATCTACACACAGACACAACACCTGTATGTAGACAGATCTACACACAGACACAACACCTGTATGTAGACAGATCTACACACAGACACAACACCTGTATGTAGACAGATCTACACACAGACACAACACCTGTATGACAGATCTACACAGACACAACACCTGTATGTAGACAGATCTACACAGACACAACACCTGTATGTAGACAGATCTACACACAGACACAACACCTGTATGTAGACAGATCTACACACACAACACCTGTATGTAGACAGATCTACACAGACACAACACCTGTATGTAGACAGATCTACACAGACACAACACCTGTATGTAGACAGATCTACACACAGACACAACACCTGTATGTAGACAGATCTACACACAGACACAACACCTGTATGTAGACAGATATACACAGACACAACACCTGTATGTAGACAGATCTACACAAAGACACAACACCTGTATGTAGACAGATCTACACAAAGACACAACACCTGTATGTAGACAGATCTACACACAGACACAACACCTGTATGTAGACAGATCTACACAAAGACACAACACCTGTATGTAGACAGATCTACACACAGACACAACACCTGTATGTAGACAGATCTACACACACAACACCTGTATGTAGACAGATCTACACAGACACAACACCTGTATGTAGACAGATCTACACACAGACACAACACCTGTATGTAGACAGATCTACACAGACACAACACCTGTATGTAGACAGATCTACACACACAACACCTGTATGTAGACAGATCTACACACAGACACAACACCTGTATGTAGACAGATCTACACAAAGACACAACACCTGTATGTAGACAGATCTACACACACAACACCTGTATGTAGACAGATCTACACACAGACACAACACCTGTATGTAGACAGATCTACACAGACACAACACCTGTATGTAGACAGATCTACACAGACACAACACCTGTATGTAGACAGATCTACACAGACACAACACCTGTATGTAGACAGATCTACACACAGACACAACACCTGTATGTAGACAGATCTACACAGACACAACACCTGTATGTAGACAGATCTACACACAGACACAACACCTGTATGTAGACAGATCTACACACAGACACAACACCTGTATGTAGACAGATCTACACAGACACAACACCTGTATGTAGACAGATCTACACACAGACACAACACCTGTATGTAGACAGATCTACACACAGACACAACACCTGTATGTAGACAGATCTACACAAAGACACAACACCTGTATGTAGACAGATCTACACACAGACACAACACCTGTATGTAGACAGATCTACACACAGACACAACACCTATATGTAGACAGATCTACACAGACACAACACCTGTATGTACAGATCTACACAGACACAACACCTGTATGTAGACATATCTACACACAGACACAACACCTGTATGTAGACAGATCTACACAGACACAACACCTGTATGTAGACAGATCTACACACAGACACAACACCTGTATGTAGACAGATCTACACACAGACACAACACCTGTATGTAGACAGATCTACACAAAGACACAACACCTGTATGTAGACAGATCTACACAGACACAACACCTGTATGTAGACAGATCTACACAGACACAACACCTGTATGTAGACAGATCTACATAGACACAACACCTGTATGTAGACAGATCTACACAGACACAACACCTGTATGTAGACAGATCTACACAGACACAACACCTGTATGTAGACAGATCTACACACAGACACAACACCTGTATGTAGACAGATCTACACAGACACAACACCTGTATGTAGACAGATCTACACAAAGACACAACACCTGTATGTAAACAGATCTACACAGACACAACACCTATATGTAGACAGATCTACACAAAGACACAACACCTGTATGTAAACAGATCTACACAGAAACAACACCTATATGTAGACAGATCTGCACAAAGACACACCACCTGTATGTAGACAGATCTACACAGACACAACACCTGTATGTAGACAGATCTACACAGACACAACACCTGTATGTAGACAGATCTACACACAGACACAACACCTGTATGTAGACAGATCTACACAGACACAACACCTGTATGTAGACAGATCTACACAGACACAACACCTGTATGTAGACAGATCTACATAGACACAACACCTGTATGTAGACAGATCTACACAGACACAACACCTGTATGTAGACAGATCTACACAGACACAACACCTGTATGTAGACAGATCTACACACAGACACAACACCTGTATGTAGACAGATCTACACAGACACAACACCTGTATGTAGACAGATCTACACAAAGACACACCACCTGTATGTAAACAGATCTACACAGACACAACACCTGTATGTAGACAGATCTACACACATTCACAACACCTGTATGTAGACAGATCTACACAGACACAACACCTGTATGTAGACATATCTACACACAGACACAACACCTGTATGTAGACATATCTACACACAGACACAACACCTGTATGTAGACAGATCTACACACAGACACAACACCTGTATGTAGACAGATCTACACACATTCACAACACCTGTATGTAGACAGATCTACACAGACACAACACCTGTATGTAGACAGATCTACACACAGACACAACACCTGTATGTAGACAGATCTACACACAGACACAACACCTGTATGTAGACAGATCTACACAAAGACACAACACCTGTATGTAAACAGATCTACACACAGACACAACACCTGTATGTAGACAGATCTACACACAGACACAACACCTGTATGTAGACAGATCTACACAGACACAACACCTGTATGTAGACATATCTACACACAGACACAACACCTGTATGTAGACAGATCTACACACAGACACAACACCTGTATGTAGACAGATCTACACACATTCACAACACCTGTATGTAGACAGATCTACACAGACACAACACCTGTATGTAGACATATCTACACACAGACACAACACCTGTATGTAGACATATCTACACACAGACACAACACCTGTATGTAGACAGATCTACACACAGACACAACACCTGTATGTAGACAGATCTACACACATTCACAACACCTGTATGTAGACAGATCTACACAGACACAACACCTGTATGTAGACATATCTACACACAGACACAACACCTGTATGTAGACATATCTACACACAGACACAACACCTGTATGTAGACAGATCTACACACAGACACAACACCTGTATGTAGACAGATCTACACAGACACAACACCTGTATGTAGACAGATCTACACACAGACACAACACCTGTATGTAGACAGATCTACACACAGACACAACACCTGTATGTAGACAGATCTACACACAGACACAACACCTGTATGTAGACAGATCTACACACAGACACAACACCTGTATGTAGACAGATCTACACAGACACAACACCTGTATGTAGACATATCTACACACAGACACAACACCTGTATGTAGACAGATCTACACACAGACACAACACCTGTATGTAGACAGATCTACACACAGACACAACACCTGTATGTAGACAGATCTACACACATTCACAACACCTGTATGTAGACAGATCTACACAGACACAACACCTGTATGTAGACACTACACACAGACACAACACCTGTATGTAGACATATCTACACACAGACACAACACCTGTATGTAGACAGATCTACACACAGACACAACACCTGTATGTAGACAGATCTACACAGACACAACACCTGTATGTAGACAGATCTACACACAGACACAACACCTGTATGTAGACAGATCTACACACAGACACAACACCTGTATGTAGACAGATCTACACAAAGACACAACACCTGTATGTAAACAGATCTACACACAGACACAACACCTGTATGTAGACAGATCTACACACAGACACAACACCTATATGTAGACAGATCTACACACAGACACAACACCTGTATGTAGACAGATCTACACAGACACAACACCTGTATGTAGACAGATCTACACACAGACACAACACCTGTATGTAAACAGATCTACACACAGCCACAACACCTGTATGTAGACAGATCTACACACAGACACAACACCTGTATGTAGACAGATCTACACACAGACACAACACCTGTATTTAGACAGATCTACACAGACACAACACCTGTATGTAGACAGATCTACACAGACACAACACCTGTATGTAGACAGATCTACACACAGACACAACACCTGTATGTAGACAGATCTACACAGACACAACACCTGTATGTAGACAGATCTACACAGACACAACACCTGTATGTAGACAGATCTACACACAGACACAACACCTGTATGTAGACAGATCTACACAGACACAACACCTGTATGTAGACAGATCTACACACAGACACAACACCTGTATGTAGACAGATCTACACACAGACACAACACCTGTATGTAGACAGATCTACACAAAGACACAACACCTGTATGTAGACAGATCTACACACAGACACAACACCTGTATGTAGACAGATCTACACACAGACACAACACCTGTATGTAGACAGATCTACATAGACACAACACCTGTATGTAGACAGATCTACACAGACACAACACCTGTATGTAGACAGATCTACACAGACACAACACCTGTATGTAGACAGATCTACACACAGACACAACACCTGTATGTAGACAGATCTACACAGACACAACACCTGTATGTAGACAGATCTACACAAAGACACAACACCTGTATGTAAACAGATCTACACAGACACAACACCTATATGTAGACAGATCTACACAAAGACACAACACCTGTATGTAAACAGATCTACACAGAAACAACACCTATATGTAGACAGATCTGCACAAAGACACACCACCTGTATGTAGACACCACCTGTATGTAGACAGATCTACACAGACACAACACCTGTATGTAGACAGATCTACACAGACACAACACCTGTATGTAGACAGATCTACACACAGATGTATGTAGACAGATCTACACAGACACAACACCTGTATGTAGACAGATCTACACAGACACAACACCTGTATGTAGACAGATCTACATAGACACAACACCTGTATGTAGACAGATCTACACAGACACAACACCTGTATGTAGACAGATCTACACAGACACAACACCTGTATGTAGACAGATCTACACACAGACACAACACCTGTATGTAGACAGATCTACACAGACACAACACCTGTATGTAGACAGATCTACACAAAGACACAACACCTGTATGTAAACAGATCTACACAGACACAACACCTATATGTAGACAGATCTACACAAAGACACAACACCTGTATGTAAACAGATCTACACAGAAACAACACCTGTATGTAGACAGATCTACACAAAGACACACACCTGTATGTAGACAGATCTACACAGACACAACACCTGTATGTAGACAGATCTACACAGACACAACACCTGTATGTAGACAGATCTACACACAGACACAACACCTGTATGTAGACAGATCTACACAAAGACACAACACCTGTATGTAGACAGATCTACACACACACAACACCTGTATGTAGACAGATCTACACACAGACACAACACCTGTATGTAGACAGATCTACACACAGACACAACACCTGTATGTAGACAGATCTACACACAGACACAACACCTGTATGTAGACAGATCTACACAAAGACACAACACCTGTATGTAAACAGATCTACACACAGACACAACACCTGTATGTAGACAGATCTACACACAGACACAACACCTGTATGTAGACAGATCTACACAGACACAACACCTGTATGTAGACAGATCTACACACAGACACAACACCTGTATGTAGACAGATCTACACACAGACACAACACCTGTATGTAGACAGATCTACACACAGCACAACACCTGTATGTAGACAGATCTACACACAGACACAACACCTGTATGTAGACAGATCTACACACAGACACAACACCTGTATGTAGACAGATCTACACACAGACACAACACCTGTATGTAGACAGATCTACACAGACACAACACCTGTATGTAGACAGATCTACACAGACACAACACCTGTATGTAGACAGATCTACACACACAACACCTGTATGTAGACAGATCTACACACAGACACAACACCTGTATGTAGACAGATCTACACACAGACACAACACCTGTATGTAGACAGATCACAGACACAACACCTGTATGTAGACACTACACACAGACACAACACCTGTATGTAGACAGATCTACACACAGACACAACACCTGTATGTAGACAGATCTACACAGACACAACACCTGTATGTAGACAGATCTACACACAGACACAACACCTGTATGTAGACAGATCTACACACAGACACAACACCTGTATGTAGACAGATCTACACACACAACACCTGTATGTAGACACTACACACAGACACAACACCTGTACACACAACACCTGTATGTAGACAGATCTACACACAGACACAACACCTGTATGTAGACAGATCTACACACAGACACAACACCTGTATGTAGACAGATCTACACACAGACACAACACCTGTATGTAGACAGATCTACACAAAGACACAACACCTGTATGTAGACAGATCTACACACAGACACAACACCTGACACAACACCTGTATGTAGACAGATCTACACACAGACACAACACCTGTATGTAGACAGATCTACACAGACACAACACCTGTATGTAGACAGATCTACACACACTGTATGTAGACAGATCTACACAGACACAACACCTGTATGTAGACAGATCTACACACAGACACAACACCTGTATGTAGACAGATCTACACAGACACAACACCTGTATGTAGACAGATCTACACAGACACAACACCTGTATGTAGACAGATCTACACACAGACACAACACCTGTATGTAGACAGATCTACACAGACACAACACCTGTATGTAGACAGATCTACACACAGACACAACACCTGTATGTAGACAGATCTACACACAGACACAACACCTGTATGTAGACAGATCTACACAAAGACACAACACCTGTATGTAGACAGATCTACACACAGCACAACACCTGTATGTAGACAGATCTACACACAGACACAACACCTATATGTAGACAGATCTACATAGTATGTAGACAGATCTACACAGACACAACACCTGTATGTAGACATATCTACACACAGACACAACACCTGTATGTAGACAGATCTACACAGACACAACACCTGTATGTAGACAGATCTACACACAGACACAACACCTGTATGTAGACAGATCTACACACAGACACAACACCTGTATGTAGACAGATCTACACAAAGACACAACACCTGTATGTAGACAGATCTACACAGACACAACACCTGTATGTAGACAGATCTACACAGACACAACACCTGTATGTAGACAGATCTACATAGACACAACACCTGTATGTAGACAGATCTACACAGACACAACACCTGTATGTAGACAGATCTACACAGACACAACACCTGTATGTAGACAGATCTACACACAGACACAACACCTGTATGTAGACAGATCTACACAGACACAACACCTGTATGTAGACAGATCTACACAAAGACACAACACCTGTATGTAAACAGATCTACACAGACACAACACCTATATGTAGACAGATCTACACAAAGACACAACACCTGTATGTAAACAGATCTACACAGAAACAACACCTATATGTAGACAGATCTGCACAAAGACACACCACCTGTATGTAGACAGATCTACACAGACACAACACCTGTATGTAGACAGATCTACACAGACACAACACCTGTATGTAGACAGATCTACACACAGACACAACACCTGTATGTAGACAGATCTACACAGACACAACACCTGTATGTAGACAGATCTACACAGACACAACACCTGTATGTAGACAGATCTACATAGACACAACACCTGTATGTAGACAGATCTACACAGACACAACACCTGTATGTAGACAGATCTACACAGACACAACACCTGTATGTAGACAGATCTACACACAGACACAACACCTGTATGTAGACAGATCTACACAGACACAACACCTGTATGTAGACAGATCTACACAAAGACACAACACCTGTATGTAAACAGATCTACACAGACACAACACCTATATGTAGACAGATCTACACACAGACACAACACCTGTATGTAGACAGATCTACACAGACACAACACCTGTATGTAGACATATCTACACACAGACACAACACCTGTATGTAGACATATCTACACACAGACACAACACCTGTATGTAGACAGATCTACACACAGACACAACACCTGTATGTAGACAGATCTACACACATTCACAACACCTGTATGTAGACAGATCTACACAGACACAACACCTGTATGTAGACAGATCTACACACAGACACAACACCTGTATGTAGACAGATCTACACACAGACACAACACCTGTATGTAGACAGATCTACACAAAGACACAACACCTGTATGTAAACAGATCTACACACAGACACAACACCTGTATGTAGACAGATCTACACACAGACACAACACCTGTATGTAGACAGATCTACACAGACACAACACCTGTATGTAGACATATCTACACACAGACACAACACCTGTATGTAGACAGATCTACACACAGACACAACACCTGTATGTAGACAGATCTACACACATTCACAACACCTGTATGTAGACAGATCTACACAGACACAACACCTGTATGTAGACATATCTACACACAGACACAACACCTGTATGTAGACATATCTACACACAGACACAACACCTGTATGTAGACAGATCTACACACAGACACAACACCTGTATGTAGACAGATCTACACACATTCACAACACCTGTATGTAGACAGATCTACACAGACACAACACCTGTATGTAGACATATCTACACACAGACACAACACCTGTATGTAGACATATCTACACACAGACACAACACCTGTATGTAGACAGATCTACACACAGACACAACACCTGTATGTAGACAGATCTACACAGACACAACACCTGTATGTAGACAGATCTACACACAGACACAACACCTGTATGTAGACAGATCTACACACAGACACAACACCTGTATGTAGACAGATCTACACACAGACACAACACCTGTATGTAGACAGATCTACACACATTCACAACACCTGTATGTAGACAGATCTACACAGACACAACACCTGTATGTAGACATATCTACACACAGACACAACACCTGTATGTAGACATATCTACACACAGACACAACACCTGTATGTAGACAGATCTACACACAGACACAACACCTGTATGTAGACAGATCTACACACATTCACAACACCTGTATGTAGACAGATCTACACAGACACAACACCTGTATGTAGACATATCTACACACAGACACAACACCTGTATGTAGACATATCTACACACAGACACAACACCTGTATGTAGACAGATCTACACACAGACACAACACCTGTATGTAGACAGATCTACACAGACACAACACCTGTATGTAGACAGATCTACACACAGACACAACACCTGTATGTAGACAGATCTACACACAGACACAACACCTGTATGTAGACAGATCTACACAAAGACACAACACCTGTATGTAAACAGATCTACACACAGACACAACACCTGTATGTAGACAGATCTACACACAGACACAACACCTATATGTAGACAGATCTACACACAGACACAACACCTGTATGTAGACAGATCTACACAGACACAACACCTGTATGTAGACAGATCTACACAGACACAACACCTGACACAACACCTGTATGTAAACAGATCTACACACAGCCACAACACCTGTATGTAGACAGATCTACACACAGACACAACACCTATATGTAGACAGATCTACACACAGACACAACACCTGTATTTAGACAGATCTACACAGACACAACACCTGTATGTAGACAGATCTACACAGACACAACACCTGTATGTAGACAGATCTACACACAGACACAACACCTGTATGTAGACAGATCTACACAGACACAACACCTGTATGTAGACAGATCTACACAGACACAACACCTGTATGTAGACATATCTACACACAGACACAACACCTGTATGTAGACAGATCTACACAGACACAACACCTGTATGTAGACAGATCTACACACAGACACAACACCTGTATGTAGACAGATCTACACACAGACACAACACCTGTATGTAGACAGATCTACACAAAGACACAACACCTGTATGTAGACAGATCTACACACAGACACAACACCTGTATGTAGACAGATCTACACACAGACACAACACCTGTATGTAGACAGATCTACATAGACACAACACCTGTATGTAGACAGATCTACACAGACACAACACCTGTATGTAGACAGATCTACACAGACACAACACCTGTATGTAGACAGATCTACACACAGACACAACACCTGTATGTAGACAGATCTACACAGACACAACACCTGTATGTAGACAGATCTACACAAAGACACAACACCTGTATGTAAACAGATCTACACAGACACAACACCTATATGTAGACAGATCTACACAAAGACACAACACCTGTATGTAAACAGATCTACACAGAAACAACACCTATATGTAGACAGATCTGCACAAAGACACACCACCTGTATGTAGACAGATCTACACAGACACAACACCTGTATGTAGACAGATCTACACAGACACAACACCTGTATGTAGACAGATCTACACACAGACACAACACCTGTATGTAGACAGATCTACACAGACACAACACCTGTATGTAGACAGATCTACACAGACACAACACCTGTATGTAGACAGATCTACATAGACACAACACCTGTATGTAGACAGATCTACACAGACACAACACCTGTATGTAGACAGATCTACACAGACACAACACCTGTATGTAGACAGATCTACACACAGACACAACACCTGTATGTAGACAGATCTACACAGACACAACACCTGTATGTAGACAGATCTACACAAAGACACAACACCTGTATGTAAACAGATCTACACAGACACAACACCTATATGTAGACAGATCTACACACAGACACAACACCTGTATGTAGACAGATCTACACAGAAACAACACCTGTATGTAGACAGATCTACACACAGACACAACACCTGTATGTAGACAGATCTACACAGACACAACACCTGTATGTAGACAGATCTACACAGACAAAACACCTGTATGTAGACAGATCTACACACAGACACAACACCTGTATGTAGACAGATCTGCACAAAGACACAACACCTGTATGTAGACAGATCTACACATACACAACACCTGTATGTAGACAGATCTACACACAGACACAACACCTGTATGTAGACAGATCTACACACAGACACAACACCTGTATGTAGACAGATCTACACACAGACACAACACCTGTATGTAGACAGATCTACACAAAGACACAACACCTGTATGTAAACAGATCTACACACAGACACAACACCTGTATGTAGACAGATCTACACACAGACACAACACCTGTATGTAGACAGATCTACACAGACACAACACCTGTATGTAGACAGATCTACACACAGACACAACACCTGTATGTAGACAGATCTACACACAGACACAACACCTGTATGTAGACAGATCTACACACAGACACAACACCTGTATGTAGACAGATCTACACACAGACACAACACCTGTATGTAGACAGATCTACACACATTCACAACACCTGACACAACACCTGTATGTAGACAGATCTACACAGACACAACACCTGTATGTAGACAGATCTACACACAGACACAACACCTGTATGTAGACAGATCTACACAGACACAACACCTGTATGTAGACAGATCTACACAGACACAACACCTGTATGTAGACAGATCTACACAGACACAACACCTGTATGTAGACAGATCTACACACAGACACAACACCTGTATGTAGACAGATCTACACACAGACACAACACCTGTATGTAGACAGATCTGTATGTAGACACACACAAACACAACACCTGACACAACACCTGTATGTAGACAGATCTACACACAGACACAACACCTGTATGTAGACAGATCTACACAGACACAACACCTGTATGTAGACAGATCTACACACAGATCTACACACACAACACCTGTATGTAGACAGATCTACACACAGACACAACACCTGTATGTAGACAGATCTACACAGACACAACACCTGTATGTAGACATATCTACACACAGACACAACACCTGTATGTAGACAGATCTACACACAGACACAACACCTGTATGTAGACAGATCTACACAGACACAACACCTGTATGTAGACAGATCTACACACAGACACAACACCTGTATGTAGACAGATCTACACACAGACACAACACCTGTATGTAGACAGATCTACACACAGACACAACACCTGTATGTAGACAGATCTACACACAGACACAACACCTGACACAACACCTGTATGTAGACAGATCTACACACAGACACAACACCTGTATGTAGACAGATCTACACACACAACACCTGTATGTAGACAGATCTACACACACAACACCTGTATGTAGACAGATCTACACAAAGACACAACACCTGTATGTAGACAGATCTACACACAGACACAACACCTGTATGTAGACAGATCTACACACAGACACAACACCTGTATGTAGACAGATCTACACACAGACACAACACCTGTATGTAGACAGATCTACACAGACACAACACCTGTATGTAGACAGATCTACACACAGACACAACACCTGTATGTAGACAGATCTACACACAGACACAACACCTGTATGTAGACAGATCTACACACAGACACAACACCTGTATGTAGACAGATCTACACACAGACACAACACCTGTATGTAGACAGATCTACACACAGACACAACACCTATATGTAGACAGATCTACATAGACACAACACCTGTATGTAGACAGATCTACACACACAACACCTGTATGTAGACAGATCTACACACAGACACAACACCTGTATGTAGACAGATCTACACAGACACAACACCTGACACAACACCTGTATGTAGACAGATCTACACACAGACACAACACCTGTATGTAGACAGATCTACACAAAGACACAACACCTGTATGTAGACAGATCTACACAGACACAACACCTGTATGTAGACAGATCTACACAGACACAACACCTGTATGTAGACAGATCTACATAGACACAACACCTGTATGTAGACAGATCTACACAGACACAACACCTGTATGTAGACAGATCTACACAGACACAACACCTGTATGTAGACAGATCTACACACAGACACAACACCTGTATGTAGACAGATCTACACAGACACAACACCTGTATGTAGACAGATCTACACAAAGACACAACACCTGTATGTAAACAGATCTACACAGACACAACACCTATATGTAGACAGATCTACACAAAGACACAACACCTGTATGTAAACAGATCTACACAGAAACAACACCTATATGTAGACAGATCTGCACAAAGACACACCACCTGTATGTAGACAGATCTACACAGACACAACACCTGTATGTAGACAGATCTACACAGACACAACACCTGTATGTAGACAGATCTACACACAGACACAACACCTGTATGTAGACAGATCTACACAGACACAACACCTGTATGTAGACAGATCTACACAGACACAACACCTGTATGTAGACAGATCTACATAGACACAACACCTGTATGTAGACAGATCTACACAGACACAACACCTGTATGTAGACAGATCTACACAGACACAACACCTGTATGTAGACAGATCTACACACAGACACAACACCTGTATGTAGACAGATCTACACAGACACAACACCTGTATGTAGACAGATCTACACAAAGACACAACACCTGTATGTAAACAGATCTACACAGACACAACACCTATATGTAGACAGATCTACACACAGACACAACACCTGTATGTAGACAGATCTACACAGACACAACACCTGTATGTAGACATATCTACACACAGACACAACACCTGTATGTAGACATATCTACACAGACACAACACCTGTATGTAGACAGATCTACACACAGACACAACACCTGTATGTAGACAGATCTACACACATTCACAACACCTGTATGTAGACAGATCTACACAGACACAACACCTGTATGTAGACAGATCTACACACAGACACAACACCTGTATGTAGACAGATCTACACACAGACACAACACCTGTATGTAGACAGATCTACACACAGACACAACACCTGTATGTAGACAGATCTACACACAGACACAACACCTGTATGTAGACAGATCTACACACAGACACAACACCTGTATGTAGACAGATCTACACAGACACAACACCTGTATGTAGACAGATCTACACACAGACACAACACCTGTATGTAGACAGATCTACACACAGACACAACACCTGTATGTAGACAGATCTACACACAGACACAACACCTGTATGTAGACAGATCTACACAGACACAACACCTGTATGTAGACATATCTACACACAGACACAACACCTGTATGTAGACAGATCTACACACAGACACAACACCTGTATGTAGACAGATCTACACACAGACACAACACCTGTATGTAGACAGATCTACACACAGACACAACACCTGTATGTAGACAGATCTACACAGACACAACACCTGTATGTAGACATATCTACACACAGACACAACACCTGTATGTAGACATATCTACACACAGACACAACACCTGTATGTAGACAGATCTACACACAGACACAACACCTGTATGTAGACAGATCTACACAGACACAACACCTGTATGTAGACAGATCTACACACAGACACAACACCTGTATGTAGACAGATCTACACACAGACACAACACCTGTATGTAGACAGATCTACACACAGACACAACACCTGTATGTAGACAGATCTACACACATTCACAACACCTGTATGTAGACAGATCTACACAGACACAACACCTGTATGTAGACAGATCTACACACAGACACAACACCTGTATGTAGACATATCTACACACAGACACAACACCTGTATGTAGACAGATCTACACACAGACACAACACCTGTATGTAGACAGATCTACACACATTCACAACACCTGTATGTAGACAGATCTACACAGACACAACACCTGTATGTAGACATATCTACACACAGACACAACACCTGTATGTAGACAGATCTACACACAGACACAACACCTGTATGTAGACAGATCTACACACAGACACAACACCTGTATGTAGACAGATCTACACAGACACAACACCTGTATGTAGACAGATCTACACACAGACACAACACCTGTATGTAGACAGATCTACACACAGACACAACACCTGTATGTAGACAGATCTACACAAAGACACAACACCTGTATGTAAACAGATCTACACACAGACACAACACCTGTATGTAGACAGATCTACACACAGACACAACACCTATATGTAGACAGATCTACACACAGACACAACACCTGTATGTAGACAGATCTACACAGACACAACACCTGTATGTAGACAGATCTACACACAGACACAACACCTGTATGTAAACAGATCTACACACAGCCACAACACCTGTATGTAGACAGATCTACACACAGACACAACACCTATATGTAGACAGATCTACACACAGACACAACACCTGTATTTAGACAGATCTACACAGACACAACACCTGTATGTAGACAGATCTACACAGACACAACACCTGTATGTAGACAGATCTACACACAGACACAACACCTGTATGTAGACAGATCTACACAGACACAACACCTGTATGTAGACAGATCTACACAGACACAACACCTGTATGTAGACATATCTACACACAGACACAACACCTGTATGTAGACAGATCTACACAGACACAACACCTGTATGTAGACAGATCTACACACAGACACAACACCTGTATGTAGACAGATCTACACACAGACACAACACCTGTATGTAGACAGATCTACACAAAGACACAACACCTGTATGTAGACAGATCTACACACAGCACAACACCTGTATGTAGACAGATCTACACACAGACACAACACCTGTATGTAGACAGATCTACATAGACACAACACCTGTATGTAGACAGATCTACACAGACACAACACCTGTATGTAGACAGATCTACACAGACACAACACCTGTATGTAGACAGATCTACACACAGACACAACACCTGTATGTAGACAGATCTACACAGACACAACACCTGTATGTAGACAGATCTACACAAAGACACAACACCTGTATGTAAACAGATCTACACAGACACAACACCTATATGTAGACAGATCTACACAAAGACACAACACCTGTATGTAAACAGATCTACACAGAAACAACACCTATATGTAGACAGATCTGCACAAAGACACACCACCTGTATGTAGACAGATCTACACAGACACAACACCTGTATGTAGACAGATCTACACAGACACAACACCTGTATGTAGACAGATCTACACACAGACACAACACCTGTATGTAGACAGATCTACACAGACACAACACCTGTATGTAGACAGATCTACACAGACACAACACCTGTATGTAGACAGATCTACACAGACACAACACCTGTATGTAGACAGATCTACACAGACACAACACCTGTATGTAGACAGATCTACACAGACACAACACCTGTATGTAGACAGATCTACACACAGACACAACACCTGTATGTAGACAGATCTACACAGACACAACACCTGTATGTAGACAGATCTACACAAAGACACAACACCTGTATGTAGACAGATCTACACAGACACAACACCTGTATGTAGACAGATCTACACACAGACACAACACCTGTATGTAGACAGATCTACACACAGACACAACACCTGTATGTAGACAGATCTACACAAAGACACACCACCTGTATGTAGACAGATCTACACAGACACAACACCTGTATGTAGACAGATCTACACAGACACAACACCTGTATGTAGACAGATCTACACACAGACACAACACCTGTATGTAGACAGATCTACACAACAGACACAACACCTGTATGTAGACAGATCTACACACACACAACACCTGTATGTAGACAGATCTACACACAGACACAACACCTGTATGTAGACAGATCTACACACAGACACAACACCTGTATGTAGACAGATCTACACACAGACACAACACCTGTATGTAGACAGATCTACACACAGACACAACACCTGTATGTAGACAGATCTACACACAGACACAACACCTGTATGTAGACAGATCTACACACAGACACAACACCTGTATGTAGACAGATCTACACACAGACACAACACCTGTATGTAGACAGATCTACACACAGACACAACACCTGTATGTAGACAGATCTACACACAGACACAACACCTGTATGTAGACAGATCTACACACAGTATGTAGACAGATCTACACACAGACACAACACCTGTATGTAGACAGATCTACACAGACACAACACCTGTATGTAGACAGATCTACACAGACACAACACCTGTATGTAGACAGATCTACACACAGACACAACACCTGTATGTAGACAGATCTACACAGACACAACACCTGTATGTAGACAGATCTACACAGACACAACACCTGTATGTAGACAGATCTACACAGACACAACACCTGTATGTAGACAGATCTACACACAGACACAACACCTGTATGTAGACAGATCTACACACAGACACAACACCTGTATGTAGACAGATCTACACAGACACAACACCTGTATGTAGACAGATCTACACAAAGACACAACACCTGTATGTAGACAGATCTACACACAGACACAACACCTGTATGTAGACAGATCTACACAGACACAACACCTGTATGTAGACAGATCTACACAAAGACACAACACCTGTATGTAGACAGATCTACACACAGACACAACACCTGTATGTAGACAGATCTACACAGACACAACACCTGTATGTAGACAGATCTACACAGACACAACACCTGTATGTAGACAGATCTACACACAGACACAACACCTGTATGTAGACAGATCTACACAGACACAACACCTGTATGTAGACAGATCTACACAAAGACACAACACCTGTATGTAGACAGATCTACACACAGACACAACACCTGTATGTAGACAGGTCTACACAAAGACACAACACCTGTATGTAGACAGATCTACACAAAGACACAACACCTGTATGTAGACAGATCTACACACAGACACAACACCTGTATGTAGACAGATCTACACAGACACAACACCTGTATGTAGACAGATCTACACAGACACAACACCTGTATGTAGACAGATCTACACAGACACAACACCTGTATGTAGACAGATCTACACACAGACACAACACCTGTATGTAGACAGATCTACACAGACACAACACCTGTATGTAGACAGATCTACACAGACACAACACCTGTATGTAGACAGATCTACACACAGACACAACACCTGTATGTAGACAGATCTACACAGACACAACACCTGTATGTAGACAGATCTACACACAGACACAACACCTGTATGTAGACAGATCTACACACAGACACAACACCTGTATGTAGACAGATCTACACAAAGACACAACACCTGTATGTAGACAGATCTACACACAGCCACACAACACCTGTATGTAGACAGATCTACACAGACACAACACCTGTATGTAGACAGATCTACATAGACACAACACCTGTATGTAGACAGATCTACACAGACACAACACCTGTATGTAGACATATCTACACACAGACACAACACCTGTATGTAGACAGATCTACACAGACACAACACCTGTATGTAGACAGATCTACACACAGACACAACACCTGTATGTAGACAGATCTACACACAGACACAACACCTGTATGTAGACAGATCTACACAAAGACACAACACCTGTATGTAGACAGATCTACACAGACACAACACC
This sequence comes from Metamycoplasmataceae bacterium, assembly GCA_965263245.1. Classification (GTDB taxonomy): domain Bacteria; phylum Bacillota_I; class Bacilli_A; order Mycoplasmatales; family Metamycoplasmataceae; genus DT-68. The sequence goes on along the minus strand of CBDHHR010000480.1, from coordinate 48,968 downwards.
TGTATGTAGACAGATCTACACAGACACAACACCTGTATGTAGACAGATCTACATAGACACAACACCTGTATGTAGACAGATCTACACAGACACAACACCTGTATGTAGACAGATCTACACAGACACAACACCTGTATGTAGACAGATCTACACACAGACACAACACCTGTATGTAGACAGATCTACACAGACACAACACCTGTATGTAGACAGATCTACACAAAGACACAACACCTGTATGTAAACAGATCTACACAGACACAACACCTATATGTAGACAGATCTACACAAAGACACAACACCTGTATGTAAACAGATCTACACAGAAACAACACCTATATGTAGACAGATCTGCACAAAGACACACCACCTGTATGTAGACAGATCTACACAGACACAACACCTGTATGTAGACAGATCTACACAGACACAACACCTGTATGTAGACAGATCTACACACAGACACAACACCTGTATGTAGACAGATCTACACAGACACAACACCTGTATGTAGACAGATCTACACAGACACAACACCTGTATGTAGACAGATCTACATAGACACAACACCTGTATGTAGACAGATCTACACAGACACAACACCTGTATGTAGACAGATCTACACAGACACAACACCTGTATGTAGACAGATCTACACACAGACACAACACCTGTATGTAGACAGATCTACACAGACACAACACCTGTATGTAGACAGATCTACACAAAGACACACCACCTGTATGTAAACAGATCTACACAGACACAACACCTATATGTAGACAGATCTACACACATTCACAACACCTGTATGTAGACAGATCTACACAGACACAACACCTGTATGTAGACATATCTACACACAGACACAACACCTGTATGTAGACAGATCTACACACAGACACAACACCTGTATGTAGACAGATCTACACACAGACACAACACCTGTATGTAGACAGATCTACACACATTCACAACACCTGTATGTAGACAGATCTACACAGACACAACACCTGTATGTAGACAGATCTACACACAGACACAACACCTGTATGTAGACAGATCTACACACAGACACAACACCTGTATGTAGACAGATCTACACAAAGACACAACACCTGTATGTAGACAGATCTACACACAGACACAACACCTGTATGTAGACAGATCTACACACAGACACAACACCTGTATGTAGACAGATCTACACAGACACAACACCTGTATGTAGACATATCTACACACAGACACAACACCTGTATGTAGACAGATCTACACACAGACACAACACCTGTATGTAGACAGATCTACACACATTCACAACACCTGTATGTAGACAGATCTACACAGACACAACACCTGTATGTAGACATATCTACACACAGACACAACACCTGTATGTAGACATATCTACACACAGACACAACACCTGTATGTAGACAGATCTACACACAGACACAACACCTGTATGTAGACAGATCTACACACATTCACAACACCTGTATGTAGACAGATCTACACAGACACAACACCTGTATGTAGACATATCTACACACAGACACAACACCTGTATGTAGACATATCTACACACAGACACAACACCTGTATGTAGACAGATCTACACACAGACACAACACCTGTATGTAGACAGATCTACACAGACACAACACCTGTATGTAGACAGATCTACACACAGACACAACACCTGTATGTAGACAGATCTACACACAGACACAACACCTGTATGTAGACAGATCTACACACAGACACAACACCTGTATGTAGACAGATCTACACACATTCACAACACCTGTATGTAGACAGATCTACACAGACACAACACCTGTATGTAGACATATCTACACACAGACACAACACCTGTATGTAGACATATCTACACACAGACACAACACCTGTATGTAGACAGATCTACACACAGACACAACACCTGTATGTAGACAGATCTACACACATTCACAACACCTGTATGTAGACAGATCTACACAGACACAACACCTGTATGTAGACATATCTACACACAGACACAACACCTGTATGTAGACATATCTACACACAGACACAACACCTGTATGTAGACAGATCTACACACAGACACAACACCTGTATGTAGACAGATCTACACAGACACAACACCTGTATGTAGACAGATCTACACACAGACACAACACCTGTATGTAGACAGATCTACACACAGACACAACACCTGTATGTAGACAGATCTACACAAAGACACAACACCTGTATGTAAACAGATCTACACACAGACACAACACCTGTATGTAGACAGATCTACACACAGACACAACACCTATATGTAGACAGATCTACACACAGACACAACACCTGTATGTAGACAGATCTACACAGACACAACACCTGTATGTAGACAGATCTACACACAGACACAACACCTGTATGTAGACAGATCTACACACAGACACAACACCTGTATGTAGACAGATCTACACACAGACACAACACCTATATGTAGACAGATCTACACACAGACACAACACCTGTATGTAGACAGATCTACACAGACACAACACCTGTATGTAGACAGATCTACACAGACACAACACCTGTATGTAGACAGATCTACACACAGACACAACACCTGTATGTAGACAGATCTACACAGACACAACACCTGTATGTAGACAGATCTACACAGACACAACACCTGTATGTAGACATATCTACACACAGACACAACACCTGTATGTAGACAGATCTACACAGACACAACACCTGTATGTAGACAGATCTACACACAGACACAACACCTGTATGTAGACAGATCTACACACAGACACAACACCTGTATGTAGACAGATCTACACAAAGACACAACACCTGTATGTAGACAGATCTACACACAGACACAACACCTGTATGTAGACAGATCTACACACAGACACAACACCTGTATGTAGACAGATCTACACAGACACAACACCTGTATGTAGACAGATCTACACAGACACAACACCTGTATGTAGACAGATCTACACAGACACAACACCTGTATGTAGACAGATCTACACACAGACACAACACCTGTATGTAGACAGATCTACACAGACACAACACCTGTATGTAGACAGATCTACACAAAGACACAACACCTGTATGTAAACAGATCTACACAGACACAACACCTATATGTAGACAGATCTACACAAAGACACAACACCTGTATGTAAACAGATCTACACAGAAACAACACCTATATGTAGACAGATCTGCACAAAGACACACCACCTGTATGTAGACAGATCTACACAGACACAACACCTGTATGTAGACAGATCTACACAGACACAACACCTGTATGTAGACAGATCTACACACAGACACAACACCTGTATGTAGACAGATCTACACAGACACAACACCTGTATGTAGACAGATCTACACAGACACAACACCTGTATGTAGACAGATCTACATAGACACAACACCTGTATGTAGACAGATCTACACAGACACAACACCTGTATGTAGACAGATCTACACAGACACAACACCTGTATGTAGACAGATCTACACACAGACACAACACCTGTATGTAGACAGATCTACACAGACACAACACCTGTATGTAGACAGATCTACACAAAGACACAACACCTGTATGTAAACAGATCTACACAGACACAACACCTATATGTAGACAGATCTACACAAAGACACAACACCTGTATGTAAACAGATCTACACAGAAACAACACCTATATGTAGACAGATCTGCACAAAGACACACCACCTGTATGTAGACAGATCTACACAGACACAACACCTGTATGTAGACAGATCTACACAGACACAACACCTGTATGTAGACAGATCTACACACAGACACAACACCTGTATGTAGACAGATCTGCACACAGACACAACACCTGTATGTAGACAGATCTACACATACACAACACCTGTATGTAGACAGATCTACACACAGACACAACACCTGTATGTAGACAGATCTACACACAGACACAACACCTGTATGTAGACAGATCTACACACAGACACAACACCTGTATGTAGACAGATCTACACAAAGACACAACACCTGTATGTAAACAGATCTACACACAGACACAACACCTGTATGTAGACAGATCTACACACAGACACAACACCTGTATGTAGACAGATCTACACAGACACAACACCTGTATGTAGACAGATCTACACACAGACACAACACCTGTATGTAGACAGATCTACACACAGACACAACACCTGTATGTAGACAGATCTACACACAGACACAACACCTGTATGTAGACAGATCTACACACAGACACAACACCTGTATGACAGATCTACACAGACACAACACCTGTATGTAGACAGATCTACACAGACACAACACCTGTATGTAGACAGATCTACACACAGACACAACACCTGTATGTAGACAGATCTACACAGACACAACACCTGTATGTAGACAGATCTACACAGACACAACACCTGTATGTAGACAGATCTACACAGACACAACACCTGTATGTAGACAGATCTACACACAGACACAACACCTGTATGTAGACAGATCTACACACAGACACAACACCTGTATGTAGACAGATATACACAGACACAACACCTGTATGTAGACAGATCTACACAAAGACACAACACCTGTATGTAGACAGATCTACACACAGACACAACACCTGTATGTAGACAGATCTACACAGACAGATCTAACACCTGTATGTAGACAGATCTACACAAAGACACAACACCTGTATGTAGACAGATCTACACACAGACACAACACCTGTATGTAGACAGATCTACACAGACACAACACCTGTATGTAGACATATCTATACAGACACAACACCTGTATGTAGACAGATCTACACACAGACACAACACCTGTATGTAGACAGATCTACACAGACACAACACCTGTATGTAGACAGATCTACACAAAGACACAACACCTGTATGTAGACAGATCTACACACAGACACAACACCTGTATGTAGACAGATCTACACAAAGACACAACACCTGTATGTAGACAGATCTACACAAAGACACAACACCTGTATGTAGACAGATCTACACACAGACACAACACCTGTATGTAGACAGATCTACACAGACACAACACCTGTATGTAGACAGATCTACACAGACACAACACCTGTATGTAGACAGATCTACACAGACACAACACCTGTATGTAGACAGATCTACACACAGACACAACACCTGTATGTAGACAGATCTACACAGACACAACACCTGTATGTAGACAGATCTACACAGACACAACACCTGTATGTAGACAGATCTACACACAGACACAACACCTGTATGTAGACAGATCTACACAGACACAACACCTGTATGTAGACAGATCTACACACAGACACAACACCTGTATGTAGACAGATCTACACACAGACACAACACCTGTATGTAGACAGATCTACACAAAGACACAACACCTGTATGTAGACAGATCTACACACAGCCACAACACCTGTATGTAGACAGATCTACACACAGACACAACACCTATATGTAGACAGATCTACACAGACACAACACCTGTATGTAGACAGATCTACACAGACACAACACCTGTATGTAGACATATCTACACACAGACACAACACCTGTATGTAGACAGATCTACACAGACACAACACCTGTATGTAGACAGATCTACACACAGACACAACACCTGTATGTAGACAGATCTACACACAGACACAACACCTGTATGTAGACAGATCTACACAAAGACACAACACCTGTATGTAGACAGATCTACACAGACACAACACCTGTATGTAGACAGATCTACACAGACACAACACCTGTATGTAGACAGATCTACATAGACACAACACCTGTATGTAGACAGATCTACACAGACACAACACCTGTATGTAGACAGATCTACACAGACACAACACCTGTATGTAGACAGATCTACACACAGACACAACACCTGTATGTAGACAGATCTACACAGACACAACACCTGTATGTAGACAGATCTACACAAAGACACAACACCTGTATGTAAACAGATCTACACAGACACAACACCTATATGTAGACAGATCTACACAAAGACACAACACCTGTATGTAAACAGATCTACACAGAAACAACACCTATATGTAGACAGATCTGCACAAAGACACACCACCTGTATGTAGACAGATCTACACAGACACAACACCTGTATGTAGACAGATCTACACAGACACAACACCTGTATGTAGACAGATCTACACACAGACACAACACCTGTATGTAGACAGATCTACACAGACACAACACCTGTATGTAGACAGATCTACACAGACACAACACCTGTATGTAGACAGATCTACATAGACACAACACCTGTATGTAGACAGATCTACACAGACACAACACCTGTATGTAGACAGATCTACACAGACACAACACCTGTATGTAGACAGATCTACACACAGACACAACACCTGTATGTAGACAGATCTACACAGACACAACACCTGTATGTAGACAGATCTACACAAAGACACACCACCTGTATGTAAACAGATCTACACAGACACAACACCTATATGTAGACAGATCTACACACATTCACAACACCTGTATGTAGACAGATCTACACAGACACAACACCTGTATGTAGACATATCTACACACAGACACAACACCTGTATGTAGACATATCTACACACAGACACAACACCTGTATGTAGACAGATCTACACACAGACACAACACCTGTATGTAGACAGATCTACACACATTCACAACACCTGTATGTAGACAGATCTACACAGACACAACACCTGTATGTAGACAGATCTACACACAGACACAACACCTGTATGTAGACAGATCTACACACAGACACAACACCTGTATGTAGACAGATCTACACAAAGACACAACACCTGTATGTAGACAGATCTACACACAGACACAACACCTGTATGTAGACAGATCTACACACAGACACAACACCTGTATGTAGACAGATCTACACAGACACAACACCTGTATGTAGACATATCTACACACAGACACAACACCTGTATGTAGACAGATCTACACACAGACACAACACCTGTATGTAGACAGATCTACACACATTCACAACACCTGTATGTAGACAGATCTACACAGACACAACACCTGTATGTAGACATATCTACACACAGACACAACACCTGTATGTAGACATATCTACACACAGACACAACACCTGTATGTAGACAGATCTACACACAGACACAACACCTGTATGTAGACAGATCTACACACATTCACAACACCTGTATGTAGACAGATCTACACAGACACAACACCTGTATGTAGACATATCTACACACAGACACAACACCTGTATGTAGACATATCTACACACAGACACAACACCTGTATGTAGACAGATCTACACACAGACACAACACCTGTATGTAGACAGATCTACACAGACACAACACCTGTATGTAGACAGATCTACACACAGACACAACACCTGTATGTAGACAGATCTACACACAGACACAACACCTGTATGTAGACAGATCTACACACAGACACAACACCTGTATGTAGACAGATCTACACACATTCACAACACCTGTATGTAGACAGATCTACACAGACACAACACCTGTATGTAGACATATCTACACACAGACACAACACCTGTATGTAGACATATCTACACACAGACACAACACCTGTATGTAGACAGATCTACACACAGACACAACACCTGTATGTAGACAGATCTACACACATTCACAACACCTGTATGTAGACAGATCTACACAGACACAACACCTGTATGTAGACATATCTACACACAGACACAACACCTGTATGTAGACATATCTACACACAGACACAACACCTGTATGTAGACAGATCTACACACAGACACAACACCTGTATGTAGACAGATCTACACAGACACAACACCTGTATGTAGACAGATCTACACACAGACACAACACCTGTATGTAGACAGATCTACACACAGACACAACACCTGTATGTAGACAGATCTACACAAAGACACAACACCTGTATGTAAACAGATCTACACACAGACACAACACCTGTATGTAGACAGATCTACACACAGACACAACACCTATATGTAGACAGATCTACACACAGACACAACACCTGTATGTAGACAGATCTACACACAGACACAACACCTGTATGTAGACAGATCTACACACAGACACAACACCTGTATGTAAACAGATCTACACACAGCCACAACACCTGTATGTAGACAGATCTACACACAGACACAACACCTATATGCAGACAGATCTACACACAGACACAACACCTGTATTTAGACAGATCTACACAGACACAACACCTGTATGTAGACAGATCTACACAGACACAACACCTGTATGTAGACAGATCTACACACAGACACAACACCTGTATGTAGACAGATCTACACAGACACAACACCTGTATGTAGACAGATCTACACAGACACAACACCTGTATGTAGACATATCTACACACAGACACAACACCTGTATGTAGACAGATCTACACAGACACAACACCTGTATGTAGACAGATCTACACACAGACACAACACCTGTATGTAGACAGATCTACACACAGACACAACACCTGTATGTAGACAGATCTACACAAAGACACAACACCTGTATGTAGACAGATCTACACACAGCCACAACACCTGTATGTAGACAGATCTACACACAGACACAACACCTGTATGTAGACAGATCTACATAGACACAACACCTGTATGTAGACAGATCTACACAGACACAACACCTGTATGTAGACAGATCTACACAGACACAACACCTGTATGTAGACAGATCTACACACAGACACAACACCTGTATGTAGACAGATCTACACAGACACAACACCTGTATGTAGACAGATCTACACAAAGACACAACACCTGTATGTAAACAGATCTACACAGACACAACACCTATATGTAGACAGATCTACACAAAGACACAACACCTGTATGTAAACAGATCTACACAGAAACAACACCTATATGTAGACAGATCTGCACAAAGACACACCACCTGTATGTAGACAGATCTACACAGACACAACACCTGTATGTAGACAGATCTACACAGACACAACACCTGTATGTAGACAGATCTACACACAGACACAACACCTGTATGTAGACAGATCTACACAGACACAACACCTGTATGTAGACAGATCTACACAGACACAACACCTGTATGTAGACAGATCTACATAGACACAACACCTGTATGTAGACAGATCTACACAGACACAACACCTGTATGTAGACAGATCTACACAGACACAACACCTGTATGTAGACAGATCTACACACAGACACAACACCTGTATGTAGACAGATCTACACAGACACAACACCTGTATGTAGACAGATCTACACAAAGACACAACACCTGTATGTAAACAGATCTACACAGACACAACACCTATATGTAGACAGATCTACACAAAGACACAACACCTGTATGTAAACAGATCTACACAGAAACAACACCTATATGTAGACAGATCTGCACAAAGACACACCACCTGTATGTAGACAGATCTACACAGACACAACACCTGTATGTAGACAGATCTACACAGACAAAACACCTGTATGTAGACAGATCTACACACAGACACAACACCTGTATGTAGACAGATCTGCACAAAGACACAACACCTGTATGTAGACAGATCTACACATACACAACACCTGTATGTAGACAGATCTACACACAGACACAACACCTGTATGTAGACAGATCTACACACAGACACAACACCTGTATGTAGACAGATCTACACACAGACACAACACCTGTATGTAGACAGATCTACACACAGACACAACAACACCTGTATGTAGACAGATCTACACACAGACACAACACCTGTATGTAGACAGATCTACACACAGACACAACACCTGTATGTAGACAGATCTACACACAGACACAACACCTGTATGTAGACAGATCTACACACAGACACAACACCTGTATGTAGACAGATCTACACACAGACACAACACCTGTATGTAGACAGATCTACACACAGACACAACACCTGTATGTAGACAGATCTACACACAGACACAACACCTGTATGTAGACAGATCTACACAGACACAACACCTGTATGTAGACAGACACAACACCTGTATGTAGACAGATCTACACACAGACACAACACCTGTATGTAGACAGATCTACACAGACACAACACCTGTATGTAGACAGATCTACACACACAACACCTGTATGTAGACAGATCTACACAGACACAACACCTGTATGTAGACAGATCTACACACAGACACAACACCTGTATGTAGACAGATCTACACACAGACACAACACCTGTATGTAGACAGATCACAGACACAACACCTGTATGTAGACACTACACAAAGACACAACACCTGTATGTAGACAGATCTACACACAGACACAACACCTGTATGTAGACAGATCTACACACAGACACAACACCTGTATGTAGACAGATCTACACAAAGACACAACACCTGTATGTAGACAGATCTACACACAGACACAACACCTGTATGTAGACAGATCTACACAGACACAACACCTGTATGTAGACAGATCTACACAGACACAACACCTGTATGTAGACAGATCTACACACAGACACAACACCTGTATGTAGACAGATCTACACAGACACAACACCTGTATGTAGACAGATCTACACACAGACACAACACCTGTATGTAGACAGATCTACACACAGACACAACACCTGTATGTAGACAGATCTACACACAGACACAACACCTGTATGTAGACAGATCTACACACAGACACAACACCTGTATGTAGACAGATCTACACACAGACACAACACCTGTATGTAGACAGATCTACACAGACACAACACCTGTATGTAGACAGATCTACACAGACACAACACCTGTATGTAGACAGATCTACACAGACACAACACCTGTATGTAGACAGATCTACACACAGACACAACACCTGTATGTAGACAGATCTACACAGACACAACACCTGTATGTAGACAGATCTACACAGACACAACACCTGTATGTAGACATATCTACACACAGACACAACACCTGTATGTAGACAGATCTACACAGACACAACACCTGTATGTAGACAGATCTACACACAGACACAACACCTGTATGTAGACAGATCTACACACAGACACAACACCTGTATGTAGACAGATCTACACAAAGACACAACACCTGTATGTAGACAGATCTACACACAGCCACAACACCTGTATGTAGACAGATCTACACACAGACACAACACCTATATGTAGACAGATCTACATAGACACAACACCTGTATGTAGACAGATCTACACAGACACAACACCTGTATGTAGACATATCTACACACAGACACAACACCTGTATGTAGACAGATCTACACAGACACAACACCTGTATGTAGACAGATCTACACACAGACACAACACCTGTATGTAGACAGATCTACACACAGACACAACACCTGTATGTAGACAGATCTACACAAAGACACAACACCTGTATGTAGACAGATCTACACAGACACAACACCTGTATGTAGACAGATCTACACAGACACAACACCTGTATGTAGACAGATCTACATAGACACAACACCTGTATGTAGACAGATCTACACAGACACAACACCTGTATGTAGACAGATCTACACAGACACAACACCTGTATGTAGACAGATCTACACACAGACACAACACCTGTATGTAGACAGATCTACACAGACACAACACCTGTATGTAGACAGATCTACACAAAGACACAACACCTGTATGTAAACAGATCTACACAGACACAACACCTATATGTAGACAGATCTACACAAAGACACAACACCTGTATGTAAACAGATCTACACAGAAACAACACCTATATGTAGACAGATCTGCACAAAGACACACCACCTGTATGTAGACAGATCTACACAGACACAACACCTGTATGTAGACAGATCTACACAGACACAACACCTGTATGTAGACAGATCTACACACAGACACAACACCTGTATGTAGACAGATCTACACAGACACAACACCTGTATGTAGACAGATCTACACAGACACAACACCTGTATGTAGACAGATCTACATAGACACAACACCTGTATGTAGACAGATCTACACAGACACAACACCTGTATGTAGACAGATCTACACAGACACAACACCTGTATGTAGACAGATCTACACACAGACACAACACCTGTATGTAGACAGATCTACACAGACACAACACCTGTATGTAGACAGATCTACACAAAGACACACCACCTGTATGTAAACAGATCTACACAGACACAACACCTATATGTAGACAGATCTACACACATTCACAACACCTGTATGTAGACAGATCTACACAGACACAACACCTGTATGTAGACATATCTACACACAGACACAACACCTGTATGTAGACATATCTACACACAGACACAACACCTGTATGTAGACAGATCTACACACAGACACAACACCTGTATGTAGACAGATCTACACACATTCACAACACCTGTATGTAGACAGATCTACACAGACACAACACCTGTATGTAGACAGATCTACACACAGACACAACACCTGTATGTAGACAGATCTACACACAGACACAACACCTGTATGTAGACAGATCTACACAAAGACACAACACCTGTATGTAAACAGATCTACACACAGACACAACACCTGTATGTAGACAGATCTACACACAGACACAACACCTGTATGTAGACAGATCTACACAGACACAACACCTGTATGTAGACATATCTACACACAGACACAACACCTGTATGTAGACAGATCTACACACAGACACAACACCTGTATGTAGACAGATCTACACACATTCACAACACCTGTATGTAGACAGATCTACACAGACACAACACCTGTATGTAGACATATCTACACACAGACACAACACCTGTATGTAGACATATCTACACACAGACACAACACCTGTATGTAGACAGATCTACACACAGACACAACACCTGTATGTAGACAGATCTACACACATTCACAACACCTGTATGTAGACAGATCTACACAGACACAACACCTGTATGTAGACATATCTACACACAGACACAACACCTGTATGTAGACATATCTACACACAGACACAACACCTGTATGTAGACAGATCTACACACAGACACAACACCTGTATGTAGACAGATCTACACAGACACAACACCTGTATGTAGACAGATCTACACACAGACACAACACCTGTATGTAGACAGATCTACACACAGACACAACACCTGTATGTAGACAGATCTACACACAGACACAACACCTGTATGTAGACAGATCTACACACATTCACAACACCTGTATGTAGACAGATCTACACAGACACAACACCTGTATGTAGACAGATCTACACACAGACACAACACCTGTATGTAGACATATCTACACACAGACACAACACCTGTATGTAGACAGATCTACACACAGACACAACACCTGTATGTAGACAGATCTACACACATTCACAACACCTGTATGTAGACAGATCTACACAGACACAACACCTGTATGTAGACATATCTACACACAGACACAACACCTGTATGTAGACATATCTACACACAGACACAACACCTGTATGTAGACAGATCTACACACAGACACAACACCTGTATGTAGACAGATCTACACAGACACAACACCTGTATGTAGACAGATCTACACACAGACACAACACCTGTATGTAGACAGATCTACACACAGACACAACACCTGTATGTAGACAGATCTACACAAAGACACAACACCTGTATGTAAACAGATCTACACACAGACACAACACCTGTATGTAGACAGATCTACACACAGACACAACACCTATATGTAGACAGATCTACACACAGACACAACACCTGTATGTAGACAGATCTACACAGACACAACACCTGTATGTAGACAGATCTACACACAGACACAACACCTGTATGTAGACAGATCTACACACAGACACAACACCTGTATGTAGACAGATCTACACACAGACACAACACCTGTATGTAGACAGATCTACACACAGACACAACACCTGTATTTAGACAGATCTACACAGACACAACACCTCTATGTAGACAGATCTACACAGACACAACACCTGTATGTAGACAGATCTACACACAGACACAACACCTGTATGTAGACAGATCTACACAGACACAACACCTGTATGTAGACAGATCTACACAGACACAACACCTGTATGTAGACAGATCTACACACAGACACAACACCTGTATGTAGACAGATCTACACAGACACAACACCTGTATGTAGACAGATCTACACACAGACACAACACCTGTATGTAGACAGATCTACACACAGACACAACACCTGTATGTAGACAGATCTACACAAAGACACAACACCTGTATGTAGACAGATCTACACACAGCACAACACCTGTATGTAGACAGATCTACACACAGACACAACACCTGTATGTAGACAGATCTACATAGACACAACACCTGTATGTAGACAGATCTACACAGACACAACACCTGTATGTAGACAGATCTACACAGACACAACACCTGTATGTAGACAGATCTACACACAGACACAACACCTGTATGTAGACAGATCTACACAGACACAACACCTGTATGTAGACAGATCTACACAAAGACACAACACCTGTATGTAAACAGATCTACACAGACACAACACCTATATGTAGACAGATCTACACAAAGACACAACACCTGTATGTAAACAGATCTACACAGAAACAACACCTATATGTAGACAGATCTGCACAAAGACACACCACCTGTATGTAGACAGATCTACACAGACACAACACCTGTATGTAGACAGATCTACACAGACACAACACCTGTATGTAGACAGATCTACACACAGACACAACACCTGTATGTAGACAGATCTACACAGACACAACACCTGTATGTAGACAGATCTACACAGACACAACACCTGTATGTAGACAGATCTACATAGACACAACACCTGTATGTAGACAGATCTACACAGACACAACACCTGTATGTAGACAGATCTACACAGACACAACACCTGTATGTAGACAGATCTACACACAGACACAACACCTGTATGTAGACAGATCTACACAGACACAACACCTGTATGTAGACAGATCTACACAAAGACACAACACCTGTATGTAAACAGATCTACACAGACACAACACCTATATGTAGACAGATCTACACAAAGACACAACACCTGTATGTAAACAGATCTACACAGAAACAACACCTATATGTAGACAGATCTGCACAAAGACACACCACCTGTATGTAGACAGATCTACACAGACACAACACCTGTATGTAGACAGATCTACACAGACACAACACCTGTATGTAGACAGATCTACACACAGACACAACACCTGTATGTAGACAGATCTGCACAAAGACACAACACCTGTATGTAGACAGATCTACACATACACAACACCTGTATGTAGACAGATCTACACACAGACACAACACCTGTATGTAGACAGATCTACACACAGACACAACACCTGTATGTAGACAGATCTACACACAGACACAACACCTGTATGTAGACAGATCTACACAAAGACACAACACCTGTATGTAAACAGATCTACACACAGACACAACACCTGTATGTAGACAGATCTACACACAGACACAACACCTGTATGTAGACAGATCTACACACAGACACAACACCTGTATGTAGACAGATCTACACACAGACACAACACCTGTATGTAGACAGATCTACACACAGACACAACACCTGTATGTAGACAGATCTACACACAGACACAACACCTGTATGTAGACAGATCTACACACAGACACAACACCTGTATGTAGACAGATCTACACACAGACACAACACCTGTATGTAGACAGATCTACACAGACACAACACCTGTATGTAGACAGATCTACACACAGACACAACACCTGTATGTAGACAGATCTACACAGACACAACACCTGTATGTAGACAGATCTACACAGACACAACACCTGTATGTAGACAGATCTACACAGACACAACACCTGTATGTAGACAGATCTACACACAGACACAACACCTGTATGTAGACAGATCTACACACAGACACAACACCTGTATGTAGACAGATCTACACAGACACAACACCTGTATGTAGACAGATCTACACAAAGACACAACACCTGTATGTAGACAGATCTACACAAAGACACAACACCTGTATGTAGACAGATCTACACAGACACAACACCTGTATGTAGACAGATCTACACAAAGACACAACACCTGTATGTAGACAGATCTACACACAGACACAACACCTGTATGTAGACAGATCTACACAGACACAACACCTGTATGTAGACAGATCTACACAGACACAACACCTGTATGTAGACAGATCTACACACAGACACAACACCTGTATGTAGACAGATCTACACAGACACAACACCTGTATGTAGACAGATCTACACAAAGACACAACACCTGTATGTAGACAGATCTACACACAGACACAACACCTGTATGTAGACAGATCTACACAAAGACACAACACCTGTATGTAGACAGATCTACACAAAGACACAACACCTGTATGTAGACAGATCTACACACAGACACAACACCTGTATGTAGACAGATCTACACAGACACAACACCTGTATGTAGACAGATCTACACAGACACAACACCTGTATGTAGACAGATCTACACAGACACAACACCTGTATGTAGACAGATCTACACACAGACACAACACCTGTATGTAGACAGATCTACACAGACACAACACCTGTATGTAGACAGATCTACACAGACACAACACCTGTATGTAGACAGATCTACACACAGACACAACACCTGTATGTAGACAGATCTACACAGACACAACACCTGTATGTAGACAGATCTACACACAGACACAACACCTGTATGTAGACAGATCTACACACAGACACAACACCTGTATGTAGACAGATCTACACAAAGACACAACACCTGTATGTAGACAGATCTACACACAGACACAACACCTGTATGTAGACAGATCTACACACAGACACAACACCTGTATGTAGACAGATCTACACAGACACAACACCTGTATGTAGACAGATCTACACAGACACAACACCTGTATGTAGACATATCTACACACAGACACAACACCTGTATGTAGACAGATCTACACAGACACAACACCTGTATGTAGACAGATCTACACACAGACACAACACCTGTATGTAGACAGATCTACACACAGACACAACACCTGTATGTAGACAGATCTACACAAAGACACAACACCTGTATGTAGACAGATCTACACAGACACAACACCTGTATGTAGACAGATCTACACAGACACAACACCTGTATGTAGACAGATCTACATAGACACAACACCTGTATGTAGACAGATCTACACAGACACAACACCTGTATGTAGACAGATCTACACAGACACAACACCTGTATGTAGACAGATCTACACACAGACACAACACCTGTATGTAGACAGATCTACACAGACACAACACCTGTATGTAGACAGATCTACACAAAGACACAACACCTGTATGTAAACAGATCTACACAGACACAACACCTATATGTAGACAGATCTACACAAAGACACAACACCTGTATGTAAACAGATCTACACAGAAACAACACCTATATGTAGACAGATCTGCACAAAGACACACCACCTGTATGTAGACAGATCTACACAGACACAACACCTGTATGTAGACAGATCTACACAGACACAACACCTGTATGTAGACAGATCTACACACAGACACAACACCTGTATGTAGACAGATCTACACAGACACAACACCTGTATGTAGACAGATCTACACAGACACAACACCTGTATGTAGACAGATCTACATAGACACAACACCTGTATGTAGACAGATCTACACAGACACAACACCTGTATGTAGACAGATCTACACAGACACAACACCTGTATGTAGACAGATCTACACACAGACACAACACCTGTATGTAGACAGATCTACACAGACACAACACCTGTATGTAGACAGATCTACACAAAGACACAACACCTGTATGTAAACAGATCTACACAGACACAACACCTATATGTAGACAGATCTACACACATTCACAACACCTGTATGTAGACAGATCTACACAGACACAACACCTGTATGTAGACATATCTACACACAGACACAACACCTGTATGTAGACATATCTACACACAGACACAACACCTGTATGTAGACAGATCTACACACAGACACAACACCTGTATGTAGACAGATCTACACACATTCACAACACCTGTATGTAGACAGATCTACACAGACACAACACCTGTATGTAGACAGATCTACACACAGACACAACACCTGTATGTAGACAGATCTACACACAGACACAACACCTGTATGTAGACAGATCTACACAAAGACACAACACCTGTATGTAAACAGATCTACACACAGACACAACACCTGTATGTAGACAGATCTACACACAGACACAACACCTGTATGTAGACAGATCTACACAGACACAACACCTGTATGTAGACATATCTACACACAGACACAACACCTGTATGTAGACAGATCTACACACAGACACAACACCTGTATGTAGACAGATCTACACACATTCACAACACCTGTATGTAGACAGATCTACACAGACACAACACCTGTATGTAGACATATCTACACACAGACACAACACCTGTATGTAGACATATCTACACACAGACACAACACCTGTATGTAGACAGATCTACACACAGACACAACACCTGTATGTAGACAGATCTACACACATTCACAACACCTGTATGTAGACAGATCTACACAGACACAACACCTGTATGTAGACATATCTACACACAGACACAACACCTGTATGTAGACATATCTACACACAGACACAACACCTGTATGTAGACAGATCTACACACAGACACAACACCTGTATGTAGACAGATCTACACAGACACAACACCTGTATGTAGACAGATCTAACACAGACACAACACCTGTATGTAGACAGATCTACACACAGACACAACACCTGTATGTAGACAGATCTACACACAGACACAACACCTGTATGTAGACAGATCTACACACAGACACAACACCTGTATGTAGACAGATCTACACACATTCACAACACCTGTATGTAGACAGATCTACACAGACACAACACCTGTATGTAGACATATCTACACACAGACACAACACCTGTATGTAGACATATCTACACACAGACACAACACCTGTATGTAGACAGATCTACACACAGACACAACACCTGTATGTAGACAGATCTACACACAGACACAACACCTGTATGTAGACAGATCTACACAGACACAACACCTGTATGTAGACATATCTACACACAGACACAACACCTGTATGTAGACAGATCTACACACAGACACAACACCTGTATGTAGACAGATCTACACACAGACACAACACCTGTATGTAGACAGATCTACACAGACACAACACCTGTATGTAGACAGATCTACACACAGACACAACACCTGTATGTAGACAGATCTACACACAGACACAACACCTGTATGTAGACAGATCTACACAAAGACACAACACCTGTATGTAGACAGATCTACACACAGACACAACACCTGTATGTAGACAGATCTACACACAGACACAACACCTATATGTAGACAGATCTACACACAGACACAACACCTGTATGTAGACAGATCTACACAGACACAACACCTGTATGTAGACAGATCTACACACAGACACAACACCTGTATGTAAACAGATCTACACACAGCCACAACACCTGTATGTAGACAGATCTACACACAGACACAACACCTATATGCAGACAGATCTACACACAGACACAACACCTGTATTTAGACAGATCTACACAGACACAACACCTCTATGTAGACAGATCTACACAGACACAACACCTGTATGTAGACAGATCTACACACAGACACAACACCTGTATGTAGACAGATCTACACAGACACAACACCTGTATGTAGACAGATCTACACAGACACAACACCTGTATGTAGACATATCTACACACAGACACAACACCTGTATGTAGACAGATCTACACAGACACAACACCTGTATGTAGACAGATCTACACACAGACACAACACCTGTATGTAGACAGATCTACACACAGACACAACACCTGTATGTAGACAGATCTACACAAAGACACAACACCTGTATGTAGACAGATCTACACACAGCCACAACACCTGTATGTAGACAGATCTACACACAGACACAACACCTATATGTAGACAGATCTACATAGACACAACACCTGTATGTAGACAGATCTACACAGACACAACACCTGTATGTAGACAGATCTACACAGACACAACACCTGTATGTAGACAGATCTACACACAGACACAACACCTGTATGTAGACAGATCTACACAGACACAACACCTGTATGTAGACAGATCTACACAAAGACACAACACCTGTATGTAAACAGATCTACACAGACACAACACCTATATGTAGACAGATCTACACAAAGACACAACACCTGTATGTAAACAGATCTACACAGAAACAACACCTATATGTAGACAGATCTGCACAAAGACACACCACCTGTATGTAGACAGATCTACACAGACACAACACCTGTATGTAGACAGATCTACACAGACACAACACCTGTATGTAGACAGATCTACACACAGACACAACACCTGTATGTAGACAGATCTACACAGACACAACACCTGTATGTAGACAGATCTACACAGACACAACACCTGTATGTAGACAGATCTACATAGACACAACACCTGTATGTAGACAGATCTACACAGACACAACACCTGTATGTAGACAGATCTACACAGACACAACACCTGTATGTAGACAGATCTACACACAGACACAACACCTGTATGTAGACAGATCTACACAGACACAACACCTGTATGTAGACAGATCTACACAAAGACACAACACCTGTATGTAAACAGATCTACACAGACACAACACCTATATGTAGACAGATCTACACAAAGACACAACACCTGTATGTAAACAGATCTACACAGAAACAACACCTATATGTAGACAGATCTGCACAAAGACACACCACCTGTATGTAGACAGATCTACACAGACACAACACCTGTATGTAGACAGATCTACACAGACAAAACACCTGTATGTAGACAGATCTACACACAGACACAACACCTGTATGTAGACAGATCTGCACAAAGACACAACACCTGTATGTAGACAGATCTACACATACACAACACCTGTATGTAGACAGATCTACACACAGACACAACACCTGTATGTAGACAGATCTACACACAGACACAACACCTGTATGTAGACAGATCTACACACAGACACAACACCTGTATGTAGACAGATCTACACAAAGACACAACACCTGTATGTAAACAGATCTACACACAGACACAACACCTGTATGTAGACAGATCTACACACAGACACAACACCTGTATGTAGACAGATCTACACAGACACAACACCTGTATGTAGACATATCTACACACAGACACAACACCTGTATGTAGACAGATCTACACACAGACACAACACCTGTATGTAAACAGATCTACACACAGCCACAACACCTGTATGTAGACAGATCTACACACAGACACAACACCTGTATTTAGACAGATCTACACAGACACAACACCTGTATGTAGACAGATCTACACAGACACAACACCTGTATGTAGACAGATCTACACACAGACACAACACCTGTATGTAGACAGATCTACACAGACACAACACCTGTATGTAGACAGATCTACACAGACACAACACCTGTATGTAGACAGATCTACACAGACACAACACCTGTATGTAGACAGATCTACACACAGACACAACACCTGTATGTAGACAGATCTACACACAGACACAACACCTGTATGTAGACAGATCTACACAGACACAACACCTGTATGTAGACAGATCTACACAAAGACACAACACCTGTATGTAGACAGATCTACACAAAGACACAACACCTGTATGTAGACAGATCTACACAGACACAACACCTGTATGTAGACAGATCTACACAAAGACACAACACCTGTATGTAGACAGATCTACACACAGACACAACACCTGTATGTAGACAGATCTACACAGACACAACACCTGTATGTAGACATATCTATACAGACACAACACCTGTATGTAGACAGATCTACACACAGACACAACACCTGTATGTAGACAGATCTACACAGACACAACACCTGTATGTAGACAGATCTACACACAGACACAACACCTGTATGTAGACAGATCTACACACAGACACAACACCTGTATGTAGACAGGTCTACACAAAGACACAACACCTGTATGTAGACAGATCTACACAAAGACACAACACCTGTATGTAGACAGATCTACACACAGACACAACACCTGTATGTAGACAGATCTACACAGACACAACACCTGTATGTAGACAGATCTACACAGACACAACACCTGTATGTAGACAGATCTACACAGACACAACACCTGTATGTAGACAGATCTACACACAGACACAACACCTGTATGTAGACAGATCTACACAGACACAACACCTGTATGTAGACAGATCTACACAGACACAACACCTGTATGTAGACATATCTACACACAGACACAACACCTGTATGTAGACAGATCTACACAGACACAACACCTGTATGTAGACAGATCTACACACAGACACAACACCTGTATGTAGACAGATCTACACACAGACACAACACCTGTATGTAGACAGATCTACACAAAGACACAACACCTGTATGTAGACAGATCTACACACAGCCACAACACCTGTATGTAGACAGATCTACACACAGACACAACACCTATATGTAGACAGATCTACATAGACACAACACCTGTATGTAGACAGATCTACACAGACACAACACCTGTATGTAGACAGATCTACACACAGACACAACACCTGTATGTAGACAGATCTACACAGACACAACACCTGTATGTAGACAGATCTACACACAGACACAACACCTGTATGTAGACAGATCTACACACAGACACAACACCTGTATGTAGACAGATCTACACAAAGACACAACACCTGTATGTAGACAGATCTACACAGACACAACACCTGTATGTAGACAGATCTACACAGACACAACACCTGTATGTAGACAGATCTACATAGACACAACACCTGTATGTAGACAGATCTACACAGACACAACACCTGTATGTAGACAGATCTACACAGACACAACACCTGTATGTAGACAGATCTACACACAGACACAACACCTGTATGTAGACAGATCTACACAGACACAACACCTGTATGTAGACAGATCTACACAAAGACACAACACCTGTATGTAAACAGATCTACACAGACACAACACCTATATGTAGACAGATCTACACAAAGACACAACACCTGTATGTAAACAGATCTACACAGAAACAACACCTATATGTAGACAGATCTGCACAAAGACACACCACCTGTATGTAGACAGATCTACACAGACACAACACCTGTATGTAGACAGATCTACACAGACACAACACCTGTATGTAGACAGATCTACACACAGACACAACACCTGTATGTAGACAGATCTACACAGACACAACACCTGTATGTAGACAGATCTACACAGACACAACACCTGTATGTAGACAGATCTACATAGACACAACACCTGTATGTAGACAGATCTACACAGACACAACACCTGTATGTAGACAGATCTACACAGACACAACACCTGTATGTAGACAGATCTACACACAGACACAACACCTGTATGTAGACAGATCTACACAGACACAACACCTGTATGTAGACAGATCTACACAAAGACACAACACCTGTATGTAAACAGATCTACACAGACACAACACCTATATGTAGACAGATCTACACACAGACACAACACCTGTATGTAGACAGATCTACACAGACACAACACCTGTATGTAGACAGATCTACACACAGACACAACACCTGTATGTAGACATATCTACACACAGACACAACACCTGTATGTAGACAGATCTACACACAGACACAACACCTGTATGTAGACAGATCTACACACATTCACAACACCTGTATGTAGACAGATCTACACAGACACAACACCTGTATGTAGACAGATCTACACACAGACACAACACCTGTATGTAGACAGATCTACACACAGACACAACACCTGTATGTAGACAGATCTACACAAAGACACAACACCTGTATGTAGACAGATCTACACACAGACACAACACCTGTATGTAGACAGATCTACACACAGACACAACACCTGTATGTAGACAGATCTACACAGACACAACACCTGTATGTAGACATATCTACACACAGACACAACACCTGTATGTAGACAGATCTACACACAGACACAACACCTGTATGTAGACAGATCTACACACATTCACAACACCTGTATGTAGACAGATCTACACAGACACAACACCTGTATGTAGACAGACATATCTACACACAGACACAACACCTGTATGTAGACATATCTACACACAGACACAACACCTGTATGTAGACAGATCTACACACAGACACAACACCTGTATGTAGACAGATCTACACACATTCACAACACCTGTATGTAGACAGATCTACACAGACACAACACCTGTATGTAGACATATCTACACACAGACACAACACCTGTATGTAGACATATCTACACACAGACACAACACCTGTATGTAGACAGATCTACACACAGACACAACACCTGTATGTAGACAGATCTACACAGACACAACACCTGTATGTAGACAGATCTACACACAGACACAACACCTGTATGTAGACAGATCTACACACAGACACAACACCTGTATGTAGACAGATCTACACACAGACACAACACCTGTATGTAGACAGATCTACACACATTCACAACACCTGTATGTAGACAGATCTACACAGACACAACACCTGTATGTAGACATATCTACACACAGACACAACACCTGTATGTAGACATATCTACACACAGACACAACACCTGTATGTAGACAGATCTACACACAGACACAACACCTGTATGTAGACAGATCTACACACATTCACAACACCTGTATGTAGACAGATCTACACAGACACAACACCTGTATGTAGACATATCTACACACAGACACAACACCTGTATGTAGACATATCTACACACAGACACAACACCTGTATGTAGACAGATCTACACACAGACACAACACCTGTATGTAGACAGATCTACACAGACACAACACCTGTATGTAGACAGATCTACACACAGACACAACACCTGTATGTAGACAGATCTACACACAGACACAACACCTGTATGTAGACAGATCTACACAAAGACACAACACCTGTATGTAAACAGATCTACACACAGACACAACACCTGTATGTAGACAGATCTACACACAGACACAACACCTATATGTAGACAGATCTACACACAGACACAACACCTGTATGTAGACAGATCTACACAGACACAACACCTGTATGTAGACAGATCTACACACAGACACAACACCTGTATGTAAACAGATCTACACACAGCCACAACACCTGTATGTAGACAGATCTACACACAGACACAACACCTATATGTAGACAGATCTACACACAGACACAACACCTGTATTTAGACAGATCTACACAGACACAACACCTCTATGTAGACAGATCTACACAGACACAACACCTGTATGTAGACAGATCTACACACAGACACAACACCTGTATGTAGACAGATCTACACAGACACAACACCTGTATGTAGACAGATCTACACAGACACAACACCTGTATGTAGACAGATCTACACACAGACACAACACCTGTATGTAGACAGATCTACACAGACACAACACCTGTATGTAGACAGATCTACACACAGACACAACACCTGTATGTAGACAGATCTACACACAGACACAACACCTGTATGTAGACAGATCTACACAAAGACACAACACCTGTATGTAGACAGATCTACACACAGCCACAACACCTGTATGTAGACAGATCTACACACAGACACAACACCTATATGTAGACAGATCTACATAGACACAACACCTGTATGTAGACAGATCTACACAGACACAACACCTGTATGTAGACAGATCTACACAGACACAACACCTGTATGTAGACAGATCTACACACAGACACAACACCTGTATGTAGACAGATCTACACAGACACAACACCTGTATGTAGACAGATCTACACAAAGACACAACACCTGTATGTAAACAGATCTACACAGACACAACACCTATATGTAGACAGATCTACACAAAGACACAACACCTGTATGTAAACAGATCTACACAGAAACAACACCTATATGTAGACAGATCTGCACAAAGACACACCACCTGTATGTAGACAGATCTACACAGACACAACACCTGTATGTAGACAGATCTACACAGACACAACACCTGTATGTAGACAGATCTACACACAGACACAACACCTGTATGTAGACAGATCTACACAGACACAACACCTGTATGTAGACAGATCTACACAGACACAACACCTGTATGTAGACAGATCTACACAGACACAACACCTGTATGTAGACAGATCTACACAGACACAACACCTGTATGTAGACAGATCTACACAGACACAACACCTGTATGTAGACAGATCTACACACAGACACAACACCTGTATGTAGACAGATCTACACAGACACAACACCTGTATGTAGACAGATCTACACAAAGACACAACACCTGTATGTAAACAGATCTACACAGACACAACACCTATATGTAGACAGATCTACACAAAGACACAACACCTGTATGTAAACAGATCTACACAGAAACAACACCTATATGTAGACAGATCTGCACAAAGACACACCACCTGTATGTAGACAGATCTACACAGACACAACACCTGTATGTAGACAGATCTACACAGACACAACACCTGTATGTAGACAGATCTACACACAGACACAACACCTGTATGTAGACAGATCTACACAAAGACACAACACCTGTATGTAGACAGATCTACACATACACAACACCTGTATGTAGACAGATCTACACACAGACACAACACCTGTATGTAGACAGATCTACACACAGACACAACACCTGTATGTAGACAGATCTACACACAGACACAACACCTGTATGTAGACAGATCTACACAAAGACACAACACCTGTATGTAAACAGATCTACACACAGACACAACACCTGTATGTAGACAGATCTACACACAGACACAACACCTGTATGTAGACAGATCTACACAGACACAACACCTGTATGTAGACATATCTACACACAGACACAACACCTGTATGTAGACAGATCTACACACAGACACAACACCTGTATGTAAACAGATCTACACACAGCCACAACACCTGTATGTAGACAGATCTACACACAGACACAACACCTGTATTTAGACAGATCTACACAGACACAACACCTGTATGTAGACAGATCTACACAGACACAACACCTGTATGTAGACAGATCTACACACAGACACAACACCTGTATGTAGACAGATCTACACAGACACAACACCTGTATGTAGACAGATCTACACAGACACAACACCTGTATGTAGACAGATCTACACAGACACAACACCTGTATGTAGACAGATCTACACACAGACACAACACCTGTATGTAGACAGATCTACACACAGACACAACACCTGTATGTAGACAGATATACACAGACACAACACCTGTATGTAGACAGATCTACACAAAGACACAACACCTGTATGTAGACAGATCTACACAAAGACACAACACCTGTATGTAGACAGATCTACACAGACACAACACCTGTATGTAGACAGATCTACACAAAGACACAACACCTGTATGTAGACAGATCTACACACAGACACAACACCTGTATGTAGACAGATCTACACAGACACAACACCTGTATGTAGACAGATCTATACAGACACAACACCTGTATGTAGACAGATCTACACACAGACACAACACCTGTATGTAGACAGATCTACACAGACACAACACCTTTATGTAGACAGATCTACACAAAGACACAACACCTGTATGTAGACAGATCTACACACAGACACAACACCTGTATGTAGACAGATCTACACAAAGACACAACACCTGTATGTAGACAGATCTACACAAAGACACAACACCTGTATGTAGACAGATCTACACACAGACACAACACCTGTATGTAGACAGATCTACACAGACACAACACCTGTATGTAGACAGATCTACACAGACACAACACCTGTATGTAGACAGATCTACACAGACACAACACCTGTATGTAGACAGATCTACACACAGACACAACACCTGTATGTAGACAGATCTACACAGACACAACACCTGTATGTAGACAGATCTACACAGACACAACACCTGTATGTAGACAGATCTACACACAGACACAACACCTGTATGTAGACAGATCTACACAGACACAACACCTGTATGTAGACAGATCTACACACAGACACAACACCTGTATGTAGACAGATCTACACACAGACACAACACCTGTATGTAGACAGATCTACACAAAGACACAACACCTGTATGTAGACAGATCTACACACAGACACAACACCTGTATGTAGACAGATCTACACACAGACACAACACCTATATGTAGACAGATCTACATAGACACAACACCTGTATGTAGACAGATCTACACAGACACAACACCTGTATGTAGACATATCTACACACAGACACAACACCTGTATGTAGACAGATCTACACAGACACAACACCTGTATGTAGACAGATCTACACACAGACACAACACCTGTATGTAGACAGATCTACACACAGACACAACACCTGTATGTAGACAGATCTACACAAAGACACAACACCTGTATGTAGACAGATCTACACAGACACAACACCTGTATGTAGACAGATCTACACAGACACAACACCTGTATGTAGACAGATCTACATAGACACAACACCTGTATGTAGACAGATCTACACAGACACAACACCTGTATGTAGACAGATCTACACAGACACAACACCTGTATGTAGACAGATCTACACACAGACACAACACCTGTATGTAGACAGATCTACACAGACACAACACCTGTATGTAGACAGATCTACACAAAGACACAACACCTGTATGTAAACAGATCTACACAGACACAACACCTATATGTAGACAGATCTACACAAAGACACAACACCTGTATGTAAACAGATCTACACAGAAACAACACCTATATGTAGACAGATCTGCACAAAGACACACCACCTGTATGTAGACAGATCTACACAGACACAACACCTGTATGTAGACAGATCTACACAGACACAACACCTGTATGTAGACAGATCTACACACAGACACAACACCTGTATGTAGACAGATCTACACAGACACAACACCTGTATGTAGACAGATCTACACAGACACAACACCTGTATGTAGACAGATCTACATAGACACAACACCTGTATGTAGACAGATCTACACAGACACAACACCTGTATGTAGACAGATCTACACAGACACAACACCTGTATGTAGACAGATCTACACACAGACACAACACCTGTATGTAGACAGATCTACACAGACACAACACCTGTATGTAGACAGATCTACACAAAGACACACCACCTGTATGTAAACAGATCTACACAGACACAACACCTATATGTAGACAGATCTACACACATTCACAACACCTGTATGTAGACAGATCTACACAGACACAACACCTGTATGTAGACATATCTACACACAGACACAACACCTGTATGTAGACATATCTACACACAGACACAACACCTGTATGTAGACAGATCTACACACAGACACAACACCTGTATGTAGACAGATCTACACACATTCACAACACCTGTATGTAGACAGATCTACACAGACACAACACCTGTATGTAGACAGATCTACACACAGACACAACACCTGTATGTAGACAGATCTACACACAGACACAACACCTGTATGTAGACAGATCTACACAAAGACACAACACCTGTATGTAGACAGATCTACACACAGACACAACACCTGTATGTAGACAGATCTACACACAGACACAACACCTGTATGTAGACAGATCTACACAGACACAACACCTGTATGTAGACATATCTACACACAGACACAACACCTGTATGTAGACAGATCTACACACAGACACAACACCTGTATGTAGACAGATCTACACACATTCACAACACCTGTATGTAGACAGATCTACACAGACACAACACCTGTATGTAGACATATCTACACACAGACACAACACCTGTATGTAGACATATCTACACACAGACACAACACCTGTATGTAGACAGATCTACACACAGACACAACACCTGTATGTAGACAGATCTACACACATTCACAACACCTGTATGTAGACAGATCTACACAGACACAACACCTGTATGTAGACATATCTACACACAGACACAACACCTGTATGTAGACATATCTACACACAGACACAACACCTGTATGTAGACAGATCTACACACAGACACAACACCTGTATGTAGACAGATCTACACAGACACAACACCTGTATGTAGACAGATCTACACACAGACACAACACCTGTATGTAGACAGATCTACACACAGACACAACACCTGTATGTAGACAGATCTACACACAGACACAACACCTGTATGTAGACAGATCTACACACAGACACAACACCTGTATGTAGACAGATCTACACAGACACAACACCTGTATGTAGACATATCTACACACAGACACAACACCTGTATGTAGACAGATCTACACACAGACACAACACCTGTATGTAGACAGATCTACACACAGACACAACACCTGTATGTAGACAGATCTACACACATTCACAACACCTGTATGTAGACAGATCTACACAGACACAACACCTGTATGTAGACATATCTACACACAGACACAACACCTGTATGTAGACATATCTACACACAGACACAACACCTGTATGTAGACAGATCTACACACAGACACAACACCTGTATGTAGACAGATCTACACAGACACAACACCTGTATGTAGACAGATCTACACACAGACACAACACCTGTATGTAGACAGATCTACACACAGACACAACACCTGTATGTAGACAGATCTACACAAAGACACAACACCTGTATGTAAACAGATCTACACACAGACACAACACCTGTATGTAGACAGATCTACACACAGACACAACACCTATATGTAGACAGATCTACACACAGACACAACACCTGTATGTAGACAGATCTACACAGACACAACACCTGTATGTAGACAGATCTACACACAGACACAACACCTGTATGTAAACAGATCTACACACAGACACAACACCTGTATGTAGACAGATCTACACACAGACACAACACCTGTATGTAGACAGATCTACACACAGACACAACACCTGTATTTAGACAGATCTACACAGACACAACACCTCTATGTAGACAGATCTACACAGACACAACACCTGTATGTAGACAGATCTACACACAGACACAACACCTGTATGTAGACAGATCTACACAGACACAACACCTGTATGTAGACAGATCTACACAGACACAACACCTGTATGTAGACAGATCTACACACAGACACAACACCTGTATGTAGACAGATCTACACAGACACAACACCTGTATGTAGACAGATCTACACACAGACACAACACCTGTATGTAGACAGATCTACACACAGACACAACACCTGTATGTAGACAGATCTACACAAAGACACAACACCTGTATGTAGACAGATCTACACACAGCACAACACCTGTATGTAGACAGATCTACACACAGACACAACACCTATATGTAGACAGATCTACATAGACACAACACCTGTATGTAGACAGATCTACACAGACACAACACCTGTATGTAGACAGATCTACACAGACACAACACCTGTATGTAGACAGATCTACACACAGACACAACACCTGTATGTAGACAGATCTACACAGACACAACACCTGTATGTAGACAGATCTACACAAAGACACAACACCTGTATGTAAACAGATCTACACAGACACAACACCTATATGTAGACAGATCTACACAAAGACACAACACCTGTATGTAAACAGATCTACACAGAAACAACACCTATATGTAGACAGATCTGCACAAAGACACACCACCTGTATGTAGACAGATCTACACAGACACAACACCTGTATGTAGACAGATCTACACAGACACAACACCTGTATGTAGACAGATCTACACACAGACACAACACCTGTATGTAGACAGATCTACACAGACACAACACCTGTATGTAGACAGATCTACACAGACACAACACCTGTATGTAGACAGATCTACATAGACACAACACCTGTATGTAGACAGATCTACACAGACACAACACCTGTATGTAGACAGATCTACACAGACACAACACCTGTATGTAGACAGATCTACACACAGACACAACACCTGTATGTAGACAGATCTACACAGACACAACACCTGTATGTAGACAGATCTACACAAAGACACAACACCTGTATGTAAACAGATCTACACAGACACAACACCTATATGTAGACAGATCTACACAAAGACACAACACCTGTATGTAAACAGATCTACACAGAAACAACACCTATATGTAGACAGATCTGCACAAAGACACACCACCTGTATGTAGACAGATCTACACAGACACAACACCTGTATGTAGACAGATCTACACAGACAAAACACCTGTATGTAGACAGATCTACACACAGACACAACACCTGTATGTAGACAGATCTGCACAAAGACACAACACCTGTATGTAGACAGATCT
Organism: Metamycoplasmataceae bacterium; assembly: GCA_965263245.1. GTDB lineage: Bacteria > Bacillota_I > Bacilli_A > Mycoplasmatales > Metamycoplasmataceae > DT-68. The sequence continues at coordinate 15,777 of CBDHHR010000480.1, read as the reverse complement.
ACACATACACAACACCTGTATGTAGACAGATCTACACACAGACACAACACCTGTATGTAGACAGATCTACACACAGACACAACACCTGTATGTAGACAGATCTACACACAGACACAACACCTGTATGTAGACAGATCTACACAAAGACACAACACCTGTATGTAAACAGATCTACACACAGACACAACACCTGTATGTAGACAGATCTACACACAGACACAACACCTGTATGTAGACAGATCTACACAGACACAACACCTGTATGTAGACATATCTACACACAGACACAACACCTGTATGTAGACAGATCTACACACAGACACAACACCTGTATGTAGACAGATCTACACACAGACACAACACCTGTATGTAGACAGATCTACACACAGACACAACACCTGTATTTAGACAGATCTACACAGACACAACACCTGTATGTAGACAGATCTACACAGACACAACACCTGTATGTAGACAGATCTACACACAGACACAACACCTGTATGTAGACAGATCTACACAGACACAACACCTGTATGTAGACAGATCTACACAGACACAACACCTGTATGTAGACAGATCTACACAGACACAACACCTGTATGTAGACAGATCTACACACAGACACAACACCTGTATGTAGACAGATCTACACACAGACACAACACCTGTATGTAGACAGATATACACAGACACAACACCTGTATGTAGACAGATCTACACAAAGACACAACACCTGTATGTAGACAGATCTACACACAGACACAACACCTGTATGTAGACAGATCTACACAGACACAACACCTGTATGTAGACAGATCTACACAAAGACACAACACCTGTATGTAGACAGATCTACACACAGACACAACACCTGTATGTAGACAGATCTACACAGACACAACACCTGTATGTAGACAGATCTACAGACACAACACCTGTATGTAGACAGATCTACACACAGACACAACACCTGTATGTAGACAGATCTACACAGACACAACACCTTTATGTAGACAGATCTACACAAAGACACAACACCTGTATGTAGACAGATCTACACACAGACACAACACCTGTATGTAGACAGGTCTACACAAAGACACAACACCTGTATGTAGACAGATCTACACAAAGACACAACACCTGTATGTAGACAGATCTACACACAGACACAACACCTGTATGTAGACAGATCTACACAGACACAACACCTGTATGTAGACAGATCTACACAGACACAACACCTGTATGTAGACAGATCTACACAGACACAACACCTGTATGTAGACAGATCTACACACAGACACAACACCTGTATGTAGACAGATCTACACAGACACAACACCTGTATGTAGACAGATCTACACAGACACAACACCTGTATGTAGACAGATCTACACACAGACACAACACCTGTATGTAGACAGATCTACACAGACACAACACCTGTATGTAGACAGATCTACACACAGACACAACACCTGTATGTAGACAGATCTACACACAGACACAACACCTGTATGTAGACAGATCTACACAAAGACACAACACCTGTATGTAGACAGATCTACACACAGCCACAACACCTGTATGTAGACAGATCTACACACAGACACAACACCTATATGTAGACAGATCTACATAGACACAACACCTGTATGTAGACAGATCTACACAGACACAACACCTGTATGTAGACATATCTACACACAGACACAACACCTGTATGTAGACAGATCTACACAGACACAACACCTGTATGTAGACAGATCTACACACAGACACAACACCTGTATGTAGACAGATCTACACACAGACACAACACCTGTATGTAGACAGATCTACACAAAGACACAACACCTGTATGTAGACAGATCTACACAGACACAACACCTGTATGTAGACAGATCTACACAGACACAACACCTGTATGTAGACAGATCTACATAGACACAACACCTGTATGTAGACAGATCTACACAGACACAACACCTGTATGTAGACAGATCTACACAGACACAACACCTGTATGTAGACAGATCTACACACAGACACAACACCTGTATGTAGACAGATCTACACAGACACAACACCTGTATGTAGACAGATCTACACAAAGACACAACACCTGTATGTAAACAGATCTACACAGACACAACACCTATATGTAGACAGATCTACACAAAGACACAACACCTGTATGTAAACAGATCTACACAGAAACAACACCTATATGTAGACAGATCTGCACAAAGACACACCACCTGTATGTAGACAGATCTACACAGACACAACACCTGTATGTAGACAGATCTACACAGACACAACACCTGTATGTAGACAGATCTACACACAGACACAACACCTGTATGTAGACAGATCTACACAGACACAACACCTGTATGTAGACAGATCTACACAGACACAACACCTGTATGTAGACAGATCTACATAGACACAACACCTGTATGTAGACAGATCTACACAGACACAACACCTGTATGTAGACAGATCTACACAGACACAACACCTGTATGTAGACAGATCTACACACAGACACAACACCTGTATGTAGACAGATCTACACAGACACAACACCTGTATGTAGACAGATCTACACAAAGACACACCACCTGTATGTAAACAGATCTACACAGACACAACACCTATATGTAGACAGATCTACACACATTCACAACACCTGTATGTAGACAGATCTACACAGACACAACACCTGTATGTAGACATATCTACACACAGACACAACACCTGTATGTAGACATATCTACACACAGACACAACACCTGTATGTAGACAGATCTACACACAGACACAACACCTGTATTTAGACAGATCTACACACATTCACAACACCTGTATGTAGACAGATCTACACAGACACAACACCTGTATGTAGACAGATCTACACACAGACACAACACCTGTATGTAGACAGATCTACACACAGACACAACACCTGTATGTAGACAGATCTACACAAAGACACAACACCTGTATGTAAACAGATCTACACACAGACACAACACCTGTATGTAGACAGATCTACACACAGACACAACACCTGTATGTAGACAGATCTACACAGACACAACACCTGTATGTAGACATATCTACACACAGACACAACACCTGTATGTAGACAGATCTACACACAGACACAACACCTGTATGTAGACAGATCTACACACATTCACAACACCTGTATGTAGACAGATCTACACAGACACAACACCTGTATGTAGACATATCTACACACAGACACAACACCTGTATGTAGACATATCTACACACAGACACAACACCTGTATGTAGACAGATCTACACACAGACACAACACCTGTATGTAGACAGATCTACACACATTCACAACACCTGTATGTAGACAGATCTACACAGACACAACACCTGTATGTAGACATATCTACACACAGACACAACACCTGTATGTAGACATATCTACACACAGACACAACACCTGTATGTAGACAGATCTACACACAGACACAACACCTGTATGTAGACAGATCTACACAGACACAACACCTGTATGTAGACAGATCTACACACAGACACAACACCTGTATGTAGACAGATCTACACACAGACACAACACCTGTATGTAGACAGATCTACACACAGACACAACACCTGTATGTAGACAGATCTACACACATTCACAACACCTGTATGTAGACAGATCTACACAGACACAACACCTGTATGTAGACATATCTACACACAGACACAACACCTGTATGTAGACATATCTACACACAGACACAACACCTGTATGTAGACAGATCTACACACAGACACAACACCTGTATGTAGACAGATCTACACACATTCACAACACCTGTATGTAGACAGATCTACACAGACACAACACCTGTATGTAGACATATCTACACACAGACACAACACCTGTATGTAGACATATCTACACACAGACACAACACCTGTATGTAGACAGATCTACACACAGACACAACACCTGTATGTAGACAGATCTACACAGACACAACACCTGTATGTAGACAGATCTACACACAGACACAACACCTGTATGTAGACAGATCTACACACAGACACAACACCTGTATGTAGACAGATCTACACAAAGACACAACACCTGTATGTAAACAGATCTACACACAGACACAACACCTGTATGTAGACAGATCTACACACAGACACAACACCTATATGTAGACAGATCTACACACAGACACAACACCTGTATGTAGACAGATCTACACAGACACAACACCTGTATGTAGACAGATCTACACACAGACACAACACCTGTATGTAAACAGATCTACACACAGCCACAACACCTGTATGTAGACAGATCTACACACAGACACAACACCTATATGCAGACAGATCTACACACAGACACAACACCTGTATTTAGACAGATCTACACAGACACAACACCTCTATGTAGACAGATCTACACAGACACAACACCTGTATGTAGACAGATCTACACACAGACACAACACCTGTATGTAGACAGATCTACACAGACACAACACCTGTATGTAGACAGATCTACACAGACACAACACCTGTATGTAGACATATCTACACACAGACACAACACCTGTATGTAGACAGATCTACACAGACACAACACCTGTATGTAGACAGATCTACACACAGACACAACACCTGTATGTAGACAGATCTACACACAGACACAACACCTGTATGTAGACAGATCTACACAAAGACACAACACCTGTATGTAGACAGATCTACACACAGCCACAACACCTGTATGTAGACAGATCTACACACAGACACAACACCTATATGTAGACAGATCTACATAGACACAACACCTGTATGTAGACAGATCTACACAGACACAACACCTGTATGTAGACAGATCTACACAGACACAACACCTGTATGTAGACAGATCTACACACAGACACAACACCTGTATGTAGACAGATCTACACAGACACAACACCTGTATGTAGACAGATCTACACAAAGACACAACACCTGTATGTAAACAGATCTACACAGACACAACACCTATATGTAGACAGATCTACACAAAGACACAACACCTGTATGTAAACAGATCTACACAGAAACAACACCTATATGTAGACAGATCTGCACAAAGACACACCACCTGTATGTAGACAGATCTACACAGACACAACACCTGTATGTAGACAGATCTACACAGACACAACACCTGTATGTAGACAGATCTACACACAGACACAACACCTGTATGTAGACAGATCTACACAGACACAACACCTGTATGTAGACAGATCTACACAGACACAACACCTGTATGTAGACAGATCTACATAGACACAACACCTGTATGTAGACAGATCTACACAGACACAACACCTGTATGTAGACAGATCTACACAGACACAACACCTGTATGTAGACAGATCTACACACAGACACAACACCTGTATGTAGACAGATCTACACAGACACAACACCTGTATGTAGACAGATCTACACAAAGACACAACACCTGTATGTAAACAGATCTACACAGACACAACACCTATATGTAGACAGATCTACACAAAGACACAACACCTGTATGTAAACAGATCTACACAGAAACAACACCTATATGTAGACAGATCTGCACAAAGACACACCACCTGTATGTAGACAGATCTACACAGACACAACACCTGTATGTAGACAGATCTACACAGACAAAACACCTGTATGTAGACAGATCTACACACAGACACAACACCTGTATGTAGACAGATCTGCACAAAGACACAACACCTGTATGTAGACAGATCTACACATACACAACACCTGTATGTAGACAGATCTACACACAGACACAACACCTGTATGTAGACAGATCTACACACAGACACAACACCTGTATGTAGACAGATCTACACACAGACACAACACCTGTATGTAGACAGATCTACACAAAGACACAACACCTGTATGTAAACAGATCTACACACAGACACAACACCTGTATGTAGACAGATCTACACACAGACACAACACCTGTATGTAGACAGATCTACACAGACACAACACCTGTATGTAGACATATCTACACACAGACACAACACCTGTATGTAGACAGATCTACACACAGACACAACACCTGTATGTAGACAGATCTACACACAGCACAACACCTGTATGTAGACAGATCTACACACAGACACAACACCTGTATGACAGATCTACACAGACACAACACCTGTATGTAGACAGATCTACACAGACACAACACCTGTATGTAGACAGATCTACACACAGACACAACACCTGTATGTAGACAGATCTACACAGACACAACACCTGTATGTAGACAGATCTACACAGACACAACACCTGTATGTAGACAGATCTACACAGACACAACACCTGTATGTAGACAGATCTACACACAGACACAACACCTGTATGTAGACAGATCTACACACAGACACAACACCTGTATGTAGACAGATCTACACACAGACACAACACCTGTATGTAGACAGATCACACAGACACAACACCTGACACAACACCTGTATGTAGACAGATCTACACACAGACACAACACCTGTATGTAGACAGATCTACACAGACACAACACCTGTATGTAGACAGATCTACACACAGACACAACACCTGTATGTAGACAGATCTACACACAGACACAACACCTGTATGTAGACAGATCTACACACAGACACAACACCTGTATGTAGACAGATCTACACAGACACAACACCTGTATGTAGACAGATCTACACACAGACACAACACCTGTATGTAGACAGATCTACACACACAACACCTTTATGTAGACAGATCTACACACAGACACAACACCTGTATGTAGACAGATCTACACAGACACAACACCTGTATGTAGACAGATCTACACACAGACACAACACCTGTATGTAGACAGATCTACACACAGACACAACACCTGTATGTAGACAGATCTACACACAGACACAACACCTGTATGTAGACAGATCTACACACAGACACAACACCTGTATGTAGACAGATCTACACACAGACACAACACCTGTATGTAGACAGATCTACACAGACACAACACCTGTATGTAGACAGATCTACACACAGACACAACACCTGTATGTAGACAGATCTACACAGACACAACACCTGTATGTAGACAGATCTACACAGACACAACACCTGTATGTAGACATATCTACACACAGACACAACACCTGTATGTAGACAGATCTACACAGACACAACACCTGTATGTAGACAGATCTACACACAGACACAACACCTGTATGTAGACAGATCTACACACAGACACAACACCTGTATGTAGACAGATCTACACAAAGACACAACACCTGTATGTAGACAGATCTACACACAGCCACAACACCTGTATGTAGACAGATCTACACACAGACACAACACCTATATGTAGACAGATCTACATAGACACAACACCTGTATGTAGACAGATCTACACAGACACAACACCTGTATGTAGACAGATCTACACACAGACACAACACCTGTATGTAGACAGATCTACACAGACACAACACCTGTATGTAGACAGATCTACACACAGACACAACACCTGTATGTAGACAGATCTACACACAGACACAACACCTGTATGTAGACAGATCTACACAAAGACACAACACCTGTATGTAGACAGATCTACACAGACACAACACCTGTATGTAGACAGATCTACACAGACACAACACCTGTATGTAGACAGATCTACATAGACACAACACCTGTATGTAGACAGATCTACACAGACACAACACCTGTATGTAGACAGATCTACACAGACACAACACCTGTATGTAGACAGATCTACACACAGACACAACACCTGTATGTAGACAGATCTACACAGACACAACACCTGTATGTAGACAGATCTACACAAAGACACAACACCTGTATGTAAACAGATCTACACAGACACAACACCTATATGTAGACAGATCTACACAAAGACACAACACCTGTATGTAAACAGATCTACACAGAAACAACACCTATATGTAGACAGATCTGCACAAAGACACACCACCTGTATGTAGACAGATCTACACAGACACAACACCTGTATGTAGACAGATCTACACAGACACAACACCTGTATGTAGACAGATCTACACACAGACACAACACCTGTATGTAGACAGATCTACACAGACACAACACCTGTATGTAGACAGATCTACACAGACACAACACCTGTATGTAGACAGATCTACATAGACACAACACCTGTATGTAGACAGATCTACACAGACACAACACCTGTATGTAGACAGATCTACACAGACACAACACCTGTATGTAGACAGATCTACACACAGACACAACACCTGTATGTAGACAGATCTACACAGACACAACACCTGTATGTAGACAGATCTACACAAAGACACACCACCTGTATGTAAACAGATCTACACAGACACAACACCTATATGTAGACAGATCTACACACATTCACAACACCTGTATGTAGACAGATCTACACAGACACAACACCTGTATGTAGACATATCTACACACAGACACAACACCTGTATGTAGACATATCTACACACAGACACAACACCTGTATGTAGACAGATCTACACACAGACACAACACCTGTATGTAGACAGATCTACACACATTCACAACACCTGTATGTAGACAGATCTACACAGACACAACACCTGTATGTAGACAGATCTACACACAGACACAACACCTGTATGTAGACAGATCTACACACAGACACAACACCTGTATGTAGACAGATCTACACAAAGACACAACACCTGTATGTAAACAGATCTACACACAGACACAACACCTGTATGTAGACAGATCTACACACAGACACAACACCTGTATGTAGACAGATCTACACAGACACAACACCTGTATGTAGACATATCTACACACAGACACAACACCTGTATGTAGACAGATCTACACACAGACACAACACCTGTATGTAGACAGATCTACACACATTCACAACACCTGTATGTAGACAGATCTACACAGACACAACACCTGTATGTAGACATATCTACACACAGACACAACACCTGTATGTAGACATATCTACACACAGACACAACACCTGTATGTAGACAGATCTACACACAGACACAACACCTGTATGTAGACAGATCTACACACATTCACAACACCTGTATGTAGACAGATCTACACAGACACAACACCTGTATGTAGACATATCTACACACAGACACAACACCTGTATGTAGACATATCTACACACAGACACAACACCTGTATGTAGACAGATCTACACACAGACACAACACCTGTATGTAGACAGATCTACACAGACACAACACCTGTATGTAGACAGATCTACACACAGACACAACACCTGTATGTAGACAGATCTACACACAGACACAACACCTGTATGTAGACAGATCTACACACAGACACAACACCTGTATGTAGACAGATCTACACACATTCACAACACCTGTATGTAGACAGATCTACACAGACACAACACCTGTATGTAGACATATCTACACACAGACACAACACCTGTATGTAGACATATCTACACACAGACACAACACCTGTATGTAGACAGATCTACACACAGACACAACACCTGTATGTAGACAGATCTACACACATTCACAACACCTGTATGTAGACAGATCTACACAGACACAACACCTGTATGTAGACATATCTACACACAGACACAACACCTGTATGTAGACATATCTACACACAGACACAACACCTGTATGTAGACAGATCTACACACAGACACAACACCTGTATGTAGACAGATCTACACAGACACAACACCTGTATGTAGACAGATCTACACACAGACACAACACCTGTATGTAGACAGATCTACACACAGACACAACACCTGTATGTAGACAGATCTACACAAAGACACAACACCTGTATGTAAACAGATCTACACACAGACACAACACCTGTATGTAGACAGATCTACACACAGACACAACACCTATATGTAGACAGATCTACACACAGACACAACACCTGTATGTAGACAGATCTACACAGACACAACACCTGTATGTAGACAGATCTACACACAGACACAACACCTGTATGTAAACAGATCTACACACAGCCACAACACCTGTATGTAGACAGATCTACACACAGACACAACACCTATATGTAGACAGATCTACACACAGACACAACACCTGTATTTAGACAGATCTACACAGACACAACACCTGTAGACAGATCTACACAGACACAACACCTATGTAGACAGATCTACACACAGACACAACACCTGTATGTAGACAGATCTACACAGACACAACACCTGTATGTAGACAGATCTACACAGACACAACACCTGTATGTAGACAGATCTACACACAGACACAACACCTGTATGTAGACAGATCTACACAGACACAACACCTGTATGTAGACAGATCTACACACAGACACAACACCTGTATGTAGACAGATCTACACACAGACACAACACCTGTATGTAGACAGATCTACACAAAGACACAACACCTGTATGTAGACAGATCTACACACAGACACAACACCTGTATGTAGACAGATCTACACACAGACACAACACCTGTATGTAGACAGATCTACATAGACACAACACCTGTATGTAGACAGATCTACACAGACACAACACCTGTATGTAGACAGATCTACACAGACACAACACCTGTATGTAGACAGATCTACACACAGACACAACACCTGTATGTAGACAGATCTACACAGACACAACACCTGTATGTAGACAGATCTACACAAAGACACAACACCTGTATGTAAACAGATCTACACAGACACAACACCTATATGTAGACAGATCTACACAAAGACACAACACCTGTATGTAAACAGATCTACACAGAAACAACACCTATATGTAGACAGATCTGCACAAAGACACACCACCTGTATGTAGACAGATCTACACAGACACAACACCTGTATGTAGACAGATCTACACAGACACAACACCTGTATGTAGACAGATCTACACACAGACACAACACCTGTATGTAGACAGATCTACACAGACACAACACCTGTATGTAGACAGATCTACACAGACACAACACCTGTATGTAGACAGATCTACATAGACACAACACCTGTATGTAGACAGATCTACACAGACACAACACCTGTATGTAGACAGATCTACACAGACACAACACCTGTATGTAGACAGATCTACACACAGACACAACACCTGTATGTAGACAGATCTACACAGACACAACACCTGTATGTAGACAGATCTACACAAAGACACAACACCTGTATGTAAACAGATCTACACAGACACAACACCTATATGTAGACAGATCTACACAAAGACACAACACCTGTATGTAAACAGATCTACACAGAAACAACACCTGTATGTAGACAGATCTACACAAAGACACAACACCTGTATGTAGACAGATCTACACAGACACAACACCTGTATGTAGACACAACACCTGTATGTAGACAGATCTACACAGACACAACACCTGTATGTAGACAGATCTACACACAGACACAACACCTGTATGTAGACAGATCTACACAAAGACACAACACCTGTATGTAGACAGATCTACACAGACACAACACCTGTATGTAGACAGATCTACACACAGACACAACACCTGTATGTAGACAGATCTACACACAGACACAACACCTGTATGTAGACAGATCTACACACAGACACAACACCTGTATGTAGACAGATCTACACAAAGACACAACACCTGTATGTAGACAGATCTACACACAGACACAACACCTGTATGTAGACAGATCTACACACAGACACAACACCTGTATGTAGACAGATCTACACAGACACAACACCTGTATGTAGACAGATCTACACACAGACACAACACCTGTATGTAGACAGATCTACACACAGACACAACACCTGTATGTAGACAGATCTACACACATTCACAACACCTGTATGTAGACAGATCTACACACAGACACAACACCTGTATGTAGACAGATCTACACAGACACAACACCTGTATGTAGACACACACAGACACAACACCTGTATGTAGACAGATCTACACACAGACACAACACCTGTATGTAGACAGATCTACACAGACACAACACCTGTATGTAGACAGATCTACACACACAACACCTGTATGTAGACAGATCTACACAGACACAACACCTGTATGTAGACAGATCTACACACAGACACAACACCTGTATGTAGACAGATCTACACACAGACACAACACCTGTATGTAGACAGATCTACACAGACACAACACCTGTATGTAGACAGATCTACACACAGACACAACACCTGTATGTAGACAGATCTACACACACAACACCTGTATGTAGACACAACACCTGTATGTAGACAGATCTACACACAGACACAACACCTGTATGTAGACAGATCTACACACAGACACAACACCTGTATGTAGACAGATCTACACAGACACAACACCTGTATGTAGACAGATCTACACAGACACAACACCTGTATGTAGACAGATCTACACACAGACACAACACCTGTATGTAGACAGATCTACACACAGACACAACACCTGTATGTAGACAGATCTACACACAGACACAACACCTGTATGTAGACAGATCTACACACAGACACAACACCTGTATGTAGACAGATCTACACACAGACACAACACCTGTATGTAGACAGATCTACACACAGACACAACACCTGTATGTAGACAGATCTACACACAGACACAACACCTGTATGTAGACAGATCTACACAGACACAACACCTGTATGTAGACAGATCTACACACACACAACACCTGACACAACACCTGTATGTAGACAGATCTACACACAGACACAACACCTGTATGTAGACAGATCTACACACAGACACAACACCTGTATGTAGACAGATCTACACACAGACACAACACCTGTATGTAGACAGATCTACACAGACACAACACCTGTATGTAGACAGATCTACACACAGACACAACACCTGTATGTAGACAGATCTACACACAGACACAACACCTGTATGTAGACAGATCTACACACAGACACAACACCTGTATGTAGACAGATCTACACAGACACAACACCTGTATGTAGACAGATCTACACACAGACACAACACCTGTATGTAGACAGATCTACACACAGACACAACACCTGTATGTAGACAGATCTACACACACAACACCTGTATGTAGACAGATCTACACACAGACACAACACCTGTATGTAGACAGATCTACACAGACACAACACCTGTATGTAGACAGATCTACACACAGACACAACACCTGTATGTAGACAGATCTACACACAGACACAACACCTGTATGTAGACAGATCTACACAAAGACACAACACCTGTATGTAGACAGATCTACACAGACACAACACCTGTATGTAGACAGATCTACACACAGACACAACACCTGACACACACAGACACCTGTATGTAGACAGATCTACACACAGACACAACACCTGTATGTAGACAGATCTACACAGACACAACACCTGTATGTAGACAGATCTACACACAGACACAACACCTGTATGTAGACAGATCTACACAGACACAACACCTGTATGTAGACAGATCTACACACAGACACAACACCTGTATGTAGACAGATCTACACACAGACACAACACCTGTATGTAGACAGATCTACACACACAACACCTGTATGTAGACAGATCTACACACAGACACAACACCTGTATGTAGACAGATCTACACAGACACAACACCTGTATGTAGACAGATCTACACACACAACACCTGTATGTAGACAGATCTACACACAGACACAACACCTGTATGTAGACAGATCTACACAGACACAACACCTGTATGTAGACAGATCTACACAGACACAACACCTGTATGTAGACAGATCTACACAGACACAACACCTGTATGTAGACAGATCTACACAGACACAACACCTGTATGTAGACAGATCTACACAGACACAACACCTGTATGTAGACAGATCTACACACAGACACAACACCTGTATGTAGACAGATCTACACAGACACAACACCTGTATGTAGACAGATCTACACAAAGACACAACACCTGTATGTAGACAGATCTACACAGACACAACACCTGTATGTAGACAGATCTACACAGTATGTAGACAGATCTACACACACAACACCTGTATGTAGACAGATCTACACACAGACACAACACCTGTATGTAGACAGATCTGCACAAAGACACAACACCTGTATGTAGACAGATCTACACATACACAACACCTGTATGTAGACAGATCTACACACAGACACAACACCTGTATGTAGACAGATCTACACACAGACACAACACCTGTATGTAGACAGATCTACACACAGACACAACACCTGTATGTAGACAGATCTACACACAGACACAACACCTGTATGTAGACAGATCTACACACAGACACAACACCTGTATGTAGACAGATCTACACAGACACAACACCTGTATGTAGACATATCTACACACAGACACAACACCTGTATGTAGACAGATCTACACACAGACACAACACCTGTATGTAGACAGATCTACACACATTCACAACACCTGTATGTAGACAGATCTACACAGACACGACACCTGTATGTAGACAGATCTACACACAGAACAGACACAACACCTGTATGTAGACAGATCTACACACAGACACAACACCTGTATGTAGACAGATCTACACACAGACACAACACCTGTATGTAGACAGATCTACACACAGACACAACACCTGTATGTAGACAGATCTACACAGACACAACACCTGTATGTAGACAGATCTACACACAGACACAACACCTGTATGTAGACAGATCTACACACAGACACAACACCTGTATGTAGACAGATCTACACAGACACAACACCTGTATGTAGACAGATCTACACACAGACACAACACCTGTATGTAGACAGATCTACACAGACACAACACCTGTATGTAGACAGATCTACACACAGACACAACACCTGTATGTAGACAGATCTACACACAGACACAACACCTGTATGTAGACAGATCTACACACAGACACAACACCTGTATGTAGACAGATCTACACAGACACAACACCTGTATGTAGACAGATCTACACACAGACACAACACCTGTATGTAGACATATCTACACACAGACACAACACCTGTATGTAGACATATCTACACACAGACACAACACCTGTATGTAGACAGATCTACACACAGACACAACACCTGTATGTAGACAGATCTACACAGACACAACACCTGTATGTAGACAGATCTACACACAGACACAACACCTGTATGTAGACAGATCTACACACAGACACAACACCTGTATGTAGACAGATCTACACACAGACACAACACCTGTATGTAGACAGATCTACACACAGACACAACACCTGTATGTAGACAGATCTACACACAGACACAACACCTGTATGTAGACAGATCTACACACAGACACAACACCTGTATGTAGACAGATCTACACAGACACAACACCTGTATGTAGACAGATCTACACACAGACACAACACCTGTATGTAAACAGATCTACACACAGCCACAACACCTGTATGTAGACAGATCTACACACAGACACAACACCTATATGCAGACAGAT
>CBDHHR010000479.1:0-8766 GCA_965263245.1 Metamycoplasmataceae bacterium | reverse complement strand
ACGTAAATAGTGTGTCAGGCCATGCAATGTGTGATCGGCAAAACATGCCAGAGCGAGGCCAGTATAACGAGAAAGGTGTGTGGGGGCTTATGTCGACTGTCTACGGCTCTAATCTTCCCAACCTCGTGTCTTTTGGCTACGGTTGTTAGGTTGTCGACATTTGGCATCTTTAATTATCAACAGTAATTTAATTACTACGTGGGCGAGCATCAGATTCCTGGGCAGCGTTTGCATTTGGACCATTTCCCATGACTTAACGTGTCCGTATACGTTACCATGCATAAAATACTGAATCGGTAACTATCGAGTACAACAACTCCAATGCATACACATTGACGCCATCGTTGGTAAACACGAACCATCCATGTGACACCAGTATAAAGTGGCAGCTAGTTGCCGTTGCTTTGGAAACATTTCACGGTTTTGTGCTTTTCGACAGTATCTCTGGTGGACACGACAATTTGTTTTCCAATTCATTCTCAAACATTTCCTGTGATGATAGGATTTGTAAAACAGGTCAAAGTGTAACAGAGTAAAAGTTTAAAAAGCATGCGCTGGATAAATAGATTCGGCAAGATTTATTTTATTTTAAATCCGGAATTTGTAAATATGTATGTGATACCAGCAATAGGGAAGCAGTTGTATATTTCGAGAACGCAGCTCTAAGAAGTTCGAAGGTGAACGTTTGATATGAGCTAAGTCGCCATTATGATTGTCGCTGTTGTTCGAACTATTCTGATTTTAATCGCGTTGTATTTGCAGTATCTACAACAGCTGCGATAGTTACAACCGTCGGTAAGTTGCATTATAAAACATAGTTTTTAACACAAAAAAGTGTTGCTTCTTTAAAATGACCGATACTGACTTTTGTGTAGGGTTGTGTTAGCTCGTAGTAGATTGTAGTTGCAATATTTCACAATAGCATGTCAAGCATTATGACAATAAATTTAAAACTCGACGACGCAATTCGTTTCCATTTCTAGATAAAGGCTATCCATGGATTTATCGCTAGCGTTGATTATGTAGTTTAGCTATGGATATTACAGTAACCAGAGTTTCGACAAAACGTAATAAACAAATCGACTTAGTTAAAATGTAATCGCGTGGCTGCGCATTTCAATCCTTTTCACTTATTAACTTGGCATCGTGACGTTATCTGTTCCTTTTTTTGTGTGTGGTAGACACCCGGAACTGTAGCGTGGTGATGTGTCAAAATGGCGGCACGTGTGACGACACTGCCCCCGGCGTCCGATGTCTCTGTCCACCGAAGTACACGGGCAGCACGTGCGAGACAGGTGGGTGACGACGAGCAAATTAGTATTAACATTAATTAATTAATTAATTATAAACCGTAACAACACGAATGAAGAGTAGGATATGTGAATCCACTGTAAGTATCGTATGCCACATGTTTGAATGCTTGCATGTATATATGCGGGTGATCGTGCTTGTGCGGCGTGCGTGTGCGTGTGCGTGTGCGTGTGCGTGTGCGTGTGCGTGTGCGTGTGCGTGTGCGTGTGCGTGTGCGTGTGCGTGTGCGTGTGCGTGTGCGTGTGCGTGTGCGTGTGCGTGTGCGTGTGCTTGTGCGTGTGCGTGTGCGTGTGCTTGTGCGTGTGCGTGTGCGTGTGCGTCTGCGTGTGCGTGTGCGTGTGCGTGTGCGTGTGTGTTTGTGGTGCGTGTTTGTGTATGTGAGTGTGCGAATGTGTGTGTTATGTGTGTGGTGTATATATATATATATATACATATATATATATATGTGTGTGTGTGTGTGTGTGTGTGTGTGTGTGTGTGTGTGAGTGTGTGTGTGTGTGTGTGTGTGTGTGGTGCGTGTGTGTATGTATGTGTGCGTGTATGTATATGTGTGTGTGGTGCGTGTGTGTGTGGTGCATGTGTGTGTGTTGTATGTGTGTGTGCGGTGCGTGTGTACATGCATGCATACGTGTGTCGTGTGTGACAGACATCATCAGCTGGACGTGTGTAACGGAGTTGTCAGCGTGTGTCGTGTACACTACACACGTACCTAGTCGTGTGTATTGTAGTTTTCAGCATGTGTCGTATATGACAGAGATCATCGGCTATTCGTGTGTACTGACGTCGTCTGCGTGTGTCGTGTGTGACAGAGATCATCACCTAGTCGTGTGTACTGTAGTCGTGTGCGTGTGTCGTGTGTGACAGAGATCATCGTGTGTGCGGAGACGTCGTGTCAGCACGGAGCCAACTGCACGGACGACCCCGGCGGCTTCCACTGCGACTGTGCGGCCGGCTACAGCGGCCGTCACTGCGAGACAGGTCCGTCAGTCCTCCGTGTCCACATATGTCTACTGTAAAGACAACTGCTTACCGTAGATTATTTGTACGCAATTGTTCTCGCAGTATTCTAATTGTCCATGATCAACACAAAAAGCATGGCAGCAACGTTGTGATGAGGTTACGATATATGTACTAAATTAATCGGTTTTGTATTATAACTAACACAAAATTGTATTAATGCGCCTGCACTACAGCAACGTGGTGGCGACACCCTATCACCTCCTTCTTTTGTGTAAGCGTTTTGTACCACTGACCCGTTATCTGCAATTTGCATAACAAACAAATGTTAGTGTTGTTAGATTTATTTATATTGACTTATTTGCGAAAATGCTGTCGTACATATCGGGCAAAAACCTTGGACTACAGACCCCCTCCATATCTTTGTTGTATTTGCGTTACTTTCAATGTAATTAGCGATAACAAAAACGAAACGGTCAGTGGGAAGACAGGTAGGGGAGAAATTGCATAATGTATTCACTTCGATTTTGTGATTATTAAACCTACTACTTGATTGATATATTGAAACAATTACATTATTTTAAGAAATCGACGAGTGCGCCAGCAGCCGTTGTCATCACGCCTCGACGTGTGTCGATCACGTGGCCGGATACACGTGTCTGTGTGGTCATCACTGCGGTTGCGCCAACCAGGCGTCAGGACCCAACTGCGAGAAAGGTTTGCATGATTATTATAATTATAACAACATTACCACGTGTAAACGTGTATGTCACGAATGTATGTTTCCTTAAACACATCCGTACGTATAATCTTTCTACATGGATGACTTAGTAAATTAGTGCATAAACTAAATGCCATGCGTGTCAAACCATTGATCGTTTATTGCTTTTCATGTGCGTTGACTCGAGTTCGTGTGTTTTCTTCTCTTCAGATCCGGTCACATGTGAAGGATTCAGCCACGGGAACTACATATCGGATACAGACAACTGCGCCCTGTCTCACAGATGTCTGGTTATATCCGGGGTTATGGAACGGACCCAACCCGGGATTGCCAACTGCACCAACGGTCAAGTGTTCGTTGTGCCGCATATCGCGTGTCTGGTCGTTGACCAGGCGCCTTGCGCTGACTACACGTACTTTCACCCGCAGCCGTAGTGGACACTGGACTGTGGCACTGACTGCAGTAGTGGACAGCAGCGGCTATAGCCGCAGTATTAAATATATGTTCTCCCATTGTTGTTGTGGTCACTTAAAATATCGCTGAATCATTATAGTGCTTTGTCCATTGCCTCCTCTCTACATCTCTCTCTCTCCCCTCTCTCTCTCTCCATCTCATGTCCTCCTCATCCTCCTCCTCCTCTCTCTCTCTCCATTTCATGTCCTCCTCTCTCTCTCCATCTCATGTCCTCCCCCCCTCTCTCTCTCTCCTTCTCATGTCCACCCCTCTCTCTCCATCTCATGTCCTCCCCTCTCTCTCCATCTCATGTCCTCCCCCTCTCTCTCCATCTCATGTCCTCCCCTCTCTCTCCATCTCATGTCCTCCCCTCTCTCTCCATCTCATGTCCTCCCCTCTCTCCCCATCACATGTCCTCCCATGTCTCTCCATCTCATGTCCTCCCCTCTCTCTCCATCTCATGTTCTCTCCTCTCTCTCCATCTCATGTCCTCCCCCATCTCTCTCTTACCATATCATGTCCTCCCCCTCTGTCTCCATCTCATTTTCTCACCCCTCTCTCTCTCTCTCCATCTCATGTACTCCCCCCTCTCTCTTACCATCTCATGTCCTCCCTCTCTCTCCATCTCATGTCCTCCCCCCTCTCTCTCTTACCATCTCATGTCCTCCCCTCTCTCTCTCTCCATCTCATGTCCTCCTCCTCCTCTCTCTCTCACCATATCATGTCCTCCCCTCTCTCTCCATCTCATGTCTTCCCCTCTCTCCATCTCATGTCCCCCCTCTCTCTCTCCATCTCATGTTCTCCCCTCTCTCTCTCTCTCTCTCCATCTCATGTCCTCCCCCTCTCTCTCTCCATCTCATGTTCTCCCCTCTCTCTCTCTCTCTCTCCATCTCATGTCCTCCCCCTTTCTCTCTCCATCTCATGTCCTCCCCTGTCTCTCCATCTCATGTCCTCCTCCTCCTCTCTGTCTCCCCATCTCATGTCCTCCCCTCTCTCTCCGTCTCATGTCCTCCCCCCTCTCTCTCCATCTCGTGTCCTCCCCTCTCTCTCCATCTCATATTATCTCCTCTCTCTCCATCTCATGTCCTGCCCCCTCTCTCTCTCCATCTCATGTCATCCCCTCTCTCTCTCTCCATCTCATGTCCTCCCCCCTCTCTCTCTCTTACCATCTCATGTCCTCCCCCTCTGTCTCCATCTCATGTCCTCACCCCTCTCTCTCTCTCTCTCTCTCTCTTACCATCTCATGTCCTCCCCCCTCTCTCTCTCTTACCATCTCATGTCCTCCCCCTCTGTCTCCATCTCATGTCCTCCCCACCCCTCTCTCTTACCATCTCATGTCCTCCCCCTCTGTCTCCATCTCATGTCCTCACCCCTCTCTCTCTCTCTCCATCTCATGTTCTCTCCTCTCTCTCCATCTCATGTCTTGCCCCCTCTCTCTCCATCTCATGTCCTCCCCTCTATCTCCATCTCATGTCCTCCCCCCTCTCTCTCTCTCTTACCATCTCATGTCCTCCTCTCTCTCTCTCTCCATCTAATGTCCCCCCTCTCTCCATGTCATGTCCTCCCCCCTCTCTCCATCTCATGTCCTCCCACCCTCTCTCTCCATCTCATGTCCTCCCCTCTCTCCCATCTCATGTCCTGCCCCCCCTCTCTCTCTCCATCTCATGTCCTCCCACCCTTTCTCTCCATCTCATCTCCTCCCCTCTCTCCCATCTCATGTCCTGCCCCCCTCTCTCTCTCCATCTCATGTCCTCCCCTCTCTCTCCATCTCATGTCCTCCCCCTCTGTCTCTCTCTCTGACTCTCTCTCTCTCTCTCTCTCTCTCTCTCTCTCTCTCTCTCTCTCTCTCTCTCTCCATTTCTTCACTGCAGATACAATGTTATTTGTACTTTTAACATGTCCACACATAAAAGTATAAGAAAAAACGTGTTTCATAAGCAACGCAGCCGAGTTGGGTTCACACTACAAACCACTTTAACGTTTCATCTCAACAATGCACAACGTATGTACGTACGTATGTTGTGCATACACACGCGCACACACGCATGCAGTTGCACGCACAAACACACAACTAACATATATCGCTAGAAATGCCTCGTCATTTCTGTTTCTTGTAATATAATTTACTACCATTTGACCAAAACAGCGGAACATAATAATATGCACTTGCACTGTCATAATGTAAGACCCCAGCAGACAAAGGTTTAATAAAAAAACGCTCATGGCTACTATGACTATTTTCTTTATAATATTAAATATACAAATTACAAACATGAATTATGCAAAAAAATTGAATAAATAGTTACTCGGCGAGGTTCTTCCTATGTAGAGTTAACGAATTCACAGCAGATGAACATTACATGCACTACTCCCTTTGAAATACACGCACACGCACACGCACACGCACACGCACACGCACACGCACACGCACACGCACACGCACACGCACACGCACACGCACACGCACACGCACACGCACACGCACACGCACACGCACACGCACACGCACACACACGCACGCACGCACGCACGCACGCACGCACGCACGCACACACACACACACACACACACACACACACACACACACACACACACACACACATTGACCAACACAGCGCCAGTCTGAAAGCATATGACGCACAAAGCATATGACGCACACAACACAACGCCGGGAACACACTGAGAACCGGCAAATGACACAAGCGTGTCTTAATGAATGATTTACTTCCCTGCCAGTATCGTTGCTAGGAAGTATTTGTCGAGCGATCTATTAATTGTTTACCGGTTAAGTCACAGTGGCTTTATATACAGGACGGCGCTACTCCAGACAAGTTCCACACGGCACGACTTCTCTACGGCGCGTCGTTGGTAATCCGCAGTTTTTGCAAACACACCGAGTGTTGGTGACCGTGTCCAGTTATGTTCTCCTGTTGCAAGAAAGGAGCGGTTGGGCCGGACGAGGTGGGACTGGGCGTGTTTGGCAGTCGGTCTACGTTCGGAATTGATGGTAGACAGACACCCAACACCCGCCCACAAAGTTCGCAACAGGATTACATAAATACAGACAGCTACCGGGTAAGTACGGAAGCGTCGACAGCTATCAATCAATCAATCAATCAATCAATCAATCAATCGATCGACCTATCGATCGATCGATTGATCGATTGATCGATCAAACAATCAATCAATCAATCAATCAATCAATCAATCAATCAATCAATCAATCCATTAACCAATCAACCAACCAATCAATCAATCAATATGTTTATTTTCCGACACCGAACATAGTACAGAACATAGTAGGAAGAACAGTACAAAATGTGAGAAAAAAATAGATTTACATATCACAACATTGCGTCTTGTCTCAATATATAACAGTGACATTAAACATACAGTAGGACTATTATACTTCTGTAGCTCTGTATGTATTTTCATTGTTGTTCAACCCCGGTGTATCCATCGCAGTCGTGTACTTGTGTCTATTTAGGTTACCCTATAACCTCCTGTGTTGTTTGTCAATAAAAAATAAAGGCAATTTCTTCTATAGCCCAGTATCCTGTCCTCAGGATCGTTCAAAGCGCTTTACGCTTTACTTCCCTGACAGGCCTGTTCATTCAGACACCATCTCGGCTTCTCTGGGAAGCATCCAGCCATATGCTACAATTATTGCGCGAAGGCTGCTCGTATCCACCACAGTCTATAGCCAGGAACTCATTTATACAGCTGAGTGAACTGGAGCAATGTAGAGTGAAATAAACTTGCCTAAGGTTTTAACACCGCATCGCATGATTCGAACGCGGGTTCTCGTAGTCGAGAGTCCGAAGCTCTCCCCCTGAGCCATTGCGCTTTGTCAAGAGTGCAGTCATAATAGTATAATCGGTCGATTGCTATAATCAAGTACTGTTTTAGTGGAACCACTGACGCGTGGGACATATAAACAGTTCAATAGGTAACGTGGTATTGTGCTTCGTTAAAGTACGATTGGCTGTTACGCTACGCAGAATATACCAGTAGGTCTATGTGGTATTATTAACAGGAAGTGCACTTTAACGGTTGTGTTGAATGCGCGAACAAATCAGACAACAAAAGGATTTATTATTGTGCACTAGACCGTGACGGGAACATTACCAACGGGATCCAAGTAATTGAAAAAAAATTATGAGTAGGATTATATTTTGAACATTTCGTTCAATTTTCAAATATTGCACGGCTAATGTGCTCTGAAATTAACGAGAAAAACATATCCACCCCGCATTACCCCGTGTGCTAAACATACCAGTAATTAGTTGAACGATATAACCATCGCACGCAGCATCTCGCATCTCGCAACACGCAACACGCAACATATAAAATGAGACACCGCTAAACATGGAGAGCAGATCATGTTAATTAATATTGCATGAATACTCGTTCGCTAGCTGTTTAGCACACTTGTATTTATAGGCATATCGCACAATAATTTCTCTTTGTAGCCAATGAATGACGCGATCCGCCCAAATTGCCGCGGCCAAGTTCACGTTATTGTCCGTTTGTCGGATCCTAATTACATCGGCCTACATATCGATTCTATAAAAAAAATCGCGGTGCTATTGACGACTTCGTGTCGTTTGGTAGGGGGCATTTCAAAACGTCTATGGGAGCACTTCAGAACGTTTGTGGAGAACGCCATTCTGTTGCAGCCACGACTATGTTCCAAATATCTAGGAGGACATAATGCCACCAGCGCCCCTAAATACCCCCCTCCATGGCACGTGGCTGTACAAACAAATTAACTAACTACACAGCGGAACTCGAACAACGCACAAACAGACACAAACACACCTACAGACACTATAATCTGTTGTGTTAACTACCAAACAACGGCGCCTCAAGGGATAATAATAATACAAATATTTATTTTGTTGAGCGCCACATCCAATAATGTTCACAGCCCTAAACATTGATTATGCATGTACAATGTACGTTAAAAATGAATACGTAAATAAATAAAATAAAAAAATACATTTGAATAGTAAAAATGGTGTTATAGGTAATATTGTCAAATTAAATAATTAAGATCATGTTATTGTTATTATTTAACAAGAACTAAAATTAATGTAAACATCAATATTACGCTCAAATGTATAAGGAAACAAATAAAGATAAAATAAAAATTAAACAGCAATTGCAAAAGAGTATTGGTAATCGTCCAAGTTACAGCATGTATACGCTACAGTAAATAGGTGCATTTTATAACGACAGCTTCCTGCTAGACTGCCCAATAACGTCAGTCACATAAGCCAATGGACGGAGACTGTATTGTGTATTATATGCGGTCAATACAC
>CBDHHR010000478.1:10000-11950 GCA_965263245.1 Metamycoplasmataceae bacterium | reverse complement strand
TTATTTATATACGATTTTAGACAGTCAGAAAATCGAAGAATACACACTTGAATGAAAATGCAAGTACCGTATCTCAAAGGTCGTTTCTGCTCAATAAAACGTTATGCTTGAAATAACGATTATTGTTACGAATTAAGGACAAATACACATTATAAAAAGTAGAATAGTTATATATTGCATAATGTAATAAAAGAAAGGTACGCGATGACTATATAACATTATAAAATCCATTTGACATGATTACATTTTAACAATAATTGCTAATTCGACGCAAACGTTTTGCTCTGAGAGTGTTTATATGACTTGTTTGCGCTGTGTTACTGTTAACCATTTCTTATCTATAATAATATTATTAGTATGTTTATCAATACGATAATGACATGTATCAATCGCTACATCAAACATAATATTAAGTACGCATAGCAAGTGGATATCAATTCCGATTAAATCACGACCGAGATAAACTCTTTTTATTAATACGAAATAAACTACCACTGCAAGAAATATTAATATTCGAAACGTGCAACTATGCAAACAATAACATGTTTACAATTTAGATAGATATATAAAAAAATCACAGCAAATATAATATAATAAATCCGATGTAATCATTTAGAATATTTATCAGATCACTGTGGTTTTACGCACATCTACTGTTTTATATTGGTCACAGATACACTTCAAAAGCAAAAGTTGATGATCGCTGTAACGCTAACTTTTATTACTGAAATGAGTATATTAACAGAAACAATATATTTAACTACAACTACAAGCTCGCTACCAACATTAACCATACCCCACTAACAACTACAAACTACGCAAGAAAACGCACCAACAAATTCGTACACATTTGTGTACAAGCACGTTGCAAATACAAATTAAGAAATGTGTTTCGTGTACTTAAACCGATAATAAGTACAACGGCAAATCGATTATCGCGACAGTGTGTTAGCTTATCACTGAGCGACGATCAAACGTCGTGTGTGTTTGATAAGCGACCGTGGGAGATCTCCATGGTCAACATGTATTGTTGACCGCGCGTTTCTTTGGGTGCGACAGTAATATTTGCAGATGCAAATAATTTAAACGTATACTTTAGAAATAAATCCTTATCTAATGTTAAATCTAAAATCTTGACTTAAAATTTTTTTAATTGGATAGAAAGATGAAATAATTATCGTTCCATAGAAAGACGAAACAATCATAAAAACCATATAGGCGGATGATATACCAGATATAAAATGCAGCTGTATCTTAGAGAATTGTTAAATACCGGCAGAAACTATAAATATATGCATTACAACGCCGCCAAAGTTCCCACCACGTGACATCTCCCTATATTCACCCTGACAGCCTCCCCAGTCTGGAGACTCTGAGCCTGCTTCGGGCCCTTCCTTTTCGGGCCGAAATAATTTCAACCTTTTCTGGCGGACGAAACGCCCCGGGGAGCAGTAGACGCGATTGTCTCACTGGTACGTCTCACGTGTCCTGCCGATGGAATTAGGCGTTTCTCGTCTTGCGAGTCTCTCTTGGCCGCCGTTTCAAACAGAACACAACCGGAGCTCGCCGTGTATATGTAGAGACCCGGTCACGCCGTGTTGTGGGTTGGACCGCGTATGTTTGGACGCGTTTGCACATCGATTCACTTCGAGGTTCGCCATGTGTTTACATATGTCGCGATAAACCGACTCTTTGATTTGCGTCGAGACTGTGGTGGGAAACACGGCGCGGTTAGGACGAAGCCGACGGCGAAGGAAATTTGGCGACATATGTACGGGTGTTCACGATGATGTATTTAGCCTGGCGGGCAAGCGTAAATACATATTTCTGATCCAGTGTCCCGGAACAGTTTTATGACGACCAGTGTGGTGTATCTACCATAATATAGTTCCAAAATAGTAGTATTTTTGTATTTTCAATTATTTCATATTACGTTTATTTTATTTTTAA
>CBDHHR010000478.1:0-5000 GCA_965263245.1 Metamycoplasmataceae bacterium | reverse complement strand
TTCGCAGTCTGTACATTCAAATTACCATACACAATTTTGTTCAGAAGTTCCGTAAACATTTAGCATACACCTTTCTAAAACCTGTGGCAAATTGATTAACTTTTTCATTAGTCATGAATAACATCACGGAGCGTATGTCGGTTGTCATGAGATCAACACAATTAATATATCGTCGTAAATTATAAATACAGGGGCTGTTGCCATACGAAGAATGGTGCGTGGATTAAATAGTTTGGGGTGGTAACAGGACGGGGGTGTTTTAGGTTTTCGTATCCCGCTGAACTTGTGCCACCCAAATCGGTTCCTTCTTTTAAAAAATGAATATGTAATGTTTGCATATCGACGAGAGACAACCAATAGTATAATGGGAGACAATGACAGCTTAGTGTACTTACCTAATCACTGAATGTTTACACTTCAAAATGATAGGAAATACATAATCATAATTATAATAGGAAATATGAATAGTCATAATAGGAAACATTTCATAACAGGCCACTCTTGGATTAAGGACAAGGTTCGGGCCGTGCTGAGGCGTATTTTTCAGAACATCCGGTCACGGCCTCCTTGTTTAAAAAAAAAATTAGCTCATTTCATTTCATATTCTTTTTCACAAACCTGTCCTATCTTGTGTCGACATCGATGAGTTATGCAACCTTTTTACGTACAGCTCTGACAAAATCATCTCACACAAAAAAAGAAATCAGTCAATGCTTTCCGCAATACTAATTCACATATTTGTCCCCCCCCCCGCCAAATGTACACGAATGCGCGAATCGATTATGAATCCAATCCGTCTCTGCCTTCACGCTGGTGAAATTCTTTGCTCTCTCGAAGACCATATGGCTGACGGGTTCACAGGTTTGAAAGCCAGTTGTACAATTAAGTTTTACAAATTACCATAAAATGAACGATCAAATTCATGTTATTCTCTCAACCAATGAAACACAAATAAGCACTTTATTAAACCGACTGGACATATTACTTAACACTTCACATACGTCATAGTTGGGCACCATGAACCGAATTCGCGATCGACTATACCTTCAGTGCGACAAACACTCCCGACCCTCGCCCTCTCCCGGCCCCATGGCGGGTTGTTAAGCAAACGATCAGACACTTGTGTTTGTGATTGAAACACGCCACTGGACCAGCGGTCGTTAGGCGTCCCACAGTGCGACACGCGGTGTTTGTGCAGGGATAAACGGCGTTGTTCGGTCGATTCCACGCCGGACTAATTCACTAATGAACGAGCCGCTCTATTGACACCGAGCGTCGCATCGATCGTCGACGGGTTGTCAGGCGGCCGCAACAAACTCCCCGACACACTCCCGCCGGGCCGGGCAAGTCGGGCTCCCGTGTCGGCCTACAACCATTAGGCAACGTCGACAAGCTGGGAAAATATTTGGATTTCATTAATGCGTGTTCAACGATCGCTGCAAAATGTCTTGTTTGGCGATGTTCGTCAGAGTCGAGGCGACAATCTATCAACGGCACAACCGAGGCGAGCAAGTCGATATGGCGTTCTGCCGAGCGAAAAACACGTGTTGCCTAACCCGGTGGTTCCAATACCCGATACACCGTGCTGGTGATTGTTGCGTTAATATTACATACATATACATACATACATACATATATATATATATATATATATATATATATATATATATATATATATATATATATATATATATATATATAAAGCGCAAACAATTGCGTCCTTAAAATACATTATCCAATGAGTTATGAGCGGATGTTACAGCGGCCGCGTGTATCGTGTATTCCTTTACCAGAATAACCACTTATAATTCATGGTGGTGGAAGTTCCAAGTCACATGAGTTGTCGGCTCAGTAAGACGTGCCGCTATATCGACTTATAGTTACTGTCAAAAGCACAAAACTAACCACCAAACAGCGTAAAATTGTATATATAATATATATTACAGTATTAAAAAAACAAGAAATACTATCCTTTGGTTGTGAAAAACTGTAAATATGTCTGATGAATGTCTGATCTGCAGAATATGGTAATCCGTTTACATGTCATCTGGTGTTGTGCCCTATATGTTGGTCTGGTGATATGTGTGGTAATATGTCATATCATGTCTCATATTTAATCATGCGCAAAGTTCTGACTTTGTCATTGTCTGGTAAATATATGTTCAATTGTTGCTTCATGGAACCTTAACCAATGGCAATGTTTTCACCACCCACATATACATTCAAATTGATAAATGAACAGTAACTGTACAGCGCTCAGAAACTTACTAAAATATAAATCCCAACTAATGTATATCTTAGAGACATCGCGATAACACACACACGCACTCGATAAGGTCGTGGTCAATAGATGTGTTCACTGATCGTGACCATGCAAACGTAATCTTCGTCACTCGACCGCAAGTCCGTAAGCTTATCTCCCTCCATCGACAACCGCCCGGTACCGAGAGATCGACGGACCGGCGGCCAGCCCCGAGGTGGAGTCGATGTCACTAATGAGTCGAACGCGCAAGAAACCGCAGCGCAATCCGCCTCGCGTCGCGGTTTGGCCGTCGTCATTTAGCGAGTCGTCCTGCGATTGTATCAAGCCGACTGTGCGCGGGACAGGGCGGTTATCGCACAGGACCGGACGCACGGTATGGGTTTGTTGACCGCCCCGGCGGCTTGCTAGCGGGCTGCGTGGTGGTTGGTGTTAACGGTACACTTCGTTTCGAACACCAACACTTGTGTTGAGAACTCAGAGGTACTACGAAAATTAAGCTGTCGGATCGACTGGTGGATACTTGATGTGTGTCTGCTGCTAATACATGATAAATAGAGGGCCAAGTTAAATATTATCTAAATATGTGCTATCGATAATTATTCAAAATGTATATTAGAAATAGTGTGCCTTCAGAACTAGATAGTCATGACGCTTG
The DNA here is from genome assembly GCA_965263245.1 of Metamycoplasmataceae bacterium. Lineage (GTDB taxonomy): Bacteria > Bacillota_I > Bacilli_A > Mycoplasmatales > Metamycoplasmataceae > DT-68. The sequence goes on along the minus strand of CBDHHR010000478.1, from coordinate 2,082 downwards.
ATTTCAGAGGACAGGTTTACTATTTCTATTTAAAATGAAAAATATATAATTGCGCACGCGATAATGGCGGTAGGTTCTTGGCATCATTGTGTATTATCATTATAAAGCACTAATTACCCTCTTTCACAGGAGGTCTAACGAACGACGGACGATTCAGTGACACTCCGTTCACAGAAGAGATCTCATATTGCGATGGCGACGTTCTTGACTTCTCGATGTACGCGGTCGGAGCAGGGCGTTGTCCGGCCCCTATGCTGACCCCCCCTCCACACACCACCCCGCCCTGGGCCATGTGCGGTCTAGCGCCTCTGGGAAAATGTATACGTCGTGACGACAACAAACGGCATATGCAAATATGACACCTGTTTCGCTTCAGCGGCTCTTCTGTGCAAATTATAGGTGTATTCCCAGGCCGGGTGGAACAGACGCTACAGGTGCAGGAGTTCATGGATACGACTGGATTGTTCGAGTAAAGACACCGGGTGTGCGTAAGGTCCCTTACAACTTAACGCCATTGCCTGACGCCACTACCAGAGCGCTGATACCATGACGAGTCAGAGCGACACCTAGCGAGTTGACGAATCAATGACAGCACAACGCAAATATTACAACAGGTTAACGAATTTGCAAATTATTGTTTCAACATAGAGTTTTAGTGAGGCAAACGTCTGTGAAGTTTGAATAAGGTAGTGCGTCTGATAACGGCAGAGAAACAATACTCATAATGGATAAATATTGGCTAAATACAGGTTTGTCTATCGATGTGTGTTACGTAATTCCTTGCGCTAAAATGATTGGTAATAATAGAAATGAATTAGGCTGCAAACGAAGGACAAACAAAACAAACAGTTTTGACATGTGGATCAGTTATATTAGTAATATAAAACTATAACTATAAATGACAAGAACAACGCCAAATACAGACAGAACAACGCCAGATACCGGTTTAGGAAGCCGCCAAAATTACCAGTGTCCACGCATTTAAACGTCGACTGGCGTCGTGTTCACAATCAAAAATGTCCACGCTAGTCCGTGAAAAGAATAGAATGACACAACTTGACGTAGAAGAAGAGAGACTCAAACACCATTTCATTCAACTGCAGCAACTACAAGAAGGCTCAATCTGCAGTATACACAGCCCCCTCTCTCTCTCTCTCCCTCTCCCTCTCCCTCTCTCTCTCTCTCTCTCTCTCTCTCTCTCTCTCTCTCTCTCTCTCTCTCTCTCTCTCTCGATCGCGCTCTCTCTCTCTCTCTCTCTCTCTCTCTCTCTCTCTCTCTCTCTCTCTCTCTCTCTCTCTCGCTCTCTCTCTCTCTCGCTCTCTCTCTCTCTCTCTCTCTCTCTCGCTCTCGCTCTCGCTCTCGCTCTCGCTCTCGCTCTCGCTCTCGCTCTCGCTCTCGCTCTCGCTCTCGCTCTCGCTCTCGCTCTCGCTCTCGCTCTCGCTCTCTCTCTCTATCTATCTATCTATCTATCTATCTATCTATCTATCTATCTATCTATCTATCTATCCATCCATCCATCCATCCATCCATCCATCTCTCTCTCTCTCTTTCTCTTTACATTGTCCACAGCACCAGCACTCATATCTGACAAAACAGTGCTTACCTCAGGACCTAAAATATGGATTCGTCACAATGTGTTTTCGTATATCATAGATTGAACAATCTTGCCTGTTACTTTCTCAGAGTCACACTGCTAAGCCATAGAGAATGATCAGTATATTCGCTTAATAAGCTCCATATGTATCCTCAATATATTAGTTCACTATTTTGTATATATATAATTCAAACTGCGAACAGTGGATGGCGTTTATCAAACGCAACTTGGCTGGGAACATAGATTAAATGTATCTATTCTAGTGATCAGTACACCATATTTATCCAGCTACGGACGTTGTACCTTTGACTATAATATTACTATTATTACGATTTGTACTACGTCTGCACTGTGCGTCAACATATCGACGATACGATGTGTTCAACATAAACACTTACGTTATGTCGATAATTGAATGAGTAGCGAGATGACGAGAGTTCATCGATATACACGTCTGTTGGTCTGATTAATTATTCAGTGTACTAACA
>CBDHHR010000477.1:0-11223 GCA_965263245.1 Metamycoplasmataceae bacterium | reverse complement strand
TATTCATTTAGAAAAGGCCCAGTTGCCGGAATTGGGCCATTAATTAATTAAGTACAATCTAACAATGCAGGCCATTCCTTGTGGAACTTAAACAGTGGAATTAGGCCTGTTTAGAAGTCGTCAGCTATACAACAGCTGTATGAAGACTACACTTCATGCACACAATAAAAATAACAACAATTTTAATGTTGTAATGGGTCCGTTTTGAAATTTACATACCTTTACGTGTACTTCACAAGAAACATACGAACGACTACACATCTAATACAGTCTTGCCCAACCGACGATATTTTAAGCATTTCGAAAGTGGCTAAGAAAATATAAAATATGTAAACGGTTGTATATGTAACAGGCGACAGTGCAGGTGCAACCCTGGCGGCAGCCGTGGCGTTGAAGCTGCGCGACACCTACCTGCGAGGTCCGAAACTAAAGATGCAGGTGTTGCTGTACCCGGCTCTGCAGACGATCGACTTCAACACGCCGTCCTACCAGAAGAACGTGTGTGACCCCGCCCTTGACCAGGCCTACATGGTGTCCTTCTGGCTCTGGTCGGTCACTTCGTAGTCTTCTCTACCACTCTTGTGTCGTGTGTGTTTCTGTTGTACTTGGGTCGCCTTGGCAAGTTCTTATGTACTTTTTTCTGTTGTACCCTTGTAGCCTTGTTGAGTTCTTATGTACTTTATTTCTGTTGTACACTTGTAGCCTTGTTGAGTTCTTATGTACTGTTGTGTTACGCTCCTGTCGCCGGGGTCAATACTGACATATTCTTTTGGTCCAAATTGATACATATGCACATTTTTATTGCACGCTTGTTGCGAGAGTTGCGTAGTATTATGTCAGACAGTTGTTGTTCAGGTTGTTGCGAGAGCTGTGTGGTATTCTGTCTGACAGTTGTTGTTCAGGTTGTTGCGAGAGCTGTATAGTATTCTGTCTGACAGTTGTTGTTCAGGTTGTTGCGAGAGCTGTATAGTATTCTGTCTGACAGTTGTTGTTCAGGTTGTTGCGAGAGCTGTGTGGTATTATGTCTGACAGTCGTTGTTCAGGTTGTTGCGAGAGCTGTGTGGTATTATGTCTGACAATCGTTGTTCAGGTTGTTGCGAGAGCTGTGTGGTATTATGTCTGACAGTTGTTGTTCAGGTTGTTGCGAGAGCTGTGTGGTATTATGTCTGACAGTTGTTGTTCAGGTTGTTGCGAGAGGTGTGTAGTATTATGTCTGACAGTTGTTGTTCAGGTTGTTGCAAGAGCTGTGTGGTATTATGTCTGACAGTTGTTGTTCAGGTTGTTGCGAGAGCTGTGTGGTATTATGTCTGACAGTTGTTGTTCAGGTTGTTGCGAGAGGTGTGTAGTATTATGTCTGACAGTTGTTGTTCGGGTTGTTGCAAGAGCTGTGTGGTATTATGTCTGACAGTTGTTGTTCAGGTTGTTGCGAGAGCTGTGTGGTATTATGTCTGACAGTTGTTGTTCAGGTTGTTGCGAGAGGTGTGTAGTATTATGTCTGACAGTTGTTGTTCAGGTTGTTGCAAGAGCTGTTGTATTATGTCTGACAGTTGTTGTTCAGGTTGTTGCAAGAGCTGTTGTATTATGTCTGACAGTTGTTGTTCAGGTTGTTGCGAGAGGTGTGTAGTATTATGTCTGACAGTTGTTGTTCAGGTTGTTGCGAGAGCTGTGTGATATTATGTCTGACAGTTGTTGTTCAGGTTGTTGCGAGAGGTGTGTAGTATTATGTCTGACAGTTGTTGTTCAAGTTGTTGCGAGAGGTGTGTAGTATTATGTCTGATAGTTGTTATTCAGGTTGTTACGAGAGGTGTGTAGTATTATGTCTGACAGTTGTTATTCAGGTTGTTACGAGAGGTGTGTGGTATTATGTCTGACAGTTGTTATTCAGGTTGTTACGAGAGGTGTGTAGTATTATGTCTGACAGTTGTTATTCAGGTTGTTACGAGAGGTGTGTAGTATTATGTCTGACAGTTGTTATTCAGGTTGTTACGAGAGGTGTGTAGTATTATGTCTGACAGTTGTTGTTCAAGTTGTTGTGAGAGGTGTGTAGTATTCTGTCTGACAGTTGTTGTTCAGGTTGTTACGAGAGGTGTGTAGTATTATGTCTGACAGTTGTTATTCACGTTGTTACGAGAGGTGTGTAGTATATATACACACACACACATTGTCGACAGTTGTTGTTCAGGTTGTTGTGAGAGGTGTGTGGTATTATGTCTGACAGTTGTTGTTCAGGTTGTTGCAAGAGCTGTGTGGTATTATGTCTGACAGTTGTTGTTCAGGTTGTTGCGAGAGCTGTGTGGTATTATGTCTGACAGTTGTTGTTCAGGTTGTTGCGAGAGGTGTGTAGTATTATGTCTGACAGTTGTTGTTCGGGTTGTTGCAAGAGCTGTGTGGTATTATGTCTGACAGTTGTTGTTCAGGTTGTTGCGAGAGCTGTGTGGTATTATGTCTGACAGTTGTTGTTCAGGTTGTTGCGAGAGGTGTGTAGTATTATGTCTGACAGTTGTTGTTCAGGTTGTTGCAAGAGCTGTTGTATTATGTCTGACAGTTGTTGTTCAGGTTGTTGCGAGAGCTGTTGTATTATGTCTGACAGTTGTTGTTCAGGTTGTTGCGAGAGGTGTGTAGTATTATGTCTGACAGTTGTTGTTCAGGTTGTTGCGAGAGCTGTGTGATATTATGTCTGACAGTTGTTGTTCAGGTTGTTGCGAGAGGTGTGTAGTATTATGTCTGACAGTTGTTGTTCAAGTTGTTGCGAGAGGTGTGTAGTATTATGTCTGTCAGTTTTTATTCAGGTTGTTACGAGAGGTGTGTAGTATTATGTCTGACAGTTGTTATTCAGGTTGTTACGAGAGGTGTGTGGTATTATGTCTGACAGTTGTTATTCAGGTTGTTACGAGAGGTGTGTAGTATTATGTCTGACAGTTGTTATTCAGGTTGTTGCGAGAGCTGTGTGGTATTATGTCTGACAATTGTTGTTCAGGTTGTTGCGAGAGCTGTGTGGTATTATGTCTGACAGTTGTTGTTCAGGTTGTTGCGAGAGCTGTGTGGTATTATGTCTGACAGTTGTTGTTCAGGTTGTTGCGAGAGGTGTGTAGTATTATGTCTGACAGTTGTTGTTCGGGTTGTTGCAAGAGCTGTGTGGTATTATGTCTGACAGTTGTTGTTCAGGTTGTTGCGAGAGCTGTGTGGTATTATGTCTGACAGTTGTTGTTCAGGTTGTTGCGAGAGGTGTGTAGTATTATGTCTGACAGTTGTTGTTCAGGTTGTTGCAAGAGCTGTGTGGTATTATGTCTGACAGTTGTTGTTCAGGTTGTTGCGAGAGGTGTGTAGTATTATGTCTGACAGTTGTTGTTCAGGTTGTTGCGAGAGGTGTGTGGTATTATGTCTGACAGTTGTTATTCAGGTTGTTACGAGAGGTGTGTAGTATTATGTCTGACAGTTGTTGTTCAGGTTGTTGTGAGAGGTGTGTAGTATTCTGTCTGACAGTTGTTGTTCAGGTTGTTGCGAGAGGTGTGTGGTATTATGTCTGACAGTTGTTATTCAGGTTGTTACGAGAGGTGTGTAGTATTATGTCTGACAGTTGTTATTCAGGTTGTTACGAGAGGTGTGTAGTATTATGTCTGACAGTTGTTATTCAGGTTGTTACGAGAGGTGTGTAGTATTATGTCTGACAGTTGTTGTTCAAGTTGTTGTGAGAGGTGTGTAGTATTCTGTCTGACAGTTGTTGTTCAGGTTGTTACGAGAGGTGTGTAGTATTATGTCTGACAGTTGTTATTCACGTTGTTACGAGAGGTGTGTAGTATATATACACACACACACATATTGTCGACAGTTGTTGTTCAGGTTGTTGTGAGAGGTGTGTGGTATTATGTCTGACAGTTGTTGTTTAGGTTGTTGCAAGAGCTGTGTGGTATTATGTCTGACAGTTGTTGTTCAGGTTGTTGCGAGAGCTGTGTGGTATTATGTCTGACAGTTGTTGTTCAGGTTGTTGTGAGAGGTGTGTAGTATTATGTCTGACAGTTGTTGTTCGGGTTGTTGCGAGAGCTGTGTGGTATTATGTCTGACAGTTGTTGTTCAGGTTGTTGCGAGAGCTGTGTGGTATTATGTCTGACAGTTGTTGTTCAGGTTGTTGCGAGAGGTGTGTAGTATTATGTCTGACAGTTGTTGTTCAGGTTGTTGCAAGAGCTGTTGTATTATGTCTGACAGTTGTTGTTCAGGTTGTTGCGAGAGCTGTTGTATTATGTCTGACAGTTGTTGTTCAGGTTGTTGCGAGAGCTGTGTGATATTATGTCTGACAGTTGTTGTTCAGGTTGTTACGAGAGGTGTGTAGTATTATGTCTGACAGTTGTTATTCAGGTTGTTACGAGAGGTGTGTAGTATTATGTCTGACAGTTGTTATTCAGGTTGTTACGAGAGGTGTGTAGTATTATGTCTGACAGTTGTTGTTCAGGTTGTTGTGAGAGGTGTGTAGTATTCTGTCTGACAGTTGTTGTTCAGGTTGTTGCGAGAGGTGTGTGGTATTATGTCTGACAGTTGTTATTCAGGTTGTTACGAGAGGTGTGTAGTATTATGTCTGACAGTTGTTATTCAGGTTGTTACGAGAGGTGTGTAGTATTATGTCTGACAGTTGTTATTCAGGTTGTTACGAGAGGTGTGTAGTATTATGTCTGACAGTTGTTGTTCAAGTTGTTGTGAGAGGTGTGTAGTATTCTGTCTGACAGTTGTTGTTCAGGTTGTTACGAGAGGTGTGTAGTATTATGTCTGACAGTTGTTATTCAGGTTGTTACGAGAGGTGTGTAGTATATATACACACACACACATATTGTCGACAGTTGTTGTTCAGGTTGTTGTGAGAGGTGTGTGGTATTATGTCTGACAGTTGTTGTTCAGGTTGTTGCGAGAGCTGTGTGGTATTATGTCTGACAGTTGTTGTTCAGGTTGTTGCGAGAGGTGTGTAGTATTATGTCTGACAGTTGTTGTTCAGGTTGTTGCGATAGCTGTGTGGTATTATGTCTGACAGTTGTTGTTCAGGTTGTTGCGATAGCTGTGTGGTATTATGTCTGACAGTTGTTGTTCAGGTTGTTGCGAGAGCTTTGTGGTATTATGTCTGACAGTTGTTGTTCAGGTTGTTGCGTGAGTTGCGAGTAGGCTTCACAATCTTCTCTCTCCTATATTCTGGGACGAGGTCGGTCTCAATACTGTTCCTTCTGTCTGTGTCCTTCCTTCTCGGCTGGATATTTCCCAGAGAAACGAGATTGTGTCTGGTTGAACGGGGTAAAGGGTACAGCGGCATGATCAGTATTGACCAGTTGATACTGCGCTATATGAAAAACTAACATTTTACTTTCTTTTAAATTCAACAGAACTTAAGGGCTAACCTGTCTGTCAGTACAGAGGCGACCTACTTGTATGACGGTGTCATGGCGCTCTGTATTCAGGTACGCTTTCGGCTCAAACGGCACCGCCGACTTCAGCCTGAAAGACTTCGCCCGAAACTACCACACGACGGCCAGTGCGAAGGCGAAATACGCTCGATACGTCGACTGGCGACTACTTCCGGCCAAGACGTACACGCCTCACCATAAGCGCAACGCCATGCGCTTCCGGTGTGGCAGCACCAGGCTGTGGAGACGGGTGGAGCGGGTCTTTACGAACCCGTATTTCTCACCCCTGTTGACGTCGACGACGAGGGGGTTGCCACGGACCTACATCATGGTGATGGACCACGACGTGCTGAAAGACGAGGGCATCATGTTCGCACGCCGTCTGGAAGCCGGCGGGGTTAAGGTGAAGCTGGCGCAGTGTCCGGGCACACACGGACTCTTCAACCTGATGGGCATGAAGTATGCGCAGCGCGAACTGGGGAACATTGCTAAGTATATCACTGACTACGTCTGACGTCGCTCAGCTACGTCTGACGTCGCCCAGCTACGTCTGACGTCGCACATGACGTCACTCAGACACACACTGGAGATATAATTATTATGGACTTGCAATTATGTGCTGGCTACACTTGCGATATAACCGTTTTATCAAAATGTAAACTCAATCTTAACGACGACTGTAACGTCGTGTGAAGTATATAGTAATGTAATATATACGTGATACTTGTAGTGATATATATATATATATATATATATATATATATATATATATATATATATATATACATATATATATGTATATATATATATATATATATATATATATATATATATATATATATATATATATATATATATATATTATAGCCTCTTCATAAATACTATATCATCGTAGGATGTGACAACATATATGATGTATATGTTTTCTATTGAACAAAGTGGAATGTTTGATATCAATTAGATAACTAAAATAACAGTACAACTTACATAACTCCTATATCGAGGCGCACCAATAATTCAACGTACTCGAGGGTGTCATAACTGAAACACAGTTTTAATAATTCTAATATTTTAGTCTAATATGTTAGAGTAGTATTTCCAACAAAGGATAAGATACAGCATATGCACGTCATGTCGCCGAAAAGAGTTTGATGCGATCTTGACAATCCTGATTTTCCAGATACATATATATTGCGATTTATTGAGGTTATTATATTCGAATGTTTGTGTAAACATTCTGACAGAATCACTAGATGGTGCGTGTCTAACAAGATCTTGTAACTGTCCGTGCCGCCTTCTAAACATGTCAACAGCGTCGTCTGTTTCCGGTAGAATAATCTTTTGGGAATAGATGACTCTATTGAGGCAAGGTTTGAGTTAGTTATTGTTCATGTTTTGGTTATTGTTGCATAAAACGAATGTGTCCTTGGAATAATCTCGTATTTGAGAATCCTGCGTTAGATTGACGAACGTTGCAGACCCTATTTATTCCAAAGTGTCCGCTCCATATCTTTATGCAATCATTGCAGACCCTATTTATTCCAAAGTATCCGCTCCATATTTTTATACAATCATTGCAGACCCTATTTATTCCAAAGTGTCAGCTCCATATCTTTATACAATCATTGCAGACCCCATTTATTCAAAAGTGTCCGCTCCATATCTTTATACAATCATTGCAGATCCTATTTATTCCAAAGTGTCCGCTCCATATCTTTATACAATCATTGCAGACCCTATTTATTCCAAAGTGTTCGCTCCATATTTTTATACAATCATTGCAGATCCTATTTATTCCAAAGTGTGCGCTCCATATCTTTACACAATGAGACGTAAATTGCAGACCCGTTTTATTTATTCAAAAGTGTCCCCTCCAAAGTGTATATTAAGTCGTACAAATCTTAATTTAATGTATTTTATATCATTTGTGAGGTTAAGATAACGCTCTGCTCTGAGATGTTTTATTGTTGGAAAACTCTTTTGCTCAGAAAAACGTACAAATAAGGCGCTATCTTCATTTGCAAGCATACATTTTTACCGAAGATATAATTCAGAATTATATACGCGTTTCTTAAATAGTGTAAATTTATTTTTAATATATTATAGTGAATATTCACAATAACTACAGTTATACGAGAATAATTCTATAAAGAGCATCTATCGTGTAAATCGCACAGTAACTAACGAACTTCACGTCCTCGACAACGTGACATTCGTATCTTTGTGTAATACAACAAGACACGTAGACATTATAACACACAAGAAGAAACATGTCCCATCAGAGAGTATCCCCGAATGTATGCGTGCAATGCAATAGGGTTTTTGTAAATAAAACGGTGTTCGTAAATAAATATTGTTTCGTTGTTCAACTGTGACTAATGCGACATGTACACAAGCGACCGTGTCTACATAAATGAAGAAGGTTCGAGATTAATCATGACATTAGCATATACCATGTAGGTATGTTGCTTAATCCTGCGTTTATCACAGTGACGTTGCTAAGTAATACTATAGATTATTACACTAATGGTGGTACAGCGACAGTCTAAGAGCCACTTCCGTATTTGTAGATGAATTTTAACTTTCTTTAGAAGTGGAAACTTATATTGTTCATCACAAATCGTCCCAAGGAACGAATACTGCTCTGTAAACGTTTAGGAATGTACAATTTTCTTTATTTCATGCGGCTAATTCTACAAAACTGCATGTGTGTAATTGTTAGGTTTTAATTCTTAGATGCATATACCTAATATATCGTCGGCTTCCAGTTAACATGAAGTAAAGTTGTAATTAGTTAGTTAGTTAGTCTTAGCTCAGACGGTTACACACATTGTATGGATGCGCAGTAAACGTTCAGTTAAAGTTGGTTCAACAACTACCCAGCAGAGGACGCTCTGTTCTTAGCAATATGATTTGCTACTTGATTCACTACGTGGCGCCACCTGTGTGACTCGCCCACGACAGTCACCATTACCTCGGCTCTACTTCCGGCTTAGAGTCTCCATTGTTCATTATATCCAGACGCATCTGATCAGAAATGCGCTTTGACTGTCTCATCATATGGTAATACATGAATGGTAATACATGAATGGTAATACGTGAATGGTAATACATGAATGGTAATACGTGAATGGTAATACGTGAATGGTAATACGTGAATGGTAATACGTGAATGGTAATACGTGAATGGTAATACGTGAATGGTAATACGTGAATGGTAATACGTAATACATGAATGGCAATACGTGAATGGTAATACGTGAATGGTAGTACGTGAATGGTAGTACGTGAATGGTAATACATGAACGGTAATACGTGAATGGTAATACGTGAATGGTAATACGTGAATGGTAATACGTGAATGGTAATACGTGAATGGTAATACATGAATGGTAATACATGAATGGTAATACATGAATGGTAATACATGAAAGGTAATACATGAGTGGTAATACATGAATGATAATACATGAATGGTAATACATGAAAGGTAATACATGAGTGGTAATATATGAATGATAATACATGAATGGTAATACATGAATGGTAATACATGAATGGTAATACGTGAATGGTAATACGTGAATGGTAATACGTGAATGGTAATACGTGAATGGTAATACGTGAATGGTAATAGGTGAATGGTAATACGTGAATGGTAATACGTGAATGGTAATACGCAATACATGAATGGTAATACGCAATACATGAATGGTAATACGTGAATGGTAATACGTGAATGGTAGTACGTGAATGGTAGTACGTGAATGGTAATACATGAACGGTAATACATGAATTTTAATACGTGAATGGTAATACGTGAATGGTAATACGTGAATGGTAATACATGAATGGTAATACATGAATGGTAACACATGAATGGTAATACATGAAAGGTAATACATGAGTGGTAATACATGAATGGTAATACATGAATGGTAATACATGAATGGTAATACCTGAATGGTAATACCTGAATGGTAATACATGAATGGTAATACATGAATGGTAATACGTTAATGGTAATACGTGAATGGTAATACGTAATACATGAAAGGTAATACATGAATGGTAATACGTGAATGGTAATACATGAATGGTAATACATGAATGGTAATACATGAATGGTAATACATGAATGGTAATACGTCAATAGTAATACATGAATGGTAATACGTGAATGGTAATACATGAATGGTAATACGTGAATGTTAATACGTGAATGGTAATACATGAATGATAATACGTGAATGGTAATACGCAATACATGAATGGTAATACGTGAATGGTAATACGTGAATGGTAGTGAATTACGTGAATGGTAGTACGTGAATGGTAATACATGAACGGTAATACGTGAATTTTAATACGTGAATGGTAATACGTGAATGGTAATACGTGAATGGTAATACGTGAATGGTAATACGTGAATGGTAATACATGAATGGTAATACATGAATGGTAACACATGAATGGTAATACATGAAAGGTAATACATGAGTGGTAATACATGAATGGTAATACATGAATGGTAATACATGAATGGTAATACATGAATGGTAATACATGAATGGTAATACCTGAATGGTAATACCTGAATGGTAATACATGAATGGTAATACGTGAATGGTAATACGTGAATGGTAATACGTGAATGGTAATACGTGAATGGTAATACGTGAATGGTAATACGTAATACATGAAAGCTAATACATGAATGGTAATACGTGAATGGTAATACATGAATGGTAATACATGAATGGTAATACGTGAATGGTAATACGTGAATGGTAACACGTGAATGGTAATACGTGAATGGTAATACGTGAATGGTAATACGTGAATGGTAATACATGAATGGTAATACATGAATGGTATTATATGAATGGTAATGCATGAATGGTAATACATCAATGGTATTACATCAATGGTAATACATCAATGGTAATACATCAATGGTAATACATCAATGGTAATACATCAATGATTAATCGCATTTTACAAAGACAAATTTCATTTAAACGTGGTGTTCTATGACACTGACAACTGTCGTCTCAGTTACGTATTTCATTTCGCTAAAATATTACTCTACACATGTGTCAGCGGCCGACTAATTATTCCAATGTGCGGACTAAAATCGGCTATTCACTAGTAACTTGGTGCTTAAGTTCTGCGTTTATTTTGCGTTATGTGCCCACTTGTGTGTATCTATAAAACATTTGCGGATATTTGTTCACGTCGGTCCGTTTAGCCAACTTCCAACTTGTTCCATACAGATACTTTTCACTGTCCTGTCCACCGAGCTCGCCAAGACGGTGGACATTCCAAAGCCCAAGGTGTTTGTGTGTGTGTGTGTGTGTGTGTGTGTGTGTGTGTGTGTGTGTGTGTGTGTGTGTGTGTGTGTGTGTGTGTGTGTGTGTGTGTGTGTGTGTGTGTGTGTGTGTGTGTGTGTGTGTGTGTGTGTGTGTGTGTGTGTGTGTGTGTGTGTGTGTGCGTGTGTATGTGTGTGTGTGTGTTTGTGTGTGTGTGTACATATTGCCCTCCTAGGTCCGCCAATTTGTGTTGCGTTGTGCAGTTAAGAAACTACGAGGTAAACATGGGCAATGTGAAATGTCACCATAGAAAACCAAAAACAAGGAAGCGACATGTCAACAGGTCTATCGATGACGTCATTGCACGACCGGCAGCGCATCGGTCACACGACGACCTTACATCGCCATTTTCCGGGAACAACAACGTATTATTTATTGACTAGAACAAACATCACAACATTAATTACTTCCGCAAATAGACCACACATCCTGCTGTGCCACGAGCTGTGTGTGCCACGCGTGGCATTTGT
>CBDHHR010000476.1:0-5000 GCA_965263245.1 Metamycoplasmataceae bacterium | reverse complement strand
CACGCCTATCCAGCCAGTGTTTTTTGTGTGATTTACGCTGTCCGTCTCCATGTCCACTTGTTGAGGTACGACAGACTCAGTCTGTGTGGCCGAGTGAGTGACCAAGGCTTCTACTCGAGTGCCGCTTGGGCAAAATAATAAACAAAATCAAATAGTTAAGAATTTGTACAAAATAATAAAGGAACTCACGTAAGATTTTTTACAAAACAATAAACAAAATCACGTAGTGGAAACGTGTGCAATCATGTGTCTCCATTTAGATGAATCACAGCGACGCCAAATCGAAGCAAGTACATCCTGGAATGAAGACACACAGATGCAATCAATGGTATCAGCGCGGATAACAGTTATCGTTTGCATGTGATTATCTTGCGCCGACGTTTGTGAACCAACAGTCTACATTCGTAGCTTTTACAAACTTCGGCGTCTCCTCGCTCGATCTGTCAATCGTATCCTTCGCAATGCTTGCTCACGTCTGAACCTGTTTAGCCACAATGTGTAGTGACGATACCGCGATGTCGACGCTAGGACAGAATACCGAACGCGGGCGGCGTTCTACCGCGACGATGGCCGGAACATTGCACACCGTTGTCCGGATGACGCGCTCGTGCTCAGCTGAGAACGCCGTCACCCGTAACGCTCATGCCGTGCGCCAAGAAAGCCAGCACGGCGACCAGGATGAGGGCGGAGTGGAACCGCGGGGCATCGCTAGTGCTCTCTCCGGTATTGAACGGCCCCGTCGGTCCCTTGTCCTTTCCTCGCCTCTCGTGCTCATAGATGATCGCTCCCAGCGTCCACTCTACAACCACACACGGACACGGGTCAATCGGTTGGTCATGTATGTGTGAAGGGGTGTCACGCTTACTGTATGCTTGGAATTAACTTTTTTGTTATGTCTCCCGCTTTCACGTTCGTTCACATGCTCTAAGCCGTGTAAGTAATAGACTTAGAACTGAGATTCCCAATCACGTCATACAGTGGTATGCTTACATTTTTATATATTAGACATACAGAATTGTTTAACACGCATGGTACTTAACCCCCCCCCCCTGTTTCTCACCATCACAACCGCTACTTAAGCAGTTGCGTTAGCTTCCAATTGTATATCGAATTGAATAAAAATTTGCTACTCTTATATACCGTACTATTTCTACTCAACAACCGACATACTCAGTTAATCTGTTACATTTCTCTGATATCTCTAGGACCCTTAGATAACCCGTTTCCAAATAACTTGTTTGTTGTTCATAAAACTAAGCTCAACATAGGCAAACATGCTTTCTCTGTAACTGCGTCAACACTCTGGAATAAACTATCTATTCCAATTAAATCTTCTGAAACTATAGCCACCTTTCGCCAAAAAAATCACCAAATATTCGTATTCGTATAAAATTGCATTGCCACCATAAATGTTTAGCGGTTCTATGCTCCAGTGACGATTTTTACACTTCCCTGTTTATGATAACGCCAAATGATTTTGCTGTACTGATATGAGTCGATAAGCTTGAATTTGTAAGGATATATTCGTTATAGAAGTGCTAAAATTATTATTATTATTATTACTACTACTATAAACACGTGTTTACATTGCGACATACATATACGGAGACAGACGAACCGTGACATATCAATGCTACTATAAACACGCGTGGCTGAGATGGTCGCAGTGGAACGGATATTGACCGTAACGACGTTCTCACAGAAGATGTAAACCTTGCTATCAGTAATGATTTTTTTAGTTTATCACTGAACGGGTGTCAACATTAGAGTAGCATATATTCTTTATCTTGTCAACTTAGACCACACTGGCTTTCCCACCTGGCACTCCGCCGTTTATGTTGAACCCAGAGTTGAACTCAGCAGTCGAGCTAAACCGGTAGATGTCGTTGAAGAGCACTTCCATGTACACACCGACGGTACAGTCGGCCGACAGGTAGTCGCCGTTTCGGCCGGTTTCTTGTTTCACTTCGTCCAGTGTCTACAAAGAAAGCAGGCTTTGCATTAATCCAGCGGCAGCGGACATAACAGCCGCTATTTAACGGAATTTCATCATAGTTAGTGGAAGTTTCAGATTGATCAGCCCCGTCTGGTATGATGTCTGACAACGCGGTCACGCAAGTAGTTAGAATGGCAGGCGGGAAAAAGAAACCGCAACTTCGGAGAATTAGCAAAGTGGTAGAAAAAGAATCAGAGGAGATGGAAACGAGGACAGCATGAAGCAGGCTGAACTGTAAGAATTAACCCCTACTTTTGAGCAGGTTAACGGCAATTTGCAACAGTATTCTCCGTATCTTTTGGTCTATTTCCCAAAACAATAACCTTTCCCTTTTAAAAGCAGTCTGCGACTTTACACAGCAAAGAGGTGACACTTGAAGACAAATGTGACAAGACCAACAATATATACCGAAGACAGGATTGACATATCAGTTGGTCCTGTCACATTTATATGTACATATATATATATATATATATATATATATATATATATATATATATATATATATACATATATATATATGTATATATACATATACATATATATACATATGTATATATATATATGTATATATGTACATATACATATATATATATATACATATATATGTATATACACACACATATATATATATATATATATATATATATATATATATACATGATATCATGCATGAATCATGTATATATATATATATATATGTATATATATATGTATATATATACATATATATATATATATACATATATATATATATATATATAATATCATGCATGAATCATGTATATATATATACATATACATACATACATATATATATATATATATATATATATATATATATGATATCATGCATGAATCATATATATATATATATATGATATCATGCATGAATCATGTATATATATATATACACACACATATATATATATATATATATATATATATATAATATATATATATATATGATATCATGCATGAATCATGTATATATATATATATATATATATATATATATATATATATATATATATGTGTGTATATATATATATTATATGTATGTATGTATATATATATATATATATTATATGTATGTATATATATATATATATACATGATAAATATATATATATATATATATATATATATATATATATATATATATATATATATATATATATGATATCATGTATGAATCATGTATGTACAAATAACATATTTTAAAGCCTTACATTATAATTTTATACATAATATAATTATTAAATAATGTTTAAATTATAATATAATATTATATATATAATATTATATATATATATATATATATATAATATAGTGTCTTAAACTAATTATTATTTTATAATAGTCTTAGTCAATTATGTATAACTAAAATATTTTAACTAAATTTATTTGATGTCTTGTTCCATGAACTGTCAATATTATTTGAAATTACCTCAGTAAGCAAGTACACGTTTTCTTTCTAGTTATCAATACGTTCTCATTTAATGCATTTGTTTCCGAGATGTACCCCTTTCATGTGCGTTGAGAGACTGCACGCGCAGATTGTTGAGTGTTTGTTATTTGAATGCATCCAGCACGCAATGACAATACGCTGATAAATCTATCAACTATTCTTGCGCTATTTGTCTTCCGATATAGCAATTTTATTCGAGCCGTATGAGCGATGTACTTCGCTCTATCACGGTTTGCCACTAAATCGAATGTTTATTGAATGAAGACATTGACAATACATTAACAGCTCCTTCAGTCCAGATCGACTTGTCTGATGTGGCAAAGACGCCCGTTTATAGACAGACTAATTAGTCTCACACCAGACATAAACATGTCGCCGGTGAGCTTTCTCGTCCGTTCGACAAGACAAACGTCATGTTTAACATGTGAAATTGCGTGCGGAACAAACCTGTCGTCGATGATGTTCCTCCTCCGATCGGCCCGCCTGCCTCAATGGAAAACAGTCATATCTAACAATGTTACAATATTGATTTGATCAATACATTTAAGTAAGAACAAATGGGCTGTGACCCAGATTATATAGAACCCAAACACCGGACAGTTCGGTGGTTGACACTGATATGAACAACGTTAATTCATTTGGGGACATGCTGATTACAACACTAATTGTGAAGTAGCAAATATGGTTACAAGTGTAGCGTACAACTTTACCAACCGACAGAAAACAGGATCCGGAGTCTCTTTCCACAGGTGAGAATCTCAGTATACAATATATTATAGCTTAGGTTATAGTCTTTGCGAACATATTTATGTTCCATTGCCATTAATTTTGGAAATTGGGAATATGCCATCATCCCGTCATGAAATGACCAAACTAATTTTGTTTAGGGGGACATGAAAGGGAAACTGTGGTCATTTTAAGGAAGCCTGTTACTATGACATCCCTGCTGTTTTGTTGTAGTTTGCCTTATTCATTGTTATTACAATTGACACAGTATAATTATTTAGTAGAATATCTTAATATTACTACTTTTCTACCTTTCTACCTTTTCTACTACTGTTGGCAGCTCTGGTTTGTTGTTGTTTTCCCTATTCTCTCATCCATATTGCATGGTCTTTTTTAACCTCTGAAAATTTTAATTAATTATATAGGTCTGGGTGTTCTCGCCAAAGTCTTAGGAGGACGGACTTCAGTTGGTTGATTTTAAATGACTTTTTGTGTAAAACACCACAACAATTGTGGATCTGGTAGAATAACAAATTAAATAGTACTAATAAGCTATACTCACCCCTCACACAGTGAGACAGTGTGTACTAAGTATAAGCCTGTTGATTTGTTTCATACTGGCATATTAGTGTTTCTCTCGAAAATGGCGACGGTCGTAGACTGGTGCAATCAGACGGTACAAAGGTTCGTAAGTGATCATGTTTAGAGCAGCGCTGTTCTGACATGCACCTGTGGCTGCAGTGACTCGTCTTACGCTACCTTGTGTCCACATGTACCATGGACGAATATACGACACAAACAGCCTGT
>CBDHHR010000475.1:10000-12500 GCA_965263245.1 Metamycoplasmataceae bacterium | reverse complement strand
TATGAGCGTGGCGGGTTTATGTGCGAGATTTGCGCCAACGATTAGGTGGCATCGCATAGCGTTGTGAGGGGGCCCACTTTGTCCTCCACATTTTAACAAAATACTACAATGGAGGAGTTAGAGGAGCCTAAAATATGCATGCGGACCAGTGTTAGACTCGATTAACCAAACTCCGCGAGGTGGCAGCACGTTTTAGCGCCCTCAACTCCGATTTATGGTCTGTCGATATAGGGCCTGCAAGTGGGTCACGATACATGGCGTGACTCCTATATGTTAACATGGAGTATATGGACCTCCTGCCCCCAGTAGCTTATTGGGGACTACGCGAGACTAATTGGGGACTGGACACAAGAATAATATTCTAACGATGGATGACAGTTGTAGCTTCCGACTGATGAATTCAAGGAAAATCATTTCATAAATATCTTGTGTTATACGTTTCTGATCTTAATGTCCGATTTAATATTGAGTTTACCACACTATCATAGACACATAGCGATTTACGTAGTGCAGATAATCGACACGATGCTAGGCTGTATGTGTCTTTTACGGGATTTGCGTTTTACATTGCTGTACATTGTGGTTTCGATAAGCCCTTATATCTGACAAGTTGTCTAAATGCACATAATCATAACACATGTATACGTTTGGCCCAAACAGGTTGTATTGCGCGAAAACTGGCACTCTTCATTATTAGTCAAGATCGCCAAACACAAGTACTTGCCGCTATTGCCATGGCAACCAACATAATAATCGATTAAAATTCATGATTTCCGTGATCATTGACACTTGCAAAATGTTCCACTGCTTTTGCTTGTAATAATCCTTCGGACAATATAACTGAAATACGCTATTTCGGGACAGTTCGATTATTACGACCAAAACAAAACAAAGTCCTATATGTTAACATGGAGTATATGGACCTCCTGCCCCCAACTGCCCCCAGCCTCGTTTTGGCGCGCGAGACTTGCACGCCCTATTACCACCAGCGCGCCCTTACCCCAGAATAGGGTAGAGACACTGACTGGCTCTCAGGTAAACTGTGAAATAAAACTAAAATAAGGATACACTTTTATCAGATAATACTATACTATTAAAATATTCACTATTCAAGTTATATTCACACAAAAATAAACACAAACACAAATTTGCAGTTATTTATGAATCAGGATAAGCCTCGATTAGTCAGGTTCTGTGAGTTGGCAGCATTTTTTTGATAACACTAAAACACCGGCTAAGTGACCAGACTATTTTTTCGGCGAAGTTACGCTGCCCAGTGAGACTAGGCCAGTGTGGGCCAAGGACGTCTCTTGTAATGCGTCTGTAGAGGTCCATCAAACGGTGAATTGTTTTATAGTCCGTTTTCAAAGGACACTGTATTAAAGGTAATATTTATGAATCAGGATAAGCCTCGATTAGTCAGGTTACTGTGAGTTGGCAGCATTTTTTTGATAACACTAAAACACCGGCTAAGTGACCAGACTATTTTTTCGGCGAAGTTACGCTGCTAATGTGAGACTAGGCCAGTGTGGGCCAAGGACGTCTCTTGTAATGCGTCTGTAGAGGTCCATCAAACGGTGAATTGTTTTATAGTCCGTTTTCAAAGGACACTGTATTAAAGGTAATATGCCATCAAGGCAGTTGCACACGTTCAACTGAAAACATTCGAACGAGCCAAGATCGTCTGAGTTCGTTACCACTTCTACTGATTATTAACTGTGTTTTTACGCCAATGGCAATTGTTTTCGCACATCGTACCTTTAAAGAACCTCTAATGTGGAATGCCGTTTCCATTGTAGTTGTTATGTTTGCCGTTAATTTGATATTAAAAGCTAAGTATTAAACAGCTTCGTCTGATAAAAAAATCAGTCTGCCTAGCGCAGCGATGTATACCTGGTTGTCGTTGGGAATATATATATATATATATATATATATATATATATATATATATATATATATATATATATATATATATATATATAATTCGCTCTCTATATATGAAATGAAATGAAAAATGAAATGAAATGAAATGAAATGAAATGAAATGAAATGAAATGAAATGAAATGAAAATGAATCAATGGACGGACGGACGGACGGACGGACGGACGGACGGACGGACGGACGGACGGACGGACGGACGGACGGACGGACGGACGGACGGACGGACGGACGGACGGACGGTCGGACGGACGGACGGACGGACGGACGGACGGACGGACGGACGGACGGACGGACGGACGGACGGACGGACGAACACGCACGCACGCACGCACACGCACACGCACACGCACACGCACACGCACACGCACACGCACACGCACACGCACACGCACACGCACACGCACACGCACACGCACACGCACACGCACACGCACACGCACACGCACACGCACACGCACACGCACACGCACACGCACACGCACACGCACACGCACACGCACACGCACACGCACACGCACACAACCACGCGCACGCGCACGCGCACGCGCACGCGCACGC
>CBDHHR010000475.1:0-2500 GCA_965263245.1 Metamycoplasmataceae bacterium | reverse complement strand
AAAGCAATGATGTGATCGACGTAAAGATATAAGTGTAAAGTTAAAAATAATTATGGATAAATATATCAGGAAAGTAATTAAATAAGTTGTAAAATAAATATTACAAATTTGATTAAAAAACCCAATACAAATGTCATGTGTATAATAGCGACCTCCAGTATGTGTACATGCAGCTCTTATAATGAATATCAGTATGTAGGTAATTAATAAAAAGAAGATTATCCGATTGATGAATACGACATAAAAACTAAATATGGATGAACGAATGCGTTCATTAAAAGATTTAATGTAGTTGGTGGCAAACATAAAGCTTGCGCTGCATCTTGAGGCTAAGTTGATTAAAATTCTCGGGCTATTATTGTATGCGACGGTAATGCTTTTGAGGCTATATTTTCTTTGGTGGAAATATTACAAAGGCAACATTTTCGAGCTAAGACATTAGCTTGTGCATAAAGGCATCTTTTTTGTCTACCAATGTCGTCATCATCAGTTAGGTTATTGTTGATTATGTGACCAAGATATTTACATTTCGTAGTATATGATAATGGATGGTTATTGAGATGGAAACAATGAGCATATATATATATATATATATATATATATATATATATATATATATATATATATATATATATATATATATACATGTGTATATGTTCGGGATAGATCGCATTTTTGCTTCATAGCGCTTGGAACAAATCCTGCTACCTGCCTATAGGTGTCACGGTGACCACACACGTCACGGTGACCACACACGACCGCGACACGTGTCTAACAATTGTGCTGTTGTCACAATGCCCAGTACGTACCCCGGCCACTATGTGTGTGACGTCATGATGCTTTTCGTTTACACTGCAGTGTCACGATGACTGAACGTACGTAGGACTGACGTCTAGGCCAATGTCTTCTCGTTGTTTGTTTGGTGTCATTAGTTCACACAAGAAAGAGCGTGCCTGGTAGCACGGCGACATTATGTGTCACCCAAGTTACTCCGTGCGTGAATCCACGTGACTGAACCACTAGAGAATAATCACTCACTCAAACATTGTAAATGACACTCAATATTGATACAGTTCGGTGGGCGGTGTTAACACGTAAAGTTTGTGCTTTATTCTCTTAAAGCTAACCTGTTGCACGATGAGCGGTCAGCGATTTTCAACTGCTGTTACTAAACTATGATGTCGCACTCGTGCTCGAATTTGTGGCAACTTCGTCAACGACGTATGGTTCTAAAACATTTAACAGGTCACAGTTTCATATGGTGTGTGCAAACATGGTGATTATGGCAAGTGGATGTGCCACGTATCCTACTCTAGTTGGAGGACCAGTGGCGAAATACGTGGTGATCGACTACACATGAGATTGTCATGTTATTCGTTCACACACATAAGCACACACACACGCACTTGCGCACGTACGCACACGTTCACACATTCACACGTTCACACACACACACACACATACACACACACACACACACACACACACACACAGACAGACACACACGCACACGCACACGCACACGCACACGCACACGCACACGCACACGCACACGCACACGCACACGCACACGCACACGCACACGCACACGCACACGCACACGCACACGCACACGCACACGCACACGCACACGCACACGCACACGCACACGCACACGCACACGCACACGCACACGCACACGCACGCACACACACACACACACACATACACACACGCACGCACACACACACACACACACACACACACACATGCGCGCACGCACGCACGCACGCACGCAAGCACGCACGCACGCAAACTATAGGCGCTGACTGACAAACTAAACTGCCTTTGTACACATCGACAAGCAAACCACACACAAATAGTTTTTCCAAACCATTAAATAATATATATTGTACCACATCTCATAATTTGTATTTAATTCTCAGATGATAATTTTAGTCACTTTTTGTGGAGAATTACTGATTGTTTCGATTCACAATGACGACGAAAATTGGTGCAGATGTGACCAGTGCCCTAGCGACACGAAAATTAAATCTCTGTTGGGATTACACAGATGATCGACTTCATCCACACGGCAAATATCCTACCTACTGGCCGGCTCGATGCATATGAACATTCACGTCACGTCTTACTTTGAAAAAACAAAACAGAATTCCCGTCAAACAAATTCTTAGAAATTTTGTGTAAAACGCTGCGGATCCTGTTCTACCGACCTGTTCGTTAACATTTCACTTGCTTTGGAAACATTCTGCTCAGGAATTATCTTGACATGGTGGCGGACGAATGCATTGACCTGCGCTAATGCAGTGAGCAAATATGTGCGCAAAGCAATATTTACACGACAAGTTTAACCAACACAAATGTGTTCCCCAAGGAAAGATCACACTGATAATAGCTCAACATTTACGTTTGCATCACGATGTCATAGCTTATCGCTTCGTTGCAAGCTTGAGGCAACAGCCATTGAACGTCTGATGATGAAAATACACGTAAGAACCCG
>CBDHHR010000474.1:5000-6449 GCA_965263245.1 Metamycoplasmataceae bacterium | reverse complement strand
GTATGGGCTAGCATGTTGCCATGCCGCCCCCCTTCATCCGATGTCATGATCGAGAGAACACAAGACGAGTGGTGCTGAAGTAGGACCAGTCGTTAGTCTGCAATATAATAACGCACGCACACACATACAATCGTATTCTAAAACACCACATGGAGACTTTACCCAAGGCATATTGATTACCATGCCAGAACAAGACATGCATATTTTGTAGACCACCAGGACGTTGTCAATAGAAGACATTGTATGTGCGTGTTTTGCATAGAGCCGTTACTTACACATTGAGTTTCAAGCGCTAATTCTTTAGAGTCGTTCGTGTGTGTTATTGATGTGTCATAGACGAAATACACACAGCCAACGGCGTAAAAAGCGTGTCTGCGTTAAGACTTATTAAGTCGCATGTAATGCTTCAACAATACTTGCGATGAATACTCCATTGTCGATCTGTCGGTAATCTCTTGGTCTGTGGTCAACAGACAACACGTGAACTAACGTGTCAGGTGGCCACGGTTTGAACATAGTCTAACAACCATTTGGGGCAGTATTATTCGGCCATTTCCCCCATTTCGGGGTGTGCAAGTTTTCGGTGTACTTGAAACATGCACACAGGGACATTCTACAGCTGCAGCGAGATATATTGTCGGCAAATTAG
Organism: Metamycoplasmataceae bacterium; assembly: GCA_965263245.1. Lineage (GTDB taxonomy): Bacteria > Bacillota_I > Bacilli_A > Mycoplasmatales > Metamycoplasmataceae > DT-68. The sequence goes on along the minus strand of CBDHHR010000474.1, from coordinate 5,800 downwards.
GGGCATTTTTGTCAAGAGCGTTCGAATTGTACAATAGGGTTTCATGTAGAAGAAACGCGATACCAACATTCATGAGCAAAATATCCCCAAAATACCTTAACGAATGCTACTCCTGGGTATGCGTCGTGTTGGGAAGGAACCATACCTCCGAAATTGGGAGAAATGTCCCTAAAATAAGGGGGCGTTGGACTAGGCATACTAACAGGAACCATACAGCAAAATGTTCTTCTATTGCACCGCATGCTAAAACTAAGGATTGTCATTTGCTAGGAATTTATATGAATAGTTGGTTAGGTCCTAACCGCAGAAGTAAATGTCAGTAGGCAATACGCAGGCAACCGCAATATTAATTGGTCAGTAAATGAGGCCTTTTATTAATTGGCAAATGAATGCATGCTCTAGCTCCGTGCCACATTCAGTGAGAATACAATTACGATCCTTATGCTTCTATAGTAATATCATATACTATACGAGGTATACCAATTATCTTTCCCGCAAAGGAAACATGCTCACCTCGGTGTAGGCAAATCGAATCGTCACGACAAATAAGAAGCGATCCACTCCTCCAAGAACGCAATGCTTATGCAAGCAACAGTCAGCCAGCACACGACGACCGTAGCTGTCTTCCCCGGCCGAGCAGCAACAGCATACGGTGCACGCCTCCGTCAGTTCGTGGCACCGGGAACGACTGGCGTAGCAACAACGTCTCCGTCAATGGCCAACGTCGACGCCGCGATAGAGACCATTTAAGTACAACAGTACAGTCAGTACGTACCACACAATGCTAAGCGCTTTGTTGA
>CBDHHR010000473.1:27500-36573 GCA_965263245.1 Metamycoplasmataceae bacterium | reverse complement strand
AGTAGTAGTATGCATGTTCTTATATGAATGTTGATGTGGATATTTTAATTGTTACAAATAATCAACGCACGAATGTATGCAATAATAACGATCTGTTGGTAATTTGTTTTTCAGAAATGGAGTAGCGTTTTGGCTCGTCGCGCGCAACAATGGGCAAGTCAATGCAAATGGATGCACGGATTAACTACAGAGTAAGCAATATGTCACGCATAAACATGGCTGCCTAAACGAATGCATGGATACTTGTAACACGCTTGTAAGAATATGCGCATTCACGCTCGGTGAACTGGAGTATTGTACTTTGTTTATCCACAGCACATCTTAAAACTGTATTTGTTAAATTAACGTTTGAAGTTGTCTGAAGTAAATATCATAATTGTTGTGTTTAGAATAAACGATGTAAGTTTAACTCATATTGCCATTAGTTTCTTTGTATATGCGCTTGAAAATAGCGATATTTTATCACGTCTGGTTTATTTTTTAAGATACTAAAATAAACATCGAAAGGTGATAATAATTCCGTCAAAACGAAACAGTAGATTAGAAATGGCCTGCCTTTATAACTACCTTTTGTTCGTGGCTAGAATAAGGTTGTGCTACGTAATGCGCGAGTTTCTCTGGTGGGTCACGTATACAGGCAGGCGGGCAGGCGGGCAGGCGGGCAGGCGGGCAGGCGGGCAGGCGGGCAGGCGGGCAGGCGGGCAGGCGGGCAGGCGGGCAGGCGGGCAGGCGGGCAGGCGGGCAGGCGGGCAGGCGGGCAGGCGGGCAGGCGGGCAGGCGGGCAGGCGGGCAGGCGGGCAGGCGGGCAGGGGGGCAGGGGGGCAGGCGGGCAGGCGGGCAGGCGGGCAGGCGGGCAGGCGGGCAGGCGGGCAGGCGGGCAGGCGGGCAGGCGGGCAGGCGGGCACGCGTCTTCAATTTGTTTCATGTCTCTGAATGTTTCTTCGCATGTATTGTATTGTGCGCCATATTCGGTTGTTCTTCATGATCATCAACATGTTGTACAGTTGTGACGGGGAATCCATTGGCCAGAATTTGTTCATTGCTGTCCATCACGGGGGCTTCCCGGGTGTCAATGTCACCAAAGTCGTCGACAACGGGTGGTGGGCGGAGAAGAAGTTCTTCACTTACGGAAATCTGAAATGTCAGAAGAACAAAAAGTGTGGTCATTACAAACAGGTGAGAACAAAAAGTGTGGTCATTACAAACAGGTGAGAACAAAACGTGTGGTCATTACAAACAGGTGAGAATAAAAAGTGTGGTCATTACAAACAGGTGAGAACAAAAAGTGTGGTCATTATAAAACAGATGAGAACAAAAAGTGTGGTCATTACAAATAGTTGAGAACAAAAAGTGTGGTCATTACAAACAGGTGAGCACAAAAGGTGTGGTCATTACAAACACGTGAGAACAAAAAGTGTGGTCATTACAAACAGGTGAGAACGAAAAGTGTGGTCATTACAAACAGGTGAGAACAAAAAGTGTGGTCATTACAAACAGGTGAGAACAAAAAGTGTGGTCATTACAAACAGGTGAAAACGAAAAGTGTGGTCATTACAAACAGGTGAGAACAAAAAGTGTGGTCATTACAAACAGGTGAGAGAAAAAAGTGTGGTCATTACAAACAGGTGAGAACAAAAAGTTTGGTCATTACAAACAGGTGAGAACAAAAAGTGTGGTCATTACAAACAGGTGAGAACAAAAAGTGTGGTCATTACAAACAGGTGAGAACAAACAGTGTGGTCATTACAAACAGGTGAGAACAAAAAGTGTGGTCATTACAAACAGGTGAGAACAAAAAGTGTGGTCATTACAAACAGGTGAGAACAAAAAGTGTGGTCATTACAAACAGGTGAGAACTTAAAAGTAAACAACGACGTGTCTTCACCTGATGCAACGATGCACACACGCACACACGCACACACGCACACACGCACCCACGCACACACGCACACACGCACACACGCACACACGTACACACGCACACACGCACATACATGTATACAAACATACATGTATACAAACATACATGTATACAAACATACTCCCACAACACACACAACACACACAACACACACAACACACACAACACACACAACACACACAACACACACACAACACACACAACACACAACACACACAACACACAACACACAACACACAACACACAACACACAACACACACCACACAACACACAACACACAACACACAACACACAACACACACAACACACAACACACAACACACAACACACACAACACACACAACACACACAACACACACAACACACACAACACATACAACACCATAACACATACCCATACGTACATAAACTATATATATATATATATATATATATATATATATATATATATATATATATATATAATATATATTTATACTTATTATCTACTTATACTTATTATATACTGATCATATGTACTTATATATACTTATATATATATATATATATATATATATATATATATATATATATATATATATATATATATATATCAATATAATACCCATTTACAACTGTAAGATCGTACTACTGTTAAATGCTTGGCTACACTAACTAGAGATACAAAATTCTAAATCAAATTTAGAATTAAATGGGTGCGTGTATGTTCCTTCGCAGGCCGTATGGGCAAAGAGTTCTCACGTCGGCTGCAGTGTCGCACGATGCCCCGTTGTCACAGAAGGAATGCCTAAGCCATGGAAAAACGCTGTCATCTTTGCCTGTGACTACGACCCCGCGTACGTTGCACCTGTGTTTCGTTATTACAGTACAGCTCAGAATGTGTCCTTAACTCTGTGTCACCAAGTATCTAACGAGATCGTAAACATAAAGCAATTTAAGTATAGTAGTTTTTATATTTAATTTGTTATTAATAATTCTTATGATTCCATATACAGCTATATATATATATATATATATATATATATATATATATATATATATATATATATATATATTAAAACGTGTGTGTAGGTGGTAATTTGTAAATTCAGTTAACCCAATTAATATTTAATTGAATCAACTAACTTAATAAAAACAAATTACGAACAAGGTAATTGTTCAATCTAATTTAACTATAATATATTATTACATACCATATATATATATATATATATATATATATATATATATATATATATATATATATATATATATATATATATATATATTAAATTAACAGGACTTTGTCATTCCAGCGGAAATTACATATGAAATTACATACATACATACATACATACATACATATATATATATATATATATATATATATATATATATATATATACATACATACATACATACATATATACATATATACTCACGTAGATATATATACATATATAAACATATATAAACATATATAAATATATATATATATATATATATATATATATATATATATATATATATATTAAAACGTGTGTGTAGCTGTTAATTTGTAAATTCAGTTAACCCAATTAATATGTACTTGAATCAACTAACGTAATAACAAAAATTACGAACAAGGTATTTGTTCAGTCTAATTTAATTATAATATATTATACATATTGTATACATACATATATATATATATATATATATATATATATATATATATATATATATATATATATATATATATATATATATATATATATATATATATATATATATATATATATATATATATGAAATCAACAGAACGTTGTCATTCCAGCGGAAATTACCTTGGGGAGAAGCCATACGTGAAAGGAAGTCCGTGCACCCGTTGTGGGGACACGGTGATGTCACACGGCTACCAGTGCATACACAAATTGTGCGGTGAGTGCTTTGAAAGTCGTTGGACCAGTCAATGTCGTTTTTGAAAGTTACAATGTCGATACGATTCGAGTCACCTAGTGAATTCGTTTGCTCAATATGACTCATACCTACTGTGACCAGTGTGTTAGTGGGTAGTGACTTACCAATTGAAACGACACCTGCCGGTTTACCAATGCGTTACTAAATGAAAACACTCGAGCCATCTGACCAGTGCTTCGCGTATTGGATTCACGCCTGTACGTGTATTGTGTGTGACAAGTGTATTTATACACACCAAAATTAGAATTGACACATAGAACAAAAATAAAATATATGTCTTATTGTGAATGACGTATTATCATTGAGTAGAGAAGCTATAACAATTATTATTCTACCTCTAAACACCCGTTATGTTGTCACACACTATTGTATATTATATTAGCTTGTCGCATATCTGAGTTCCCAACGACACTGGTACATAGAATGTCAAATGTAGTTGAAGAGTGACAGTGACATGTTCAGTTAGTCTTTGTCATGCACCCGTGGTCAGTTGGGCCTACGCCACTTAAACACTACCTTCTTCCGTTTCAGTGCCGTGCGACCCTCTCAAAGTTGACGGTTGCAGTAAGTATGTCGTATACTTTACATGAGTATTTGCCTGTTGGTGCGTGAACGCGTGCGTGAGAAATATGTATGTATGTTCGTGTGAATGTATGCGCACGTATTTGTGTGAGTTTGTGTATGCGTCTGCATGTGTGTTTGGGCGCGTGCGCGTGTGCGCATGCGCGTATGTGTGCTATTAATAGATATATATATTTCGTTGAACTATAGATAATGTGTAAACCACACGATTAGGATTATTCATATATTTATAGCACCTTGATTTTCTTTAATAAAGGTTATGCTTGTTCCTAAACACTCCCGTTGGTTTGGCGGACACGTACATTATTTTAATGCTATTCGCGTTGCTGATGCAGGTGTTTGTGAATGACTATTACAATCAAAACGTATATCCTTGAGATACCGCTAGAGGGCACATCTAGTCGCAGCATTACCCTCTCATTTGGAAACCTGTGATGTCGCGCAAAAGGGGGAGCATTTATTTGATATAGAAATATATGTATTTCGCGACAACGCAGTTTATGTTGTTTTTTGTAAATGGTAAAAACTTTATTCGAAGCAACTTTTTGCACAATTTTTTTTATAAATAAAAAGGTATTGTTTTAGAACATGATTATATCATGGAAGACTTCATACAGGCTTAACATAAACTATTTCGTCGTACTCGATACGGGCAAAAATAGAAAGCTTGAATTAGTATATTGGTCTGGCCCATTTCTCCCGTATGCAAACAAAACAAGCTATTTTCACAACAACAACAAAACCTACGACACATTTAGCCCATGGAAACGTGATATTAAATATGTACCAGTTATTGAATTAAATTGTGTCCTAACAACATATTAGAAAATATATTTCAATACTCATCGTGTGCTAAATTCTTCCGAGTTTTAAAAAACAAACTAGAAACAAGATCATATGGCCTTCAAACAGTTTGTTAGACTAATGACATATATAATGTGAGATTCATAAAAATATTAAATGGTAACATAAACTGACAGATATACGAAACCGTCATGGTGTACAAACACGCAGAAAAATAAATGTTTCTTCCTGTATTTGTACGGACGTTATGACGAAGGATTTACAGGTTTAACATGTTTCTAGTAATGTTTACTAACCCTTGCCTTACTATCTACATACCCATAATAATTATACACCGAACGTTTGCCTGTTGATTTGAGTAATATATGCATACAGTTTTAACCTCTGGACGGCCAAGTTTAAAAAATAGCTGCCCAAACCTAAGATGGTGAAATTGTCAAAAAAAAATAATAATTCGACATAGAGGGATAAATGAGGTGTCCTTCACCATGACACCAAGGTTGCCTTATTGCTTAAAGTGGGTTTCAGTATTGTCTGAGGTAGGAACCTCTAGATGGCCCATGGCGACTATGCTAAATTTTCGCACGATCATAGTACAAATAGTATTTCTTATCATATAGGAATGTGTTCTGGCCTTTGAGTCACGCAAACACAAATCAACCGGACTATAGTTTGATCGGATTGCAATGGTAGGTTTTATCTAATAAATGTATTACGTTTCAGTTCTGTTACTAGTGTGGTTTAAGACGCTCAATTAAGTCAAGCCGCTGTGTGTGTCGCTGATAAATGTTGTATATTGATGATAATTCATAATAATAATAATATATCATGCTGTGCATTTAATATATCATTCGTGTTCGATGTTGCAGCATGCATCCATAGAAAGTGTAAGAATGGAGTCTTCAACAAGAATATTTGCAAGTGCGTGTGTCCGAAGGGCTACTGGGGACTAAACTGCGAGCGTAAGTACGACACGGTCGCAGCCACTGCTGTTGCTACGGGCGTATTGCAGTATAGCATGCGTGTTTTGTTGATTGCCATACTCTTTAGCGTGGTTTAATTGTTAACGAATACATACATATATATATATATATATATATATATATATATATATATATATATATATATATGCATAACTATATATATATATATATTATATATATATATATATATATATATATATATGTGTGTGTGTGTGTGTGTATGTGTGTGTGTGTGTGTGTGTGTGTGTGTGTGTGTGTGTGTGTGTGTGTGTGTGTGTGTGTGTGTGTGTGTGTGTGTGTGTGTGTGTGTGTGTGTGTGTGTGTGTGTGTGTGTGTGTGTGTGTGTGTGTGTGTGTGTGTGTGTGTGTGTGTGTGTGTGTGTGTGTGTGTGTGTGTGTGTGTGTGTGTGTGTGTGTGTGTGTGTGTGTGTGTGTGTGTGTGTGTGTGTGTGTGTGTGTGTGTGTGTGTGTGTGTGTGTGTGTGTGTGTGTGTGTGTGTGTGTGTGTGTGTGTGTGTGTGTGTGTGTGTGTGTGTGTGTGTGTGTGTGTGTGTGTGTGTGTGTGTGTGTGTGTGTGTGTGTGTGTGTGTGTGTGTGTGTGTGTGTGTGTGTGTGTGTGTGTGTGTGTGTGTGTGTGTGTGTGTGTGTGTGTGTGTGTGTGTGTGTGTGTGTGTGTGTGTGTGTGTGTGTGTGCGTATAATACGGGCAAGCACTCACACGTGCACAGTGTTTCGAAAATATTGAGGGAATTAGCATTAGTGGTGACGCTGATGGCAGTGTTGACGTTGACGATAAAGAATATGTATTCGGCTGTGGCATCGTTATATGTTGGGACCTACATTACGTTATGTGTTATGTCAATGATACACTAAAGTTCGTGAAGTGAATTATTATAATACATGACATGCTGATAATGTCGCGCGATTGCAATGGTGTTATCATCACTCGTGTTTATTACAGATAAGTGTAAGTGCGAAGATGCTGAAGCTTTTAGAGCACAATGTCAGTGGGTGACTAGTCAACATATGTGTAAATTCCGACAATACCGCCGATGGCTGCAGGCTAACTGTCGGAAGTCGTGCCCCAAGTAAGTATTTCAAGTCCAACGATGTCATTGCTGTCACCCACTCTTCCATTTTGCTGGCCTATATCCACTACTCTACAATGTTAAGTATAAGGTTTCCCTGGTAATTCCGTAGCATAATTTATACCAATTCACGTTGTACATCAGAATATTCCGGTCGTATGTTTTTGTGAGGTTTGCGCGTCGATGTGTACACAAAAGTACGGGTCGAACGGCACAAAAAGTGAAACGCTACGTTCAATTGATAGACGTCATTTCCCAGCAGATATGCTTTAATTTTATAGATACCGTAAGATAGATATCCTAGACTATTTTTAGATTAACCTAATAGGTAACCAGTAGTCATTGTACTTAAATTAACATTTAAGAACAGGTCAACCCACCCGTTGGTGGCAAAACACGTAGGCATGACATCGGGTTAGACACACAAGCTCGTAAGTGATGTTTTGACAACTTCTGAAGTTTTCCAGAAAAAAACACATTTGAGGCTAATTCGAATTATAGTCTTAATTCTAGTATAACAATTGTGCCATTATATCGTAATTTAAATTAGCAAATACATATTATAAATAATGTACCTGGAATGTATTTTACTGAATATGTTGGCACTTCGAAAATATCACTTTATTTTTTCTCAATTTCAACGATTAAGACAATGATTTTTTTTTTTATCAACAATCAATATCGGAATGATTCACAGTTATACGTGAAAGAGTACTGCAGCAACGTATCACATGAGATACACATGTCGAGTGTACGTTACTACACGACTCGGGGCTTCGAGCGTATATCTGAACTGACAACGAAGAACTTCGTAAATATTCATCAAGTTGGAAATATAATTACTTACAAGATTTATCCATTCATTTTTTAAATGAAAACTGTATATTCACCTCTTATTCAGTAGCTAGCTCAAACACCGTCGGTGGACCTCTTCAGGAACTACTTTTTTGTTCGGTACAAAATCATAAAAACAGTAATTACACAGGCAGTCACAGACTCCATAGAGTCACACTGGTTATAGCAGTCGTGACAAGGTTACACAATTTAGTCAGTTATAAAATAAATGCACCAATAAATAAGTATTGATTTAAAACAAATATGTTAATAATAAATAAATATAATAAATAAATAAATATAATTAAATAAATATTGATTTAAAATAATTGTTGATTTAATTACATTTTGAAACCTACTAAAATCATGAAATGGATATAAACATTAAAACGTAACTAGGATTTATTGATAATCTTGTTAACTTGAGATTTATTGATAATCGGATGTATTGATGAATTTTATTGCCACGGGGATAAAACGTTTCAATAGTTTTTGTTTTGCTCTAAATGCCCAGAGTCTCCTTTCTGATGGTAGTGTATTATTATATTGAGACAGGGTGTGACAACAAGCCACTCATGAGTTCTATGCCCTTTCTAATGTCATATCAACATTGATTATGGTTATGTTCTATTTTGTAGCGTATGTCATAAACCTCCTCGGAACGATCCTGACTGCAAAGGCCTTGTCTAATACATCTGTCTGGACAGTCACTGTCTCGGGCACCAGGATGAAGACATACTGCACTTATGATGACTGGCGCTACATAAATGTTGGTGTTTTGATGTACAAATAGTAAGGTTATATAACAAGTTATTGTGATTTGGACATGTCTCAAAGAAATGACGGTATGTGATATTGTAAGTATGCAAATAAAAGTAGTGTGTGCAACTATCTTTGCTAGTTATTATTAGTTGTTGTTATTTGT
>CBDHHR010000473.1:15000-20000 GCA_965263245.1 Metamycoplasmataceae bacterium | reverse complement strand
TACACAGACGGGCATTGAGAAGACGTTTATTAATAAACAAGAGGAAAAGGTTTGATGCCATTCGAGCAGCAGAGCGACAGAGAGAGGCTACAGCACAGACCAGAGCGGATACACAGAAGGGAGTCTATCGCAAGGGACAAAACAATGGAAACAAAAAACAAGGTCAAGGTCAAGGTAATAAAAAACAAGGCCAAGGTCAATGTGAATAAGAGCACTGTTGTCGAACACCCTTACTGTCTTCGTGACAGATCTGTGGACGACCTTACATATCCGGCTCACACTCTGAGTTGTCACGCCCAGTGATTTACTTAGAATACACAGGTAATACACAGACAGTACATAGACAATACACAATAAGCCAGACCTGGATCAACAGAAGAAAGACTGTCACACCACCCGCAAACACAATGCTGTATGGGCCAACAGAAGAACACACAGACAGACAGAGCTGATCAAAAGAAATGGAAACTGATGAACGACTTATGCAATGGTAAATACATGCTAATTGCAATTAATTTAATTACCTCGTATTATTAAAAGGTATTTGTTTAGAAAATAAAATGCATGGTGGGGATTGATCATGGCCTAAGCATATATTTTCTCTGGCACACAGCCTTCTGTTACCATTCACATGTGGAGCCCGAGTATTAAATGATTGACATTTATACATAGAGAATTGTGACACAAGTGGCTACAGTGCATATCTGGCGGAAGTTCCGATTTCACGTGTAACATGTATAGCTAATCGATGAGCCATTTCTCGTCGTTCCGTCATCACGGCTCGTGTTGGTGATGATATCCTCGATTTATGTGGCTTGTTACGAATTGCCTTAGCTACTGTTTACGCGCTTTATTGGATCGTGTCTGTGATGGTTTCACTCATGGTATCGATGTCGTCTAGTTCTTGTAGTGTCTCGAATCGGTTTCTCAATTCGAGTTGGAATTCGATCTTCTTTGATTCTATTCGTGTGGCATCTACTCTTGGTAGACTCTTGGTCATCAATGTTCCACCGCTGCGTCTAGTTTCACGTTGCTCATAACCAGTCTGTGGTCACTTTCAATGTAGACTTGGTTGATGACTGTTACGTCTGTGACGATGTCTGGCCTGTTTGTTCGGATGTATTCAATTTCGGTCTTCGTTACACCATTTGGGGTTTTCCACGTCCATCTCGTCCCTGCTTTATTCTGGAATGTGGTAGTCATTATTGTGTGCTTTCTTGATGTTGCCCATTCTACCAACGTGTCGCCTCTTTCGTTTCTCAATTCGAGCCTGAATTTGTTCTTTTTCATATTTGAGCATTAACTTGTCCCATATCTAGCGTGTAGTGGTCTGGTTTCCCCAAAGTCTCATCGACGTCGTTGTAGAAGCTATTGCTTCCTCTGAGTATGATGTTGTTGGTGCATATACTTGCACTACCTTTAGTTTGTGGTGCTTTGTTATGCACAGAACAAGTTCTGCTACTCTGGGGCGGATGCTATTTACCCTCACTATGTGGTCTTTCCGTTTCCTGTTCATGAGAACGTCTACCCATGCTTGGCCGTTGTTTGCTTTGGTATAGTTGGTGGCCGCTTTTGTAAGGTAGTGAAACATTCCTATGTTTTGCCAAAGAAGAGATTACATCCCATACCAACATGGTTTCCCTAGGTTCTTGTATGTGTTCATTTCTTAGTAGACTTCTGACGTTATAGGTCGCTATCGTTAGTCTACTTAACCTATGTCGACGGCTCTTTTTGACCCAGAGATTCTTAGTACCCCTGCACGTAGTCCTCGTTGGTCATGGACTCTTTCGGTGCCGCTGGGGACTGGGGGTCATGACTTTGTAGTGAACGTAATTGCCAAAGTTTCGACACGGTGGGTGTAGCGAACTGCCGAATAGCCGGCACCGGGATTCGCACCCCGGTCCCTCTATTAGGGAGTCCGGCACTCTAATATCTCGGCCACAGCGCCCTATTCATACATACTTACATACATACATGCATACATACATACATACATACATACATACATACATACATACATACATACATACATACATACATACATACATACATACATACATACATACATACATACATACATACATAATATACATATATACATACATACATATATATATACATATATATATATATATATATATAAACGTATATATACTGTATGTATGTGTGTATGTGTGTATATGTGTATGTATGTATGTATGTATGTATGTATGTATGTATGTATGTATGTATGTATGTATGTATGTATGTATGTATGTATGTATGTATGTATGTATGTATGTATGTATGTATGTATGTATGTATGTATGTATGTATGTATGTATGTATGTATGTATGTATGTATGTATGTATGTATGCATGTATGCATGCATGTATGTATGTATGTATGTATGTATGTATGTATGTATGTATGTATGTACGTGTGTACGTATGTACGTATGTATGTACGTATGTATGTATGTATGTATGTATGTATGTATGTATGTATGTATGTATGTATGTATGTATGTATGTATGTATGTATGTATGTATGTATGTATGTATGTATGTATGTATGTATGTATGCATGTGTATGTAAGTATGTATGTATGTAGGTAAGTATGTGTGTACGTATGTATGCATGTATGTATGTCAGCAAAGTGTAATCCTGATGGTTCGATGCAAGATTGTGATATCCGATACATACAATGATTCAGAATTACAGATTTATGCAAACAATAGATAATGTTATGTTTAATTCCCCTGAACCCTGGTTAAAGAATGAACACACATTTAACTACAAAGCAGTTTATAAGAAAGCAACTTCAAAGCAGCATATTCGAATGACCGATGTTTTAGGAGTAGCCATTTGGGAGACAGATACATGTGCATTGTTTCTTTAAATTAATGAGCTCACCAGGATGCTCCATCACTAGACAAAAACATTTCGTAAATGTAATGTAATCAACGGTTGCAAAATGTAAAAATAAAGCTATTGTATCACCGCGGACATTATTTCCATGACACACCGGCTAAAAGATCAATGTCCAGAAGCAAGTCGATTAAAAACACTAAAACCGGGCTTGCGAGCCCTTGCGAGTTCATAAGACATTTTTCGAAAGGACCCCTGCTGTGTTAACGTAGTGTATGGCACAGTTGTGACGTCGTTCGCTTAACACAACTGTCTAAGAGCAACGTTAATTGGAAAGAGCATATTTATTTCAACATAATACAGCACGTTGCTCTTGATATTACATATACACGTTAAACGGTTAAATGTCTTCAACAGGATAATCAAGTTCGTTCCACAAAGAAGCATCAAGCAGCGTTCGTATCTTCCTCGCACTCTCCGGGTGGAGGCTTCACACAACGGCTACAAAGCAGAACACCACGACAATAAGAATCTAAATCTAGATAATATAACATTGTTTTGCTAGTCAGTGGCGCAGTGTCAGTTTGTGTGTGTGCCTGCGCGCGCGCGCGTGTGTGGGTGTGTGTCTGTGTGCGTGTGCGTTTGTGTGCGCGTTTGTGTGCGTGTGCGTGTGCGTGTGTGTGAGCGCGTCTATGTAGCAATCCTGAGGTTGTTTTTCTTAGTCGAATGATTGGTAATTCCGTCAGGTGCCCAAGGATGACAATAAACATTGTACGAATTCATAGCAGTGCAAGATATTTGGATGAATCCGAAACCTCTTAACAAGATCAAAAACGTGTACACGATTACATCCTTTCCACGCGGCTGAATGCTCTTTATTACAAGGGAACCTAATTAAAAATATCTGGGTCAAAGTAAGTGAACATACTGCGTAGCATTGGAAGCACTTACTTGGGGCATGTACCAGCGCAGTGTTGTGACATCCAGTTGGCGTAACGTGAATCATCACACATATGAACAACTTGAGCACACCAAACCTCAGCGTCCACGCACCCACAGTTGTCTGCAACGTGCATGAATCTGGTTACGTGGTAGAATGCTACGCGACATTAAAACATAACACATTCTTCCATAGCGCTGAAACGTAATTTTAGGTTCCTATAATGTTACAGCGCGGTGTCTACTGCTCAGGTCTACTCGATGTACTTGATCGCATTCTCGCAAAGCAACGTTTGTTGCGATTATCTGTCGCGCTTCCATTTCTCCGGGATTTATAAACTATCCGGTGATGTTTCTGTGCATGAGCGATAACGCGAAACGTAAAGCATGTATGGTATAAATACCACGGACTGTTCGTTAACTCTCCTGTGGTGATCATTGTGAAGAGTTGCTTAAAATGTCGTTCAATACATTAAAATATTACGCTTGTTTAAATCACTGTCACGGATTATGGCGAACTGCTCTCACGAGATTTGCAATTGCTATCCAAACATGCCTCAAAACCTGTTTGCCTCGTGTTAATTTGCGACAGGTAACTTTGCTGAAATGTTATATATATATATATATATATATATATATATATATATATATATATATATATATATATATATACATATATCCTAACGAACAGCCCGTGGTATTTATACTACAAAATGGTTTGTGTTTCGCCGCACATTGATGAATTTACATTTACCGCGCATGAGCAGAAACGCCACCCGGATAGTTTGTAACTCGCGTAAAACTGTAAACTCTACACCGCTACGACCGTTGACTGGTAATGACGTAATGAGCCGCTACGCACCTTGGCATGCGAGGATGCCTGTTCTAAGACTTATGTCGGAGTTATCACATGTGTTCATCATTGCCCTGGTGCAGGTTAAATTCGGTTAAGCGATAAAGCAAGGTATGAGAGGCCTGATATCAAAAGAATCATATATACATCACTAGTCTGTATTTGGTCATCAATTATAATAATAAAATAATAATAAAATATAGTATTTATATATAATTATGCAGATGTTAGGGTCGAATATAATCCTATTATTTTAGTAAAGCGACATTGCAGAGCGCCAAAGTGTAACGAATTGCGCATGTTGCAAATGTATTGTTGGAACAGAAGTGTTGTACTTACTAATGCACTTCTCGCCCC
>CBDHHR010000473.1:7500-10000 GCA_965263245.1 Metamycoplasmataceae bacterium | reverse complement strand
TTAACAAGAAGCCAGTGCAGCTCCAAGAGCATGGGCGTCACATGGTCTCGTTTCGATCTAATCAGTATAACGCGTGCACAACGATTTTGAACACGTTGTAGTTTCTCAACTACCGCTACTGACAGACCATTCAGGAGGCTGCTGCAACAGTCAATGCGTGATACAACCAGGACACGCACTAGTTGTTTTGTGTGTCCTTGTTTTAAATAGCGACGAATGCGTCCAATGCTGTGGAGATGGTAATATGCTGTTCTGTTATTACGTGTCGCTCAAGGGACATATTGGAATTGAATGTCACTCACAAAGTTCTGGCGTGCGTGTTGGGTGTCACGTGAATGTTGCCGATTCTTACACCTTCCGGAAGAAGGTGTTGGTGTTCTTATTTCGGTTGGATGATGAGGATCTCTGTTTTATCGTCATTAATTATTATCGCTCAGGCTGAATTCGTAGAAAAGTTGGTGTCATCGGCATATAGATGGTAAACCATGCCATGATGTTTACGTTATGATGCAAGAGCAAGAGGGGTCATGTAAATAAAATGTGTAACATATTGATATTAGCCGAATCCTCATGAAGTTTAGTGATCAGCTGTTTGTTAGTACAGCTGCTGATACAGACTGTAAATATTAGCGAGCTCTTGCACCGATCGAGCGCATTTGTTGCGTATTCGTTGCGACAGTCTAACAAAAATATCTGATTTACTTTGACAAGCTGCATATATCCATTTAAAATGATGATACCACTTTATATACACACAAACACACACACGTATATATATATATATATATATATATATATATATATATATATATATATATATATATATATATATAAAGTCTATAAATAATAGTCTACACCTTGAAGTTGGCTAAGTGTTATAACAATTACTAGCCGTGTTACTCAGCGATGCTTGGGGAATAAACATTAACCCGCGCAAATACTTTTGATAATTGCGTGACATTGTATCAGCGCGTCCCAGAAGTAGGCTGTGTACTCACTCATAAGAGCAATAAAATGCTAACGTGTAACCGACCTCCAGCGATGTAGTTGTGGATGGCATACTGGTCTTTAAGATGATGCAGAAAACATGACATTCCGCGGATGAAACTCCACGTACAGGCTTTGAATTTGTTTGAAATATTCTCCAGTATAAGAGTTATATTGTTGACAGCATCAACTGTTCCTCTGCTATGTCCGTAGGCAAAGCGGAATGAGGAAAGATATATCGACCGAAGTGCATGTGAGCGCGCGGGTGCGCGCGCGGGTGTGGGTGCGCGTTCGCATGCGCGTGCGCGTGCGTGTGCAGGCGTATGTTTATATTTCCGTGTGTGCCTGCATGCGTGCGTGTGCGTGTGTCTGTATACGTGCGTGCGTGTATGTGTATGCGCGCGACGTGGCTTTAAATACAATAGTAATATTGGTACGCGACTCACCATTTCCAACATGCCCGTCGCACCCTCGATCCTCCGCATTTTGTTGTGTGTTTCGATCGTGGCAATTTTGTCGGCTTCGCTTAACTTGTAGGGCAGGCCACATACCGTTGCCGCTCGCTTGACGCGCGCAGAGGAGATGGCATCTTCAAATGACGATAGTAGTATGTATGCTGGTGAATTGTTCACTAATTAAACATCTACTAAAGGTATTCCTGCAAAATTATGTTTCATTCGAAAACTTATTATCAAAGGCCCCGGAAAGGTGAGCAAGGAGCAACTATAACATTTGAATCACAGCGGGGGGAGGCCAACATTTAGTTTTCCCCACCAGTAAATATGAAGCGAAAATGGTTGATAATTTCACATTGTTGCTGCTTGATGCTGTGGCAGTTTGTTCTTGAATGTCCATCAACAAATCAAAACGAAGTATTTCCTTCGTGCAACAACTATATTTAACAATTTAATTGAACCGTTTTTTCTTAGTGTTCGTGTTGTCAACATTTCAAACGCATATACATTTTCCAGTCACAAGAGCAATAAGGCGGCAATGAGAAACCGATCTCCTCATTTTAAAGAGAGGTAGTTCGCTTGTTTGATTGTATTTTCATGGGCGTAGATGCAACTTAATGTCGGTATGTGTGCGTTAGTCACAAATGCCCTCATGACGTATCGCGTTACGGATGACTTACCTTTGATGATGCTGATGCTGGGTTTAAGGTCGGCGATGAGACTGTAAGAAAGAATCAGTTTCAGTGGTGTTCAGTGTGTGCGTTGTATCATTATGACATTTGCGCAGCGTTTACTATTGTTTGGTCTACCCTAAATCATTGTGCATTCTCGTGAAATTGTCACATGCGATTGACTCGATGAGACGTCGCGTTACTGCTTACATGTTGAACGGGTTGGAAGCTAAGTATCAGCCTGGCCTGTATTTTGTGATCTTTGAGCAGGATTTTAACCTGGAGACGGCGCTTTACAAATGTTTCCAAATGAATGCATACACACACATATATATATATGTATATATATATATATATATATATATATATATATATATATATATATAT
>CBDHHR010000473.1:0-2500 GCA_965263245.1 Metamycoplasmataceae bacterium | reverse complement strand
TTGATCAAAACACATAATTAATTGGAGACAATGACTTAATCAAAAAGACAAGGGGACTGCAAACATTTTCAGCGGGAACGAATTATTCGAGGTGAAACGTCTGTAATGATTACATCTGTTAAGCTGCATTGGTCCTGGGACGGATCTTGACTGGTACACGAACAAGAGACGCATTCAACGGCTTCCTTCCCACACACCATCTCGGGTTATAGATGTCAATTACAATTATGAATACGTAACACGTTTTACTATTAACACTAGAGCACGGTAGATGTAATGCACAAAACTGATACTGTTAACATCGCAATGGAATGATTCACACCCAACTGATATGTGCGTGTTGACTACCAACGTCGGGTAATGAAAAGGAAATAATTATTACAGTGTCACGTAACACGAGGAGTCGTTGCATAAAATCAAAAAAATCCTTAGTGTCACATACTGGTGGCCGGTAGACTAGCCCGGGCCAGGTGACCATCTCCCTCTCCCTCTCCCTCTCCCTCTCCCTCTCCCTCTCCCTCTC
This sequence comes from Metamycoplasmataceae bacterium, assembly GCA_965263245.1. Lineage (GTDB taxonomy): Bacteria > Bacillota_I > Bacilli_A > Mycoplasmatales > Metamycoplasmataceae > DT-68. The sequence goes on along the minus strand of CBDHHR010000473.1, from coordinate 1,977 downwards.
CCTCTCCCTCTCCCTCTCCCTCTCCCTCTCCCTCTCCCTCTCCCTCTCCCTCTCCCTCTCCCTCTCCCTCTCCCTCTCCCTCTCCCTCTCCCTCTCCCTCTCCCTCTCCCTCTATATATATATATATATATATATATATATATATATATATATATATATATATATATATATCCCTCCCTCCCTCTCTCAATTCCAGTTTTCATACCAATCTAGACACAAGGTATTGAGACCAGAAGTGTTTATTCTGAGAAAATGTGTAGTTACCTTACATTATAACTATTGGGTCCATTATGTTCTTCCACAATTAATTGAGCTCAAGTGTGTTCGTGCGTGCGTGCGTGCGTGCGTGCGTGCGCGCGTATGCTTATGTGCAGGTGTCTGTACACAGTCAATAGAGTAAACATGTTTTCTCCGTGACTTCGCTTCAATGGTAATTCGCTAACCCTGTACCCTAAATATATCCTAATACACACAATTGTTCTATTATACGGGACTGATACTTCTCATCACTTTGATCAAACATATCGCATATCTTAGTAGGATATAAAATCTATTATGGTCATTAAATGGTATTTTAGTTTAATCTTATTTTGCATATATATGCAACGATTTCCTGGTTTAGCAAATAAATACAAAATAAAACACAATTGAATTTAAAATATAGATGCGTTCGGCTTGATAACTATTGTGTTTATGTGCGACCAGTTAGCAACTGCTATTGTCATAAATTCGACCCAGCTGTGAAGTTGTAGAAATTGAACGCAATTAATATGCTTGCTTTGTGTCATCAGTAAAGGAGTGTTCTAAAAATACCTTTTTTTAAATGAATAATTCAAATATTCCTGCGAACAAAAAGTGCGGAAAATTGGGAACGATTTGTGTCAATTTGGTGTGCAATTTACAAGATTGCTGCATATGGTGGCGCCATCACACGGGATTTCGACAATTACATCTTCGAAGCCACGAAGAGACAAACTTGTCTTTATTCACATCAGGGTTGTCCTGCTTTTGTCAGATAGCAACGACAGATATTGTTTCATCACTAATTAGGATAGTTTATGTTTGTCATGGCCTTATTATTAAGCAAAAACAACGTCAAACGAATACAATCGTCATACATAATTTTCAGTTACATCATCATAGCGCGCGGCATGCATTTTTAGCTAAAGAATTAGCGAATCCGTAACTTCGTAAGCATTGCGTACCTTTTCAAGTACCCATATATGGTAGGTTGTTGACTGACGCGAGAGTCGCCAGTGTGTGTCATTACTACCAATTGGTGCCATGCATGACTTAGTTGACAGCCAGCAAAGAGTGTAGATAGTAACGCGGTCTTAGAGTAATGCGGGACGCCAGAATCAAATCCTAAACCGAGTTTGTCTCCTCTGTAAAGGCGTATTAAAATGATCAGTGACGACATCGCAGCTATCCCACACACAGGCATCGCTTTGCATACGCCGGGTATATATAATTACACTATAATCTATAAAATAGAATCATAAAATACTGTTGTAATAAGGGTAGATACTTTATAATGGGAACATTAATTAGTATACCACTACATAACGTTGTCTTTGATAGGTTCCTACTTGGAAATGGTATACTAAAAGGTAAGCTCTTATATAGTACAATATCTAGAACTTGGGACTGTTCAATGTACTTTGTAACCTATTCCCAGACATAATATATGTTTAATTAAACACATCACGAGGAAGCTTTCAATTAATGCATGAAGATTAATGGAGGACCAAAATGTTGTTCTATTTTGCAATATGTATTCGAATATTGCCATTGCCCATTGCCTGGCCTAGTCTTAGGTTTGGCTGCGAGTTGGTTTGCGTCTAGATTATGTCAGGATCTGGACACAAGCATGGATGTCTACAGTATCGGGACACAAATGGCGTGGATGTCTACAGTATCGGGACACAAATGGCGTGGATGTCTACAGTATCGGGACACAAATAGCATGAATGCCCA
>CBDHHR010000472.1:0-8495 GCA_965263245.1 Metamycoplasmataceae bacterium | reverse complement strand
TATGGCGGTAGGCCTCCTGAAGGAACAGAAACATGGATGACTTGGAACCTTTCAGTGCCGTTGAGCTTTTTCGTTTTGTTGAACTTGTACGTGAATTCAGGTAGTTTTCAATAAACTGTAAACTATCGTCTAGTGTCATGGTCATTGCTTTCTCTGTCGATCAATATTTCAAGTAAACTAATACTTTCAACAATATTAGTATGCTCTTTTTCAGGCTAACACACATACATCTACATACATACGTACATCTACATACATACGGCTCCCCACCTTTTGGCCAACTATTAATTTATATAACGTTCGTGTTAAATGTATATGTCTGTCTGTCTGTCTGTCTGTCTGTCTGTCTGTCTGTCTGTCTGTCTGTCTGTCTGTCTGTCTGTCTGTCTGTCTGTCTGTCTGTCTGTCTGTCTGTCTGTCTGTCTGTCTGTCTGTCTGTCTGTCTGTCTGTCTGTCTGTCTGTCTGTATGTCTGTCTGTCTGTCTGTCTGTCTGTCTGTCTGTATGTATATATGTCCGTCTGTCCGTCCGTATGTATGTCTGTCTGTATGTCTGTATGTCTGTCTGTCTGTCTGTATGTATGTATGTCTGTTTGTCTCTCTGTCTCTGTATGTCAGTATGTCAGTATGTCAGTATGTCAGTATGTCAGTATGTCAGTATGTCAGTATGTCAGTATGTCTGCATGTCTGCATGTCTGTATGTATGTATGTATGTGTCTACGTCTGTACGTATGTCTGTCTGTGTATCTCTCTGCCTCTGTCTCTGTATGTCTGTATGTCTGTATGTCTGTATGTCTGTATGTATGTATGTATGTATGTATGTATGTATGTATGTATGTATGTATGTATGTATGTATGTATGTATGTATGTATGTATGTATGTATGTATGTATGTATGTATGTATGTATGTATGTATGTATGTATGTATGTATGTATGTATGTATGTATGTATGTCTGTCTCTTTCTGTCTGTGTGTCTCTATATATATATACATCATGTGATTCTAAGGGAATTAACTGTTCCACTAAATATGTTTTAATGTCGTTAAAATGTGGTCTGCAACTTGTTGTATGAAATGTAGATACGTAACTACTTTCAACACTATTTATTTAACTGATAAAACCTGTTATCCGTTTTCTAGAACTGAAACCTTTCGATTCTTAGTTGGAAAACATACATATATATACATTTTTATATACATATATGTAATATATATATATATATATATATATATATATTACATATATATATATATATATATATATATATATATATATATATATATATATATAAGTTGCATAAAAACACAATATTTAAGTCACATAGTAATCCATGTGTATACAGTAAAATCAAGCGTGTAGATGTGTGAACGGTAGCTAATATATATATATCTATATCTATATATATATATATATATATATATATATATATATATATTATGTATGTATGTATATGCTGTATATATATATTATATGTATGTATATATATATATATATATATATATATATATATATATATATATATTGGAACAAATAAATATGCTAAAACAATATGACAATATTATAATAAGATAAATTAATTAATTAAGATGATAAAACAATATATCATCTTAATTAATTAATTTATCTTATTATAATATTGTCATATTGTTTTCGCATATTTATTTGTTCCAATATATATATATATATATATATATATATATATATATATATATATATATATGTATATGCTGTATATATATATATATATATTATATGTATATATATATATATATATATATATATATATATATATATATATATATATATATATATTGGAACAAATAAATATGCTAAAACAATATGACAATATTATAATAAGATAAATTAATTAAGATGATAAAACAACATTGCATTGGCAGCGGTAGAGACTGTGTTAGGTCAACGATTAATTGTTTGTGGCTGATTCAGATACTTGATGGAGGGTTGAATGAAGGATTTAAGGATTCGCTTGGTGTTTACAGTAGGCATTGTATACCTCCTTCCAGAGGGAGGAAGGTCGTAATGGTCGTGTAAGAAGTGGGTGGGGTCAGATAAGATTATGGTTGCAATTTACAGTGTTCTTGACTTGTACAATTTCTCCAGACTGGTATCGGGTGTACAGCACATAGCGATTTTGCCAATATTGGTCTGTATTATGTTTAGTTTTTCTATGTTTCTGACTGATATATTTCCCCACCAGCAAACAAGACCAAACGTCATAACACTTTCTACAAATGAATCGTGGAACACAAATAAAATGTTTATGTCTATGTGCAAGGCATTGAGTTTTTTCAGGAAGTACAATCTTTGATGGCCTTTCTTATATAGATTCATTGTATTATCATCCCACCTTAGTTTGTCATTGATTGTTGTACCCAGATTTTATAGGAATGCACAATTTCTATGTGTTGCCCAGTGATGGGACAGGGGTGTGGTGACGTACACCTGATCGGAAGTCTGTTACAAGTTCCTTGGTTTTACATTTAACCCAAGGCAGTTGACCACACACCATGACATAAAGTGGTCTATGTCACTTCTGTAATCAGTTTCGTCGTCAGACAGCAGACCGACAAGAGCAGTGTCGTCTGCATACTTGAAGTATTGATTGTTTTAGAATGCACTTCTGCAAGAATTAGTGTACATGGTATACAAAAATGGCGACAGTACATACCCCTGAGGAGCTCCAGAGGAGATAGACACATGTGACGAACACAAACCACTGACATTCAAATACTAGGAGCGTTTGGTAAGGAAACTGTGCAAGCATGACAAATTCTTTACCAACACCAAGATCAATCAGTTTTCTGATCATCAAAAGCGGCTGGATTGTGTTAAATGCTGACGAAGTCAACGAATAGTACGTTCAAAGTGCTCAAGGATGACATATGACATTGACAAGGTGGCGTCTTCAACACTACGTTTAGTTATGTAAGCAAATTGCAACGGGTCAAGTAGATGTTCAACCTGGGGCCACATATATTTTAGCAGTATTATCTCGAACGATTTCATCAACAGTGATGTGAGAGCTATAGGTCTATAATCATTAAGAAGAACAGGATTAGGCTTCTGTGCGGTTTTCCACTGGAATGGAATCTCACCCAGTTCAATACATAGTTGGAACAAAACATGAATAACACAACACAATTGCAGATGACAGGTCTGCATTAGCTTTCCCGTTATTTTGTCAGGGCCAACAGCTTTGGTTACTTTCACATTCTTAAAAACACTGTCTACATCATCTATTGATATCTCGAACGTGTGCTCCAGTAGTAAATTAGCATATTGAACAGCAGAGTTCCTGTCGACTTCAAAGTCGTTACAGTCGAAGCGGCAGTAGAAGGTGTTTAAATCGTTAGCAAATTCGGTGGAGTGTGACCCAGAGCAGCGTTTCTTCGATTTATCACAACCAAGGATTGACTTAAAGCGGTATCATGCTTGTGTAGTGTTGTTCTGCTTAAATTGCCCCTGCATCTTATTTCTGTAGTCTTCTTTACACTTCCTTACACTGGCTTTTAGTTCTGCCTGAGCCATCTTTAATGACATTTTATCATCAGTCTTACAATGTCTTTACCTCTTTGGTTACCCATGGTTTGTTGGGCAGTATCGTGTCTACACAGAAGTTCATGTAATCAGTAACAGTGTCAAAGAAGTCATAAAAGGTGTCCCAGATAGTACGTGCAAAGCAGCCACGCTGTTTGGCAGTACCGTCATCATTCCAAACGGTTACAGTGTTTTTTTTTTGTAGAATTGTTCCAGTTTTCAGCACTGATTTGTAAGATGGAAATAACTGGATGACGTTGTGGTCGGATGTTCCTAACGGTGGCTTGGGGAGAGATTTGTACGCGTTCTTGATATTACAGTAGCACAGGTCGATAGTGTTGTTGCCGCGAGTCGTACAAGTTACAGAGTATTTGTAATTATAAGTTCGTAAACTGCAACCGTTGAAGTCACCGATGAGTAATTTAGGCGCATTGGGTGATAGGTTGTAAAGTTCGTTCATATGTTGTGTTATCGTTTCAGCAGCTACAGTGTAATTTGCGCTAGGAGGCACATACACAAGAACGGCAAATACTGTGCTACACTCACGTGGCAGATAGAAAGGCCGACAGGAAATGGATAAAAGTTCCATGTCCGGAGTGCATGTAATCCGTTTAACCGTGTGGTTATAGCCCCAACGCTCGTTTATGAAGAAACACGGCCCGCCTCCCTTCTGGTTCCCAGAGGCTTCAGGTCTATCAGCCATTACGGAATATAGCTGTAACTGGAACGAGTAGTTATAATGGGGGAAATGTAGCTGTAACTAGAATAGAATGAGTAGTTATAACGGGGTAAATGTAGCTGTAACTGGAACGAGTAGTTATAATGGGGGAAATGTAGCTGTAACTAGAATAGAATGAGTAGTTATAACGGGGTAAATGTAGCTGTAACTGGAACGAGTAGTTATAATGGGGGAAATGTAGCTGTAACTAGAACAGAACGAGTAGTTATAACGGGGAAAATGTAGCTGTAACTGGAACGAGTAGCTATAACAGGAACATTTTGCTGTAACTGGAATGAGTAGTTATAACGGGGGGAATGTAGCTGTAACTGGAACGAGTAGTTTTAATGGGGAAAATGTAGCTGCAACTAGAACAGAACGAGTCGTTATAACGGGGAAAATGTAGCTGTAACTGGAACGAGTAGCTATAACAGGAACATGTTGTTGTAACTGGAATGAGTAGTTATAACGGGGGAAATGTAGCTGTAACTGGAACGATTAGTTATAACGGGGGAAATGTAGCTGTAACTGGAATGAGTAGTTATAACGGTAAAAATGTAGCTGTAACTGGAACGAGTAGTTATAACGGTACAAATGTTGATGTAACTAGAACGAGAACAAACAGGACATTTTATGATGGCAGCATCCATTTGCATACTCATAGATTATGTGACATATTTAGTTCTGAGTATACCACTATAGCAGCATAAAGAAGTGCAATGTGCCTGATAACACTTTATGTAATTATTGCCAAATATATATTGTTCAAAATAGAAAGTCAAGAAAATTAGAGCTTACTTGATTTTTGCAATGACAGGTCAAAATAAAGTAAATTTTGCAAAATGTTATACCGAATTTATTTATTGGGTACAAAGAAAACACATCTTTATTATACATTTAGAACAATAATAACAGGTAGATTGCCATGAAGACCAGAATGGCATCTGGAAATTTGCCAGGTAGTTATCGTCTCTCCAACTTTTGATGATATGACTTGACTAAATGGGTGGTCACATTGACATACAAATGCGCTTGCAACATACTCTTTGACTTATAAAAATATAAGCAAACGAACTTCATCAAAATCGAACATAGATAGAAAGTTTAAAATGTCATCCACATTTTGGCATACGGTTCAGAACATAGTACTGGTATACAAAAATGGGACATTTCACTACTAAATTCAAATGTGTGTGTGTGTGTGTGTGTGTGTGTGTGTGTGTGTGTGTGTGTGTGTGTGTGTGTGTGTGTGTGTGTGTGTGTGTGTGTGTGTGTGTGTGTGTGTGTGTGTGTGTGTGTGTGTGTGTGTGTGTGTGTGTGTGTGTGTGTGTGTGTGTGTGTGTGTGTGTGTGTGTGTGTGTGTACACGTGTGTGTGGAATGAATGTGTGTTTACTTGTGTGTTCCCATTTGTGATATTCTAAACTCCATCTCAGTACATTGTATGGGAAACTTAATTTACCTACATCTCGAAATAAGAAATGAATGTACACTATCACCGTTGATTTGGGAACACAATTGCGATATCGACATTTCTTATGTAGATATGTTCTTCAAATCTGTTTACGTTTGGAGGTCATCTTGATGGTTATCTTAAATTCATACGAAAATTTATGTCATAAAGTTTGAAATAAACATCGTATGGTACCATTTTCAGAATAAAGTTACAGTAGTGTCGTAGTTGGTAGAGAAATAAAGCGAGAAACAGTTGTTATAATACATATGACAGCAACATAAAACCTACACGTTATATATATATATATATATATATATATATATATATATATATATATATATATATATATATATACATATGTACTCCACATGTCCTTGACGGTAAACAGTTCACCGATCTACATGCATATGTCCTGGTATTTGGCGCAGTATGTTACACGGTTCGTAGCATCGAGCGGTGACATTTAAGGTGATCACGCACTGTTCACGTTTTTGTTGCGTGGTGGCTGATCTACGTAAATGATCAGCGAGCAATATCACGTGACGTTCAAACAGCAGACATTAATTTTATTGCCGTGTATAACTCTATACATGGCTGACAGCTAATGTTGCATTCACTCATTCGGTCTAGACCAACGAGAAATATCTCTCCGTTGTCATTAACCCCACCGTCGAGAACTCAAAATCAACCTGTAAGTACACGTTTGTTGTAATTGCTAATGCCTTGTTGTCGATTATTATGGATGAAAGTTCAGTGTCAACATTTTATTTGTGACGATATATAGAATGCTGGGCCGTTTGCGGTGTTTCAGACTTGGACAACCGGGTTTGTTTGTAATCACTCTAGGGGCGACGGTTTTTTTAACACTGCGCTATCTGACTGGCCCGAACAACCTAACTTATACATGTTATAAAGCACTGGCTAAAAAGCACTGATAACAATAATGGAATACTCGTTGGTTATAATTAACAAGTAATTACCATATATACACACTATAATTACTCAACCACGCACCCCTTGGTGGACTCGACGCCAATTGCAGGCAAACCCGTTTCTCTGTAGCTAAACAACCAATGTTGCATGTTAACGTGGAAACATAATAAAGTAATACACAAGTCTAGTATTGACGAGTTACGTGGTTGCAGCAATGCACAGTACACAACGTAACATTAGTTACACGCACGATTGTCTTGCGTTACATGAGCGCAGCTTCAGAACTGGACTGCCACGCCCTATAGGCCACGCCTATCTTACCAACGTATAAATTATAACAAATATAGTTGAATGATTTAAACATATAGTAACATGTAATAGGCTATCATGTGATACCAGAACCTAATACATACATAATCACTCGTAGCTCATGGATCTTGTTGAATGCGGGGTGGGAGAAGCAAGTGTGTGTGTGTGTGTGTGTGTGTGTGTGTGTGTGTGTGTGTGTGTGTGTGTGTGTGTGTGTGTGTGTGTGTGTGTGTGTGTGTGTGTGTGTGTGTGTGTGTGTGTGTGTGTGTGTGTGTGTGTGTGTGTGTGTGTGTGTGTGTGTGTGTGTGTGTGTGTGTGTGTGTGTGTGTGTGTGTGTGTGTGTGTGTGTGTGTGTGTGTGTGTGTCTGTTTGTGTGTGTGTCTGTGTGTGTTTGTGCTTGTGTGTCTGTTTGTGTGTCTGTTTGTGTCTTTGTCTGTGTTTGGGTCTGTGTCTGTGTCTGTGTCTGTGTCTGTGTCTGTGTCTGTGTCTGTGTCTGTGTCTGTGCCTGTGCCTGTGCCTGTGCCTGTGCCTGTGCCTGTGCCTGTGCCTGTGCCTGTGCCTGTGCCTGTGCCTGTGCCTGTGCCTGTGCCTGTGCCTGTGCCTGTGCCTGTGCCTGTGCCTGTGCCTGTGCCTGTGCCTGTGCCTGTGCCTGTGCCTGTGCCTGTGCCTGTGCCTGTGCCTGTGCCTGTGCCTGTGCCTGTGCCTGTGCCTGTGCCTGTGCCTGTGCCTGTGCCTGTGCCTGTGCCTGTGCCTGTGCCTGTGCCTGTGCCTGTGCCTGTGCCTGTGCCTGTGCCTGTGCGTGTGCGTGTGCGTGTGCGTGTGCGTGTGCGTGTGCGTGTGCGTGTGCGTGTGCGTGTGCGTGTGCGTGTGCGTGTGCGTGTGCGTGTGCGTGTGCGTGTGCGTGTGCGTGTGCGTGTGCGTGTGTGTGCGTGTGCGTGTGCGTGTGCGTGTGCGTGTGCGTGTGCGTGTGCGTGTGCGTGTGCGTGTGCGTGTGCGTGTGCGTGTGCGTGTGCGTGTGCGTGTGCGTGTGCGTGTGCGTGTGCGTGTGCGTGTGCGTGTGCGTGTGCGTGTGCGTGTGCGTGTGCGTGTGCGTGTGCGTGTGCGTGTGCGTGTGCGTGTGCGTGTGCGTGTGCGTGTGCGTGTGCGTGTGCGTGTGCGTGTGCGTGTGCGTGTGCGTGTGCGTGTGCGTGTGCGTGTGCGTGTGCGTGTGCGTGTGCATCTGTGTGTGCATTTGTGTGTGCATATGTGTGTAAATGTGTGTATGTGTGTGTGAATGTGTGTGTACAATTAATGCGCGAAAGCTATTCGTACACATATCCACCACTGTCTATAGACAGGTGCTCATTTATACAGCTGAGCGAACCGGAGTAATATAGAGTGAAACAACTTGCCCAAGATTTTAACACCGCAGCACTGGAATCGAACCTTAGTTGCGAGTCCGAAGCTCTACCACTGAGCCACTAGGCTCTACAAATGAATATGGGTGGGTTGAACGCTTAGACTGTCTCACGTATCCATAGGT
>CBDHHR010000471.1:0-4835 GCA_965263245.1 Metamycoplasmataceae bacterium | reverse complement strand
ATAACATAAATTTAAGTCACAACAATTTTATTAAGAAAACAGTGTCTACCAGACGTTAACGCAGTCAGTCAGGCACTATCTCTCCATTGTCACAGTGTGTGTCTTGTTTCAGAATGGAAACGAATTGTGTTCCTTAACTGGTATCACTCTACCAGATACAGAGCTGCTTACCATTTCGTAATTTCCATAATCATTCCGGAAATTTATCTCAGATTAATTGTGTAAAGACTGCTCCATTATTATGGTAATAAAAATAGCATACTGTGGAAAATTATACCCATCAAAGAAGTGCTAAACTTATAAATAATGCACACTGTCCCACACAAGTTTATACCTGGTGGCTATGCCTAAGAAAATGTCATAATTTATTAGTAAATGAAACTTGCTTCTGCAGCCAGTTGTTCACTGGCAACAATTCATCACTGTTTAATGACGTGGAATTAAGTTACATCCAGGCATGTGAATGGGTTAGGGTTAGGGGACCAATGTGGTGGATGACACACGCAGAGCTTTACTAGACAACCGGACTATAATATACATATATATATATATATATATATATATATATATATATATATATATATATATATATATATATATATATAGTTAATAGCATGTTTATAGTGTGCCCTTATCTGTATTAGCTACGGACTACCCCCGGTAGTCAGTAGTTCTACCCTTGGATATATTTTGGTTGCAGTCTTGATATTTTGGTTGCAGTAATGACATAGGTAATACTTTGGTTGAAGGATGGCACTGGTAATACCTTGGTTACAGTGGCATTGGTAATTCTTGGTTGGTGTGATTGGCAATGTGTATACGCCAGTTGCAATGATGGCATTGGTAATACTTTAGTTGCAGACTTGCAGTGATGGCATTGGTAATACCTTGGTTGCAGTGGCATTGGTAATTCTTGGTTGCTGTGATTGGCAATGGGTATACGCCAGTTGCAATGATGACATTGGTAATACTTTAGTTGCAGACTTGCAGTGATGGCATTGGTAATACTTTGGTTGCAGTGATGGCATTGGTAATACTTTGGTTGCAGTGATGGCATTGGTAATACTTTGGTTGCAGTGAAGGCATTGGTAATACTTTGGTTGCAGTGATGGCATTGGTAATACTTTGGTTGCAGTGATGGCATTGGTAATACTTTGGTTGCAGTGAAGGCATTGGTAATACTTTGGTTGCAGTGATGGCATTGGTAATACTTTGGTTGCAGTGATGGCATTGGTAATACTTTGGTTGCAGTGATGGCATTGGTAATACTTTGGTTGCAGTGATGTCATTGGTAATACTTTGGTTGCAGTGATGTCATTGGTAATACTTTGGTTGCAGTGATGGCATTGGTAATACTTTGGTTGCAGCAATGGCATTGGTAATACTTTGGTTGCAGCAATGGCATTGGTAATATTTTGGTTGCAGTGATGGCATTGGTGAGCCAAGGAGATCCAACATGGTCAGTAAACTAGACGTCCTCTCTCGCGGTATCATCACATCCCGCTACTTCACCAAGGGCTGGGGTAACCCAGGCTACCTCAGAAGGTCAGATTTCACATCTTTGAAAGCATTGTATTTGATTGTAAGATCTTGTAACTTTTCTGTATCACAACTGTTCAAGAGATATACCAAATGTATTGGCATAATAAGTCACCCTCCAAAACTGACTTAGGATCTGATCATTAACTCGTCAACAGCCAACCTAGAATCTAAAATGTTAGTTATTCATTTGAGGTGATCAGTGAAATACAATTGAACCTATGGAATCTGTATATATGCTATGTTAACTAATGTATCAAGTGTATGATAATATGATGTGTTATGATTTAAGATAAGTGTCAACATGTATTTCAGCTTGTTCAAATGGCGACAAATAATCTCAGACCGAGATCAATGCTTCAAGTTGGTTCCACCTGACTACCCCATCACCATCGACAAGGTAAATTACCTTATTGCTATAAAAAAATAAGGTAGACATTACTCTATCAGCGTCAACAAAATACAGTTACTCTGTTACCATTAAGGAGGTATGATTACACTTTTTTGTTACAGTAATCAGATTATGTAACAAGCCTAGTAGAACGCTATATGGTGGGAGGGTAGACATACTGACTACACCTATGTGGTGGGAGGGTAGACATACTGACTACACCTATGTGGTGGGAAGGTAGACATACTGACTACTGCTATATGGTGGGAGGGTACACATACTGACTACAGCTATATGGTGGGAGGGTAGACATACTGACTACAGCTATATGGTGGGAGGGTAGACATACTGACTACAGCTATGTGGTGGGAGGGTAGACATACTGACTACAGCTATATGGTGGGAGGGTAGACATACTGACTACAGCTATGTGGTGGGAGGGTAGACATACTGACTACTGCTATATGGTGGGAGGGTACACATACTGACTACAGCTATACGGTGGGAGGGTAGACATACTGACTACAGCTATATGGTGGGAGGGTAGACATACTGACTACAGCTATACGGTGGGAGGGTAGACCTACTGACTACAGCTATACGGTGGGAGGGTAGACCTACTGACTACTGCTATATGGTGGGAGGGTAGATGTACTGACTACTGCTATACGGTGGGAGGGTAGACGTACTGACTACAGATATACGGTGGGAGGGTAGACGTACTGACTACAGATATATGGTGGGAGGGTAGACGTACTGGCTACAGCTATACGGTGGGAGGGTAGACGTACTGGCTACAGCTATAAGGTGGGAGGGTAGACGTACTGGCTACAGCTATACGGTGGGAGGGTAGACGTACTGGCTACAGCTATACGGTGGGAGGGTAGACGTACTGGCTACAGCTATACGGTGGGAGGGTAGACGTACTGGCTACAGCTATACGGTGGGAGGGTAGACGTACTGGCTACAGCTATACGGTGGGAGGGTAGACGTACTGGCTACAGCTATACGGTGGGAGGGTAGACGTACTGGCTACAGCTATACGGTGGGAGGGTAGACGTACTGGCTACAGCTATACGGTGGGAGGGTAGACGTACTGGCTACAGCTATACGGTGGGAGGGTAGACGTACTGGCTACAGCTATACGGTGGGAGGGTAGACGTACTGGCTACAGCTATACGGTGGGAGGGTAGACGTACTGGCTACAGCTATACGGTGGGAGGGTAGACGTACTGGCTACAGCTATACGGTGGGAGGGTAGACGTACTGGCTACAGCTATACGGTGGGAGGGTAGACGTACTGGCTACAGCTATACGGTGGGAGGGTAGACGTACTGGCTACAGCTATACGGTGGGAGGGTGGACGTACTGGCTACAGCTATACGGTGGGAGGGTAGACGTACTGGCTACAGCTATACGGTGGGAGGGTAGACGTACTGGCTACAGCTATACGGTGGGAGGGTAGACGTACTGGCTACAGCTATACGGTGGGAGGGTAGACGTACTGGCTACAGCTATACGGTGGGAGGGTAGACGTACTGGCTACAGCTATACGGTGGGAGGGTAGACGTACTGGCTACAGCTATACGGTGGGAGGGTAGACGTACTGGCTACAGCTATACGGTGGGAGGGTAGACGTACTGGCTACAGCTATACGGTGGGAGGGTAGACGTACTGGCTACAGCTATACGGTGGGAGGGTAGACGTACTGGCTACAGCTATATGGTGGGAGGGTAGAAGTACTGGCTACAGCTATACGGTGGGAGGGTAGACGTACTGGCTACAGCTATACGGTGGGAGGGTAGATGTACTGGCTACAGCTATACGGTGGGAGGGTAGACGTACCGGCTACAGCTATACGGTGGAAGGGTAGACGTACTGGCTACAGCTATACGGTGGGAGGGTAGACCTACCGACTACAGCTATACGGTGGGAGGGTAGACCTACCGACTACAGCTATACGGTGGGAGGGTAGACCTACTGACTACAGCTATACGGTGGGAGGGTAGACCTACCGACTACAGCTATACGGTGGGAGGGTAGACCTACTGACTACAGCTATACGGTGGGAGGGTAGACCTACTGACTACAGCTATATGGTGGGAGGGTAGACCTACCGACTACAGCTATACGGTGGGAGGGTAGACGTACTGGCTACAGCTATACGGTGGGAGGGTAGACGTACTGGCTACAGCTATACGGTGGGAGGGTAGACGTACTGGCTACAGCTATACGGTGGGAGGGTAGACGTACTGGCTACAGCTATACGGTGGGAGGGTAGACCTACCGACAACAGCTATACGGTGGGAGGGTAGACCTACCGACTACAGCTATATGGTGGGAGGGTAGACCTACCGAGTACAGCTATATGGTGGGAGGGTAGACCTACTGAGTACAGCTATATGGTGGGAGGGTAGACCTACTGAGTACAGCTATATGGTGGGAGGGTAGACCTACCGACTACAGCTATATGGTGGGAGGGTAGACCTACCGACTACAGCTATATGGTGGGAGGGTAGACCTACCGACTACAGCTATACGGTGGGAGGGTAGACCTACTGACTACAGCTATATGGTGGGAGGGTAGACCTACTGACTACAGCTATATGGTGGGAGGGTAGACCTACTGACTACAGCTATATGGTGGGAGGGTAGACATACTGACTACAGCTATATGGTGGGAGGGTAGACCTACCGACTACAGCTATACGGTGGGAGGGTAGACCTACTGACTACAGCTATATGGTGGGAGGGTAGACCTACTGACTACAGCTATATGGTGGGAGGGTAGACCTACTGACTACAGCTATATGGTGGGAGGGTAGACCTACTGACTACAGCTATATGGTGGGAGGGTAGACCTACTGACTACAGCTATATGGTGGGAGGGTAGACATACCGACTA
>CBDHHR010000470.1:0-7500 GCA_965263245.1 Metamycoplasmataceae bacterium | reverse complement strand
GTGTTCATGTGTTCATGTGTCCATGTGTCCATGTGTCCATGTGTCCATGTGTTCATGTGTTCATGTGTGTTCATGTGTGTTCATGTGTGTTCATGTGTGTTCATGTGTGTTCATGTGTGTTCATGTGTGTTCATGTGTGTTCATGTGTGTTCATGTGTGTGTGTGTGTGTGTGTGTGTGTGTGTGTGTGTGTGTGTGTGTGTGTGTGTGTGTGTGTGTGTGTGTGTGTGTGTGTGTGTGTGTGTGTGTGTGTGTGTGTGTGTGTGTGTGTGTGTGTGTCTGTGTGTGTGTTTGTGTGTGTGTGTGTGTATGCATGTGTGTGCATGTGTACATGTGGGGTATGTGTGTATATGTGCACATGTGTGTATGGTCCTAAATCAGTCATATAAATACAAACTTGATCTTGAGAAAACAGCGTATAAATATTGTGTGTTGATTTTTAAAGATTTTGACTTTTATTAGTGTATCCCTCGCCATATTATCTGTTATCATATTACAGGTGACACTGCACAGTAAGCTGTACATGACAAGTCTATGATGTAATGATTGTCAACTGTTCATACAACTGGAGTGGACGATAATACAAGTGGCGGGAAAAAGAAACAAGGCTATGCTGTCAATCAGGTAACGAATGTGTGTGTGTGTGTGTGTGTGTGTGTGTGTGTGTGTGTGTGTGTGTGTGTGTGTGTGTGTGTGTGCGTGCGTGTGTGTGTGTGTGTATGTGTGTGTCTGTGCGTGTGTCTGTGCGTGTGTTGGTGTGCATGCGCGCGTGTGTTGGTGTGCATGCGTTTGAATGCGCGCGCGCGATTTTGAGTGATTTAAAATTTAAGATGGTTTCTAAACTCACAGTCGATAACCTCCGGGTACAACTGACGTGACGCGGTTAAGACGTTGTGACACCTTCCCAGACACGCATGCACGCACGCACGCACGCACGCGCGCGCACACCCACCCACACCCACACCCACCCACACCCACACCCACCCACACACCCACACCCACCCACCCACACACACACACACACACACACACACACACACACACACACACACACACACAAACACACACAGGTCTGGCGTCCACGGCATCGCATATATGCATTTATACACGTTCACTTGATAGGTGCTGCTCACTGGGTTTCACCGCGATGCGATTGACGACCAACCCACCACCTACCATAACGTCACCTCGACCAACCCACCATCTACCATAACGTCACCTCGACCAACCCACCACCTACCATAATCTCACCTCGACCAACCCACCACCTACCATAACGTCACCTCGACCAACCCACCACCTACCATAACGTCACCTCGACCAACCCACCACCTACCATAACCTCACCTCGACTAACCCACCACCTACCATAACGTCACCTCGACCAACCCACCACCTACCATAACGTCACCTCGACCAACCCACCACCTATCGTAACGTCACCTCGACCAACCCACCACCTACCGTAATGTCACCTCGACCAACCCACCACCTACCGTAACGTCACCTCGACCAACCCACCACATACCATAACGTCACCTCGACCAACCCACCACCTACCATAACGTCACCTCGACCAACCCACCACCTGCCATAATGTCACCTCGACCAACCCACCACCTATCGTAACGTCACCTCGACCAACCCACCACCTACTATAACGTCACCTCGACCAACCTACCACCTATCGTAACGTCACCTCGACCAACCCACCACCTACCATAATGTCACCTCGACCAACCCACCACCTATCGTAACCTCACCTCGACCAACCCACCACCTACCATAACATCACCTCGATCAACCTACCACCTATCGTAACCTCACCTCGACCAACCCACCACATCGTCACCTCGACCAACCTACCACCTATCGTAACGTCACCTCGACCAACCCACCACCTATCGTAACGTCACCTCGACCAACCCACCACCTACCATAACGTCACCTCGACCAACCCACCACCTATCGTAACATCACCTCGACCAACCCACCACCTACCATATCGTCACATCGACCAACCTACCACCTATCGTAACGTCACCTCGACCAACCCACCACCTATCGTAACGTCACCTCGACCAACCCACCACCTACCATAACATCACCTCGACCAACCCACCACCTACCATAACGTCACATCGACCAACCCACCACCCACCATAACGACACCTCGACCAACCCAACACCTATCGTAACATCACCTCGACCAACCCATCACCTACCATAACATCACATCGACCAACCCATCATCTACCATAACATCACATCGACCAACCCATCACCTACCATAACATCACATCGACCAACCCATCACCTACCATAACATCACCTCGACCAACCCACCACCTACTATAGCGTCACCTCGACCAACTCACCACCTATCGTAACCTCACCTCGACCAACCCACCACCTACCATAAAATCACCTCGACCAACCTACCACCTATCGTAACCTCACCTCGAACAACCCACCACCTACCATATCGTCACCTCGACCAACCTACCACCTATCGTAACGTCACCTCGACCAACCCACCACCTACCATAACGTCACCTCGACCAACCTACCACCTATCGTAACGTCACCTCGACCAACCCACCACCTATCATAACGTCACCTCGACCAACCCACCACCCACCATAGCGTCACCTCGACCAACCCACCACCTATCGTAACATCACCTCGACCAACCCATCACCTACCATAACATCACCTCGACCAACCCACCACCTACCATAGCGTCACCTCGACCAACCCATCACCTATCGTAACATCACCTCGACCAACCCATCACCTACCATAACATCACATCGACCAACCCACCACCTATCGTAACGTCACCTCGACCAACCCACCACCTATCGTAACGTCACCTCGACCAACCCACCACCTACCATAATGTCACCTCGACCAACCCACCACCTATCGTAACCTCACCTCGACCAACCCACCACCTATCGTAACGTCACCTCGACCAACCCACCACCTATCGTAACATCACCTCGACCGACCCACCACCTATCGTAACATCACCTCGACCAACCCACCACCTATTGTAACGTCACATCGCTATTCGTGTCAATGCCTCCTAATACCAACGATGGCTGTTTGACAGATGTGTCCCGCTGTGGTTCGACTAATAACAATGAACGATGAGCTCGTGCCGCGGCCAACCGAAGGACGGCGGGTGTAGCCGACTCACCGTCTCTCCGTTCGAACCGTCTGAGCCTCTGGCAGCAGGCACACCCTGCATCCCTGGCTCCCCTGGTGGACCTCGGTCCCCAGTAGGCGCGCTCAATGCCAGACGCGCTGACGCAGAGAAGTAAACCAAGACACGTGAACACTAACGCGAGGAAAGCAGCACCTGGGTTTTATTATGTTCATTTAATATTACGTTCTTATGACAATAACATGCGTATAGAATGTTTACTGTCTGCCAACTTGTGCTTAGTTACGTCATTAAGCTTGGAACAATGTTATCAATCAGAAAGATTCCGCCTGCAACATGTTCAAAATGCAAGCAAAACATCCGGTTTCAAAACAGAATTGATTTGGCTGTAACAATGGTTCTGGTTTAGTTTCTGCTGTCGCTTTATATAATTATGAGATTGCATGCAGCATATAACAATTTTATCATAAATAATAGTTTACTCCACAGTGATTGTACACCGCTAGACTCGACGTGGCCATAAAAATAACTACATGTGTTTTAATATATCGCCAAAATAACTACATAAATTTTTTGTTCTAACATATCGTCGATAACTAGATCAGGGGTAACGTGACCATTGTGCTACTGAATAATGACCGTAGTCCTGCAGCCGCCTGGGTGGGGGTAGATCATGTTTACTGTGCCTCAACGTTGGCGTGTCCAAATATTTATAAAATGTTAATTGCGTGTGTTGAAGAAATGCTCAGAGTAGTTATAAATTACCGGTCGAGTTGGAGACGGCACCAGTGGAGCGGGCGACAAGGCACGCGAGGAGAACGAGTGACAGTGACAGTGAGAGGAGGACACGACTGTCTAGTCTTGTCATTGCACTCGGATCAATTGTCGCGGTTGAAGGTCTGAATGGACACGCCAACAACTGCGCTCCTAATATAGTATTCAAAATATCACACACACACACACACACACACACACACACACACACACACACACACACACACACACACACACACACACACACACACACACACACACACACACACACACACACACACACACACACACACACACACACACACACACACACACACACACACACACACACACACACACACACACACACACACACACACACACACACACACACACACACACACACACACACACACACACACACACACACACACACACACACACACACACACACACACACACACACACACACACACACACACACACACACACACACACACACACACACACACACACACACACACACACACACACACACACACACATATATACACTATATATGTATACACTATATATTATATTATATTATATTATATTATATTATATTATATTATATTATATTATATTATATTATATTATATTATATTATATTATATATATATATATATATATATATATATATATATATATATATATATATATATATATCCACTATATTATATATCTATATCGCCATCTAGCGAGCGAGTGGTCGAAATGTAGAAGAAAGTAGAACATTGCTAGTTGAGTAATTATGAAATTTTTTTGGAATATATATATATATATATATATATATATATATATATATATATATATATCCACACACACACATATATACACATACATAAATTAATATTGGTTCAGAAACAACATAATAAAAATGTACATCATACGATTATTTTTAAATTCAACAATAATAACAATAATAATTACA
This sequence comes from Metamycoplasmataceae bacterium, assembly GCA_965263245.1. GTDB lineage: Bacteria > Bacillota_I > Bacilli_A > Mycoplasmatales > Metamycoplasmataceae > DT-68. The sequence goes on along the minus strand of CBDHHR010000470.1, from coordinate 2,603 downwards.
AGTGTTGGTGTTAAGGTAGATCTATTTAAATATATCTATTTATATTATACGATGGCAAATCTCCCAAACACACGGCCAAATTCAGCACAAATTAAATATTCTATAGTATCTGAAAAACGTGTCTACAATGACTGATGTCGCAATTGACCACTAGAAACCCCCCGTCCCATAACACAACTGTAAGGCCTGTCATACCCGCCTGTTAAAGGAACAAGCAACTCAAATAATGAAGCAGCATTATACCATAAAGGCAAAAAGCAATGTCTATTTAATCATACGCCATAATATATATATTTAATTCTTAGATCATTTAAGGAGAATTACTGAACCTCTCAGGAGGCTGACAACTGCATTAATCGTACTTACTATCATCCAGTGTCATCATAACTAATTACATTAATAACCTGTGTTTTATGCTAACCTTATTCGATGTTTATTTCTGGTCTGGGCAACGCGGGCTTGCCAAGTCTGGACGACAGCTGTCACCAATGACTTCACAAGTCAAATCTATGGGTGTAGACGTCAGTCAGACGAACGGGCGGGGTATGTTGGTGTTATTACGTAATTCAGATGATACCATGCACCGTGGCGTCGTACCAGCCCCTCGCGCCAGGTGTCGCTGCAGCTGATGACGTCAGCGTCAAGCTACAGTACCGTGACACACCCCTCTGCAAAAATCCTTGTGATAATATGTCGTTGATTGACTTTAGTTTTGGTATACCCCTCACTTGAACGGAGCTAGTTCCCGCGTAGTCATCTGTCGACCTGCCATTTTAAATAAAGTCAGCTATTATAGACACCAAGAATGTTGTTATTTATTTTCTCGGCAAGGTATAATTTTAATTCTCTTTTAACTTCAGCCTATGAAATCACTCACGAAGAGGGTGGTCGGCATCCGGTCACGTGATATAACTTTGTGTGATTCCAGCCACACGCTGTTCGTGTTAATTATAGCAGTTTATTTCGCAAGTCGCTACCTCGTCAGCCGCGGGAACAGCACAAATACCCGCCCCAGTTTGAAGACGGACACACGACTGGTGGGAATCCCAATATAATGACCCATTCGCGTCCTAAACATTGCATGTAACACGAGCGGCGTGTGGCTGGAATCACACAAAGTTATATCACGTGACCGTAAGCCGACCATACTCTTCGTGAGCGATTTCATTGGCTGAAGTTAAAAGAGAATTGTTATACCTTGCCGAGAAAATAAGTAACAAACATTCTTTGTAATTGTATAGCTCGCCTCCGCTCACTTCCACGGTTTGCGGAGACGATCAGCCAGGAGTATTGTAGCGTAACGATCACTGGCTTGAGAGGACGCTTGCTTACACAGAACCCTTTGATAAAAAGAGGACTGTGTATAAAAAAAACAGGTTCAATGTGAGCCGGACATGATTCACAGGCACACTCTAGACCTGGGAAATTGCACAAGAACGGGCCAGCGTCTCACACACGGCTATAGATTTAGCACTATGATTATTGAATATGAGACAACTTTTGGGACCAGCCTACTTTATCCACGGGAGCACCTTCTTATTGTGTTAAACTTGTATGGTTCCAGACGACAGACGCATGTTCGTTCACGTGAATGCATGTTTTCATTTATGTATTGAACTTGGTACTAAGTCTAAAACCCTAACAGTTGTCGATGTTTTTATTCATTGAACTTGGAAACTTGTCTGGTTCTAGCGAAGTATAGAATTCGCGTGATTTCACGCATTTGACCGTGCATGGAACGGGTGTATGGCTGCATGAACACGAGCTTTTCGTCACATTTTTTAAACTGTTTCAGAATATTGTTTTTACGAAAAAGGGAAACTTGTTAGTGTCAAATGTATGCAGTTATGTTTGCTCCAGGAGACATTATACCGTAGTTATGCATAGTAGCAATTAAATTCACATATTTAAATGACATACGACGGTATTTTAGTTCCGTTATTCAACTTCATCCCAGGTGCAAAAACATTGCGTCTTAGCAGACTTTTTAAAGCTCAAAGACAGACCCGATTTGCGTACGTTGATGCACTTGCTTTTTTTACCTAAAAATATGCTAACATGCAATATAAATATGCCTGGGTATGCAGTTGCCATGAAATAATTTGGACGATAGTATCGTACATTCGTAGTTATGAATGAAATGTATATTGGTGAATCATAGTCATTGCATGGGTCTCTTCATCATAACCACCTAATGTGCTTTCCATGTAGGCCACTTGGCCTTCGGTGTGTGACACCAATACCCAATTAGCCACGGTTGCTTCCTACCCGCCAGAGTTGGGGCTGCAGAATATACAAAGTTTTGTTTCTCAGCCGGTCCAGGCAGACACAGGCAAAATAGAACACTGACTGATCTGCCTGGTTTATCACACACAGTTTATTCCATTTATACACAAAATGAAACTGTATTTTTATAAAAGCAGATACAACATAACAAATAAAGAAAATTAACTGTGAACAAATGTATACACCGGGTTGATACAAGCAAATGGAATACAGATGTGGAAATACTTCCACCTATGGCAAAGCAATAACGCAGACATGTTATAATCTCGACTGTGACAACACAGTTCCACTTAGCAACTGGTTGCATTACAACGAGT
>CBDHHR010000469.1:0-14994 GCA_965263245.1 Metamycoplasmataceae bacterium | reverse complement strand
GGGGACAACTGACACTAGTGACACTGCCCTACAGTTTTTACCCTGCGGCGTCACCGAGAGGTCACAACTGACACTAGTGACACAGCCCTCCAGTTTCTGCTTGCGGCGTCACCGAGAGGTCACCACTGACACTAGTGACACAACCCTACAGTTTCTGCCGGCGGCGTCACCGAGAGGTCAAAACTGACACTAATGACACTGCCCTGCGGTTTCTGCCGGCGGCGTCACCGAGAGGTCACAACTGACACTAGTGACACAGCCCTCCAGTTTCTGCCGGCGGCGTCACCGAGAGGTCACAACTGACACTAGTGACACTGCCCTCCAGTTTCTGCCAGCGGTGTCACCGAGAGGTCACAACTGACACTAGTGACACTGCCCTCCAGTTTCTGCCGGCGGCGTCACCGAGAGGTCACAACTGACACTAATGACACTGCCCTCCAGTTTCTGCCGGCGGCGTCACCGAGAGTTCACAACTGAAACTGTTGACACGACCCTCCAGTTTCTGCCGGCGGCGTCACCGAGTTTTCACAACTGACACTAGTGACACTGCCCTCCAGTTTCTGCCGGCGGCGTCACCGAGAGGTCACAACTGACACTAGTGACACTGCCCTCCAGTTTCTGCCGGCGGCGTCACCGAGAGGTCACAACTGACATTAGTGACACTGCCCTCCAGTTTCTGCCGGCGGCGTCACCGAGAGGTCACAACTGACACTAGTGACACTGCCCTCCAGTTTCTGTCGGCGGCTTCCCCGAGAGGTCACAACTGACACTAATGACACTGCCCTCCAGTTTCTGCCGGCGGCGTCACCGAGAGTTCACAGCTGACACTAGTGACGCTGCCCTCCAGTTTCTGCCGGCGGCGTCACCGAGAGGTCACAACTGACACTAGTGACACGGCCCTCCAGTTTCTGCCGGCGGCGTCACCGAGAGGTCACAACTGACACTAGTGACACTGCCCTCCAGTTTCTGCCGGCGGCGTCTCCGAGAGGTCACAACTGACACTAGTGACACAGCCCTCCACTTTCTGCCGGCGGGGTCACCGAGAGGTCACAACTGACACTAGTGACACTGCCCTCCAGTTTCTGCCGGCGGCGTCTCCGAGAGGTCACAACTGACAATAGTGACACCGCCCTCCAGTTTCTGCCGGCGACTTCACCGAGAGGTCACAACTGACAATAGTGACACCGCCCTCCAGTTTCTGCCGGCGGCGTCACCGAGAGGTCACAACTGACACTAGTGACACTGCCCTCCAGTTTCTGCCGGCGGCGTCACCGAGAGGTCACAACTGACACTAGTGACACTGCCCTGCAGTTTCTGCCGGCGGCGTCACCAAGAGGTCACAACTGACACAGTGACACTGCCCTCCAGTTTCTGCCGGCGGCGTCACCGAGAGGTCACAATTGACACTAGTGACACTGCCCTCCAGTTTCTGCCGGTGGCGTCTCCGAGATGTCACAACTGACATTAGTGACACAGCCCTCCACTTTCTGTCGGCAGCGTCACCGAGAGGTCACAACTGACACTAGTGACACTGCCCTCCAGTTTCTGCCGGCGGCGTCACCGATAGGACACAACTGACACTAGTGACACTGCCCTGCAGTTTCTGCCGGCGGCGTCACCGAGAGGGAACAACTGACACTAGTGACACTGCCCTACAGTTTTTACCCTGCGGCGTCACCGAGAGGTCAAAACTGACACTAGTGACACTGCCCTGCGGTTTCTGCCGGCGGCGTCACCGAGAGGTCACAACTGACACTAGTGACACAGCCCTCCAGTTTCTGCCGGCGGCGTCACCGAGAGTTCACAACTGACACTAGTGACACTGCCCTCCAGTTTCTGCCAGCGGTGTCACCGAGAGGTCACAACTGACACTAGTGACACTGCCCTCCAGTTTCTGCCGGCGGCGTCACCGAGAGGTCACAACTGACACTAATGACACTGCCCTCCAGTTTCTGCCGGCGGCGTCACCGAGAGTTCACAACTGAAACAGTTGACGCGACCCTCCAGTTTCTGCCGGCGGCGTCACCGAGAGGTCACAACTGACACTAGTGACACTGCCCTCCAATTTCTGCCGGCGGGGTCACCGAGAGGTCACAACTGACACTAGTGACACTGCCCTCCAGTTTCTGCCGGCGGCGTCACCGATAGGTCACAACTGACACTAATGACACTGCCCTCCAGTTTCTGCCGGCGGCGTCACCGAGAGTTCACAACTGAAACAGTTGACGCGACCCTCCAGTTTCTGCCGGCGGCGTCACCGAGAGGTCACAACTGACACTAGTGACACTGCCCTCCAATTTCTGCCGGCGGGGTCACCGAGAGGTCACAACTGACACTAGTGACACTGCCCTCCAGTTTCTGCCGGCGGCGTCACCGAGTTTTCACAACTGACACTAGTGACACTGCCCTCCAGTTTCTGCCGGCGGCGTCACCGAGAGGTCACAACTGACACTAGTGACACTGCCCTCCAGTTTCTGCCGACGGCGTCACCGAGAGGTCACAACTGACACTAGTGACACTGCCCTCCAGTTTCTGCCGGCGGCGTCACCGAGTTTTCACAACTGACACTAGTGACACTGCCCTCCAGTTTCTGCCGGCGGCGTCACCGAGAGGACACAACTGACACTAGTGACACTGCCCTGCAGTTTCTGCCGGCGGCGTCACCGAGAGGTCACAACTGACACTAGTGACACTGCCCTCCAGTTTCTGCCGGCGGCGTCACCGAGAGGTCACAACTGACACTAGTGACACTGCCCTCCAGTTTCTGCCAGCGGTGTCACCGAGAGGTCACAACTGACACTAGTGACACTGCCCTCCAGTTTCTGCCGGCGGCGTCACCGAGAGGTCACAACTGACACTAATGACACTGCCCTGCAGTTTCTGCCGGCGGCGTCACCGAGAGTTCACAACTGAAACAGTTGACGCGACCCTCCAGTTTCTGCCGGCGGCGTCACCGAGAGGTCACAACTGACACTAGTGACACTGCCCTCCAATTTCTGCCGGCGGGGTCACCGAGAGGTCACAACTGACACTAGTGACACTGCCCTCCAGTTTCTGCCGGCGGCGTCACCGATAGGTCACAACTGACACTAATGACACTGCCCTCCAGTTTCTGCCGGCGGCGTCACCGAGAGTTCACAACTGAAACAGTTGACGCGACCCTCCAGTTTCTGCCGGCGGCGTCACCGAGAGGTCACAACTGACACTAGTGACACTGCCCTCCAATTTCTGCCGGCGGGGTCACCGAGAGGTCACAACTGACACTAGTGACACTGCCCTCCAGTTTCTGCCGGCGGCGTCACCGAGTTTTCACAACTGACACTAGTGACACTGCCCTCCAGTTTCTGCCGGCGGCGTCACCGAGAGGTCACAACTGACACTAGTGACACTGCCCTCCAGTTTCTGCCGACGGCGTCACCGAGAGGTCACAACTGACACTAGTGACACTGCCCTCCAGTTTCTGCCGGCGGCGTCACCGAGAGGTCACAACTGACACTAGTGACACTGCCCTCCAGTTTCTGCCGGCGGCGTCACCGAGAGGTCACAACTGACACTAGTGACACTGCCCTCCAGTTTCTGCCGGCGGCGTCACCGAGAGGTCACAACTGACACTAGTGACACGACCCTCCAGTTTCTGCCGGCGGCGTCACCGAGAGGTCACAACTGACACTAGTGACACTGCCCTCCAGTTTCTGCCGGCGGCGTCTCCGAGAGGTCACAACTGACACTAGTGACACAGCCCTCCACTTTCTGCCGGCGGGGTCACCGAGAGGTCACAACTGACACTAGTGACACTGCCCTCCAGTTTCTGCCGGCGGCGTCTCCGAGAGGTCACAACTGACAATAGTGACACCGCCCTCCAGTTTCTGCCGGCGACTTCACCGAGAGGTCACAACTGACAATAGTGACACCGCCCTCCAGTTTCTGCCGGCGGCGTCACCGAGAGGTCACAACTGACACTAGTGACACTGCCCTCCAGTTTCTGCCGGCGGCGTCACCGAGAGGTCACAACTGACACTAGTGACACTGCCCTGCAGTTTCTGCCGGCGGCGTCACCAAGAGGTCACAACTGACACAGTGACACTGCCCTCCAGTTTCTGCCGGCGGCGTCACCGAGAGGTCACAATTGACACTAGTGACACTGCCCTCCAGTTTCTGCCGGTGGCGTCTCCGAGATGTCACAACTGACATTAGTGACACAGCCCTCCACTTTCTGTCGGCAGCGTCACCGAGAGGTCACAACTGACACTAGTGACACTGCCCTCCAGTTTCTGCCGGCGGCGTCACCGATAGGACACAACTGACACTAGTGACACTGCCCTGCAGTTTCTGCCGGCGGCGTCACCGAGAGGGAACAACTGACACTAGTGACACTGCCCTACAGTTTTTACCCTGCGGCGTCACCGAGAGGTCAAAACTGACACTAGTGACACTGCCCTGCGGTTTCTGCCGGCGGCGTCACCGAGAGGTCACAACTGACACTAGTGACACAGCCCTCCAGTTTCTGCCGGCGGCGTCACCGAGAGTTCACAACTGACACTAGTGACACTGCCCTCCAGTTTCTGCCAGCGGTGTCACCGAGAGGTCACAACTGACACTAGTGACACTGCCCTCCAGTTTCTGCCGGCGGCGTCACCGAGAGGTCACAACTGACACTAATGACACTGCCCTCCAGTTTCTGCCGGCGGCGTCACCGAGAGTTCACAACTGAAACAGTTGACGCGACCCTCCAGTTTCTGCCGGCGGCGTCACCGAGAGGTCACAACTGACACTAGTGACACTGCCCTCCAATTTCTGCCGGCGGGGTCACCGAGAGGTCACAACTGACACTAGTGACACTGCCCTCCAGTTTCTGCCGGCGGCGTCACCGATAGGTCACAACTGACACTAATGACACTGCCCTCCAGTTTCTGCCGGCGGCGTCACCGAGAGTTCACAACTGAAACAGTTGACGCGACCCTCCAGTTTCTGCCGGCGGCGTCACCGAGAGGTCACAACTGACACTAGTGACACTGCCCTCCAATTTCTGCCGGCGGGGTCACCGAGAGGTCACAACTGACACTAGTGACACTGCCCTCCAGTTTCTGCCGGCGGCGTCACCGAGTTTTCACAACTGACACTAGTGACACTGCCCTCCAGTTTCTGCCGGCGGCGTCACCGAGAGGTCACAACTGACACTAGTGACACTGCCCTCCAGTTTCTGCCGGCGGCGTCACCGAGAGGTCACAACTGACACTAGTGACACTGCCCTCCAGTTTCTGCCGGCGGCGTCACCGAGTTTTCACAACTGACACTAGTGACACTGCCCTCCAGTTTCTGCCGGCGGCGTCACCGATAGGACACAACTGACACTAGTGACACTGCCCTGCAGTTTCTGCCGGCGGCGTCACCGAGAGGGAACAACTGACACTAGTGACACTGCCCTACAGTTTTTACCCTGCGGCGTCACCGAGAGGTCAAAGCTGACACTAGTGACACTGCCCTGCGGTTTCTGCCGGCGGCGTCACCGAGAGGTCACAACTGACACTAGTGACACAGCCCTCCAGTTTCTGCCGGCGGCGTCACCGAGAGTTCACAACTGACACTAGTGACACTGCCCTCCAGTTTCTGCCAGCGGTGTCACCGAGAGGTCACAACTGACACTAGTGACACTGCCCTCCAGTTTCTGCCGGCGGCGTCACCGAGAGGTCACAACTGACACTAATGACACTGCCCTGCAGTTTCTGCCGGCGGCGTCACCGAGAGTTCACAACTGAAACAGTTGACGCGACCCTCCAGTTTCTGCCGGCGGCGTCACCGAGAGGTCACAACTGACACTAGTGACACTGCCCTCCACTTTCTGCCGGCGGGGTCACCGAGAGGTCACAACTGACACTAGTGACACTGCCCTCCAGTTTCTGCCGGCGGCGTCACCGAGAGGTCACAACTGACACAGTGACACCGCCCTCCAGTTTCTGCCGGCGGCGTCACCGAGAGGTCACAACTGACACTAGTGACACCGCCCTCCAGTTTCTGCCGGCGGCGTCACCGAGAGGTCACAACTGACACTAGTGACACTGCCCTCCAGTTTCTGCCGGCGGCGTCACCGAGAGGTCACAACTGACACTAGTGACACTGCCCTCCAGTTTCTGCCGGCGGCGTCACCGAGAGGTCACAACTGACACTAGTGACACTGCCCTCCAGTTTCTGCCGGCGGCGTCACCGAGAGGTCACAACTGACACTAGTGACACTGCCCTCCAGTTTCTGCCGGCGGCGTCACCGAGAGTCACAACTGACACTAGTGACACTGCCCTCCAGTTTCTGCCGGCGGCGTCACCGAGAGGTCACAACTGACACTAGTGACACTGCCCTCCAGTTTCTGCCGGCGGCGTCACCGATAGGTCACAACTGACACTAGTGACACTGCCCTGCAGTTTCTGCCGGCGGCGTCACCGAGAGGGAACAACTGACACTAGTGACACTGCCCTACAGTTTTTACCCTGCGGCGTCACCGAGAGGTCAAAGCTGACACTAGTGACACTGCCCTGCGGTTTCTGCCGGCGGCGTCACCGAGAGGTCACAACTGACACTAGTGACACAGCCCTCCAGTTTCTGCCGGCGGCGTCACCGAGAGTTCACAACTGACACTAGTGACACTGCCCTCCAGTTTCTGCCAGCGGTGTCACCGAGAGGTCACAACTGACACTAGTGACACTGCCCTCCAGTTTCTGCCGGCGGCGTCACCGAGAGGTCACAACTGACACTAGTGACACTGCCCTCCAGTTTCTGCCGGCGGCGTCACCGAGAGTTCACAACTGAAACAGTTGACGCGACCCTCCAGTTTCTGCCGGCGGCGTCACCGAGAGGTCACAACTGACACTAGTGACACTGCCCTCCAATTTCTGCCGGCGGGGTCACCGAGAGGTCACAACTGACACTAGTGACACTGCCCTCCAGTTTCTGCCGGCGGCGTCACCGATAGGTCACAACTGACACTAGTGACACTGCCCTCCAGTTTCTGCCGGCGGCGTCACCGAGAGGTCACAACTGACACTAGTGACACTGCCCTCCAGTTTCTGCCGGCGGCGTCACCGAGAGGTCACAACTGACACTAGTGACACTGCCCTCCAGTTTCTGCCGGCGGCGTCACCGAGTTTTCACAACTGACACTAGTGACACTGCCCTCCAACTTTCTGCCGGCCGACGGCGTCACCGAGAGGTCACAACTGACACTAGTGACACTGCCCTCCAGTTTCTGCCGGCGGCGTCACCGAGAGGTCACAACTGACACTAGTGACACTGCCCTCCAGTTTCTGCCGGCGGCGTCACCGAGAGGTCACAACTGACACTAGTGACACTGCCCTGCAGTTTCTGCCGGCGGCGTCACCGAGAGGTCACATCTGACAATAGTGACACTGCCCTCCAGTTTCTGCCCGCGGCGTCACCGAGAGGTCACAACTGACACTAATGATACAGTCCTCCAGTTTCTGCCGGCGGCGTCACCGAGAAGTCACAACTGACACTAGTGACACTGCCCTGCAGTTTCTGCCGGCGGCGTCACCGAGAGGTCACAACTGACACTAGTGACACAGCCCTCCAGTTTCTGCCGCCGGCGGCGTCACCGAGAGTTCACAACTGAAACAGTTGACGCGACCCTCCAGTTTCTGCAGCGGGGTCACTGAGATGTTACAACTGACACTATTGACACTGCCCTCCAATTTCTGCCGGCGGGGTCACCGAGAGGTCACAGCTGACACTAGTGACACTGCCCTCCAGTTTCTGCCGGCGGCGTCACCGAGAGGTCACAACTGACACTAATGACACTGCCCTCCAGTTTCTGCCGGCGGCGTCACCGAGAGTTCACAACTGAAACAGTTGACGCGACCCTCCAGTTTCTGCCGGCGGCGTCACCGAGAGGTCAAAACTGACACTAGTGACACTGCCCTCCAATTTCTGCCGGCGGGGTCACCGAGAGGTCACAACTGACACTAGTGACACTGCCCTCCAGTTTCTGCCGGCGGCGTCACCGAGTTTTCACAACTGACACTAGTGACACTGCCCTCCAGTTTCTGCCGGCGGCGTCACCGAGAGGTCACAACTGACACTAGTGACACTGCCCTCCAGTTTCTGCCGGCGGCGTCACCGAGAGGTCACAACTGACACTAGTGACACTGCCCTCCAGTTTCTGCCGGCGGCGTCACCGAGTTTTCACAACTGACACTAGTGACACTGCCCTCCAGTTTCTGCCGGCGGCGTCTCCGAGAGGTCACAACTGACAATAGTGACACCGCCCTCCAGTTTCTGCCGGCGACTTCACCGAGAGGTCACAACTGACAATAGTGACACCGCCCTCCAGTTTCTGCCGGCGGCGTCACCGAGAGGTCACAACTGACACTAGTGACACTGCCCTCCAGTTTCTGCCGGCGGCGTCACCGAGAGGTCACAACTGACACTAGTGACACTGCCCTGCAGTTTCTGCCGGCGGCGTCACCCAGAGGTCACAACTGACACAGTGACACTGCCCTCCAGTTTCTGCCGGCGGCGTCACCGAGAGGTCACAATTGACACTAGTGACACTGCCCTCCAGTTTCTGCCGGTGGCGTCTCCGAGATGTCACAACTGACATTAGTGACACAGCCCTCCACTTTCTGTCGGCAGCGTCACCGAGAGGTCACAACTGACACTAGTGACACTGCCCTCCAGTTTCTGCCGGCGGCGTCACCGATAGGACACAACTGACACTAGTGACACTGCCCTGCAGTTTCTGCCGGCGGCGTCACCGAGAGGGAACAAACTGACACTAGTGACACTGCCCTACAGTTTTTACCCTGCGGCGTCACCGAGAGGTCAAAACTGACACTAGTGACACTGCCCTGCGGTTTCTGCCGGCGGCGTCACCGAGAGGTCACAACTGACACTAGTGACACAGCCCTCCAGTTTCTGCCGGCGGCGTCACCGAGAGTTCACAACTGACACTAGTGACACTGCCCTCCAGTTTCTGCCAGCGGTGTCACCGAGAGGTCACAACTGACACTAGTGACATTGCCCTCCAGTTTCTGCCGGCGGCGTCACCGAGAGGTCACAACTGACACTAATGACACTGCCCTCCAGTTTCTGCCGGCGGCGTCACCGAGAGTTCACAACTGAAACAGTTGACGCGACCCTCCAGTTTCTGCCGGCGGCGTCACCGAGAGGTCACAACTGACACTAGTGACACTGCCCTCCAATTTCTGCCGGCGGGGTCACCGAGAGGTCACAACTGACACTAGTGACACTGCCCTCCAGTTTCTGCCGGCGGCGTCACCGATAGGTCACAACTGACACTAATGACACTGCCCTCCAGTTTCTGCCGGCGGCGTCACCGAGAGTTCACAACTGAAACAGTTGACGCGACCCTCCAGTTTCTGCCGGCGGCGTCACCGAGAGGTCACAACTGACACTAGTGACACTGCCCTCCAATTTCTGGCGGCGGGGTCACCGAGAGGTCACAACTGACACTAGTGACACTGCCCTCCAGTTTCTGCCGGCGGCGTCACCGAGAGGTCACAACTGACACTAGTGACACTGCCCTCCAGTTTCTGCCGACGGCGTCACCGAGAGGTCACAACTGACACTAGTGACACTGCCCTCCAGTTTCTGCCGGCGGCGTCACCGAGTTTTCACAACTGACACTAGTGACACTGCCCTCCAGTTTCTGCCGGCGGCGTCACCGATAGGACACAACTGACACTAGTGACACTGCCCTGCAGTTTTCTGCCGGCGGCGTCACCGAGAGGGAACAACTGACACTAGTGACACTGCCCTACAGTTTTTACCCTGCGGCGTCACCGAGAGGTCAAAGCTGACACTAGTGACACTGCCCTGCGGTTTCTGCCGGCGGCGTCACCGAGAGGTCACAACTGACACTAGTGACACAGCCCTCCAGTTTCTGCCGGCGGCGTCACCGAGAGTTCACAACTGACACTAGTGACACTGCCCTCCAGTTTCTGCCAGCGGTGTCACCGAGAGGTCACAACTGACACTAGTGACACTGCCCTCCAGTTTCTGCCGGCGGCGTCACCGAGAGGTCACAACTGACACTAATGACACTGCCCTGCAGTTTCTGCCGGCGGCGTCACCGAGAGTTCACAACTGAAACAGTTGACGCGACCCTCCAGTTTCTGCCGGCGGCGTCACCGAGAGGTCACAACTGACACTAGTGACACTGCCCTCCAATTTCTGCCGGCGGGGTCACCGAGAGGTCACAACTGACACTAGTGACACTGCCCTCCAGTTTCTGCCGGCGGCGTCACCGATAGGTCACAACTGACACTAATGACACTGCCCTCCAGTTTCTGCCGGCGGCGTCACCGAGAGTTCACAACTGAAACAGTTGACGCGACCCTCCAGTTTCTGCCGGCGGCGTCACCGAGAGGTCACAACTGACACTAGTGACACTGCCCTCCAATTTCTGCCGGCGGGGTCACCGAGAGGTCACAACTGACACTAGTGACACTGCCCTCCAGTTTCTGCCGGCGGCGTCACCGAGTTTTCACAACTGACACTAGTGACACTGCCCTCCAGTTTCTGCCGGCGGCGTCACCGAGAGGTCACAACTGACAATAGTGACACTGCCCAACAGTTTCTGCCGACGGCGTCACCGAGAGGTCACAACTGACACTAGTGACACTGCCCTCCAGTTTCTGCCGGCGGCGTCACCGAGAGGTCACAACTGACATTAGTGACACTGCCCTGCAGTTTCTGCCGTCGGCGTCACCGAGAGGTCACAACTGACACTAGTGACACTGCCCTGCAGTTTGTGCAGGCGGCGTCACCGAGAGGTCACAACTGACACTAGTGACACTGCCCTCCAGTTTCTGCCGGAGACGTCACCGAGAGGTCACAACTGACACTAGTGACACAGCCCTCCAGTTTCTGCTTGTGGCGTCTCCGTTAGGTCACAACTGACACTAGTGTCACAGCCCTCCAGTTTCTGCCGGCGGCGTCACCGAGAGTTCACAACTGACACTAGTGACACTGCCCTCCAGTTTCTGCCAGCGGTGTCACCGAGAGGTCACAACTGACACTAGTGACACTGCCCTCCAGTTTCTGCCGGCGGCGTCACCGAGAGGTCACAACTGACACTAATGACACTGCCCTCCAGTTTCTGCCGGCGGCGTCACCGAGAGTTCACAACTGAAACAGTTGACGCGACCCTCCAGTTTCTACCGGCGGCGTCACCGAGAGGTCACAACTGACACTAGTGACACTGCCCTCCAATTTCTGCCGGCGGGGTCACCGAGAGGTCACAACTGACACTAGTGACACTGCCCTCCAGTTTCTGCCGGCGGCGTCACCGATAGGTCGCAACTGACACTAATGACACTGCCCTCCAGTTTCTGCCGGCGGCGTCACCGAGAGTTCACAACTGAAACAGTTGACGCGACCCTCCAGTTTCTGCCGGCGGCGTCACCGAGAGGTCACAACTGACACTAGTGACACTGCCCTCCAATTTCTGCCGGCGGGGTCACCGAGAGGTCACAACTGACACTAGTGACACTGCCCTCCAGTTTCTGCCGGCGGCGTCACCGAGTTTTCACAACTGACACTAGTGACACTGCCCTCCAGTTTCTGCCGGCGGCGTCACCGAGAGGTCACAACTGACACTAGTGACACTGCCCTCCAGTTTCTGCCGACGGCGTCACCGAGAGGTCACAACTGACACTAGTGACACTGCCCTCCAGTTTCTGCCGGCGGCGTCACCGAGTTTTCACAACTGACACTAGTGACACTGCCCTCCAGTTTCTGCCGGCGGCGTCACCGATAGGACACAACTGACACTAGTGACACTGCCCTGCAGTTTCTGCCGGCGGCGTCACCGAGAGGGAACAACTGACACTAGTGACACTGCCCTACAGTTTTTACCCTGCGGCGTCACCGAGAGGTCAAAACTGACACTAGTGACACTGCCCTGCGGTTTCTGCCGGCGGCGTCACCGAGAGGTCACAACTGACACTAGTGACACAGCCCTCCAGTTTCTGCCGGCGGCGTCACCGAGAGTTCACAACTGACACTAGTGACACTGCCCTCCAGTTTCTGCCAGCGGTGTCACCGAGAGGTCACAACTGACACTAGTGACACTGCCCTCCAGTTTCTGCCGGCGGCGTCACCGAGAGGTCACAACTGACACTAATGACACTGCCCTCCAGTTTCTGCCGGCGGCGTCACCGAGAGTTCACAACTGAAACAGTTGACGCGACCCTCCAGTTTCTACCGGCGGCGTCACCGAGAGGTCACAACTGACACTAGTGACACTGCCCTCCAATTTCTGCCGGCGGGGTCACCGAGAGGTCACAACTGACACTAGTGACACTGCCCTCCAGTTTCTGCCGGCGGCGTCACCGATAGGTCGCAACTGACACTAATGACACTGCCCTCCAGTTTCTGCCGGCGGCGTCACCGAGAGTTCACAACTGAAACAGTTGACGCGACCCTCCAGTTTCTGCCGGCGGCGTCACCGAGAGGTCACAACTGACACTAGTGACACTGCCCTCCAATTTCTGCCGGCGGGGTCACCGAGAGGTCACAACTGACACTAGTGACACTGCCCTCCAGTTTCTGCCGGCGGCGTCACCGAGTTTTCACAACTGACACTAGTGACACTGCCCTCCAGTTTCTGCCGGCGGCGTCACCGAGAGGTCACAACTGACACTAGTGACACTGCCCTCCAGTTTCTGCCGACGGCGTCACCGAGAGGTCACAACTGACACTAGTGACACTGCCCTCCAGTTTCTGCCGGCGGCGTCACCGAGTTTTCACAACTGACACTAGTGACACTGCCCTCCAGTTTCTGCCGGCGGCGTCACCGATAGGACACAACTGACACTAGTGACACTGCCCTGCAGTTTCTGCCGGCGGCGTCACCGAGAGGGAACAACTGACACTAGTGACACTGCCCTACAGTTTTTACCCTGCGGCGTCACCGAGAGGTCAAAACTGACACTAGTGACACTGCCCTGCGGTTTCTGCCGGCGGCGTCACCGAGAGGTCACAACTGACACTAGTGACACAGCCCTCCAGTTTCTGCCGGCGGCGTCACCGAGAGTTCACAACTGACACTAGTGACACTGCCCTCCAGTTTCTGCCAGCGGTGTCACCGAGAGGTCACAACTGACACTAGTGACACTGCCCTCCAGTTTCTGCCGGCGGCGTCACCGAGAGGTCACAACTGACACTAATGACACTGCCCTCCAGTTTCTGCCGGCGGCGTCACCGAGAGTTCACAACTGAAACAGTTGACGCGACCCTCCAGTTTCTACCGGCGGCGTCACCGAGAGGTCACAACTGACACTAGTGACACTGCCCTCCAATTTCTGCCGGCGGGGTCACCGAGAGGTCACAACTGACACTAGTGACACTGCCCTCCAGTTTCTGCCGGCGGCGTCACCGATAGGTCGCAACTGACACTAATGACACTGCCCTCCAGTTTCTGCCGGCGGCGTCACCGAGAGTTCACAACTGAAACAGTTGACGCGACCCTCCAGTTTCTGCCGGCGGCGTCACCGAGAGGTCACAACTGACACTAGTGACACTGCCCTCCAATTTCTGCCGGCGGGGTCACCGAGAGGTCACAACTGACACTAGTGACACTGCCCTCCAGTTTCTGCCGGCGGCGTCACCGAGTTTTCACAACTGACACTAGTGACACTGCCCTCCAGTTTCTGCCGGCGGCGTCACCGAGAGGTCACAACTGACACTAGTGACACTGCCCTCCAGTTTCTGCCGACGGCGTCACCGAGAGGTCACAACTGACACTAGTGACACTGCCCTCCAGTTTCTGCCGGCGGCGTCACCGAGTTTTCACAACTGACACTAGTGACACTGCCCTCCAGTTTCTGCCGGCGGCGTCACCGATAGGACACAACTGACACTAGTGACACTGCCCTGCAGTTTCTGCCGGCGGCGTCACCGAGAGGGAACAACTGACACTAGTGACACTGCCCTACAGTTTTTACCCTGCGGCGTCACCGAGAGGTCAAAACTGACACTAGTGACACTGCCCTGCGGTTTCTGCCGGCGGCGTCACCGAGAGGTCACAACTGACACTAGTGACACAGCCCTCCAGTTTCTGCCGGCGGCGTCACCGAGAGTTCACAACTGACACTAGTGACACTGCCCTCCAGTTTCTGCCAGCGGTGTCACCGAGAGGTCACAACTGACACTAGTGACACTGCCCTCCAGTTTCTGCCGGCGGCGTCACCGAGAGGTCACAACTGACACTAATGACACTGCCCTCCAGTTTCTGCCGGCGGCGTCACCGAGAGTTCACAACTGAAACAGTTGACGCGACCCTCCAGTTTCTACCGGCGGCGTCACCGAGAGGTCACAACTGACACTAGTGACACTGCCCTCCAATTTCTGCCGGCGGGGTCACCGAGAGGTCACAACTGACACTAGTGACACTGCCCTCCAGTTTCTGCCGGCGGCGTCACCGATAGGTCGCAACTGACACTAATGACACTGCCCTCCAGTTTCTGCCGGCGGCGTCACCGAGAGTTCACAACTGAAACAGTTGACGCGACCCTCCAGTTTCTGCCGGCGGCGTCACCGAGAGGTCACAACTGACACTAGTGACACTGCCCTCCAATTTCTGCCGGCGGGGTCACCGAGAGGTCACAACTGACACTAGTGACACTGCCCTCCAGTTTCTGCCGGCGGCGTCACCGAGTTTTCACAACTGACACTAGTGACACTGCCCTCCAGTTTCTGCCGGCGGCGTCACCGAGAGGTCACAACTGACACTAGTGACACTGCCCTCCAGTTTCTGCCGACGGCGTCACCGAGAGGTCACAACTGACACTAGTGACACTGCCCTCCAGTTTCTGCCGGCGGCGTCACCGAGTTTTCACAACTGACACTAGTGACACTGCCCTCCAGTTTCTGCCGGCGGCGTCACCGATAGGACACAACTGACACTAGTGACACTGCCCTGCAGTTTCTGCCGGCGGCGTCACCGAGAGGGAACAACTGACACT
>CBDHHR010000468.1:7500-12575 GCA_965263245.1 Metamycoplasmataceae bacterium | reverse complement strand
TCAAGCAAATACACACACAGCTCCCTGAAAGTATCGGTGCTCAAAGCCAACACGTAGGACTATTAGGAAAGGTCCCTCTGTTGACAGAGACCAAACAAACAGTGACAGGCCAGCAGCCATGCTAGAGGTGCATCGTCACCCGCCATCTTGACACTGGCTGATACGATTGTCTGTGTCTATATAAACCGGTAGTGCAGCCGGATTTGAATATAATAACCCATTAACACTGCCAGCAATGTCCTACACTAATGGCGTCACCAATATCGACATCTCGACCGTAGCAAACAAGGCACAAACTTTGTCAGTTGTCTCGGCAAGTCCGAGAAATGTTTTGCTTTTCACTTTGCATGGACTCTTTTTAACTTGCTCCTGTGAGTTACCTGATTGTGTCGTTATTATTTGTGATCTATTTTTGACAATTTTTTAATGATGTACAATGTATGTTCGTCTTCCATTAATGACCACCGGTCAACTTGCTGACCATTATTGTCACTGGTTTTCAGAGTTGTCCTTCTCTTGTGTGGGATCTTTTACGTCCCCTGGCTTAGACACCAGATAGAAGGGACCACCGGGTTTTAGTGTCTCTTCCGAAAAACACATGCAATGAGAAGTGAACGAAATTGCCTAAGTTTCGAAACAGCGGCATGTGGGATTGAACCACTGTCCCCTCGATTGTCCGGCGCTCTACCGAGTGGTCACCACTCCCCAAGAGTTAATATAACTTGTAACTTAATATTACTAGTTTACGATAACGGTCCAACAAACCAAGTTAAAATGTAAAGGTAATGGTAAAACAGTAAATATAATTCATATATAGCGCAGTATCTAATCCTCACGATTGCTTATAGCACTTCACACTCTATTCTCTGGCAGACCTGTTCAATCGAACACTCCGCCTGTTTATAGCCAGGTATTCATTTATACACCTGAATGAACTGGAGCAATGTAGAGTGAACAAGTTTTTAACCCGGGTTCTCTTTGTTTAGAGTCCAAAGCTTTGTCCATTGCGCCACTGCACTGCAATGATCAGGTCGTATCTAATCTCTATTTCTCTAAGAAATATTCAGCCACGCTGCAATTAATGCACATGGTCGAAGGATGCGAATGGACCTAGAGGGAGGCGTGTGAACTGCAGGGATTGGGAGTGGATTCACTTATGTCTATATTTCATCATGCTATGTGTAGGCGGATTCAGGGAGACCCGGAGCGTGTGAAGCCTAGACCGTTTTACGTGCCACGAATTTGTAGGTAAGTGACGCGGCTGCAAAAATATTGTAAAACTATAATGTATCACAGTTCTTTTTAAACAGACTGCGCTGTATAATGCATTTGGCAATAGTAGAACCGGTGGCAATCTAGTATAATCATCATCTTCACACCACTACAGCTACGACCACCACAACCACAACAATCACCACCACGACCACGACCACGACGACGACGACGACGACGACCACCACCACCACCACCACCACCACCATAACCACCACCAACACCACCACCATCCACCACCTCCACCACCACCACCACCACCACCACCAACACCACCAACACCACCAACACCAACACCAACACCAACACCACACACCAACACCAACACCAACACCAACACCAACACCAACACCAACACCAACACCAACACATCTACAACCACCACCACCACCACCACCACCACCACCACCACCACCACCACCACCACCACCACCACCACCACCACTACCACCACCACCACCACCACTACCACCACCACCACCACCACCACCACCACCACCACCACCACCACCACCACCACCACCTCCACCACCACCACCACCACCACCACCACCACCACCACCACCACCACCAACACCAACACCAATACCACCACCACCACCACCACCACCACCACCACCACCACCACCACCACCACCACCACCACCACCAACACCAACACATCTACCACCATCACCACCACCACTACCACCACCACCACCACTACCACCACCACCACCACCACCACCACCACCACCACCACCACCACCACCACCACCACCACCACCACCACCACCACCACCACCACCACCACCACCACAATAATAATAATAATAAGCAATATCACCACCATGACAATCACCATTATAATCACCGCCGCCGCCACCACCACCACCACCACCACAACAACAACAACAACCGCCGCCGCCACCACTACTACCACATCTAAAATGTACATACGACCCAAGCTGCCTAGACCCAAAATAAAACGTACGTACATATTCGACAGTATATCCTGGTCGATAACTGTTGTTTTAGACGTCTTCCCGCTGTCAGCTAACACGAGACCTCTCCATCCCGGCGACTCGACCCAAAGAGAAAGTCGTCAAGACAGCGTGTTCGTGGCACTGAGCGTAGACCCCGCCGCGGTCTGAAGACTCCAACTGTCTAGATCCACGACACCGCTTACTGCTAAATCTCTTGCGAAAACACACCTGCGCTCTAAGTGCGACACGGCTTGTGGTTTGTCGCTGACTGGCAGCGATGTCAGTAGTCACTACCGTCACTTGATCAGTTCACTAACAGTGACTATTGTCACTCACGACAATAGTAGACCAAAGAAGATCGACTGTGTGAGTGTCAGTATAAGTATAAGTATAAGTGTGTCCTACTAACAAGCCCATCCACCTGGCGGTTAAGTGTGTCAACAGATTAAAAACGACGACGGCGGCAACAATGATGATGACGACGACAATGATGATGACGACGACGATGATGACAACAATAATGATGACGACGACGATGATGACAACAATGATGATGTGATGAAAACGAAAACGAAGACGTCACTGATAACAACGACGATGACGACAACAACGACGACTGCGACGACGACAACAATAATGATGACGAGGAAGACGACGACGACAACGACATTGATGACAACCATGACGACGACAACGACATTGATGACAACCATGACGACGACAACGACTTTGATGACAACCAGGACGACGACAACGACTTTGATGACAACCATGACGATGACAACGACTTTGATGACAACCATGACGATGACAACGACTTTGATGACAACCATGACGACGACAACGACATTGATGTCATCCACGACAATAATTGCGAAGAGATATAGAAAGTATCTAGTATCACCCCATTGCAACATGCAAATGGGCAAATAACTACAGCGTGGGAAACACTTGCGGCATACACTGTTACACACAAACACACGAACTAGTTGGTGTCAACATTTATTTGTTTGTATTTACACACCCTTGTGTTTGGATATAATAACTTAACAAACGCATTATTGGATGTTTCCAGTTAACTAAAAATGTACACTACACTCAGATTAACCGAGTACTGCTCTGTTAATCGGTCTGGTTACATTCGACCGTGACACGACCGTACTTGTGCATACATTGTTCCCCTGGCGTTGTTGGTGCGCTATCTTTACGGAGACCATAAATCCCCACATTGTAAACCGACGAGCACCAATAAAAGAAGAAATAGGCATCGCGCAGACGGCACGGCTTAGACCCTATTGTTGATCACGTCCGATAGCGACGCTGGAGATTATATCTGGACATGACCCGCCCTTTCATGGCGTTCTCGCGGCTCGCGGTGCTAAGCTGACCACACAATAGCGTCATTGTTACATGTTGCTAAATCGGACCTTTCCCTAGTCGTGCGATCTCCTGTTTGTTCTCCCAACTATATATACACTCGCGAACTATTATTAAATATGTAGGTAGCTTTCAAAAGTAACAATGGTCGGAATTGCTACTAGACACGTGGTAGCCGGTGTTAATGTTTAAAGGACTACAGGCTAGTGCGATACTGTGTTATGTAGACCTTACATATTGATGCCGTTAGTTCTCCTTATATCAGAAATCATTACCTAACGTGTTTAATGTTACAACAACAAGATAAGTAGTTGTCTGAAAATAAGATTGTGGTTTCACAGTCGTAACCTTTTTCAACCTATGTGCCAGTTGTCCCTTGTGTTCTTAGTTGGTTTCCTCCAAACAGCCCAAACTTGGGCTAACGCAGGAGTTGTCCTTCACTAGAATTTGTAAGTCCACTACAGGTTACACATTTACCCCCTGTGTGGGATCTTTTACTTCCCCTGGCATAGACACCAGACAGAAGGGACCACCGGCTTTTAGTGTCTCTTCCGAAAGACACAGGCAAATGTGGGGTGAACGAAATTGCCTAAGTTTCGAAACAGCGGTAGGTGGGATTGAACCACTGTCCCCTCGACCGCACGACCAACGCTCCCCACGGTACTTAGTTAAGTAGCGGAGACATAACGACAGCCGCGGACCGAGACCCCCATGTCTCCTGTTGAGCCAAACTCTGCTTGCAAGTCAAAGGTCCACTGTATTACTACACATACACACATGCACACATGCACACATACACACATACAAACATACACACATACAAACATACACACATGCACACATGCACACATACACACATACACACATACACACATGCACACATGCACACATACACACATACACACATACACACATACACACATACACACATACACACATACACACATACACACATACACACATGCACACATACACACATACACACATACACACATACACACATGCACACATGCACACATGCACACATACACACATACACATATACACACATACACACATGCACACATACACACATACACATATACACACATACACATATACACACATACACACATACACACATACACACATAAACACATGCACACATACACATATACACACATACACACATACACATATACACATATACACATATACACATATACACACATACACACATACACACATACACACATAAACATACACACATACACACATGCACACTTACACACATACACACATACACTCATACACACATACACACATACACACATACACACATACACACATATACACACGTACACACATACACATATACACACATACACACATAAACACATACACATATACACACATACACACATACACACATACACATATACACACATACACACATACACACTTACACACATACACACATAC
>CBDHHR010000467.1:0-5499 GCA_965263245.1 Metamycoplasmataceae bacterium | reverse complement strand
CAGTACGAAGGAAGGCAACAGGGAGAGCTGTCAGCATAGCCCAGAAATCAGGCAGCCACCTCCCGTACCTATCGTTGTCGTACGCTACCATCCATGGCAGCATGGCGCGCAAAGAGCTGACGTATTCGTCCCAGTTGCAAATGTAGACTGCGTGCACATTCTGCATCAGCGTGTCCGTCGTGGACAGGAAATCCCTTCAGTAGTCCGCCATGACACTGGCCTCCATCTGGGTGAAATGCATCCACGTTATCATTATTAAGACTCTTGAGAAAGAGTTCTCGCTAAAGTATTTATACTTTAAGTATAAAATGTGTTTCGTTCAGGCATGATAAGTGAACACAGGTGCATTTTAGATAAACTGATTATTTATAATCATCTGTTGAAACGAAGCAGACAAATTATGCCAAATATATTAATTTATATAATGCGACAACACTATCTAATAGGAAATAAATAATAGTAAAACAATCACAACTAAGAACTCGAAATCTGCATAATAAATCAATATAAGCATAAAGAAAATAATGTGTATTCATGAATCTGGAGAATCACCGAAATATGCCACACATAACTAATAAATGCAGAACGTAAATTCGAGACATTCAATGATTGTCTAGTATTACCAAAACCGATTCCGTGAGCAACACAGAAAATGACTGCACCAGAATCTGACTCTATATTACACGGGCAACTGATACGGGCATTTGATCCGTCAGGTGAAGTTACACGAAATGATAGTAATGCACACTGCTGCAGACGCAAAGGTTCTCTGGACGGCAATAATACCAACTAAGTCATATGGATATATTCAACATTACCAGTTTGAACAATTCTAGTTCGCAACGGATTGGGATACTTGAGAGAATTATGCAGTTTTACAGTACACAGTGTGTGTGTGTGTGTGTGTGTGTGTGTGTGTGTGTGTGTGTGTGTGTGTGTGTGTGTGTGTGTGTGTGTGTGTGTGTGTGTGTGTGTGTGTGTGTGTGTGTGTGTGTGTGTGTGTGTGTGTGTGTGTGTGTGTGTGTGTGTGTGTGTGTGTGTGTGTGTGTGTGTGTGTGTGTGTGTGTGTGTGTGTGTGTGTGTGTGTGTGTGTGTGTGTGTGTGTGTGTGTGTGTGTGTGTGTGTGTGTGTGTGTGTGTGTGTGTGTGTGTGTGTGTGTGTGTGTGTGTGTGTGTGTGTGTGTGTGTGTGTGTGTGTGTGTGTGTGTGTGTGTGTGTGTGTGTGTGTGTGTGTGTGTGTGTGTGTGTGTGTGTGTGTGTGTGTGTGTGTGTGTGTGTGTGTGTGTGTGTGTGTGTGTGTGTGTGTGTGTGTGTGTGTGTACCGTCCCTCGATACAGCGAAAGCACCCTACCATAGCACTCTCGAACACCGCAAAGGAAGTGTGTAGTGCAAAGCACACATGAAATGGTCCGGATATATGCCTCATAATACATCCACTGTAGGACCGCATTACACCCCAACAATAGTCCACATCCTATAAATGCCACAACTGAACAGTAGCGAGTGTCGGAATACGGCAGCCGTGAAGCCAGCACCTCGTCGAGGAGACGCTCGGCGCTGCCATCGGCTGTCGGCTCCGCCTGTGACATCGCAGGACAATCGCAGGACATTGTGCCTGCACAAGTAAGTGGCGCGCACAATAAGTGTTTTAATTCGTTTAATACGTAGAAAACTGTAGTCAATTAGCAGTACGACTTGTGACATTTATACTGTGTTTTCTTAGTAACAGCATATGTCATATGACAAGGAGGTACAATCATGTTTAAAATATGTTGATATTTAAACAAAGATATTTCTGTCTCAGTTAATTGGTTTATTAACTTTGAGGAATACCATCAGTTCGTTGGCTTGGGTTCGGTTGTGACCGAAACTAGGTTTTTGTCAAACGTTGTGTGTTTTCTTTTCTTCATAATGTAGCGAGATAAGCAAATGAGACAACACAATGAATTCACGCCAGTCATCACAATTTATTTATGGATGTTGTTTTCAAATGTTACATGATAGACAGCCACCTCATCATTAATCAGTTAATTATGTTAAGTACAATAATTACATCCATAGTGCAGTCAATATACCCATAGTACAGTGCAGTACAGTACATTATAATACAGTGTAGTATATTAGAGTACAGGATGGCACATAATTATAGTATAGTATAGTGTAGTATAGTATAGTATAGTATAGTATAGTATAGTATAGTATAGTATAGTATAGTATAGTATAGTATAGTATAGTATAGTATAGTATAGTATAGTATAGTATAGTATAGTATAGTAAAGTGTGTGTGTGTGTGTGTGCGTGCGTGCGTGTGTGTGTGTGTGTGTGTGTGTGTGTGTGTGTGTGTGTGTGTGTGTGTGTGTGTGTGTGTGTGTGTGTGTGTGTGTGTGTGTGTGTGTGTGTGTGTGTGTGTGTGTGTGTGTGTGTGTGTGTGTGTGTTTATGTATGTGTGTGGGGGTGGGTGGGTGGGAGGTGTGGGTGTGTGTATAGTGTAAACGCGCGCGCGCAAGAGTGCGTGTACCGCCAGGCTGGCGCGTATCTGGCGATAGACGATCTTGACGTCGCTACGGAACATGGCGCTGACGACGATGTAGATGGACGGGTTGACGACTGAGTTTAGCAGAAACACGCCGCGTATTTCTACCGGCACAGACAACCCCGCGTAGTGCAGCCAGAGCGGCATCCAACACACGATATAGACGGCCGTTATTGTGAACAACAGCGACACCGACTTGTAGGTGTTTGTCTGAGTTATCGTCAGCGCTTGAACAACCATTGTCCAAATATGAGAACATACCATTTAGAGAACATGTGATTATTATTTGATGATCACAGAGCCGCCGTTGATTTTAAATATGTTATCAAACTTGTATATCATTGACTGGCTTTTGTCGTGCGGCTTCTGCAAACTGAAGATCCTGATGCAGCGATTATAAACGTATATGCACAGGAATTGGTTAGGAAATTACCGTACTCTGGGTAATTCCCCATTCCGCAAGAACTGCACCGTGCCGTTTAGAAGGCATTCATTTGTATACATCGTCATAATTTAATTTCACTGTTTTATACCGTACACGTATACACCTAATTTGTTTATCTATATAACGTGTACCACATGCAATGTGACCATAGGATAGAATAGGAGATGGTTAAACCAAATGCAGCATGGGCGTAATGTGGTGGCACCCAGTGGTCAACTATATTCAACTTTTATTTTTGTATAATATACCTTGGCTCCATGCTCATCAAACCCGAGTCACGTATCCTCTACATGGTACGTTCGTATGTTTGGGCAATGGTTGTTAAAGCATTTCAGTCTCTTTTCAGGAATGTTCTTAGCGGTCTCATATATATACGGAACCTAGTACATTCACCTGGGATCGAACCGCCTCATCACGACTTCCGTGAGAGAGATTTCATCGAGATGCCGACGAGAATTCACTGGCGACAGGTCGTAAGTCTGGACCGTATCTGGCGAAAGACGATCTTGACGTCGCTACGGAACATGGCGCTGACGACGCTGTAGATGAACGGGTTGACGACAGCGTTTAGCAGAAACATGGACAGTACATCCCTCGGAATATATACTCCAGCGTAGTGTATCCACACGGGCAGCCAACACACAATATAGACCGCAGTCACTGTAAATAACAACAACACATTGTGGTATTTTTTACTTTGCTTTGGGATCTTTGTGCGACTACGAGGTACTGTCAACTGCATTTGACCAGGCACGTTAGTGATTACGTCGGCACTATTTGAAGCAACTGCAGACATTACACTCGAAATCATGTTCAGAGGTGCGACTTGTGTATGACGTGTCCGGACTCTCTTCAACAATATAACTCCCATCAGAAAGTAACTGACAATCATGACCAGGAACGATGGCACAGTGACGGCTACAGGAACCAGCTTAGCCGCCGCAACGGAGTTCGTCAGGCGTGCCGACTCCAACGCTGAAGTGAACGTGACAGCCATTACTGCGACGACAACTACGACCGTTTTCGCTCTCCCCGCGTTGAAGTTGAACACGTACGGACGCATGACCGCGATTAGACGCTCGATTGCAATGAACGCCAAAAGTAAGATGGCTGAAATTATACACAAGTCACCGATAACATATAAAACCAACAGCGGTGCAGTGTGAATCGGTGTGAAGGGGATCGCCGTTCCGCATATAGAGCTCACCAAGTCGACGACAGCCAGCGCTAACATGTACACTCGTGTGGACGTCTTCATTCGTCCGATGTACGTGATCACCACAAGTAGATTGCTTGGTATTCCGATAGGACATATAGAAAGGTTGACTTTAGCAGATCGGTTAGCATTGGCCGTCGTGTAAAACTGCATAATTCTCTCAAGTATCCCAATCCGTTGCGAACTAGAATTGTTCAAACTGGTAATGTTGAATATATCCATATGACTTAGTTGGTATTATTGCCGTCCTGAGAACCTTCGCGTCTGCAGCAGTGTGCATTAATTGTGTATGTTGTCTACTATACGGACAGATGCTATTCCTCACACGACCTCTCCACCAGACGAGTTCAGCAGTCAATAGACGTCCGTCCAGCAAACATGTCCTATTGGCATAGATCCATTTTCACCTGTTGCTTTTCACATAAACAGCAGCACCGCCAGTCGATTGCAATATTACGCGGAAATCATTATCCGATGGAAGACAGGTGTGCGCTGTTATACCTTGTATAGTCGATGTGGATGCGAGTCCACGACTTTTCAGGCCATTCCCAAGGTTGTAGTGGAGCAGCGGGCGGTGGCTTGTTACACAGTTGGCACGCGTCACACTTCTGAACGATTTCCTTCAGTCCATGGCTGGCCACCAGACATAACTGTGTAGCTTGTGAGTTGTGATCAGTGATGATCACAAAGCAACGTCCAAGTGTAAATCTCAACAAGTTACAAATTGGTTCTCTTTATGCTTAATCAACCACTTGATGTATGCTGATGACCTCTGTATTTTTTCTCCCAGTGTTGCTGGATTGAGAAAATGTACAGATTTTACAAGTATGGCGAATTTGTTAATATTACTTATAATGCTAACAAGTCATATTGTATGGTTATTGAGAGCAAACCCCAGGATATGAAAAATATCCATTGTGTCTTATTAATCATCCATTACCTTGTAGTACAAAATGTAAATATCTTGGTCATATAATCACCAACAGTCTTACTGATGATGACGACATTGCATACCAAAAAGATGCCTTTACGCACAAGCTAAAGGTTTACCTCGAAAAAAAATTCTTCGTACTATTTCCACTAAAATTACTTTTTTTCAAGCATACTGTGGTCCAATGTACACTTCTAGTCTTTGGTGCAAGTAAAACAATCTGAGCTTGAAATGCATTACCGTCGCACACAGTAACAATCCAGGATTTTACTTAACTTGCCATCATTATGTAATGCAAGTTTTATGTTTGCCACCAATTATATTAAATATTATAACGAACGCATTCGTTCATCTATATTTAACCTTTTATGTCGT
>CBDHHR010000466.1:22500-27500 GCA_965263245.1 Metamycoplasmataceae bacterium | reverse complement strand
GTTAAACGCATTCACAACGCTGCAGATTAATTATAGAGTCTTATGTCCAGTTTAATAATCCATATAGCGAGAGACGCACGGGATATTGTTCTGACAGATTACAATATTGAATTGAACAAAATGTTAATTGTATCACACTACACAACTAGTACTACCAAAGTACAAACAACGTTTCGTACATGTTATGTAGAACTTACATCTTTACGGCGGGCTGGCGGGCAGGCGGGCAGGCGGGCAGGCGGGCTGGCGGGCTGGCGGGCTGGCGGGCTGGCGGGCTGGCGGCGAGGCGGAGAGGCGGGCAGGCGGGCAGGCGGGCAGGCGGGCAGGCGGGCAGGCGGGCAGGCGGGCAGGCGGGCAGGCGGGCAGGCGGGCAGCCGGGCAGGCGGGCAGGCGGGCAGGCGGGCAGGCGGGCAGGCGGGCAGGCGGGCAGGCATGCAGGCGGGCAGGCGGGCAGGCGGGCAGGCGGGCAGGCGGGCAGGCGGGCAGGCGGGCAGGCGGGCAGGCGGGCAGGCGGGCAGGCGGGCAGGCGGGCAGGCGGGCAGGCGGGCAGGCGGGCAGGCGGGCAGGCGGGCAGGCGGGCAGGCGGGCACGCGGGCAGGCGGGCAGGCGGGCAGGCGGGCAGGCGGGCAGGCGGGCACGCGGGCACGCGGGCACGCGGGCACGCGGGCACGCGGGCACGCGGGCAGGCGGGCAGGCGGGCAGGCAATCAAGCAACACTCAGACAATCAGGGAATCAGGGAATCAGACAATCAGATAATCAGACAACCAGTCATTACATAATTATGTATTTGGCCATTTGCCTTTCGGTGGACGTGACCTATCTATATCTTTCAAAATTCAAATATCCCAGTAACGACAAATATCGACAAATTAAGTCGGGTAAATTGTAGACCAGTAAGTGCACGACAACATAACATGCATACTTTTCTTGTTACATATGTTACTATTAACTGTTTCTTCGAACACTAATTTGATACAGAAAACACTTAATCGTGCCGTTAAACACAACACTGGAGTACAGTATTTCGCTACAAAGCTTACGTGACGTCAAACAATCGCCACATTTCAACAAATTAGGCTATCATATGTGCTAGTAAAAATGTAAAGTAGGCAATAGGATATGTTAGTCTGTCGATCGGGCAGGCATTTGATATTCCTTGCGGGAATATGTTCGGATGGGATAACAATTGAGATTGAGTGAGATATGTGCGCGTTTGGTTCCATCGCGGAGATGGGGCTCTAGCTCCTATCTAGTAGTTCTGTCATAAGCAAAATCGAATAGGCAAAATATATGTTACTATATATATTTCAGTGTATGTCACATATTTAGCTTGGACTTAATGACAATGACGGGACGCTACACGATTGTGATTGTGGGATAAAAGTCAATATATCCTGACATTTCTTCACACCATTCATGATAGTTTCAGCTTACAAATGGTTGATACCAATACAGTGTGTTGGTGAGTTTCCGTCATCCAGCGTTTGTTTTACCGTGAAGGACGTTTCCTCGTTACACGGAATACACAGCGCACGTGAACAGTGCCAACAGCACACGACAAGGACACGAGCAAGAAACAACGATTACTTCAATATATAATAACAATAACATAAACCTGTCCTCAAACACCGTCAACTCCGGGGATAATGCCACGTTCTCGGGTGTGTACAACGTAAATATAAAAAACAAAATCGCACAGAAGAGAGCTAAATAGAATAGTATTATTGTAAATCAATTACGAGTTATAAAGTAAACGTTAATACGACAAAGTCCTAGTTAATTTTTAAAGAGTGACACTAAACACATGTTATCTACAACGACATATATAAAAACAGTAGCCTACATCAATACATGTCAAGCTCACAGCCAAATTAGCGCATACAATTACCATTGCAACAGCTCTCAATAGAGCCTGCTATTATCATTACGAACACTGATACATGTCGTATACCCGATTGTCAAATACAAAGTCCGACTGTCAAATACAAAGTCACGACATTGGTGACTGGTCCAATCCGCTTGTCCTGAACCATATCGGTTAATTGAAGGCATTCTGATTGGTCGCTGGAACACGTTCCGCTAGTTCGAAGACGCAACAGTGCCACGTATTTGGGAAATTCGAAACGAAGACGTAGGCTGTAATTTAGGAGTTGGGTTGCTATAAAAGACGGTGCAGCAGGCAACGAAAACACATCGACACATCTGGAGACGAATTTCTGTGGAGAACAAGAGATTCAGGTGAGACCATAGTTTCAGTTTGATGTGTGCAATTAGAATGACGATCTTCTTAATAAAGCTAGTGACTTTTGCAGTGTGTCAAGGTTTTGAAATAGTATTACAACCATCAAAGAGTGAATACGTTTGAAAGGGACGAACGCTAATGCAATACTGCAGGCATGTTCATATGATACTAGGCACGTATTTGTATGTTGCTATCGACATGACCTGTGCGTTGATGGCAGAATACAGTGTATTAATTAACGTATAGAGAAATAGTGTATTACACTGATATGAGAGTAACCACGAATTGTGTGGATGGATGGAGAGAGTCGGTATATATGCATTGTGGACACGCTTCACAATTGCAATATTTTCTATTTTTTAGTATACAGCTAAACGATGGCATTGGTACAGTGTGGAATCGGTCTCCTTTTCTTGGTCTTGACCGTGGCAGGGGGTATGTTGTTTTCATTACTTTTCTGCTAAATCATATAATTATTACTCCGATGTATTATGTATAATTATCAACAAAATCGTGCATTTGTTTAAAGAGCTATTGTACAATATAAGAACATGTATGCGTTTGTTTAATTAACATGTAACAACGACTTCATTAGCACGGTATTATTAAATAGTTTTTCTTCGAATTTCACCGTAATGGCGGTGCCCAATGCCGACATTACTTTGAAGCGGCATATGGCTTGAGTCGCTACTATCTAATCAATTTAACAAAAACACTAAGATACCATGGCCTGTTGCATACCGTAGGCTTTACGAAGGTCAACAAATCATATTGAGATGATCACGCTTTGCTTAGTGATTTAAGAACTACTGAATGTGATACCGGCGAGACGAATCCGATTACGACGACGACGCCCCTCAAAAGCAATTTGTCACCGATATTCACATTCCTAATAAACAACTGCCACACGTTGTCGATAATGAAAGCGTGAACATGAACGTTTTGTACTGTCACATCTGTTCAACATCGGTGCAACTATTTCGATGTGTGTCATGTCTAAATGCTGTGTTAAATGACAAGGAATCACCAACTTGTGTTTGTTCAGACGACATGCATTGCGTCCCTGCTACGACTAGTGTCTCGTGGGTCAGCAAGCCCTTCGACGTCCATAAAGAACCATTTGCGACTTATGCTGCGACTAATTCCCCACATTGCTGTGAGTTGGGAGTGACTCCACCCCCCAGTGAAGAACTTCAAGGTATGTAGTAATGTATGTTTCACATATTCATACTATAGAGCACATATCATTTATCCATTATATATATATATATATATATATATATATATATATATATATATATATATAATGGATAAATATATATATATATATATATATATATATATATATATATATATATATATATAATAGTGGTCGTTTTATTCAAATGATATGGTGTCATTATACATAACGCCATATAATGTATTATTATTATTACACATATGTGTAATATATGCAAATGCAGTTTCCCTGGTATTGAAAATTCATCAAAAAGTAATGTAACGTAAAAATGCAAACATAATGTATTATAATAATGATATATATGTATATATATATATATATATATATATATTATTATTATTATTATTATAGTGATGGTTTTTATTCAAATCATATGGTGTCATTATACATAACGCCATATAATGTATTACTATTATTACACGTATATGTAATATATGCAAATGCAGTTTCCCTGGTATTGACAATTGATCAAAAAATAATGTTACGTAAAAATGCAAACATAATGTATTATAATAATGATATATATGTATATATATATATATATATATATATATATATATATATATATATATATATATATATATATATATAGCTTAGTGACCATTACTCAGGATGGCTTAATGCATTTTACACATTACTCCCTGAAAACGTGTTCAAACGACTACCATCTCATCTTCGCTTAATGTGTTGCAATCTCAAAACAACGAATGTTAGTGTCACATTGAGTCGGATATAGCATCAGTACAGTACAGATTAACATCGCTGTAACTCTAGTTGAACTGTCTTCCATTATCACCACATTCTAGAGGCGTGTCACCTGTGCTACAACCGGACAAAGAGCACACCCGGCTTCGCCCGTGACGTCACCGACTGCTCGAAATTCTACATGTGTGAGCCAAACGGAATGGGCGGCTTCAACACTTTCCGGAGGGAATGCCCGAAATGCTCGTTCTGGGATCAGGACCAACTGACGTGTGTCCAAGTCTGGTTTGATATCGAAGAATGCGTAATAACTGGACACCAGACCGATCCCCAGAATTACACCACACCAAGTATGTTGGAATTGATTGATTTACTTGTATAATTAGCATCACTACTCTAACACTTTCATTCCAACTATTGGCATATATTACATGCATTCGTTGCGTCACCTCGTCAAGGGATCCGCGTGACATCACAGACGATGGCTATAAATCATTTGCATGATGTGTGTGGGTTTATTTTCAGATTATAGCATGACGTGAACGATTAATTTCAAATTATATTTGTTGTCATAATGATTTATGATATAGCATAGATATCCTTTCCAATAGGCACATGTAGGAGGGGCAGTAGAGTTATACACACATATATATATATATATATATATATATATATATATATATATATATATATATATATATATATATATATATATATATATATATATGCCTGTTAGAAATAACACAGCCTGTATTGTTCTACAGCTTACGAATAGTATCATTGCATTGTTTTAAATGTGTTCAACAGTTGAAGAC
>CBDHHR010000466.1:5000-12500 GCA_965263245.1 Metamycoplasmataceae bacterium | reverse complement strand
GTCAAGGCTCATGACAATGCATATAATGTAATCAATGTAAATATTAGTGTAACGTCTGTTTGTTCGTTCGTTCTTTCGTTCTTTCGTTCTTTCGTTCTTTCGTTCTTTCGTTCTTTCGTTCGGTCGTTCGTTCGTTCGGTCGTTCGGTCGTTCGTTCGTTCTTTCGTTCGGTCGTTCGTTCGTTCGTTCGTTCGTTCGTTCGTTCGTTCGTTCGGTCGTTCGGCCGTTCGGTCGTTCGGTCGTTCGGTCGTTCGGTCGTTCGGTATTTCGGTCGCTCGGTCGCTCGGTCGCTCGGTCGCTCGGTCGCTCGGTCGCTCGGTCGCTCGGTCGCTCGGTCGCTCGGTCGCTCGGTCGCTCGGTCGCTCGGTCGGTGAGTCAAGCATTGATTCAATCAAGCGATCAGTCATTCACTCATTCGATCGACAATTCATTTAATTGTTTAATTAGCTTAGATGTTTTTGTGTTCTCACTCAGGATAATGTTGTAGTCTCCTTTGATTCCTTCCCATGGCGATATTATACAAGAACGATGCATTCGGGTGACAAAACACTTGTAACATTCTGCTCCCGACGGGAAGGAATACCGGTATTATAATACTCGAGTATTGGGCTAGATCTAGGGTTAGGCTTAGGATCCGGGGTAAGATTATGAATAGGATTAAGTGAAGAGTTAGAATTCTAAACCAACAATTAGCACGCGTCGTTGTAATGTATTTACCTTGTGGTTTATAGTGATGAAATTACCCTGGGGATTACGTCAAATAATTATCACGTACAATCGGGAAATTATGTCATTTTAACGAATAACGCCGCTTGATGACTGTTTATTCGCCGGAGCGCAGCATCGCAAGGATAGTGCCTTCCGATTTTACTTTGGTTGTCCTTCCGTCACATTTCCAATCGTATCATGTCAAATTGTCCACCCTGATGTGTAACTTAAATTGTGCAAAATAACGATCTTTATTTACACTAAAATGTTCCTTTTGAAAAATAAACAGAGAAGAGAGTGTGGGTGCGTGACACTCCATATCCTATGTTATCCACTCCGTGAAATGAAGTCGAACTTTAGGCGGGTTTAACCGGGCAAAATGCAATTAATTTGTCTTTCCTTGATAGCTCTAATGGTATTTTCACACATCATTTAAGCTGGATAACACGACCAGAACATATTCATGCATTTGTGTTCGTTACCATTTCAACCTTGTTTGTTGCAAGTATACCGTATACCGTCTGTTCGACCAAGGGACAACGAAAGATAACGCATTACGTTTGTACTTTAATGAGGAGGCGAAATGTGCAGCAGGCAATAAAAAAAGTAATATACTTACATTTAAAAAAGCCTTCGACAAAGTGACACATCAGTAATTACTACGTAAGCTGGCACAGTAAATGGTATGTTTAGCTGGATAGAAACTGGCGTTATGGTAGAAGACAAAGAGTAGTAGTTGATTTGGAGATTTCGTGCTGGAAATGTGTTGTGAGTGGAGTACCACAAGGATCAGTATTGAAAAATATGTTATTATTAATATATATATATATATATATATATATATATATTAATAATACAATATTTCTTCCATTTCGGTCAACTTATTAAGGATATTTTTTTAATGTTTTCTATTGGCATAATTTTGTATTTTCCTATACACTTTTGTATCGTCCGCAAACTTCAACACCTCTTTCTTATTATGTCATCATCCATGTCTTTGATGAATATATATATATATATATATATATATATATATATATATATATATATATATATATATATATATATATATTCTAATACAAAATGCTGTATATAGACAGCATTTTAAAGGTGGCCTTAATAAGTTGACCGAATGGTCCGAGTAGTGGCGAGTGTTGTTTAAGTTTGTGAACTGTAAGTGCCTCCACACAGGACAATTGGTGGTACTGTACTTAATACTAGCGTAAAATAAAAGGAAAAAGAAGGACAGCAGTACATTTACTGTTCTAAAAAGAACAGCAAATTCATGGAACATGTTATCAGCTGATTGTATAGGTGCTATAGAGTTAAAACGTTTAAAAATCAAATCGCCATATACCTCAGACGGGCAGGATAATCTTAGATAAATATGTTGAACTCTCGATAAGTCAAATGGCTTCTGTGTACACCTACCATCTAGAGTTGATTTTCTTGTTACATGTTGTTCAAACAACGTACATACTTTAGCAGGCTTTTAGCCGCTAATCTTGCAAGTCTTAATTGACGGTGGACATAAGGGAGTTTGCGCGAAATTGGACTCCAAATAAAACGCTGTTACATAATTGAACGTACATGTGACGCCTACGCTTAGATTTTAGACATGTGATTAGCTCGCCCTATGTGAAGTAAATTATATATATATATATATATATATATATATATATATATATATATATATAAAGTATTTTATATTTATACGCACTCTGAAGTATGTTTTGTTGTGCCATGCAACGAATATCGATGACGGCAATATATATATATATATATATATATATATATATATATATATATATATACATATATATATATATATATAATATATATATATATATATATATATATATATATATATATATATATATATATATATATATATATATATAATGTATCACGCTATTGACCCACTCCATGGTCTGACATCATGGTATATTTCCTCTATGTGCATTCTCGGAAATGTGAGCCGTTTGCCGTGGTCACGTCACAGCTAGCTAGAATGACACCAGCACACAATGACACATGATGCCAATAAACGCAATTACATGCACAGCATCCAGCGTAAAAAATGTATTTCATTAGCATTACTTGTAGGAATTTTCCACAGCACGACATTAGAAGCTTTTCTCTGTTGTGAGAACATTAGTCATAAACTTATGTTAAATGTATTTGATGGGTAATTGTTATCGTTCAACGCATTCACAACGCTGCCGATTAATTATAGAGTCTTATGTCCAGTTTAATAATCCATATAGCGGGAGACGCACGGGATATTGTTCTGACAGATTACAATATTGAATTGAACAACATGTTAATTGTAGCACACTACACAACTAGTACTACCAAAGTACAAACAACGTTTCCTGGACGTACATGTTATGTAGAACTTACATCTTTAC
Source organism: Metamycoplasmataceae bacterium (assembly GCA_965263245.1). Taxonomy (GTDB): domain Bacteria; phylum Bacillota_I; class Bacilli_A; order Mycoplasmatales; family Metamycoplasmataceae; genus DT-68. The sequence continues at coordinate 9,381 of CBDHHR010000466.1, read as the reverse complement.
GGCGGGCAGGCGGGCAGGCGGGCAGGCGGGCTGGCGGGCTGGCGGAGAGGCGGGCAGGCGGGCAGTCGGGCAGTCGGGCAGTCGGGCAGTCGGGCAGTCGGGCAGGCGGGCAGGCGGGCAGGCGGGCAGGCGGGCAGGCGGGCAGGCGGGCAGGCGGGCAGGCGGGCTGGCGGGCTGGCGGAGAGGCGGGCAGGCGGGCAGGCGGGCAGGCGGACAGGCGGGCAGTCGGGCAGTGGGGCAGTGGGGCAGTCGGGCAGGCGGGCAGGCGGGCAGGCGGGCAGGCGGGCAGGCGGGCAGGCGGGCAGGCGGGCAGGCGGGCAGGCGGGCAGGCGGGCAGGCGGGCAGGCGGGCAGGCGGGCAGGCGGACAGGCGGACAGGCGGGCAGGCGGGCAGGCGGGCAGGCGGGCAGGCGGGCAGGCGGGCAGGCGGGCAGGCGGGCAGGCATGCAGGCATGCAGGCGGGCAGGCGGGCAGGCGGGCAGGCGGGCAGGCGGGCAGGCGGGCAGGCGGGCAGGCGGGCAGGCGGGCAGCCGGGCAGGCGGGCAGGCGGGCAGGCGGGCAGGCGGGCAGGCGGGCAGGCGGGCAGGCGGGCAGGCGGGCAGGCGGGCAGGCGGGCAGGCGGGCAGGCGGGCAGGCGGGCAGGCGGGCAGGCGGGCAGGCGGGCAGGCGGGCAGGCGGGCAGGCGGGCAGGCGGGCAGGCGGGCAGGCGGGCAGGCGGGCAGGCGGGCAGGCGGGCAGGCGGGCAGATGGGCAGGCGGGCAGGCGGGCAGGCGGGCAGGCGGGCAGGCGGGCAGGCGGGCAGGCGGATCATCAGACAATCAGACAATCAGACAAACAGTCATTAAATAATTATGTATTCGGCCATTTGCCTTTCGGTGGACGTGACCTATCTATGTCTATCAAAATTCAAATATCCCAGTAACGACAAATATCTATAAATTAAGTCGGTTAAATTGTAGACCAGTAAGTGCACGACAACATAATATGGATAATTTTCATTTTACATATGTTACTATTAACTGTTTCTTCGAAGACTAATTTGATACAGAAAACACTTAATCGTGTCGTTAAACACAACACTGGAGTACAGTATTACGCTACAAAACTTACGTGACGTCAAACAATCGCCACATTTCAACAAATTAGGCTATCATATGTGCTAGTAAAAATGTAAAGTAGGCAATAGGATATGTTAGTCTGTCGATCGGGCAGGCATTTTATATTCCTTGCGGGAATATGTTCGGATGGGATAACAACTTAAATATACCATACTAAGCGACGATACCATACTAAGGGACGAGACGTCCGAGATTGAGTGAGATCTGTGCGCGTTTGGTTCCATCGGGGAGATGGGGCTCTAGCTCCTATCTAGTAGTTCTGTCATAAGCAAAATCGAATACGCAAACTATATGTTACTATATATATTTTAGTGTATGTCACATATTTAGCTTGAACTTAATGACAATGACGGGACATGATAATGAGATAGTGAGATAAAAGTCAATATATCCTGACATTTCTTCACACCATTCATGATAGTTACAGCTTAAAAATGGTTGAAACCAATACAGCGTGTTGGTGAGTTTCCGTCATCCAGCGTTTGTTTTACCGTGAAGGACGTTTCCTCGTTACACGGAATACACAGTGCAGCGTGAACAGTGCCAACAGCACACGACAAGGACACGAGCAAGAAACAACGACTACTTCAATATATATAAATAATAACATAAACCTGTCGTCAAACACCGTCAACTCCGGGGATAATGCCACGTTCTCGGGTGTGCACAACGTAAATATAACAAACTAAATCGCACAGAAGACAGCTAAATAGAATAGTATTATTGGAAATCAATTACGAGTTATAACGTAAACGTTAATAAGACACAGTCCTAGTTTATTTTTAAAGAGTGACACTAAACACATGTTATCTACAAGGACATATATAAAAACAGTAGCCTACCACAATACATGTCAAGCTCACAGCCAAATTAGCACATACAATTACCATTGCAACAGCTCTCAATAGAGCCTGCTATTATCATTACGAACACTGCTACATGTCGTATACCCGATTGTCAAATACAAAGTCTGACTGTCAAATACAAAGTCACGACATTGGTGACTGGTCCAATCCGCTTGTCCTCAACAATATCGGTTAATTGAAAGCAACCTGATTGGTCGCTGGAACACGTTACGGTAGTTCATACCCGCAACAGTGCCACGTATTTGGGAAATTCGAAACGAATACGTAGGCTGTAATTTAGGAGTTGGGTTGCTATAAAAGACGGTGCAGCAGGCAACGAAATCACATCGACACATCTGGAGACGAATTTCTGTGGAGAACAAGAGATTCAGGTGAGACCATAGTTTCAGTTTGATGTGTGCAATTAGAATGACGATCTTCTTAATAAAACTAGTGACTTTTGCAGTGTATCAACCTTAAGGATTTGAAATAGTATTACAACCATCAAAGAGTGAATACGTTTGAAAGGGACGAACGCTAAAGCAATTCTGCAGGCATGTTCACATGCTATTAGGCACGTATTTGTATGTTGCTGTCGACATGACTTCTGCGTTGATGACAGGATACAGTGTATTAATTAACGTATAGAGAAAGAATGTATTACACTGATATGAGAGTAACCACGAATTGTGTGGATGGATGTTTGGAGAGAGTCGGTATATATGCATTGTGGATACGCTTCACAATTGCAATATTTTCTATTTTTTAGTATACAGCTAAACGATGGCATTGGTACAGTGTGGAATCGGTCTCCTTTTCTTGGTCTTGACCGTGGCAGGGGGTATGTTGTTTTCATTACTTTTCTGCTAAATCATATAATTATTACTCCGATGTATTATGTATAATTATCAACAAAATCATGCATTTGTTTAAAGAGCTATTGTACAATATAAGAACATGTATGCGTTTGTTTAATTAACATGTAACAACGACTTCATTAGCACGGTATTATTAAATAGTTTTTCTTCGAATTTCACCGTAATGGCGGTGCCCAGTGCCGACATTACTTTGAAGCGGCATATGGCTTGAGTAGCTTCTATCTAATCAATTTAACTGTTATATTTGCTTTTGACTTACGTCATTAATAAACAGATCTGCGCCAAAAGCACTAAGATACCATGGCCTGTTACATACTGTAGGCTTTACGAAGGTCAACAAATCATATTGAGATGACCACGCTTTGCTTAGCCATTTAAGAAATACTGAATGCGATACCGGCGAGATGAATCCGATTACGACGACGACGCCCCTCAAAAGCAATTTGTCACCGATATTCACATTCCTAATAAACAACTGCCACACGTTGTCGATAATGAAAGCGTGAACATGAACGTTTTGTACTGTCACATCTGTTCAACATCGATGCAACTATTTCGATGTGTGTCATGTCTAAATGCTATGTTAAATGACAAGGAATCACCAACTTGTGTTTGTTCAGACGACATGCATTGCGTCCCTGCTACGACTAGTGTCTCGTGGGTCAGCAAGCCCTTCGACGTCCATAAAGAACCATTTGCGACTTATGCTGCGACTAATTCCCCACATTGCTGTGAGTTGGGAGTGACTCCACCCTCCAGTGAAGAACTTCAAGGTATGTAGTAATGTATGTTTCACATATTAATACTGTAATACATAACGCCATATAATGTATTATTATTATTACACATATGTGTAATATATGCAAATGCAGTTTCCCTGGTATTGCCAATTCACCAAAAGGTAATGTAACGTAAAAGGCAAACAAAATTTATTATTATAATTATATATATATATATATATATATATATATATATATATATATATATATATATATATATATAGCTTAGTGACCATTACTCACGATGGCTTAATACATTTTACACATTACTCCCTGAAAACGTATTAAAACGACTACCATCTCATCTTCGCTTAATGTGTTGCGATCTCAGTACAATGAATGTTAGTGTCACATTGAGATGTATATAGCATCAGTGCAGTATAGAGTAACATCGCTATAACTCTAGTTGAACTGTCTTCCATTATCACCACATTCTAGAGGCGTGTCATCTGTGCTACAACAAGACAAAGAGCACACCCGGCTTCGCCCGTGACGTCACCGACTGCTCGAAATTCTACATGTGTGAGCCAAACGGAATGGGCGGCTTCACCACTTTCCAGAGGGAATGCCCGAAATGCTCGTTCTGGGATCAGGACCAGCTGACGTGTGTCCAAGTCTGGTTTGATATCGAAGAATGCGTAATAACCGGACACCAGACCGATCCCCAGAATTACACCACACCAAGTATGTTGGAATTGATTGATTTACTTGTATCATTAGCATCACTACTCTAACACTTTCATTCCAACTATTGGCATATAT
>CBDHHR010000465.1:0-5045 GCA_965263245.1 Metamycoplasmataceae bacterium | reverse complement strand
GAGTCTCAGCGAACCGACGACAGCCAACAGAGGACAGCCGCCGTCTGACGAATGGACACATATGGTCTACATGAATACATGGACATTAACATCACAGATATACATGGTCTACATGAATACATGGACATTAGCATCACAGATAGACATGGTCTACATGAATACATGGACATTAACATCACAGATAGACATGGTCTACATGAATACATGGACATTAACATCACAGATAGACATGGTCTACATGAATACATGGACATTAACATCACAGATAGACATGGTCTACATGAATACATGGACATTAACATCACAGATAGACATGCTCTACATGAATACAGTGACATTAACATCACAGATATACATGGTCTACATGAATACATGGACATTAACATCACAGATAGACATGGTCTACATGAATACATGGACAGTAACATCACAGACAGACATGGTCTACATGAATACATGGACATTAACATCACAGACAGACATGGTCTACATGAATTCATGGACATTAACATCACAGACAGACATGGTCTACATGAATACATGGACATTAACATCACAGACAGACATGGTCTACATGAATACATGGACATTAACATCACAGACAGACATGGTCTACATAAATACATGGACATTAACATCACAGACAGACATGGTCTACATAAATACATGGACAGTAACATCACAGACGGACATGGTCTACGTGAATACAAGGACAGTAACATCACAGATGGACATGGTCTACATGAATACATGGACGTTAACATCACAGATAGACATGGTCTACATGAATACATGGACAGTAACATCACAGACAGACATGGTCTACATGAATACATGGACATTAACATCACAGACAGACATGGTCTACATGAATACATGGACATTAACATCACAGACAGACATGGTCTACATGAATACATGGACATTAACATCACAGACAGACATGGTCTACATGAATTCATGGACATTAACATCACAGACAGACATGGTCTACATGAATACATGGACATTAACATCACAGACAGACATGGTCTACATGAATTCATGGACATTAACATCACAGACAGACATGGTCTACATGAATTCATGGACATTAACATCACAGACAGACATGGTCTACATGAATACATGGACATTAACATCACAGACAGACATGGTCTACATGAATACATGGACAGTAACATCACAGACGGACATGGTCTACGTGAATACATGGACAGTAACATCACAGACGGACATGGTCTACATGAATACATGGACGTTAACATCACAGATGGACATGGTCTACATGAATACATGGACAGTAACATCACAGACAGACATGGTCTACATGAATACATGGACATTAACATCACAGACAGACATGGTCTACATGAATACATGGACATTAACATCACAGACAGACATGGTCTACATGAATACATGGACATTAACATCACAGACAGACATGGTCTACATGAATACATGGACATTAACATCACAGACATACATGGTCTACATGAATACGTGGACATTAACATCACAGACAGACATGGTCTACATGAATACATGGACAGTAACATCACAGACGGACATGGTCTACGTGAATACATGGACAGTAACATCACAGATGGACATGGTCTACATGAATACATGGACGTTAACATCACAGATAGACATGGTATACATGAATACATGGACATTAACATTCCAGATAGACATGGTCTACATGAATACATGGACATTAACATCACAGATAGACATGGTCTACATGAATACATGGACATTAACATCACATATAGACATGGTCTACATGAATACAGTGATATTACCATCACATATAGACATGGTCTACATGATTACAGTGACATTAACATCATAGATAGACATGAATACATGGACATTAACATCACAGATAGACATGGTCTACATGAATACATGGACATTAACATCACAGATAGACATGGTCTACATGAATACAGGGACATTAACATCACAGATAGACATGGTCTACATGAATACATTGAATACATCACAGATAGACATGAGTACACATATATCTCTTTTAACAGTTGTACAATTACTTAGTAGTGATTAAGTCACTACTTTACCTATCTAAGGTATTTTTCGCTAAGCAACTGGCAAGTTACAATTTAAAGTTTAACTCTGACCCCAATTGCGCAATATACCGACCAATTTGACATATAACATTCCAGTAATGGCACCCGGGCCGGCAGTGGCCACTGAACAATTTAAAACGAAAAAGTGTGTTATTTAATGCTTCACCATTTGGGCGATTATAAATCAGTGGACCTATAAATCAACTGACCGCAGAAAGAGGTTTGTGAACTCTGGCAACTGAGAAGAGATGCATTTACATGTATACATACGTATATCAGTAGTTTTTATTTATTTATACTATGTTGTATTCAGTAAATAGTATTGTGGACACATGCATTTTGATAGTTTTGGATTATTTGTCAGGGAAAATAAACTAGACATTAAACGGTGAGAGGATAAGTTATGCATTTCTACTAAAACCACAACACTGAAGGGACATGATCTGGACAGCTTCGTTGGCTGGTGAGCAGAATGAGCATGTTCGACTTGACACTCGGTCGTCTGTAACGGATGGCACATGTGTTTTGTTTAGTGTCTGACCGTCACTTACCGTGCAGGCCATGAGCTTTAGCTGTCACAATTTCCCCCTCAAAACAGGTGACACCAGCCGGCTTCTTGGCGACGCACGTGTGGATGTCTTGGTTCCAGAAGAGACCGCCGCACGTCATGTGGTGGATGGTGTACTCCCCTTGCGTCGCCGTGGGTTCGCACACGAAGAATTGGTGGCAGTTTCTCGGGTCCGGCTGCCAGACTTGGCCCATCGTGAAGTCACACTTGTCGCAGTCGACGGCTGTAGAGAGTGACAAAGTGGATGTCTATGCTTAACAGATTCTACTCCCAACTCACACAGACGACTACACGAATAATGTTAGCATAATAATAGCAACAAGTCGGTTCTTGGTGAGCCATTCAAACATGCGGCCCCAGAGAGAAGGGACCAGTAGCATAGAGTTTTCTTTCGACAGACTGATAATTCCATCTTGTGTTTCAACACCAAGAAAGAAATCATTTCTTTGAAAAGGGGACAAACGGCAAAGACCACTTTGTTAGGTTATTGTACACATGGCTACATTGTTCGTCTTTTGGTAAGATCAATCAGCTGAACTTCTCATGATTCATATTCTCTATGCTCAAGTGGGGTCCTTCTCAAATCCCGTTTTGCCACCACAAAGCTTATATTAACGAGGTCTCAATTGTCAAGTGTAGGTTGATTTTCTTTTAATGTCAGTTTGCCCTAACCGTCCTCTAAAGCTGTTGATTCATTCATTTTTTATTTACTTTGGACATAGGTGTTTTGTGTAAAACATTCTGTGTGCACAAATGTGAAAATGGTAATTTGGAAATATATATTATCTTATATAGTGACTAACAAATAATATGTTAGCTTTGCATGGGACTAACCTGAACCCTTATTCATACATGCATGCTTGCATTCTTACGGGAAATTGGAACTGTGCTTGCTAGTATGAGCAACTTATGTCAACACAGATTGTTGCGATACATACAATGATATAATATAAATAGTTTTGTGTCGAACGATTAAAACGACAGAGAATGTGTTGCTGTGTGTTTTACACGCCGCCACAACATACGTACGTTGTGCTGGCCCGGGAGTTCCCGTCGTGGGTGTCGTCTCTGTTTGTGTGGTCGTTGGCTCTACTGTTGTTGTCGTCTCTGTTGTGGTCGTTGGCTCTTCTGTTGTTGTCGTCTCTGTTGTGGTCGTTGGCTCTTCTGTTGTTGTCGTCTCTGTTGTGGTCGTTGGCTCTTCTGTTGTTGTCGTCTCTGTTGTGGTCGTTGGCTCTTCTGTTGTGGTCGTCTCTGTTGTGGTCGTTGGCTCCTCTGTTGTTGTCGTCTCTGTTGTGGTCGTTGGCTCTTCTGTTGTTGTCGTCTCTGTTGTGGTCGTTGGCTCTTCTGTTGTTGTCGTCTCTGTTGTGGTCGTTGGCTCTTCTGTTGTTGTCGTCTCTGTTGTGGTCGTTGGCGGTTCTGGGGAAGTCGTGGTGGTTGGACAGAAGCGGACACACGGTCTCGATTCCAGGACCTCGTGCACCGATAAGGTTTGGCCGGTGGTAGGGTCGATCTTGGTGCAAATGCGTGTTCTCGATTGTGTGCCGATTGCGCCGCACTCGGTGGCGTTGCACTCGCCCCATTTGGGATCCGTGCAGGGGAGAACATCCTCTGTGGCACGGCACAAAACATAAACAACGCACACGATACACCAGTACGAAAAGGCAATCAAACTAAAGCTTTCACTATTTCCTCTCTCTGTCTCTCTCTCTCTCTCTCTCTCTCTCTCTCTCTCTCCCTCGCTCTCTCTCTCTCTGGCTGTCTGGCTGTCTCTCTCTCCTCTCTCTCTCAATCCTCTCTCTCTCTCTATCCACACACACACACACACACACACACACACACACACACACACACACACACACACACACACACACACACACACACACACACACACACACACACACACACACACACACACACACACACACACACACACACACACACACACACACACACACACACACACACACACACACACACACACACACACACACACACACACACACACACACACACACACACACACACACACACACACACACACACACACACACACACACACACACACACACACACACACACACACACACACACACACACACACACACACACACACACACACACACACACACACACACACACACACACACACACACACACACACACACACACACACACACACACACACACACACACACACACACACACACACACACACACACACACACACACACACACACACACACACACACACACACACACACACACACACACACACACACACACACACACACACACACACACACACACACACACACACACACACACACACACACACACACACACACACACACACACACACACACACACACATATATCTA
>CBDHHR010000463.1:25000-26890 GCA_965263245.1 Metamycoplasmataceae bacterium | reverse complement strand
CTTGCACCTTTGTGTTGATATATTAATAGGCACTAGCCATCTAGCACATGATAGATTATTAATTTATGTTTGTCCTGTCACCCCTTGGATTGCAGCATGGTCGCCCTGGTGGATACTTATATCGCCTACGGAGGAACCAGCGGATTCCTGCTCTTTGTGTAATTTGTTCCCATTTGAGTGATGAAAAAATTCTTTGCCAAATGGTGGGATTTGGAAGTGTAACATTTGTATCTTGTCACCACGGATCATAGATATAAATAGAACACACTAGTAGAACTATAGGGGAAAGATTACTGCCATGGACTTAGTGCATATTTTCAGGGATTGGGGTGAGCCATGTCCCCTCTTCAAATATATGTTGCCATCATAACTATTTTAAATAGCATAACATAAAAGCCTTTGCTTATTTTAGAATTAGCACCATATATATATATATATATATATATATATATATATATATATATATATATATATATATATATATATATATATATATATATATATACATAAAAATACATACACGTATGTATATATAAATTGGTCCCCGTCCCCCCAACTTTTAAAACCGGATCGACGCCCCTGCGCGTAGGTCATGACTAGCAGTGTAGTTATATAGAACTTTATCCGATCAGATCAGTAGGTGTACTCAGAACGTGCGCTCTGAAACGTGTCCTGTGTGACACGTGCCCGGGGTGACATGTGCCGAGGGTTTTTAATGGTTGTCTGGCAGGTATTGTAAAGGCCTTTGACCCAGAATTTGCCAATTCAGTGCGGCAACAACGAACCGCTCCATTTAACAAGACGGCTGCGTGTGGACCGTGACGTTGTGTGCTCGCTTCTACCCAATGTTATTTGCGTGGTTGTACACTGTAAGTAGGGCAAACAACTTAGAACTAAGTAGTTGAGTACTACCTTACGATACCGGACCTCAAGACCCCGCAGTATGTAAATAGTAAATTCAAGTAAATTTATATTATCAGTTTATTTTACAAGCGCACAAAGTAAAGCCCTGTTTTATTTTATTTTATTTTTGCTGTAACACAATACTTCGCATTTATTAAAAACTCTGTCAAACTATTATTTCTTACGAATGACACAGTACGCCCTTTTAATGGAGTGGCGGTTAGGTTTTCATACAAATGTTGTAATATATATATATATATATATATATATATATATATATATATATATATATATATATATAAGTGATTTGGTCATAAATCATAAATGCCAGGTCCACAACCACAACAAAGCGATTACGGCGGCGAAGTTCCCAAAATAGGGCGCCGTATTTACTAGACTGTTGACTTTAATAACAATTGAGCGTAGATAGTAAGTCGACTCTGCATGAGTTAACATTGAAAACGACTATGGAATCAATGCGTTCTTCCCGAACACACGATCACCCTTGGAAATAAATCATCCACTTTTCACCCTACAATTAACAACACACCAATGTCCCGCTATTTAGATGTGTATTCGCCGAATGGCTGCGGGTAGTGAACCTTTCTACCCTGGCGTCGATTTAGTATATCGCAGCCTAAACCGAATAAATATGTTTAATAGTGACTCAACGAGGGTCGTGTGCCGGTGTTAACGTACCTGTATGTGTTACTTTACCGAATGACATGCCCAATAGTTACGTTTGTCTTACCTCGTGCGGGTCTGCTGGCGTCACTTCGTTGCAGTCGGAAGTCAACACAACTAATCTCGAATAGGTGGCCTCTCAAAACCGGTATTTAGTTCTTCACGCTTGGCCAAACAGGTGACGCAGCGCGTTTATGAAAAGCCTCGGTGATATATATTGACTGACATTCAGTCGACGTGCATGCCATAGAAAGACACACTGGCGCAGCGCCGTTCTCACGCTGATATGTGTTAAAGGAAGTT
>CBDHHR010000463.1:0-15000 GCA_965263245.1 Metamycoplasmataceae bacterium | reverse complement strand
GGACGGACGGACGGACGGACGGACGGACGGACGGACGGACGGACGGACGGACGGACGGACGGACGGACGGACGGACGGACGGACGGACGGACGGACGGACGGACGGACGGACGGACGGGCGGGCGGGCGGGCGGGCGGGCGGGCGGGCGGGCGGGCGGGCGGACGACCGTCCCACCCACCCACCCACCCACCCACCCACCCACCCACATACCCACATACCCACCCACAGACGGACTGTTAGTTCGTCAGTGCGTCGATCTGACAATATTTGGGATTTCTGGGACAGTTAGGATCATATTAATTAATTTCCTGACGCGTACATTTAGGTATTGTACAACTTCGATATCCTTTGTTTGGCCTAGCCTCGATTAACCATACTCCGTGAGGCGGCAACACTTTAACCGCTCAACTCCGCCTAGTTGACTTATGGTCTGCCGATATGACCACAAGGGCGCCCTTACCTCGTAAATTGTCTCTCAGCCCAAATTTGAAATAATAAATTAAGTAAGGATACCCTTTTTCATATAATACTACAGTATAAAAACTATTCAAAGTTAAACTTACATTCAAAGATAAACAGAAATACAAATGTGCAATTGTTTATGAAGCAGAAAATTGTGGCAGGATTAGCCTCAATTATTCAGTCTCCGTGAGGTGGCAGCACTTTACACAGATAACATTCAATATCGCGCTATGGGACCAGCCTATCGTTTCGGCGAAGTTATGCAGTCGAGCGAGAGTCGGTTAAACGAGACGATATTTGGTCGTGTTTTTATGCCGTAAGTATCTTTCTGTAGCGACATCACTTTGTTTCCTTCATCTTCGTTACTGTTTATACTTTTACAGGCATTCGTTCTTCTTAGCATCGTCTCCTATTGTCATTGCTATGCACAGTTTATTGTCGTTTTTGTGACTGTGTTTGTTGTTGCACTGTGTGTTCGTGTGTATGTGCGTGCGTGTGTGCGTGCGTGTGTGTTTTGTAAAATAATTATTTCTGTTTTACCCAATGTTACCATGACGCAGACTTGGACAACAATTACAAAGACGACCACAATTGGATTTATAATAGTCACCGTAGTTGTCGCCTTAGTCAACTAGGGCGCAAAGACTCACTTGCAGATGCCGTGGGCGGCGTCGGCGCGTGTCAACACGTTATCATAGTCCGGGTCGCTGAAGTCAGTCGCTCGGCCCTCGCCACCTGTGCTGCTGTGGAACTGCACCGCCGCCTCCGTCGAAGACACCTCTCTGTGAAAAGACATCATGTCGTCACACTAGTTCACTTTGCGTTCACGATTACACGCATATGTCACTATGATAATGTTTATTCTGTCGTAACCAGTACACGGAGTCTATTATATGATTAAACTAGAATTCTGGTGATTCATAAAAAACTGCTTTATGCCTAGCAACTAATTTATGAGAGAAACATAATTCATATAACAGCGTACGTGCATCTACAATAATTTCACTTGCCGACATAGTATTATGAAGCAGAAGAAGAAGCGAGTGTTTGCCTAAGTTGTTTTGACCTTCGCACAGAATGTTGTGGCTACCATAGTAATATTATAAAACATATTGTCAGTGCTTACGTAGTGTATGTTATGTAATATGTCTGATGCTTTTATAGGACGTGAAATTGTTTGACGTCAGCTACTGAATGTCTCAAGAGAGACCAGTATTATTTTCATTACAACATGTTTGTACAGTTTTATAAATAACACGCAGGTGAATACAATACTTTTTATAGACTTGTGTGTAGACGAGGGGCAAAAGGAAATGAATTGAACTAAGTTGTTTGTGGCTTTACAATGTCTTATACATTTTATATATGCAGATGTATGATAGCAACTTGATGCATGTTTCCAACAATGGTCTCAGTTCAAGCTTAAATCGTCTCGTACATTTTACCCGGAATCATACCCCATTAATCCGGGAGTCAAAAGCCCTTTTTGAAAATGGACCGTGCATGATGTTTTATTTGAATTTTCGTGACCTCCTATACCCCTAGGTCAACATTTCGACGGGTGATCCATGAAATACATCAGTAAATAGTAATCATCCCTGACACACTTGAGTGTTTTTTTGTATACATATTAATATGGAAATTAGTCTCCGCCATTTAAATGTATAGAAGCCTACCGCTTTCCTGAATATCTCGAATTAGTGGAGTCGCTTAAGGGACTGATATGCTGCACCAACGTTTCGAAATTTGGCACAGTTGCACTTTAGCGCGTCACCAGTTATGAGGGGATTACCCAATTTTAAAAGTCAACAGTTAATAATGTTATTTTCATTATTACAATTGTCTAATATCTCAAGACTAAAATACAATTTTTTAACGTTTTCAAATGCTGTTTTATATACTGGATCACTTCTTTGCACAGGATGATTGACTAATTTGCATAAATAAAAAATGGCCGCTAAATGGCAAAAAGTATGTATGACCTTTAACTTCCAGATATGTGTAGTGACTACGAACATTTGATCAGTTGTTTGTTTGCTTGCTTGCTTCCAAAACATGCCGTGATAAACACAATGACGCCAGCAACCACCGCGCCGACTACACATATCAACGCCGTGGTAGGGGAGTGGGCGGACTCAACTCGAGACATCTGCTTGGCTGTTGGCCAGCCCTTGCTAATTGATGCTACAAGCATGGTGTCTGTAACTTGAACAACTCTTCTTAGACTTTCGACAGTCTCCCTGGTATGCCAGTGAGTGACTCATATGACCGAATAACCGCCACTGACAGTAAATCAGGCGGAGTAGCCAGTATTAATGCGAATTCTACCTGCTGACAATGTGAATTTTTGTCTTGACCTGAGAGTGACCATTACAATTTGTCCCCCCCCCCCAATGTTACATGTTCATGTGCAAACTATTTTGTGAGGGACCTCTTTGGAAATTTCTCTGAGGAAAAAAGAATACGATATATAAGTATTTTTATTCTTTAGTGGCCATTTTGGATTTATGCAAATTAACAAATCATCCCGTGAAAACAACTATTCTGTTTATAAAGCAGCCTTTGAAAGCTTGTAAAATATTACGTAATTATCGAGATGTTGAACAACTGTTAGAAATGTTTTACCTTGACCTGACATTGACCGCCTTTAAAATTGGGCAGTGTAACGATCAGTCCGACAAATGATTCCAGAAGACACTTTTCCGGCTAAATACCAACTTGATGGAGATTAAAGAATTCAGTGTATGTATTCGAGTGTCACGGACAGTGGTGAGCCGTGAGGCACAGAGAGCACTGGTCTCAAGTGTACAGGGACAGTTGTCAACTCACTTCTTGAGGCGACGTCTCATGACGAAGAAGGCGAAGATGACGGCGGCGGTGACGACGACGAGCGCCACAATGAGGAAGATAGCCCAGACCGGCAGAGACTGACGCTGAGGGGGAGAGAGACACGGTAGAGACAACAAAACAGACTGATACTACGTGGGGGGAGAGAGAGAGAGAGAGGGAGAGGGAGAGGGAGAGGGAGAGGGAGAGGGAGAGGGAGAGGGAGAGGGAGAGGGAGAGGGAGAGGGAGAGGGAGAGGGAGAGAGAGAGAGAGGGAGAGAGAGAGGGAGAGAGAGAGAGAGAGAGAGAGAGGGAGAGAGGGAGGGAGAGAGAGAGAGAGAGAGGGAGGGAGGGAGAGAGAGAGAGAGAGAGAGGGAGAGGGAGAGGGAGAGGGAGAGGGAGAGGGAGAGGGAGAGGGAGAGGGAGAGGGAGAGGGAGAGGGAGAGGGAGAGGGAGAGGGAGAGGGAGAGGGAGAGGGAGAGGGAGAGGGAGAGAGAGAGAGAGAGAGAGAGAGAGAGAGAGAGAGAGAGAGACAAAGAAAGAGACAAAGAGAGAGAGAGAGAGAGAGAGAGAGAGAGAGAGAATGTGTATACCTGTACGTGTACATGTGCGTGTGTGCGCGTATTCATGTGCGTGTATGCATTTGGCGACAACAGCACATACTGGTGTGGGGAGACAGACGGAGAGCGTTGAGAGCATAGCAGATGCATGAGAGCAGGGTGTCCTTGTTGTGGTTAGGTGGGTGAACTGAAGACCCGTTTAATAAACCTAGACACATGCGATATACGTTGAAAGTATGTATCGGCAGCAACTATTATCGATCATGCCGAGTACCACAGATAAAATATAAATCAGTTATAGCATATAGCAAATAGCAGTATTATATGTCACTGTTTTTAAACACCGACTATGACCGCGTGTGTAGTTGTACTGTTCTTTTTACCAACTGCCAGTATAGATGTATACGGCAGAGATGAATTAGATGTCTTACCGTTGAGGTCTCGCGTGCATCTGAGTCCCTCACCATCGCCACCGAGGCCGCTGCAGTGGTCTTTGTTGCAGACCCCTGCAAACCATCGACGGTAGCCTTTGTAGTGGACCGGGGCGAACCATCGTCTGTGCCCTGTGGCGTCACGTGACTCCACCCGGGCGGAGGTTGTGTTGGCCTCGTATACTCACAGTGTGCGCCTTCGAAGGCGGGCAGACAGCGGCAGTGGTAGCCGCCGTCGCTGTGACTGCGACATGTGCCCTTGTGTTGACACGGGTCACTCCCACACACGTTCACCTGTCACAACGGACACAAAGCACGTGACAGTGGCAGAGATGGCAACAAATGTGACAGTGGTGGACACAAATGTAACACTTGATGGTGACAGTGGTGGACACAAATGTAACACTTGATGGTGACAGTGGTGGAGATAAAAACAACTCTTGATGGTGACAGTGGTGGAGACAAATACAATACTTGATGGTGACAGTGGTGGAGACAAATACAATAGTTGATGGTGACAGTGGTGGAGACAAATACAACACTTGATGGTGACAGTGGTGGAGACAAATACAATACTTGATGGTGACAGTGGTGGAGACAAATACAATAGTTGATGGTGACAGTGGTGGAGACAAATACAATACTTGATGGTGACAGTGGTGGAGACAAATACAATAGTTGATGGTGACAGTGGTGGAGACAAATACAATACTTGATGGTGACAGTGGTGGAGACAAATACAATAGTTGATGGTGACAGTGGTGGAGACAAATACAACACTTGATGGTGACAGTGGTGGAGACAAATACAACACTTGATAGTGAAAGTGGTGGAGGCTGGGTGGTGATGACGTAAAGGTCACGGGTGACGGCGATGAATAAGATCAAACATTTTAATTGTTTTGTTGTTGTTGAATTTTCTTTAAATACTTTTTTTTACTGTTATTTCAATGATCAATTATAATTTGTGTTATGTATTTTACGCAATTCAAATTATAAAGATTTATTCAAATAAGTAAATGTACAGTGATTTTTAAGTCACTTTTAAATATCTTTAAAATTACCTAATTGACACGGCGACTGTATTAAAGAGAATATTCTGTATAATTTAATTTTGCTGAAATAAGTTAGGACTGTAGTATCAAAAATGGCCTTAGATATGAGATGACTATGTTATCGAGGTGATCGTAATGCTACGTTCGACTGTATATACGATATAAACATAAAACTTATAAACGTATATACAACAATGGTATAGGAGTAATGTACCTGTTGCTTTGACTTGAAATAATATGAATTACTATTTGGAAGCAACACTGACAACATCACATGAATGAAAAGATCGTTACTATGACTATAATGTTGAGACGATGATACGATTTCTTTGGTGGTGATATCGAACATATTTAGCTCTCATGAAAACTGACTAAGGCATGTGACTTAAGTCATGTGATACAAATGTAACGTCCGTCTGAGGAGGGATCGAAATATTCAGAGCACAAAAAACCTCCTTCTGGTGTTAATATATACGAGGCTATGTGTTGATTCTGTCTTTACAATAACGTCACATATGACAATCAGCGGGTGCTATATTCTTCACAAACCATCATAACCTACCTGAGTTTGGCATATTCGCCCCGTGTACCCTTGCACGCAGCGACAGACGCCATCTTGACACGTGGCGCCGTTCAAACATTGCATCGTTTCGCAGACGTTCACGTCGCAGAAGTAGCCAAGGAAACCGGCCCGACAGACACAGTATCCCTTCTCGCAGGTACCGTGGTTTTCGCACGAAATCTCGAGGCACTTGTCTCGCGTGCACTGGTCACCTGTGAACGCTGGTGGACAAAGACACGTTGGGCTTCCGTTGTGAACGTAACAAGTGCCGCCATTGTGACAGGGAGACACACTGGCGTGACAGACGCTGAGAGAGCAGTCAGCGCCAACGAACCCCGCAGTACAAGCGCACTTGTAGCCGGCCACTTGGTCGATGCACGTGCCGCCGTTTTTGCAGGGTAAAGTGGCACAGTCGTCAATGTCCATCTCGCAGTGGACACCTGCACGATAGAAATCAAGAATATGATATTCACATTTTCTGGATGACTGGGTTGTTTAATAAAAAGATTACTACTTATTACAATTTCACATACCTAAAACCACGTCCACGTATAAACATGACTATAATATTGTATTCAAAAATGTCACAGAGTTTAACGTGTATGAAAGAAGTACTTAAAAAGAAATATATATATACATATATATATATATATATATATATATATAT
Source organism: Metamycoplasmataceae bacterium (assembly GCA_965263245.1). Taxonomy (GTDB): domain Bacteria; phylum Bacillota_I; class Bacilli_A; order Mycoplasmatales; family Metamycoplasmataceae; genus DT-68. The sequence goes on along the minus strand of CBDHHR010000463.1, from coordinate 8,437 downwards.
ATATATATATATATATATATATATATATATATATAGAACACTTGCCATTTTGTATTGAAGATATTTGAGGTTATGTTGTGTTATTATGTATTCATGCGCGCGCACACACACACACACACACACATACACACACAACATACATACATACATACATACATACACATACACATACACATACACATACACATACACATACACATACACATACACATACACATACACATACACATACACATACACACACACACACACACACACACACACACACAGACACAGACACATACACATACACATACACATACACATACACATACACATACACATACACATACACATACACATACACATACACATACACATACACATACACATACACATACACATACACATACACATACACATACACATACACATACACATACACATACACATACACATATACATATACATACACACACATACACACACATACACATACACATACACATACACATACACATACACACACAGTGACACACACACACACACTCACAACATACATACATACATACATACATACATACATACATACATACATACATACATACATACATACATACATACATACATACATACATACATACAAACACATAGACATACATATACACATACACATACACATACACATACACATACACATACACATACACATACACATACACATACACATACACATGCACATGCACATGCACATGCACATGCACATGCACATACACATACACATACACATACACACCGCACACCGCACACCGCACACCGCACACCGCACACCGCACACCGCACACCGCACACCGCACACCGCACACCGCACACCGCACACCGCACACCGCACACCGCACACCGCACACCGCACACCGCACACCGCACACCGCACACCGCACACCGCACACCGCACACCGCACACCGCACACCGCACATCGCACACCGCACACCACACACCACACACCACATTGGTAGCTTGTTGACGAGGTTCAGACATTTTACATATACCTCGAGACTATAATAACTAGTACGCTACCTGTGAATCCCTTGGGACACATGCACGTGTACCGTCGGTGCCCGTCCACGCAAGTAGCGCCGTTAGTGCACGTGTTGTTAATGCAGTCATCTGAGCGGATGTCACAATTGGTGTCTTCCCATCCTTTAAGACAAACACTATCATATATCTAATGGGCTGGGAGGAACAAGTCAGTAGACATATATATTGCTATATATTTATTTCCACGACCTGTGCGAGAGAATCTAGTAAACATGAGTGTAATTACATAGTTTACGTCATCAAGCACGCTCATCCATTTGTTTCCCCTGCAAAACAGTATGGCGCAACACAGATGTGAAGAAAACAAATTATTTGAAAGGGACCGCGACCTGATTGATGTAATAATGGTGATGAGACTGGTGGCTGATGACAAAGATGAATTACAGAAAGGATTGCAAAAATGGATTATCATCTTCAGAAAACATGACTCATAATTCACCTGAAGAAGACTGAACTCATGTGGATAGGTGACCAGGAGGTTGACTTGCATGTAGTTGTTGATGGAAAGACCTTTAAACATGTGAACGGTTTTGTATATTTGGATGGTACAGTGTGTGAGGACAGTGTGTGAGGACAGTGTGTGAGGATGGGGAGCAGTAAGACACAGAGAGGAGGCTACAAGAAGGAGCGACAGCGTGGGAGAGGGTAGAAGGTATTATGTGAGAGAGGGTAGAAGGTATTAAGTGGGAGAGGGTAGAAGGTATTATGTGAGAGTGGGTAGAAGGTATTATGTGAGAGAGGGTCGAAGGTATTATATGGGAGAGGGTAGAAGGTATTATGTGGGAGAGGGTAGAAGGTATTATGTGAGAGAGAGTAGAAGGTATTATGTGAGAGAGGGTAGAAGGTATTATGTGGGAGAGGGTAGAAGGTATTATGTGGGAGAGGGTAGAAGGTATTATGTGAGAGAGGGTAGAAGGTATTATGTGAGAGAGGGTAGAAGGTATTATGTGAGAGAGGGTAGAAGGTATTATGTGAGAGAGGGTAGAAGGTATTATGTGAGAGAGGGTAGAATGTATTATGTGGGAGAGGGTAGAAGGTATTGTGTGAGAGAGGGTAGAAGGTATTTTGTGAGAGAGGGTAGAAGGTGTTATGTGAGAGAGGGTAGAAGGTATTATGTGAGAGAGGGTAGAAGGTATTATGTGAGAGAGGGCAGAAGGTATTATGTGAGAGAGGGTAGAAGGTATTATGTGGGAGATGGTAGAAGGTATTATGTGGGAGAGGGTAGAAGGTATTATGTGGGAGAGGGTAGAAGGTTTTATGTGAGAGGGGGTAGAATGTATTATGTGAGATATGGTAGAAGGTATTATGTGAGAGAGGGTAGAAGGTATTATGTGAGAGAGGGTAGAAGGTATTATGTGAGAGAGGGTAGAAGGTATTATGTGGGAGAGGGTAGAAGGTATTATGTGAGAGAGGGTAGAAGGTATTATGTGAGAGAGGGTAGAAGGTATTATGTGGGAGATGGTAGAAGGTATTATGTGAGAGAGGGTAGAAGGTATTACGTGAGAGAAGGTAGACGGTATTATGTGAGAGAGGGTAGAAGGTATAATGTGGGAGATGGTAGAAGGTATTATGTGAGAGAGGGTAGAAGGTATTATGTGGGAGATGGTAGAAGGTATTATGTGAGAGAGGGTAGAAGGTATTATGTGAGAGAGGGTAGAAGGTATTATGTGAGAGAGGGTAGAAGGTATTATGTGAGAGAGGGTAGAAGGTATTATGTGAGAGAGGGTAGAAGGTATTATGTGAGAGAGGGTAGAAGGTATTATGTGAGAGAGGGTAGAAGGTATTATGTGGGAGATGGTAGAAGGTATTATGTGAGAGAGGGTAGAAGGTATTATGTGAGAGAAGGTAGACGGTATTATGTGAGAGAGGGTAGAAGGTATTATGTGGGAGATGGTAGAAGGTATTATGTGAGAGAGGGTAGAAGGTATTATGTGGGAGAGGGTAGAAGGTATTATGTGAGAGAGGGTAGAAGGTATTATGTGGGAGAGGGTAGAAGGTATTATGTAAGAGAGGGTAGAAGGTATTATGTGGGAGAGGGTAGAAGGTATTATGTGAGAGAGGGTAGAAGGTAGGTAGGAAAAGACCGAGGCCGAGAGGGGGTGACGGAAGAGGCCGGTTGACGAGGAAGGAAAAGACCGAGGCTGAGAGGGGGTGACAGAAGAGGCCGGTTGACGAGGAAGTAAAAGACCGAGGCTGAGAGGGGGTGACAGATGAGGCCGGTTGACGAGGAAGGAAAAGACCGAGGCTGAGAGGGGGTAACAGAAGAGGCCGGTTGACGAGGAAGGAAAAGACCGAGGCTGAGAGGGGGTGACAGAAGAGGCCGGTTGACGAGGAAGGAAAAGACCGAGGCTGAGAGGGGGTAACAGAAGAGGCCGGTTGACGAGGAAGGAAAAGACCGAGGCTGAGAGGGGGTGACAGAAGAGGCCGGTTGACGAGGAAGTAAAAGACCGAGGCTGAGACGGGGTAACAGCAGAGGCCGGCTGAAGAGGAAGGAAAAGACCGAGGCCGAGAGGGGGTAACGGAAGAGGCCGGTTGACGAGGAAGGAAAAGACCGAGGCTGAGAGGGGGTGACAGAAGAGGCCGGTTGACGAGGAAGGAAAAGACAGAGACTGAGACGGGGTGACAGAAGAGGCTGGTAGACGAGGAAGGAAAAGACAGAGGCTGAGACGGGGTGACAGAAGAGGCTGGTAGACGAGGAAGGAAAAGACAGAGGCTGAGAAGGGGTAACAGAAGAAGCCAGTTGACGAGGAAGGAAAAGACCGAGGCTGAGAAGGGGTAACAGAAGAAGCCGGTTGACGAGGAAGGAAAAGACAGAGGCTGAGAAGGGGTAACAGAAGAAGCCGGTTGACGAGGAAGGAAAAGACAGAGACTGAGACGGGGTGACAGAAGAGGCTGGTAGACGAGGAAGGAAAAGACAGAGGCTGAGACGGGGTGACAGAAGAGGCTGGTAGACGAGGAAGGAAAAGACCGAGGCTGAGAAGGGGTAACAGAAGAAGCCGGTTGACGAGGAAGGAAAAGACCGAGGCTGAGAAGGGGTAACAGAAGAAGCCGGTTGACGAGGAAGGAAAAGACAGAGGCTGAGAAGGGGTAACAGAAGACGCCGGTTGACGAGGAAGGAAAAGACCGAGGCTGAGAAGGGGTAACAGAAGACGCCGGTTGACGAGGAAGGAAAAGACCGAGGCTGAGAGGGGGTATCAGAAGAGGCTGGTAGACGAGGAAGGAAAAGACCGACGCTGAGAGGGGGTATCAGAAGAGGCTGGTAGACGAGGAAGGAAAAGACCGAGGCTGAGAGGGGGTATCAGAAGAGGCTGGTAGACGAGGAAGGAAAAGACCGAGGCTGAGAGGGGGTATCAGAAGAGGCTGGTAGACGAGGAAGGAAAAGACCGAGGCTGAGAGGGGGTAACAGAAAAAGGCCGGTTGACGAAGAAGGAAAAGACCCACGCTGAGGGGTGGTAACGGAAGAGGCCGTTTGACGAAGACGGAAAAGACCGAAACTGATAGGGGTGACAGCTTGAAGCGAGACGTTGGACGGGCTGACATGACCACCCACGACCGGGTGGTGTTTGCAGAAGAGAGGGGTGGATGGAAGGAGTTAACAAAGGAAGCAGAGCAGATGATATGGCCCCACCCAGCAATGGAGTAAGGGAGAGAAGAAGAGGAAGATTGTCTCTAAGTTTGCTATTAATTCAACGTGACATACTGTGGTACGTGTCACTGGGCCAACAGCAACGATCTCGGTAACATCCGCCCTCAACGTTCTATTCGTTTAAAATGCATGCATCGTCCTAATAGCGTGAATTGTTCATGATGCGTACAGCAGGTATCGTGGGCAAAAAATACAAATACGGAGTCACTGGGAGACTCTTGATGACTAACTTAAAATGACGCAATTTTGTGTCGCGATCCACGACTTAAGAACCGCTATGCTACAAGACGGTTGGAAACCGGAATCTTTTCCAGTATTGAGTGACTACGTGGCAGCGCTTGAATAAGTTGTGTTCTTATTTTATAAAATGCCTTTACCCGCCCGACAGACTTTGTCTCCGTGGTCTGGGTCACATGTGTAGTGCTTCGGGCCGTCCGTGGCTTTGCAGAACTTGTCACAGCGACCGGTGTAGTAGTTCACCTCGCAGTACACGCGCACATTTAGCACCAAACTGTAAGTACCAAGAAGGCGAATTCTAACCTCAATTTAGGCATGATTGCACAATTCGACTACATGTCATGCTCTACCTCACGCGTGTTTACGCTTCAGTTCACGTACGTTACACATAAATTACGCTTATACTCACGTACGTTACACGGAAATTACCATGCAACTCACGTACATTACACGAAAATTACGCTTCAAATCAATTACGTTACACGGAAATTACGCTTAAACTCAGGTATGTTACTCGGAAATTACGATTCAACTCACGCGCGTTACATGGAAATTACGCTTCAGCTCACGTACGTTACACATAAATTACGTTTATACTCACATACGTTACACGGAAATTACGCTTCAACTCACGTATGTTACACGGAAATTACGCTTCAACTCACGTACGTTAAACGTAAATTACGTGTCAACTCACGTACGTTACACGTAAATTACGTTTCAACTGGCGTACGTTACACGGAAATTATGCTTCAATTCGCGTACGTCACACGGAATTTACGATTCAACACGCGTACGTTACACGTAAATTACGCTTCAGCTCGCGTACGTTACACGGAAATTATGCTTCAACTCGCGTACGTTACACAGAAATTATGCTTAAACACGCGTACGTTACACGGAAATTATGCTTCAACTCGCTTACGTTACACGGAATTTACGATTCAACACGCGTACGTTACACGTAAATTACGCTTCAGCTCGCGTACGTTACACGGAAATTATGCTTCAACTCGCTTACGTTACACGGAAATTACGCGTCAACTCGCGTACGTTACACGGAAATTACGCGTCAACTCGCGTACGTTACACGGAAATTACGCGTCAACTCGCGTACGTTACACGGAAATTACTCTTAAACTCGCGTACGTTACACAAAAATTATGCTTCAATTCGCGTACATTACACGGAAATTACGCTTCAACTCGCGTACGTTACACGGAAATTATGCTTTAATTCGCGTACGTTACACGGAAATTACGCATCAACTAGCGTACGTTACACGGAAATTACGCTTCAACTCGCGTACGTTACACGGAAATTACGCATCAACTCGCGTACGTTACACGGAAATTATGCTTCAATTCGCGTACGTTACACGGAAATTACGCGTCAACTCGCGTACGTTACACGGAAATTACGCTTCAACTCGCGTACGTTACACAGAAATTATGCTTCAATTCGCGTACGTTGCACGGAAATTACGCTTTAACTGGCGTACGTTACACGAAAATTATGCAAAGTAACAATGGGGAAACCCAACTCAAAGAGCGTAAGTCGAGTAGATCACTGGGAGTTTGACACTAAGAGCATGAGAACACGATCGAGTGCCCCACTTACAGCTGTGGTTGTGGAACACACTTACAGCTGTGGTTGTGGAACACCGGATCAATTGAAACAATTTCAATCTGAGCGAGGCGTCCAGGTGTCAATGGGGACACGTGTTGTAATCTGCCAGTCGTCTAAATGCTGTCATGCGATGAACACCAACAACGTCACATGACAACACAATCGTTACTCTTTGTTTTGTTAATGAAACAAAGGCTTACCTTGTCTTTGCCGAGTGGGCTCTGGTGCCGCGTATGTGACGTGGGTGCCACGTGGCCTGGCTGGCACTGCGGGCCGCAGGGTAACTCCACACCTCGTTGATCCTGTCAACGAGGTCGTCGTCACCTCTCCCCCCGTCGTCGTCCGTCACCCTCACCTTGAAACGGATGGAGCCCTGTGCGCAAGAAGACACGGGGTACGTGGAGGGTGGAGTTAGAGAAATAGCACGAAAGGGTAAAAAAGGAACGTGTGATAAGTAAAAGGTAAGTTCTTGTATAGCGCAGTATCTAGTTGTAGGGGCATCTCAACACGTTTGGTTTATATGAACCTGTTCAATCGACCGCCATCTCGAGTTGTCTGCGCAGCAATTAGCCACGCAGCCATTCACGAGGGAAGAGTATTCATAAAGAAATATCCACCACTGCGAATAGCCAGGTAGTCATTCACACATCTGAAGGAATATGGCGACTCAGAGTGAAATAATCTGCAAATATTTTACAAATAAATGCACGATTGATTGAGAGTCCGACACACTAGCCACATCAATAAGAGCCACAACCAACTGCCAATAGGCTGGTACTCATTCACACATCTGAATGTATAGGAGCATAGAATAGGGGTGGGGTGGAGAGCGATAGGGTGAGTACGGGTGGATGGGTCGGTTGGTTGGGTGGGTGGGTGGAGGATGGGTGGATGACGTGTATGTGTGTGGCTTGGCATGGGTAGTTGGATGGGTCATTTGTTGGGTGTGCGTACATACAAGTATGGTACTTACCGACCACCTGTCGAGCTTCAACCGTATGGGGTTTGTTACAGACGCCATGTCGTGGTCAAATGTTATTTCGTTTTCGTTTCTGAATTCACCGGTGGTTTCCCTCCCGTACCTACAGTCTTCTGGGTCGGAATTCCTGCAAATGCGGTAAGGGACAATTGTTGTTTGATGACGATTCATTACATCCGTTTTTGATATATTCGTCATGCTGCACTTATTTTCAGTTAGTTTAGTACTGATGTAACTTTATCTGGCCAACACGCACGTACGAACACACGCATGCACGCAGACGGGTATAAAACACACACACACATATATACACACACACACTCTCACACACACACACACACACACACACACACACACACACACACACACACACACACACACACACACACACATACACACACACACACATATATATATATATATATATATATATATATATATATATATATATATATGTATATATATATATATATATATATATATATATATATATATATAAACACGCACGCACGCACGTACGAACATACATATATACATAATAGATACATATATACATACATGCACGCTCGCACACATGCACTCGCACACACGCACACACGCACACACGCCCACACGCCCACACACCCACACGCACACACGCACACCCGCACACACGCACACCCGCACACACGCACACACGCACACACGCACACACGCACACACGCACACACGCACACACGCACACACGCACACACGCACACACGCACACACGCACACACGCACACACGCACACACGCACACACGCGCACACGCGCACACGCGCACACGCGCACACGCGCACACGCGCACACGCGCACACGCGCACACGCGCACACGCGGACACGCGCAC
>CBDHHR010000462.1:5000-6524 GCA_965263245.1 Metamycoplasmataceae bacterium | reverse complement strand
CTAGACTGAGCTACGCCACTCGGCACAGTTGCACTAGACTGAGCTACGCCACTCGGCACAGTTGCACTAGACTGAGCTACGCCACTCGGCACAGTTGCACTAGACTGAGCTACGCCTCTCGGCACAGTTGTACTAGACTGAGCTACAACTCGGCACAGTTGTACTAGACTGAGCTACACCACTCGTGCCGAGTGGCGTACTAGACTGAGCTACGCCACTCAGCACAGTTGTACTAGACTGAGCTACGCCACTCGGCACAGTTGCACTAGACTGAGCTACAACTCGGCACAGTGGTGTAGCTCAGACTGAGCTACACTCGGCACAGTTGTACTACTGTGCCGAGTGGTGTAGCTCAGTCTAGTGCAACTGTGCCGAGTGGCGTAGCTCAGTCTAGTACAACTGTGCCGAGTGGCGTAGCTCAGTCTAGTACAACTGTGCCGAGTGGTGTAGCTCAGTCTAGTACAACTGTGCCGAGTGGTGTAGCTCAGTCTAGTGCAACTGTGCCGAGTGGCGTAGCTCAGTCTAGTATAACTGTGCCGAGAGGTGTAGCTCAGTCTAGTGCAACTGTGCCGAGTGGCGTAGCTCAGTCTAGTACAACTGTGCTGAGTGGCGTAGCTCAGTCTAGTACAACTGTGCCGAGTGGCGTAGCTCAGTCTAGTACAACTGTGCCGAGTGGCGTAGCTCAGTCTAGTACAACTGTGCCGAGTGGTGTAGCTCAGTCTAGTGCAACTGTGCCGAGTGGCGTAGATCAGTCTAGTGCAACTGTGCCGAGTGGCGTAGCTAAGTCTAGTGCAACTGTGCCGAGTGGCGTAGCTCAGTCTAGTACAACTGTGCCGAGTGGCGTAGCTCAGTCTAGTGCAATTGTGCCGAGTGGTGTAGCTTAGTCTAGTACAACTGTGCTGAGGGGCGTAGCTCAGTCTAGTGCAACTGTGCTGAGGGGCGTAGCTCAGTCTACTGCAACTGTGCTGAGGGGCGTAGCTCAGTCTAGTACAACTGTGCTGAGGGGCGTAGCTCAGTCTAGTACAACTGTGCTGAGGGGCGTAGCTCAGTCTAGTGCAACTGTGCTGAGGGGCGTAGCTCAGTCTAGTGCAACTGTGCCGAGTGGTGTAGCTCAGTCTAGTACAACTGTGCCGAGTGGTGTAGCTCAGTCTAGTACAATTGTGCCGAGTGGTGTAGCTCAGTCTAGTACAACTGTGCCGAGTGGTGTAGCTCAGTCTAGTACAACTGTGCCGAGTGGTGTAGCTCAGTCTAGTACAACTGTGCCGAGTGGCGTAGCTCAGTCTAGTACAACTGTGACGAGTGGTGTAGCTCAGTCTAGTACAACTGTGCTGAGTGGCGTAGCTCAGTCTAGTACAACTGTGCCGAGTGGTGTAGCTCAGTCTAGTGCCCCTCAGCACGAGTTGTAGCTAGACTGAGCTACAACTGTGCACAGTTGTACTAGACTGAGCTACAACTCAGCACAGTTGTACTAGACTGAGCTACAACTGAGCTACGCCCCTCAGCAGAGTTGTACTAGACTGAGCT
>CBDHHR010000462.1:0-2500 GCA_965263245.1 Metamycoplasmataceae bacterium | reverse complement strand
GAAAGAAGAATACCCATCGGCGTGGAAGAACGTTAACATGATGAACACCGTCAAGAAGGGAAATAAGAAAGTTTTCAATAATTATGGACCGATATATCTACATCAAACATTTATTAAGTACTCCCGAAAGTACTAACGAAACGAAAGAGCAAGCTGGATTCAGACCACATATACGCCTTAAACCAACTGATTCAGAAGTGCAAAGAATATAATATCCCAATCTGCATAGCATTCTTCAAATACAAGAAAACCTAAGATTCAGTCCAAACACAAACAGTACTGGCCTCATTTCAAGAACAGAGGATAGAAGATGTGAACATCGAACTCATGAAGGACAATTACGCCAACAGCATGATGGCAGGCCACCTACACAAAGAAGGCAACAATGTCAACATCAGGAGAGGAGTATATCATTTATATACCATGATTATATATATATATATATATATATATATATATATATATATATATATAGATATATATATATCTATATATATATATATATATATATATATATATATATATATATATATATATATAATATCAGCTGAGACAGCTGTTTACTGAATCTCTCTATGTCCTTTATGTGACACCTGCGAAACAAACAAACAAACACACACACACACACACACATTATAATATATATATATATATATATATATATATATATATATATATATATATATATATACACGTATGTATGTGTGTCTCTAAGCCAGTCGGTGTGCCTCTATATGTGTGTATGTATTTGTCACATGTATCTTCCTGCATGCAAGTGTGTGCTATGGTGAATATAGAACAAATTCTGGCAGACCGTTGTGTACAAACTAATCCTTTTTATAAAAATACGTTCACTTTCAATCTGAAACAACATCTCGAGATAGTCGTGAAATATATTTTAGATCAGCTTTTTATTTTAATATATTACAGCACATGCGCAGATACTTTGACCGTACTCTACCGCGCGGGTACAGTGGGTGTACCTGTGTACACGTGTACTGCATACAATACAAAGTGTACACAAAACAGCTGATTTTACGCTGTCACAAGGAAAATTAACGTAGGGAATTTTTTTTTTACCTATATGTTTATTTTGTTTTCTCACGGCGTTTTAGTCTATTTCTACGAAATGGACGATACACCATCTTAGATGGCACGTACTAATTGAAAACAATCTCATTCGCTTCGCTATTATTTTCTTTTTCGCCGTTGATGTAAACTAATTGCTGAACGACATATGTGACTTTACATTAGATAAATGTGTGCACTTGTCTTAAGCAAATAAAAAACGGGCAACATCCTATGAATCACACATACGTAGTTTTGTAACTACAATTGATGTATTTAAGTTGTGTTCTATTATCACAAAAGTGCACAACAATAGGTATCTGTAGCTGTCAACGAACGCAATTAAGCTCCGTATTAATTCCGTGACTCACTTTTTTGCAATTTTGATTTAACTTCACTCAGCGAGCGAAACGTCTTAGCCGACATTTCTGAACATTTACTCATACATAGTGTACGTACACGGTATACCTGTACACACTGCTAGATGTGTTAACATATTGTGAGCTGGTTTGCTATTTGTCACGATAAGTACTGTGACGCTACTACCCATCGGCATGGGCAAATCGACGCCGCCATTAGTAAGACGGATAGAACACTGTTGATGGTCAAGTCTCGAGTGAACACAACGTTCACTCCATTTCGACTGGTCTGACTGTGATCACGCGGTTTGGATTCATAGCGGCGTGCACGTGTTTTCTCTCGTTGTTCACTTTGATCCCAAGCTTGTTACGCATTCGACCTACCAAAAACACTCATGATGTATGACACGACATAATCACATTTCGTAACTATTCGAATTTCCCTGTGTGTGTATGAGTGCGTGTGCGTGTGCGTGTGCGTGTGCGTGTGCGTGTGCGTGTGCGTGTGCGTGTGCGTGTGCGTGTGCGTGTGCGTGTGCGTGTGCGTGTGCGTGTGGTGTGTTGTGTGTTGTGTGTGTGTGTGTGTGGTGTGTGTTGTGTGTTGTGTGTTGTGTGTTGTGTGTTGTGTGTTGTGTGTTGTGTGTTGTGTGTTGTGTGTTGTGTGTTGTGTGTTGTGTGTTGTGTGTTGTGTGTTGTGTGTGGTTTGTGGTTTGTGGTTTGTGGTTTGTGGTGTGTGTATGTGTGTGCGTGTGTGCGTGTGTTTATAGTATGTGAGTGTGTGTGTATGTGTGTGTGTGCACGTTCACGCGTGCTTGCGTATGTGTACGTTTGTATGGATGTACGTGCACGTATGTGTTTGTGTATTTGTGTTTACACGTGTGCGTTTGTATGTGTTATGACTGTATGCATGTGTGCATGTGACTGTGTGTTTGCTTGCGTGTGTGCTTGTGTGCGTGTTCGTATGCGTTTGTGTTTGTGCACGTGTGTATGTGTGCGCGTAAGTATGTGTAAGTTTGTGTTCACGTACGTACGTACGTACGTGTGTGTATTTGTGCATGTGTGTACTTGTATAT
>CBDHHR010000461.1:7500-12500 GCA_965263245.1 Metamycoplasmataceae bacterium | reverse complement strand
TGCGGTGGACGAAGAAGGTTGTGGCGGGTAGACGAAAGTACTGGGTAGACGAAGATCTGTGGCGGTAGACGACGTACTCTGTGGCGGGTAGAAGAAGTAGTCTATGACCGTTATATGACGTGTACTGCGGTGGCTTGACGAAGCATGTTCCGGCAGAGAGGTGACGTTAAATATTGAAGATAGACGAAGTAAGCTGGGACAAGTTGACGAAGTAATTTTGAGGTGTTGACGGTGACATCAATGATTGATGTTGGATGTAACTTCTGGAAATCATCCTCTACGCAAAACATAACATACGCAGCAAAACCTATTTGCACGTGTATTGCCATGTGATGCGTTAATTTACGTGGTGGCGCATTAAGGGATTGCACTGAACAATTGTATTAAGTCCTCAATCACATTCGGAGATATCATTTTTCTCTACTCGGCATTTTTGTTTTTTAGAGACATGTGATCGTGTTGATATTACAGACAGTAATACAAGAATCACCGTTTGTACATGTATCCCATAACAACTTTCAACAAAACATAATCTGCAACGAAATTTTCAAATTTCATATTTTTAAAATGGCCACCGTGCAGTTCTTAAGCAGCGTCCTCGTCGGCGTCCGCCGCTAACGTGGCGTGTGTTCATTGGTCCGCAGCGTGACCAGACCGTTAAGGCGTCGACGGTGGCGGAAGGCGTCCAGAGAGTGCGGGATTCCGACGGCAAGTACGCCTTCATCATGGAGAGCAGCACGGCGGAGTACTGGGTGAACCGCGCGCCCTGCAACCTCAAGACGTTCGGGCGGATCAGCGAGCTGCACTACGGACTCGTCATCGCGAAGGGCTCGCCGCTGAAGATCAGGCTCAACTCTGCGATATCGGCGCTGGTCGAGAGCGGAGAGATCGAGCGGCTGAAAACAAAGTGGTGGAATGGAGACCAGGAATGCAGCGCGCCGAGCGGAGCCGGGCCTGTCGCTGCTGCCAAGCTGGGAGCTGTCGTACTTCTTGGCCTCGCGCTCACGTACACCTCCGTGTACTAGAATCGTCGTTTTGTACGTCTTCGTTAGGCACCTGCGTTTAGCTTGTCGGACTGGTTAGTCAATGTTTGCGTCATAGTTTCTTGACAACGAGGTTTAATCAAAATCATATGCATGTTGACAACGAATGGTAGTTACCGGTTTTAAGGCAGATTGGTGCAACAAGTTTTATTAATTACGCTTCGCTACATTGTGCAACGTTGCTTTTTTCTACCGTCGGTTAAATGCTCCAGCTTGTATGGCTTGTGTGGCCGCCTGCTGCTTACACTGAGCCGTCAACGAGTACGTGTAGTTTATATTGACGTCAAACAACACAGTGCTCGTATATAATCTGCTAAAGAGAACATAGAACTGCCAACATAGATGTGTGCACATTAATTAATGTAATTTGCAGGGCAGTAATTTACGTAACTAGTAGGATCAGAATTATGTTTTCAACAGTAGAATAACCGATATCGTTTCATGTGCAATCTACTGTTGTGACGTGACAAAATAAATTTGGAGCATATCGCGCGAAATCCACAACTTTACATAACAACAACAAACAGTAGTTTCACTTGGTGTCGTTGACGAGGTGTTGCATTGTACAGTTCCATTGTTATTGACGTTAATATCAGATATGCCTGTCGTATGGCCGTTTCACAGTCAGAGTTCTGTCTGTTATAATGCGGCAATCAATGATCGATTCGTACACATAAACATAAAAATAGCAACAAACGCGTCACTAGTCACAACCCATTGTGTTCAAAGGTCGGTGTCGATGGGTTATTTGTAAAGTTCAAAGGTCGGTGACGTTGGAATACTTGTAAAGTTCAAAGGTCGGTGACGTTGGTATACTTGTAAAGTTCAAAGGTCGGTGACGTTGGTTTACTTGTAGTAAAGTTCAAAGTTCGGTGACATTTGTTTACTGGTAAAGTTGTCGATAGCGTATAGCTATGAGCATTGTAAACACCTTTGATTGATAGATACTGGTGATTTCTGCCTGAATATTCAATTCGATAAGCGGGTGTACGATAATGTGTTAACTGTTGCATGTGTTAGTGTGTAGTTCGTTGTGCGCAAGTACGTGTATGCGTTTGTAAACCACGGACATAACACGGCGTGCGTTGTGTCTACAGTGTAACCCTTTAGTAAACAACGTTTACTGTTTGGAAGGTCGTCATCGCTTAATTAACTGTTAATGCAGACGAATGTAAATACACTGTATTGCTCTTGGCATATGGTAAGGACGAAAGAACAATTGCACACTTTTTACATTTGTATGACTGAATTTAACTTATATAAATATTCGAGATGTGATGTTGCCAGTAGTTGTTGCTTAATGACGTGACCACATTCCACACCAATTGTTGCTGGCCTGATGAGGAAGTTACCCTAGACATAGACTTCTGACGTGGTTTGTTCTTCGTTCTAGCTAATCAACCAACGATGTTTAATAGGCGTCACCACCAACTCAACGGTTTCAAGGCAACATTGTCGTTCACGTGTGTATTACCTTATGTGATCATTGTTGTAATACGTATTGGTTGCTTTAGCCACCGTACGGTTTATTTCGTAGCCACATGTTTAGGAGTCATACATCTTATGCCAATATCAGAGCCGATAATTATGCAATTGTATAAACTCTTCAAACATGCCTACTCCTAAGTTTGGTCAAGAAGCAAGGACGGTACGTCATTAGCGCAGGCGTGCACTGAGCAATAACAATAGCAATTCAGTGCATAGTACGTACTATATAGTATAGTACATCATAGAAGATTTTCTATACGTGTTTACTCTCAATGTTCAAAATAAACAATAGTATTCAGTCATCAGTGTTTCATGTCTACTTTGTATACGATGACGTTTATGCACACATTTTTCAACAAAACATAACTATTTGGGAAACCTGACGCAATAGACAATACCAGCTATTTCAGTATATAAACTAACTCGCTGACGTATTCAATTCACATTCGGCCATTTCAATCATTTAGTAGAAATCTTAAAGCTGCATGACTCGGCACTACCGTCTCGTGGTAGAACGGATTGATAATATGCAAACTGAGTTCTGAGTTTCGAGTTATAATGAGGAAAGCTAATAAGTTTACTGGCGCCGCGCAATGCCTGCTGGTCCTATGACGTAATACCAGTGAAATGACGTCACGTGTGTAGGTGATAGTGCCAGGGGTCTCTGCAGAGATCGTCGCTCTTGCAAACGTCTGTAGCTCCGCAGTTTATCAGTGACGAGAGGACGGGACGATCGCGATAGAGATGGTGACTCTGATGTGAATGACTAGATAGGTACGAGAATTCGTCGACGACTCCGTAATATCTTGCCTCAATGAGTGCGTTTGAATAGAATTATGTCTCTGTAGTTATCTCAAATAACTTGAGTGTAACCAAATATATCATTTGGTTCAAATTAGCATCTATGGTGTTCACTATTTCGATGCCCACCGTGTCCTATCATGGTGTAGCGCGCTTTTCGTATCAACGTTTAGGCACTTACGTCTATTTTTCATTTCTGCCTGTTGTTCCTTTCGCAATTACCATGAAACATGTTCAACGTCGTAAATATCTGTCGCTGCAGTTGGATATGTAGATTCTCTTAGTGTCCGGCTCTAACATGTACGCTGTGGGATTCTAAGTGTGTGTAGGGTTTTATTTAGGAAGTCCTTGAATGTGTAAAATCCAAGATGGCCGTCAAAATATAAATAATTTAATTCATGTTGCTCAGTATGATACAAAGATGAACGAAATGTAATTCGGGTATTCTCCAACACGGGAATCAGATATTACCATTGACATATTAAACAACATTGCATTTAAAAGATATCGTATCGTTTGATTACAACAGCGGAAACCGCCTGTAGGCCTAAAATAAAATAAATATATTCGTGCTATCTAATCTTTGCGCATACATTAAGTATAGACATAACTGAAAGTCTCAGGATAGTTGCGGACAGGATAACAGACAAGATTGAAAATGGAATTTGTTTCTACATATTGTTAGCAATAAACTGGCAGGCGCAACGCAACTCATTTTATGTGCATCTTATCACGTTCATGTTATATATGTACCCTCGGAAGAGTGTCATAATGGTTCATGTATTGAACGTTTGATTAATGTATATTAATGTATATAATCTGCCGCGAGCGGTGTTTGTAACACGCATGTGCAATGTCTTCCACGTTTCATGATGCGCTTTCCGCAGGAGCATTTGTGAGCAGACAACGTGGAGCGTCACGTCGCAAGAGCAGCAGCTGGCGCGAGGACCACGGCTGAGAATGGACCTACCGGTTCATGGCATGCGGCCGTCCAGGGCAGCACGGGCAAGCGTACCGTGCGGTCGAGACGTCGGCATGGCGGTCGACACAGCATCATCGAGTCGACGATTGAGAAGGAGGCGGCCGAATTGCTGGAGTTCCCTCCTCTCTGCTGCTTCAAAGGCAGCCGCACGAAGTCGGATGATACCGTCGGAGCGATGTCAGCGTCGTCGTTGACGTCGTCGTCAGCATTTGCCTCCAGTGCCCGAAGTCAAAAGGCAAAAGACGCCAAAGATGCCGCGAAAGAAACCGATGAAAAGGAAGATGAAAAGGAAAACGATAGTAGCGTTGGCAACGCAATCAGCTTATCTGACGTGCCAGATAGCGATGTAGGCGACGATAACAACGAGTCAGATGATTTAGTGTCAGACGCCGAAGCGACTGACTCTAACGTCAGCAGTGGTAACGCAGTGCGTAGCTCCACCGATGATGATCAGGATGACGATGAAGAAGAAAATGACGATGACGTTACATCGTCTCCCGCCAAGCCCCGTTCCCGTGAGGACACGTCAACTGACTCTTCCACCTCTGTCGACAAGAGGAAGAGTCCCCCTAAGAGTCCCCCCAAGAGTCCCCCCAAGAGTCCCCCCAAGAGTCCCCCCAAGAGTCCCCCCAAGAGTCGCCCAAAGAGTCCCCCCAAGAGTCCTCCGAAAAGTCCCCCCAAGAGTC
>CBDHHR010000460.1:0-2500 GCA_965263245.1 Metamycoplasmataceae bacterium | reverse complement strand
CCGCCAATATTCACTGAGTTCCGACGTTTATGCTAAATGCCAATTGGTTGCAGATGAGGCCAACATCTGCCACGGACAATATACGAAGGATTACAATCTCATTTCACATCCGTATAATTGCAAGAGGTTTGTCAACTGCACCAAAGACGGCACATTTGTGAAAGACGACTTTGTCTGGGGTTATACAGATGGAAATCACGTGTTCGACCCACAGACAGAAATGTCAAACCGTCTCTCAGATGTGCCTTGCGCTAGACAGAGTGGTAAGTCTACGTACACACGTGTGACCAAGTGCTCGCGCGCGCGCACGCACGCACGCGCGCACACACACACACACACATACAGACACACACACACACACACACACACACACACACACACACACACACACACACACACACACACACACACACACACACACACACACACACACACACACACACACACACACACATACACGCACATACATACCCACATACATACATTAATTTTTAGACTTATAAGACTTACACAAACGATTAATTTTTAAGTTCATCAGGGTTCATGGTGTCGCATGATATTAGGAATCGGTCTTGCAAACACAGTCGCAACACTAAAACTAAATTGTTATACCAGCATATCGCCACGATTGTGCCGGCGGAATGGGATTGGTCGCGAGACGGCCGCGATTTTGAATCAGTTCCCAGTCATTGAAACTACGGCATAATGCTTATTACGTATTGCTCCTTGCTCGCATGCTAATAGCATGTCTTGGACGTTATGTCAACAACACTTTTCTACCAGTTGATCAGTGCTTTAAAATATCGGGACAAATCAATTCATTCCAGGTCTTCTTAAACAATATTCGCAATAAAACGGTGGTCTATTTTTATTCCAGATTCATTGGCTTACGTTTGTTATTGTTTGGTCTTCATGATGTTACCTTTGTGGACAGTCACTATTCATGCTGAAGTGTTTACTCAGGGGTTTAAGGTATCATAAAGCCTGCAAAGTGTAACATCAAATTGCCAAGTCCTGTGCACCCATAATTCAATAATTCCACCTATCTCGAGTTATACTTATTTATTATTTCGCGATGTAATATTGGATAACCATCAGCCACGTTATTAACATGTTTAATCTTGTTTAACTAAATTGTTGTTCAGACGGTGCGTTTTGGAGAAACTGAGCTTATGTATTTTGCATGAAAAGATACGCACTAGTCTCTCTGTCCTTGTGTATGTTTACGAAGTAGACAATGAACGAAATTAACATACATCATAAACATGAACATTACCTACTGGAAGCATTGTGTACACATTGCTGGATACCTTTTCTTGTATGAAATACCTACAATAATATAACGATATAAAATGGCGTCAATGTCACTTGCTATGTAAAAGCATGAAACGAAGATAAATGTCACAAATCTATTTATTTGGGTTGTCCTTGCTTTTAATTTTATCTGGACACCCTTTCGATCTAGCATAATCCCAAATAGAAGTGTATATGCAGTTACATAATTATATTTAGTGTAGTCAGCTATCATACAAATAAAAAAGCGTAATCGTCATAATATGTGTAATCATTTAAAAGTTACATGTTCCTGGCACATGATATATTGTCATCGTTATAAGTCACATTATCCTTGTCGTTTTTGCGATTTTGCGTAGATGATTAAGGATGTTTGAAGCAATCTCGTCTTATAACAGACATGTTATTGTGGAAATAGTTTGGCAGGGAATATCATTTTGTATATACACAGTTTAGAAAACCATTACTAAATTATTATATACGGAGCTGTAAATTAAGTGTATTTTTAGCCATAATGTTTTATGGTTATAGTCATCAAGGTGTGTGCTGACGTCACGTGTGCTAATAATGGGACCTGCAAGGACACTATGAGTGGCTTCAAATGTACCTGTGCACCTGAATACAAAGGACCTACTTGTGAGGAAGGTAGGAACAATGAAGACATAAATGCAGATGCTCATTTGACATCCCAAACATTCCGTCACTCCCGCCTATACTCGTGTAGGTGTCACATTATGCGGTTACTGGTATGATGTACAATGCAAGCTATATTGTGCATAGTTGTCAAAAAAGATGAGCTCATCGTGTGGCTTCGTCTGGTAATGCTTTATTTTAGTTTGTCAATCAATAGCGCCAGTATATTATTCGGACAACAGCGCGCTATGCACAATAGTTACAGGACTTTCGAACAAATCTATCATTAAACAAGATAATCTTATGAAACTACATTTCTACTATCAAGTGTTTTGGACTTTTTTACACTTGTAACTATTTGCGAAACCCTTCTTGCACCTGCCCTGGTAGTCCGTTCCGGTTTTGGCTGGAACATCTCGTCCTTGTTCTTTGCCAAGCTTGTCATTGGTGGTAGAAATGTCCTTACAAACCGCCTCCATGGTAAACCGGCATTTTTACATGTTCCTCTAAAGGTTCCTTGGTCAGAAGATTCAGATAGTGCAGAGGATAGCATCAGAAGTGCGTATGTGAGTAC
>CBDHHR010000459.1:0-9353 GCA_965263245.1 Metamycoplasmataceae bacterium | reverse complement strand
CTTTATACCTAAGAAATAATGGATGAAGACTGCTTTGTTTATGAATTATGTCGCTTGCATCTATGGCCTGGAATATGTGGGGCACGCGTAGTCGGAACTCACAACTGGCTGACAACAGGCGGTGCCCACGATTGCGCGGCAAAAATTGCGCGGCAAATAAATTCAAAACGAGGCGTCCATCTTGCGCCTATTTCTTTAGGTTAGCCTAGCTCTGTCAAGATACGATGGGCGGTTCGTGCTGTCCTTGTGACATTTCTCGCAATTTATCAACTAGAGGATGTGTTTAGCAAAAGCAACATAATTCGGGAGCCCCGTTTGAAGTCATCCCAAAAAAGGAAATATCTCCTGAAGAAATGTGTAAACTGCATGAAGGCATTCACTTTGGGACGGCCTGGCCTGAAGTTCAACAACTCTGAATACAAGTATGCCGTGGTAAGATTTTTAAAATATGCGATATATTAGGAAAAGGTGGGTGTAGTTTAACTGAAGAAGTGCACATCATTAACAAGAATTAGTGAGGCCATAAATATAATATGTACAATGTCGTGATAATTAGATAATTATTTTGGCAGTGATGGCGATTTACCGAAACTCAAAAAATTAGTTCTAAAAGACTAAACTAGTCTGCTGGATGCGTGTCTCTACATCCACTAGCACTAGGGTCTACCATACCAGCATGAATAGTATAAGAAAACGTATTAAGTAGCAACACGCCCGGATTCTGGTATATGAAGTTAAATTCAAACGTCTTTGTCTTGATATTGCACAGTCGATAAAAAAACAAGACACTGGCAGTCTGAACAACATGGTCATGGTCACTCACACTGCCACGGATTGTCATTGACATTGTTTTATACACACTATCACGTGTGTTTACTAGTGTATGCCACAAATAAACACATATTCCACTGTATCAGTACCAATGCTGATTTAAACGCAAAGGTATCTGAGAGAAAAGTATTTGAGAGAAAGAGAAAAAAGATAATCCGCAGGCCTACGACTACGTCCGGGCTACGTTAACTAAGTCTAAGACTAAGGCACACATGGTCGTGGGGGAGCGTTCTGCCTGCCCTTGACCCTAGACTAGAGCCTAGCGCGGGGCTAGCCAGACGTCATAGGCATAGGCATAGCTGCAGGATGCGATGTCAGTGTGTCAGATAGATCTTTGCTTTTAGGCGCGCAATAATTCGGCTTTTACCAGAACACTGTTTAATTGCTTTTAATTTTATTCAGCAATCCAAAGATTCGTGCATGACATTCACTGCTGATATCGGTAATTATTAAGTTAAAACACCACCTGCTTATTGGCCCTTTGATGTCACATGATCACGTCACAAAGCTACAGGCACAGGCCGCAGAGAATGCTGCATACATTTGATACACCAAATCTCTTGATACATTGGCCAGCAGTCAAAATATATCTGACTGGTATATTTGAGGAGCCGTAAATACCTAACGGCCTATGTAATAACAATACCTAGACCACTACTACCTATAATATCCCTACCACCGGACCTTAGCTATACCGATAACTACCTCATACCTATCCATAAGGATAACATTAATAATAATTACATATTTAATCACTCTAAGACTAAGTCGAGATGAGTAGGACCTATATATAAAGAAGGAAATTGTGTTAAATACATTTCGCTGACATAATATACAACAAATTAACAACACAATTGATGCAACATGGCCGTTCGGTATTCATAAATTTTAATTGAGAATGTGAAACAATAACAATACAAATGTTTAACGTTAATATGTTACACGCATAAATAGTAATATATTATTATCAATAAGTCATATACGGCATATTATAACATATAAGCAGTATTACAAGCTAGCTGCATGTGTTGTTTACATAAAAACACTAATTTGCCTAATATCATCGCGTCTTCGTTATTATTGTTATCATTATTGAACACGTTTGCTTTATCCAGGTGAGCACGAACGGATACATTACATTGTGGCGAAACAAGCATGAAATCAAGAACGCCAGACGTGTGCCCAATGTGGCGCCTGTCACGCGTGTACAAGTGCCCCTTCTGGCGGTGTTCTGGGCAAACTGCTCGACCATTGTAAAATCTCGGCGGACGAGTGGCTACGTGAACACCGGACGAGTCGTCGGTCGCCTCTATGTTCGACGCAAGAAACGACGCAGCTATGTCATTCGTTATGTGAACCAAAAAATATATCGAATGTTCAGAACTAGATATAGAGCCAAGTGGACGTTTATAGCCACGTGGGACGTGACCACCGCTGATGCAAGAACGGCTACCCTGGTACAAATTCATCATTGATTATGTATGGTTTTGAGTTGCTCAAATGTAATGGGATCATACTCTGGGACGTAGGTTCACATGTAAATTTGGTTGTTGTAGTAGATCATTGTACGTTTCGTTTCATATATAATCACCAACTTTATATATATATATATATATATATATATATATATATATATATATATATATATATATATATATATATATATATATATATATATATATATATATATATATATATCATATTAATTGTGTTTGCTTCATATCATGTACCTTGAGAGCCAACGTGTATAACATGTCCGTCTCTGTTCACAGGTGAACAAATTCCAAGCAGTGTTGACGACTGACGGTGTCAAATCGTTCGTTGTGTACATATACAATCGAATTTTGTGGTCGAAATCTATTAACACCCACATCTATGCAATGGTAAGTGAAATTAAGTATATGATGATTGTAATTAATTATTACAGCTACATGGTTTTACAAGTACATTTTATTTAGTATGAACACATGCTTACATGTTCATAAATTTAGGAAAACGTAAAACAACAGAACTTGTATTATGCAATAAGATTATAATTGCGTAAATATCCCTTATGTCGCGTAAGCAAAATTTTATATATTAAAATGTTTGTTTCCGGTAACCCGACCAATCTAGAAAACGGTCCGACCCTATTTTTTTGTTTTACGTGAATCATTCATTGTCCGCAAACCATTCCGGATGTCACCCCCCCCCCCCCGTTTTATGATACCGCATGCGCGAGAGTCTACACTTTATTAATGGATTCATAAATTTTGTTATACAGTGCATAATAAAATGTACTAATCCATATAAGCGTAAAC
Organism: Metamycoplasmataceae bacterium; assembly: GCA_965263245.1. GTDB lineage: Bacteria > Bacillota_I > Bacilli_A > Mycoplasmatales > Metamycoplasmataceae > DT-68. The sequence goes on along the minus strand of CBDHHR010000459.1, from coordinate 6,222 downwards.
ATACAGCAACTAAAATATATGTTGAACTATTTATTAAGAATTAAGCAGAATGTCGGCAGTGCGAAGGTGGCTAGTGTAATTCATGGGTTAAAACTGGCAATGTTTAAACATTGTTTCATTCTATATGTCGCCGGCGTCATTTAATTTTTCTACGGATGACATCAATCAGATTTGTAGACAACGCGCCACGGGAAAGTTACAATGTAATTAGTTGGATCGGCGACTTCAGAAACAACAATAAAGTGGGTCATTCACCGTATGTTTATTTTTACTAGTTTTGCAGCAGTCTGTGTCAACTATACAGATTTAATTTACGTGTACAATGGACACTGATTGTCACTGGTGCATGCATTTTATTTCAATATGTTAATAACAGCCGTTTGTTGTATGGTAATAAAATATATTTCCCGACTTACCATATCTAAGTTTTTGGTCCCGTTGTTGGTGAAAACAGCATTCTTAGGCCTAAGCAAATCATACATATTACGCATTCCTTATGGAATCAAACAAGAATGTATATGCCCGCTTTTGATGTTGACGAAACGTGCATGTTGATTTAAATATCACAAGTCTGTTACAAAAAATTAGTTCAACCTGACCTTTTATTCCAGAGATAGAAGTCATCAAAGTTTGACTCGATTTTGATATCTGGGTCATTCCGAGTGAACGCAACCAATGGTAGTGCTGGTTCGATACCAGATTTTGTTCGATACCTGAATTTTGTTCGATACTCGATACTTGTACGTCTAATATTTTCAGAACACAGTTCCCAGTAGAAGCACAGTATGCAACAGAAGTAATGCTGGTTCGATACCTGAATTCTGCGACATCGATCGATATATTGCTGGTTCGATACCATAATTCTTCGATATCAATACATACCAGAGTTTTATTCAATACTCGAAATTTACTTTGTAAGTCTAATTCAGTACAGTAGAGATCCCCAAAGAAATACACTGTCCACTTAGACTAATGCCACAGAAACACGCACAATTTGTTCACTTGTTTAGAAATATGTGATAATTTTAGTCATACAAACAATGATTAATATGAAATTTTTATTCTATATAAGTAAACAATCAACAGTTTCAATATAATTGATTATTGTTGTAAAACTAAAAAGTAATTGTAATATAATATTAAAACAATAAAGACAACTGCAATAAAATACCTAGTGACAATTAAATTAATTCATTGCACTGGATTATTTTTTAATTAATAACAGTACTTTACCCCAGCTGTTTGAAAATACACTATAAAGCAGCTTAATTTCTAGTTAACGTGTCTTCTAAAGTTACCATCAACAAGTACAGCTGAAACATAACATACAAATAATATGTTATTGTTAAACACACCTATCACTCATAATAGTGCCAGCACAGCTGAACACTGTTATAACTGGTTGTTTTTATTAATTGTATCGTAAAGATAATTGTGGTTTAACATCAAAACTGTATAGACGATTACAATAAAATAACAGTAATTAGTAATAGAAAAAAATATTTATTAAAATTACAATTGTACTTTCCAGTTCACATCAATATTTTTGAATATAAAACATTAATTACCACGTCATCAACTCAAGTACACATAACAAGCTCCATACTGTTTTTGCAACTGTTTTCAAGAACAGATAGGTTTTTCCTCTACCCCTGCCTTTACCTCTGCCTCTACCAGTGGTGAACCTGTTTGGCCGGTGCCAGTGACAGTAGATGCAGTAAGTATATCATCATCGTCAGTCACATCGTGTATGTCACTTCTTGACGTTGTGGCCGCAGTAGTAGATTCGGCAACCGATGGCGATTCGCTTCGACTGTAACTAGATGTCCACTGCTTGCTTATTGTCAAATATTTCGATAGAACATGTCCTTCGATGAAAGTTGATCATCATGTATTTTCCCCGCTATCTTTGGGGCGCTTCTAGCATAGCAGACACTCTTTGTTGGAAAACGGCCAAATTAGCGATGAACGCGACTTGTCATTCGTTTTGGTTGAGGGAGTCGTATGCGGCAAACGGTGGCGCCACCAAATAGCAAAACAGCCAAACCAAACGGAACCCGTATAAACAAAGCTTGCGCATCGCGTTCGAATAATTATTTATATTAATAACATTATTATTAAATTAGTTTCATAAATACTAGTGCGTGCAATAAACACTCTATAAAAAATACTATAGGATGTGTGTTTTTGTACGCGTAACCGTAAGTAAAGTGCGCGTAACCGTAAGTAAACTAACTAGGCTAAGATCGCGTACAGAAAACAGTTATTATACAGACTAACTCACAATAAAGTTTTAGAAAACAATTCGCATTTGATGTTATATTATTGTTTAAACAACCACGCCTAAGTGAAGTTAGGCAGCGAAGCGCTGTAGTGGTAGCTCCCGTAAACAACGACGTCATCGACAACGATGTTGCGCCTTCGCACCGACGTCGTCGAAAGGACTCGATGTCGAAAGTATAGAAGGTATCGAAGGTATCGAAGGTATCGAAGGTATCGAAGGTATCGTAGGTATCGTAGGTATCGAAGGTATCGAACAGTGCGTTCGATACCAAAAATATTGATGTAGCGCGATACCAATAAGTATCTGTATCGAACTTTCGCAAGTATTGCGATACTTCGATATACCGAATATCGAACCAGCACTAACCAATGGTGCAGATCTTTTTATGAAAACAAATAAATATCTCACAGGTTTCTTGCACTAATTAACATGTGTCAATCATCATATATAAATATAAGTAGACCATAAATACAGATTATGAATACTGTGCGCTAAGTTGATAAACATCATCAATAAATAATTCGCTAAATAATTTTCAGACCTTGTTTATGCGCGTAAAATAACCTAAAAATGTATTGTATATACTTTTGATTATTAGGTATATATATATATATATATATATATATATATATATATATATATATATATATATATATATATAATTATATACCAACTAATAAAATATAGCTATTATTTGTGTATGTATAACACACACACACACACACACACACACACACACACACACACACACACACACACACACACACACACACACACACACACACACACACACACACACACACACACACACACACACACACACACACACACACACACACACACACACACACACACACACACACACACACACACACACACACACACACACACACACACACACACACACACACACACACACACACACACACACACACACACACACACACACACACACACACACACACACACACACACACACACACACACACACACACACACACACACACACACACACACACACACACACACACACACACACACACACACACACACACACACACACACACACACACACACACACACACACACACACACACACACACACACACACACACACACACACACACACACACACACACACACACACACACACACACACACACACACACACACACACACACACACACACACACACACACACACACACACACACACACACACACACACACACACACACACACACACACACACACACACACACACACACACACACACACACACACACACACACACACACACACACACACACACACACACACACACACACACACACACACACACACACACACACACACACACACACACACACACACACACACACACACACACACACACACACACACACACACACACACACACACACACACACACACACACACACACACACACACACACACACACACACACACACACACACACACACACACACACACACACACACACACACACACACACACACACACACACACACACACACACACACACACACACACACACACACACACACACATGCAAAGACTTCTTAACAATAAGTTAAAGTATTCATATTTCACAAGTTAATATCTCTAGCAATATTTTACCTTTGTCATTGAAACGTTTTGTTCTCTACAATGTATTGATAAAAAAACCAGGTAATGTGAACATAAATGCAGTTAATGATTACTATGTGCCAAGCTGATAAAAACAATTATTTATTTAACAAATCACTCACGAAGTGGTTTTCAAGCATCCTTAGCGAACAAAATACACATATAATATAATACCTCATAACCTATATGCATCTATTTGGTATCTATACATGCCGGTGTATACATCAGAGCAATATGACGTGTCTGATTGTGTTAATTATATATATATTTATACTTATGAAAACAATTAAAAAAAAAATATTTAGTAAAACATGACCAACATCTGACCCCACTGAGCTAATGGAATGTTATATGGATTATGTGCAAGGTATCCCCTATAACTCAATGAACTAGAAACTCTCAATATATCCTTCCATGCTTTCTTCACAAAAATACTATATTCTCCGGTGTGTCCCAAATTCCTCAAAACATTGGCTCACTGTTCATGAAAGGGTTTTGAGGCATTGGTTGTGAGCTAAATACACATGCCTTAGTTTAACAGTTGTATATTGCTTGTATTTACGTAAAACATTGTGAAGTGTCTGAATGTTTTCATTATGAATCTATGCATTTCCAAAAGCGCTATATTTTATTCTAAGTTGCCAGAGCGTGTATATTCGAAACAATGTGTGGGTCAGGTGAAACGAAACGTTGTACTAAATGATCCATACGACAATGCAGGTCTGCGGAACGACACCACAAAAATATCTACTAACAGAACTGTAGTGCCTCGTCTTCTCGGGTCATGTTGTATATCATTCAAGGGACAAAATCACACTACCTCAAGGTACATGGTGTTATCCTTGTGAATTTAAACCCACCAACATATCATTCAAGGATACGCCGCTTTAAGTTAAAACAAATACGTACGAAATAGGCAAAGAGGCTATTGCATATTTTTAACTCGGCGAAGAGTGTAATGTCCCAGCAGCAGGAACGGGCAGACGACCAATGATTCACGGAAGATTGCATTGATGAAGACCTCGAAGGCTAGGCAAGAGAGAAGGTCATTGATGAACTACGCACCACGCAGGAAAAACAAGAGAAACACGATAATCCAATCCTTTCACCACAGAACACTCTGAAGCTTATATCGGCTGCTCAATAGGTGCGTAACTCAACAACTGTGGGAGCGTGACAAAAACTGCTAGCCTACTTTCACAGCACTTAAATACGGGCTAGAAAGCGGGATGCTGATAGACAACGTACCAGAGTCTTGATTACTAGAGCCTTCGATAGATGGAAGACATACATTGCGCCCTCACTCCTCTTCATCGTGTCACACTAGCACAAGCAACTGTCCACAAGCAATCGTTCACAAAAGTGTAATTCGCGTTGGTGTGGCTACAATTACGGTTTCGCGGTGTGTTTAGTATGTCGGTGTTTGCATCTTGACATGAAGAAGCAAGTGTCGCAAACTATCATTGCATGCTCTTTTTACCTGTGCGGCATTAATCAAATTATAATCCTGCCGTAATTCTTATTTTACAAACAACTGTAAATTTGAATTTTTACTTATTTTTGTGTTAATATAAGTTCAGTGTAGAATACTTTTCATAGGATATCATTATCTTATAAAAGTATATCGTTATTTTAATTTTGATTTCATAGTTGGCCTGAGAGCCAATCAGCGTCTCTACCTTAATCTGGGGTAAGGCCGCCTTGGTGGATAACAAATGCAGAGCATTAGTTTCCCCAGGCAGAGTTGGGGTGTGTCTAAACGCACGAGTTTTCGAGAACATGACGACAACCGCAAACATGTGTACCGCGTCATGCTATATTTAGCACTCACATAGCGCTGTGTAGCCCCACAGTGGGATATAGTTCCCAAGTGAACATGTCATTAAAGAATGTGTGTGTATGTCACAAGCTTATATTGAAGTAATCAAGAAGTAATTTAAAGACTTCTGCATTAAACACTATATATATATATATATATATATATATATATATATATATATATATATATATATATATATATATCCTCTCTCTCTCTCTCCCTCTCTCCCTCCCTGCCTCCCTGCCTCCCTGCCTCCCTCCCTCCCTCCCTGCCTCCCTCCCTGCCTCCCTCTCCCTCTCTCCCTCTCTCCCTCTCTCTCTCTCTCTCTCTCTCTCTCTCTCTCTCTCTCTCTCTCTCTCTCTCTCTCTCTGCTGTCCATCGTGTCCGATGATGACATATACACGATATACATAGTGGTCATATTGTACTGTGCGGCCATTTCCCTGTGTCACCGGTCACGAAAACTCGGG
>CBDHHR010000458.1:0-9151 GCA_965263245.1 Metamycoplasmataceae bacterium | reverse complement strand
GCATGTATGTTTGCGTGAGTATGTGTAGTTGGTTCATGCACGTATGTGTGCTTGAGTATGTGTAGTTGGTGCATGCAGGTATGTGTGCGTGAGTATGTGTAGTTGGTGCATGCACGTATGTGTGCGTGTAGTATGTGCACGTATGTGTGCGTGAGTATGTGTATTTGGTTAACGTATGTGTGCGTGAGTATGTGTAGTTTGTGTATGTGTGCGTGAGTATGTGTAGTTGGCGCATGCACGTATGTGTGCGTGTAGTATGTGCACGTATGTGTGCTTGAGTATGTGTAGTTGGTGCATGCACGTATGTGTGCGTGAGTATATGTAGTTGGTGCATGCACGTATGTAGTGCGTGAGTATATGTAGTTGGTGCATGCATGTATGTGTGCGTGAGTATGTGTAGTTGGTGCATGCACGTATGTGTGCGTGAGTATGTGTAGTTGGTGTATGCACGTATGTGTGCGTGAGTATGTGTAGTTGGTGCATGCAGGTATGTATGCGTGAGTATGTGTAGTTGGTGCATGCATGTATGTGTGCGTGAGTATGTGTAGTTGGTGGATGCACGTATGTGTGATTGAGTATGTGTAGTTGGTGCATGTGTGTATGTGTGCGTGAGTATGTGTAGTTGGTGGATGCACGTATGTGTGCGTGAGTATGTGTAGTTGGTGCATGCACGTATGTGTGCGTGAGTATGTGTAGTTGGTGCATGCACGTGTGTGTGCGTGAGTATGTGTAGTTGGTGCATGCACGTATGTGTGCGTGAGTATGTGTAGTCGGTGCATGCAGGTATGTATTCGTGAGTATGTGTAGTTGGTGCATGCATGTATGTGTGCGTGAGTATGTGTAGTTGGTGGATGCACGTATGTGTGCTTGAGTATGTGTAGTTGGTGCATGTATGTATGTGTGCGTGAGTATGTGTAGTTGGTGGATGCACGTATGTGTGCGTGAGTATGTGTAGTTGGTGCATGCACGTATGTGTGCGTGAGTATGTGTAGTTGGTGCATGCATGTATGTGTGCGTGAGTATGTGTAGTTGGTGGATGCACGTATGTGTGCGTGAGTATGTGTAGTTGGTGGATGCACGTATGTGTGCTTGGGTATGTGTAGTTGGTGCATGCACGTATGTGTGCTTGAGTATGTGTAGTTGGTGGATGCACGTATGTGTGCGTGAGTATGTGTAGTTGTTGCATGCATGTATGTGTGCGTGAGTGTGTGTAGTTGGTGCATGCATGTGTGTGTGCGTGAGTATGTGTAGTTGGTGCATGCACGTATGTGTGCTTGTAGTATGTGTAGTTGGTGGATGCACGTATGTGTGCGTGAGTATGTGTAGTTGGTGCATGCACATATGTGTGCGTGAGTATGTGTAGTTGGTTCATGCACGTATGTGTGCGTGAGTATGTGTAGTTGGTGCATGCATGTATGTGTGCGTGAGTATGTGTAGTTGGTGGATGCACGTATGTGTGCGTGAGTATGTGTAGTTGGTGCATGCACGTATGTGTGCGTGAGTATGTGTAGTTGGTGCATGCACGTATGTATGCGTGAGTATGTGTAGTTGGTGCATGCACGTATGTGTGCGTGAGTATGTGTAGTTGGTGCATGCATGTATGTGTGCGTGAGTGTGTGTAGTTGGTGCATGCATGTATGTGTACGTGAGTATGTGTAGTTGGTGCATGCATGTATGTGTGCGTGAGTATGTGTAGTTGGTGGATGCACGTATGTGTGCATGAATGTGTGTAGTTGGTGCATGTATGTATGTGTGCGTGAGTATGTGTAGTTGGTGCATGCACGTATGTGTGCGTGAGTATGTGTAGTTGATGGATGCACGTATGTATGCGTGAGTATGTGTAGTTGGTGCATGCACGTATGTGTGCGTGAGTATGTGTAGTTGGTGCATGCATGTATGTGTGCGTGAGTGTGTGTAGTTGGTGCATGCATGTATGTGTGCGTGAGTATGTGTAGTTGGTGGATGCATATATGTGTGCTTGAGTATGTGTAGTTGGTGGATGCACGTATGTGTGCGTGAGTATGTGTAGTTGGTGCATGCACGTATGTGTGCGTGAGTATGTGTAGTTGGTGCATGCACGTATGTGTGGGTGAGTATGTGTATTTGGTGCATGCACGTATGTGTGCTTGTGTATGTGTAGTTGGTGGATGCACGTATGTGTGCGTGAGTATGTGTAGTTGGTGCATGCACGTATGTGTGCATGAGTATGTGTAGTTGGTGCATGCATGTATGTGTGCGTGAGTGTGTGTAGTTGGTGCATGCATGTATGTGTGCGTGAGTATGTGTAGTTGGTGGATGCACATATGTGTGCGTGAGTATGTGTAGTTGGTGGATGCACGTATGTGTGCGTGAGTATGTGTAGTTGGTGCATGCACGTATGTGTGCGTGAGTATGTGTAGTTTGTGCATGCACGTATATGTGGGTGAGTATGTGTAGTTGGTTCATGCACGTATGTATGCATGAGTATGTGTATTTGGTGCATGCAGGTATGTGTGCGTGAGTATGTGTAGCTAGTTCATGCAGGTATGTGTGGGTGAGTATGTGTAGTTGGTTCATGCACGTATATGTATGTGAGTATGTGTAGTTGGTTCATGCACGTATGTATGCGTGAGTATGTGTATTTGGTGCATGCAGGTATGTGTGCGTGAGTATGTGTAGTTGGTGCATGCACGTATGTGTGGGTGAGTATGTGTAGTTGGTTCATGCACGTATGTATGCGTGAGTATGTGTAGTTGGTACATGCAGGTATGTGTGCGTGAGTATGTGTAGTTGGTTCATGCAGGTATGTGTGCGTGAGTATGTGTAGTTGGTGCATGCACGTATGTGTGCTTGTAGTATGTGTAGTTGGTGGATGCACGTAGGTGTGGGTGAGTATGTGTAGTTGGTTCATGCAGGTATGTGTGCGTGAGTATGTGTAGTTGGTTCATGCAGGTATGTGTGCGTGAGTATGTGTAGTTGGTTCGTGCAGGTATGTGTGCTTGTAGTATGTGTAGTTGGTGGATGCACGTATGTGTGCGTGAATATGTGTAGTTGGTGCATGCACGTATGTGTGCGTGAGTATGTGTAGTTGGTTCATTCACGTATGTGTGCGTGAGTATGTGTAGTTGGTTCATGCAGGTATGTGTGCGTGAGTATGTGTAGTTGATTCATGCAGGTATGTGTGCGTGAGTATGTGTAGTTGGTGCATGCACGTATGTGTGCGTGTAGTATGTGTAGTTGGTTCATGCACGTATGTGTGCGTGAATATGTGTAGTTGGTGCATGCACGTATGTGTGCTTGTAATATGCCTGTGTTCAATGTTTCCTCTTGGATCACGGGCGGCAAACGTGAGAATTAATGCAAGAGAGAACGTGGCTAGTAGAAACACTGTTTCATCAACGTAAAGTCATTACATTTGCTTTTATTTATCTCAATAAATTGCCTTCAGGCTTCGACGTACATTCCTCTGTTAAAACACATTAAGCAAATATATAAATGTGAGGCATTTCGAGATATAAGACACTACGATACACATCTCGCTAATGGGACAGAAAACCAATGAAGAGGTGCGCCAGGTGGTAGGAGTTGAAAGCACAGATAATAAGTTGAAAGACACTTCGCCGGTGTGGCTACGTCCTGAGACGAGAGCGCTACGTGCCAGTCTCTAGGCAGAGGAACACAGGGAGACCAGCATATATAAAAAGACGGTGTGGGAAAGGGGCTGAAAGGCGGAAGAAGAAGAAGAATTACGATACATAATAGATTTACTAGAAGTGCGATATCTCTGTCGCGTGCTTCAACTAGTCCAGTGTATGTGGTTAGTTCAAACAGGTGACGTGGTTAGTCGATATGATAAGTATGCCTAAAATAATATTACATTATCATGCAAAATTGCACGACAATAACATATTTTACTATGCTACATTCACCTTAAGCAACACTTAAACTGACAATATGTAGCTAATAGTAAACAATGCAGAACTAACTAACTACTTTGTTGACAAGCGAAAGACTAATGATGCTAGTTGTGACACATGCATATAGTGTATATCGATAACTGATTCATACTTCTCCCACCCTACACCGATCGCGTACCCACTTGTGTTGTATGGGTCCGTGTTGCTGCAAAGTATCTTTCCCTTCTACGGATACTCTTAGAAAGGAGTAGACTGCCTCATGGGAATCGTTACAACAGTATGTGGTCATGATTAATTAATTGCTAGCATGAATATTACACGTGAACGAGGATTTTCTCAAGGCAGTTGCTATGAATAATTAATAATAAATTAATAATTTATTACCGTTCATGTTATAATTATTTACAAACATAACGAGAAATGGAACTAGTCTATGTTGAGTACTCGATGCGCGTGCCTCGGTTCCTGTGGCCACGTCACATGCAGCGCCGTCTACCGGGTCAACTACCAACTACTAGATAATTACAAAAATGCCGACTACCTACCAGAGCCCCGAGCACCTGCAGGAAGAGGGTGTTGGTTGTGGTGTTGCTGGTCACTTCGGAGAAGATGGACACAAGAAGACAAAGAACGAAGACAGTAAGAGTCGGCGGCAGCAGCAGGATCTTGTTAAGCACTTTCCCGACAGCTTTGGACAGACCGGAAGTCTAGAGCAAACAACAATGGCATATATCCATAGTTCTTGCAAAGACATCATTGATTGTCTAATCGAATACTTTCAGATTTTTAAACATTATTTACTAATATAAACCACACAGCTCATTATTGAACGATGCTGAATGTGTCCCCGCACTGTCACTCAAATCCCCGAAAAGTGAGCGCTTGTATAATTTTGTTTCAAATAAATTGTGTCCATCAATATATAAATCTATAAATGCTGAGCTCGAGGAACATTTGGATTTTTCATCTAATATTTTCTTGAATATATCGCTCCGGACGTGATTCTTACTTCCAAAACTAAGTGAAACGCATATGTAAAATCTTGTATTCTGGAGTATTCAGAAATGTTTGAGCTAGTATATGTCATGCGTCATCGTCATGCTCCTGTGACAATACAATGGATATATATATATATATATATATATATATATATATATATATATATATATATATATATATATGTGTGTGTGTGTGTGTGTGTGTGTGTGTGTGTGTGTATTCTATAATAAAAGTAAAAAAGTAACATCCGTACTTCTATATTTCTAAATTCTAAAATTCTCCGTATGGTTCTCACCTTTTAACAGTTTGCAATGTAGAAAAAAACATGCGACAACGTTCAACGTTGGTTAAGTGCATTATTGTTGTAACGTAGACAAACCGCGAAGTACTTAACAATGTTTTCTATTTCAACATCAAAATACCGGACTCGCGACGCACTAAACTAATGGTGTAAGTACAACTATAAATATAAGAGATGCTAATGTGAATGCCATTCGTGAAAGAGAGCATGATGTCACTTTATGAATGTTGTGTTGTTGCTGAAACTGCCCACGTTATTGTCTTGGTATGTAGGCCAATCTTGTATGCACCTGACATATTAACAGACTACAAGACACAGTTATCTTGTGTGAAATTCAACAAAGTGTCGTGAATCTTGTATATAATTCCTTGCACTCACAGCCGTTGTATTTAATCGAGCTGCCAAAAAACATCCCAACTCTAGTGCCTCCGATTACGTTCATTTTTGTTCCATTTTGCCTCACCGGAAACCAATTATCTTAACAAGTAATGCGAACTATCTCCTATGTGCGTTTAGCAACAAATGTAACCGGAAGTGTGTGACTGAACCTCACCTTGCATGCATCGGCCAAGGCGAAGCCACCGCCCATCAGCAGTATCACGTTCCATGCCATCTTACGATTGACCGTCGCCCAATCCAAGAGGGCAGGCGCCGCTACCGCAGACTCTTGAATGCAATTGTAAACATCATTAGCATTGTCATATGTTCACTGGGAAGGGCTACACAAGGTGTGGCTCGCTCTCACACCTCATAAAAGTTCACGGGATGGTAATGATGGCCACGCAGGAAATGTACATGCGAACTTTGCGAATAGTTTAGCTGGGGATTATGGCTAGCACCTCACCCCCAACATGCATTCACGCAAACACACATGCAAGCATGCACGCAAGCACGCACGGAAGCATACACGCAAGCACATACATAAACACACACACGCACGCACGCACACACACAACACACAAACATACACACAACCACAACCACCCACACAAACACGCACACAAATTCTTAACCACCTAATAAACTGTCAACCCTTACCCGACTTGGAGAAGCAATTTAGGCTCGGCATTCGCGAAGGAAAGATGAACAGCGATACACCTATAGTAATTCCAACTGTCCCGTCGGTGACGTATCTACAAAGTCACACGGCCTGTCGAGTATATTATTTTGAACAATGTAGTATTTTGACCCCGAGGTCAAAATACTGTAATAGTTTACTGACGATTCCGTAAACACACACACACACACACCCACACCCACACCCACACCCACACCCACACCCACACCCACACCCACACCCACACCCACACCCACACCCACACCCACACCCACACACACACACACACACACACACACACACACACACACACACTCACTCACTCACACACACACACACACACACACACACACACACACACACACACACACACACACACACACAGACACACACACACACACACACACACACACACACACACACACACACACACACACACAAACACAAACACAAACACACACACACACACACACACACACACACACACACACACACACACACACACACACACACACACACACACACACACACACACACATTCACACATAGTAGTCGGTATAGGTCTTCTTCCTATAAACTAGGAGTTTCACCGTTCCATCCTCTTTCCGTACAATCAGTATTTCCAGGAACTGCAGTTGATCCTTCAATTTCTTCTTCTAACGTGAACTTGTGATACTATTGGTGTTGCGATGATCTGTCAGTTGTTGTTGACACCGCTACGTGATGATTTCAATTATGCCGAGCTACCGAAGCCATGGTTGTGTCTTATTTTGCCAGTCATTCAAAAATAGATTGCCTTTCACCAGTGTAAATTACCGTATCAAACTCTCCCGCGTGAAATTGTGTTCAGTGGCGGGACACATTCTTACATACGTTGCTAGGTAACGGTTCGTTGTTTACGGCCTTTAACGCTACGTTTTGATTTACTGAACAACCTAGTTTATCGTGTATTTAGCAAATTCGTTCTATTATCATTTCCTTTTTCTAGCTTCTTCATAATGTCTCTTGTTGCCGGATTTTCTTGTCAAACAAACTCAGTGACACACCCAGTGTGTGTGTGTGTGTGTGTGTGTGTGTGTGTGTGTGTGTGTGTGTGTGTGTGTGTGTGTGTGTGTGTGTGTGTGTGTGTGTGTGTGTGTGTGTGTGTGTGTGTGTGTGTGTGTGTGTGTGTGTGTGTGTGTGTGTGTGTGTGTGTGTGTGTGTGTGTGTGTGTGTGTGTGTGTGTGTGTGTGTGTGTGTGTGTGTGTGTGTGTGTGTGTGTGTGTGTGTGTGTGTGTGTGTGTGTGTGTGTGTGTGTGTGTGTGTGTGTGTGTGTGTGTGTGTGTGTGTGTGTGTGTGTGTGTGTGTGTGTGTGTGTGTGTGTGTGTTGATGATGTCCGAGACTGTATCATGATGTCTGAGTCTGTGACGTCATGGTGTCTGAGGGGTGCGTCATGGTGCCTGGGACTGTATCATGGTATCTGAGACTGTATCATGGTGTCTGAGACTGTATCATGGTGTCTGAGACTGTATCATGGTGCCTGAGACTGTATCATGGTGTCTGAGACTGTATCATGGTGTCTGAGACTGTATCATGGTGTCTGAGACTGCATCATGGTGTCTGAGGGCTGCATCATGGTGCCTGAGACGGTATCATGGTATCTGAGACTGTATCATGGTGTCTGAGACTGTATCATGGTGTCTGAGACTGTATCATGGTGTCTGAGACTGTATCATGGTGTCTGAGACTGTATCATGGTGTATGAGGGCTGCGTCATGGTGCCTGAGACTGTATCATGGTATCTGAGACTGTATCATGGTGTCTGAGACTGTATCATGGTGTCTGAGACTGTATCATGGTGTCTGAGACTGTGTGGGTCATCGTGTGTTCTTTGCCTTGTTATGAGGAGGAATCGTAAGCTCACCTATAGGCAACACAAAGGTTATGTATTTACTTTGATTTGAACAAAACGGCCCATCCCTTCACGAAGCCGGGGTTGCGTGTAAACCACAGCAGAGCCAAGAGAATGAAGTGAATTAGCACCGCCTTTTCAGCGAACCTGTGACACAAAACAAACGTTGCTATGACATATCAACCGTCATATGCAAATGAATACAGTTTTATTAAAAAAGCCCAGTTGCTTTTGAAATTATAGCTGTGGTGTTTACGTGTGCAACCGAACCTATGCTGCTGAAAGACACATTACGATGACGTTTCACATTATTTCATGCGAAACTGCTTTCATTTCTCATCGAAAAGAAATGTTGAACAAGGCTCTTTGCCAAGGCTCTCTTCAGTACAGGAAAGACATACAACAAAAGAAACTCAGAAACTTTCTAAACAGTCATGGTAATGTAACTAATGTACGCACGACATTTTGCCCATGCTCTTGTATTCCTCTTTCAGCACCTCCATTGACGCGTCGTTGACCCGCTTCGCCTCGCCAGTGTCTTTCGAGAAACTCGCCAGAAAGAATCTGATAAAGAAAACGCACGTGCAATATCGTGCTAATATATAACTTTAAGGTTTTTGAAATTGCTCCTATATGCAAACGTTATACATTTATGATACCTGTTTGGAAATCCTGATATATCCCAATACATACTGGATAAGTTAGAGTGGTGAACTCGGTGTCAAATAAAAGTTAGACATTGTCACTACCAAACGATGAATGTTCAACTTACGCCAACGATTCAAAATGAGGTTTGACATAGAGTTATAGAGTAGTATATATATATATATATATATATATATATATAAATATATATAAATATTGTAAGTATATCTATATTAACGGAATGTTGAACAACGCACATTTATAGCAGACCAGTTAAATATTGAAAGTCTTCTAGAATGTTGTGAATGCACTGTCATTACTAGAATTATTACAACCACTCATATGATGAGAAAGATTATCA
>CBDHHR010000457.1:12500-14893 GCA_965263245.1 Metamycoplasmataceae bacterium | reverse complement strand
CTCTACCACCTACTTTCCATCTACTCTACCATCTACTCCACCATCTTCTCAACCATCTGCTTTCCATCTACTCTACCATCTAGTCTACCATCTACTCACCATCTACTCTACCATCTACTCTACAATGTACATTACCATCTACTCTACCAACTACACATCCATCTACACAACCATCTACTCTGCATCTACTCCACCATCTCCTTTTCCCATATACTCTACCACCTACTCTACCATCTACACTACCACCTACTATGCCATCTACTCTACCAACTTCTCCACCATCTACTCTACCATCTACTTTTCCATCTACTCTACCATCTACTCTACCATCTATTCTACCATCTACTCTACCATCTACTCCACCATCTACTCTACCATCTACTTTACAATCTACACTAAAATATATTCTACCATCTACTTAACAATCTACACTATCATCTACTCTACCATCTACACTGCCATCTACTCTACCATCTACTTTTCCATCTACTCTATCATCTACACTGCCATCTACTCTACCATCTACTTTTCCATCTACTCTACCATCTACACTGCCATATACTCTACCATCTACCTTTCCATCTATTCTACCATCTACACTGCCAGCTACTCTACCATCTACTTTTCCATCTACTCTACCATCTACTCTACCATCTACTCCACCATCTTCTCAACCATCTGCTTTTCCATCTACTCTACCATCTAGTCTACCATATACTCCACCATCTACTCTACAATCTACTTTACAATCTACATTACCATCTACTCTACCATCTACTCTACCATCTACTCCACCATCTTCTCAACCATGTCCTTTTCCATCTACTCTACCATCAAGTCTACCATCTACTCCACCATCCACTCTACCATCTACTCTACAAGTACATTACCATCTACTCTACCATCTACACAACCATCTACACAACCATCTACTCTGCCATCTACTCTACCATCTCCTTTTCCCATCTACTCTACCACCTACTCTACCATCTACACTACCATCCACTATGCCATCTACTCTACCAACTTCTCCACCATCTACTATACCATCTACCTTTCCATCTACTCTACCATCTACTCTACCATCTACTCTACCATTTACTCTATCATCTACTCTACCATCTACTCTACAATCTACTCCACCATCTACTCTACCATCTACTTTACAATCTACACTAAAATCTACTCTACCATATACTTAACAATCTACACTATCATCTACTCTACCATCTACTCTGCCATCTACTCTACCATCTACTTTTCCATCTACTCTACCATCTACTCTACCATCTACTCCACCATCTACTCCACCATCTACTTTTCCATCTACTCTACCGTCTAGTCTACCATCTACACCACCATCTACTCTACCATCTACTTTACAATCTACACTGCCATCCACTCTACCATCTACTCTACCATATACATTACCATCTACTCTACCATCTACACAACCATCTACTCTGCCATCTACTCTACCATCTCCTTTTCCCATCTACTCTACCACCTACTCTACCATCTACTCTACCATCTACTCTACCATCTACTCCACCGTCTATTCAACCATCTACTTTTTCCATCTACTCTACCATCTAGTCTACCATCTACTCTACCATATACTGTTCCATCTACTCTATCATCTGCACAACCATCTACTCTACAGCTGGAAATCAGCTGGACATCTGCAGTTTGTTTCGTCGCAGCTGGACGAGCATTGCGCATGCGTCAACGGTCGGTGTCTCGGCCACATAACCATGTAAATAAATGATGCCACATATGGAAAAATTACAGCGTCTGATTCCGACGGGGTTTGCACCAGTTGTGCTGACTGGCGAGTACCCAGTGTGGGACTGAAGGCAGGAGACGCCACAATGGTCTACAATAATAGCGACTGATGGCTGTGGCTCAGCTTGGGTCAGTGACCGCGAACAACTGACAGATGCCGGCATTAATAATTAAGGCCCGGATGTTTTTGTTCTAATCCCGCAAGCTGCGAACTGAAACTGTTAAATGTCTACTCGCTGCTTCGATATCACCGGTAGACAGATGATGAACGCGTTCAGCTGTGCCGACGGGGAAGATGATGACAATAAGAAATGATATGATGCGTAATGCCGTAGATGGTGACATATATGAATAAACTAGTGAATGATGTAGACACTATAGCTCCCAGCTGTTACCGGAAGAGGTAGTGTGCCGGAAAGATATGCATAACTGACTCCCTGTAGGGGATTAAGGCATCATGCGAATGATGTCCGTACCAATGCACACATTCTAAAATGTACACATATGTATTTATTCAAAGTTTCAAATACATGTTCGCATACACACTTCTGCATGCAGATTCGCTCGCAGATGCACACGCTATCATTCACGCCTGCACGCTCCCACGC
>CBDHHR010000457.1:0-2500 GCA_965263245.1 Metamycoplasmataceae bacterium | reverse complement strand
AGCGGCCCGTTACTGACAACGTCAATTACGGAGTCAATTTGTCACGTAGCTTGTTTATAGTCCGCGCGACAACTACTCAATTCAGCCGAGATTTCAGCGTGACTTGCGGCGTGATTGATGAAATTGTCCGAACATCGGCTGCGACGAATACGACAGATGCTGAATTGCGCCGACAATTGACTTTGACGCGTGTGACAATTGTTGGATTCAGTCGATAATCACCCTTCACCAATAAGACACGTGCTGCATTTAGCGTGACCTTGGCTTGATTCATGAGATTATTTTCGATAAATGTTGCATTCAAAGTCGCCTAGACTGTGACTAGTAACACGTGATCAATGACGACATGTATTGACAAAGATTGTTTGACAACACATGGCTGGGATAAGCAACCGTACCTCATGTATCCGATTCTAACTCATAATACAACTATTTAATGAATCGATGAGGCCTGTGACAACGGGTGGGTTCTACTGACGGTGGATAATTACCCTTCCCGGAACTGTTGGATTCAACCGTAGATTGTCCGTGATTTGTGCGAGATTGCTGGATTCAAACAGGACACGAAAGTTGCTGATTACACAGTTCACATAACGCCACCTGGTGGAACAATGGCTGGATTCAATTACTTACTGAATGTTGCTTATATGTCGATTGTTGTAGTCACTTGAAACTTAAGTGTGCATCTATGCGACGTTTGTTGGATTCAGTGTTGTGCGTCACTTCCTGGTTTCAATCATACGCGACACTCGCTGGATTCGATTTTATGTGACACTGGCTGGATTTAGTATTATGTGACACTTGCTGAATTCAACCTTATGGGACACTTGCTGGATTCAACCTTATGGGACACTTGCTGAATTCAACCTTTTGGGACACTTGCTGAATTCAACCTTATGTGACACTTGCTGAATTCAACCTTATGGGACATTTGCTGGATTCAACCTTATGGGACACTTGCTGAATTCAACCTTTTGGGACACTTGCTGAATTCAACCTTATGGGACACTTGCTGAATTCAACCTTATGGGATACTTGATGGATTCAACCTTATGGGACACTTGATGGATTCAACCTTATGGGACACTTGATGGATTCAACCTTATGGGACACTTGATGGATTCAACCTTATGGGACACTTGATGGATTCAACCTGATGGGACACTTGCTGAATTCAACCTTATGGGATACTTGCTGAATTCAACCTTATGGGACACTTGCTGAATTCAACCTTATGGGACACTTGCTGAATTCAACCTCATGGGACACTTGTTGAATTCAACCTTATGGGACACTTGATGGATTCAATCGGGCATCAACAGTTATTGAAATCACCAAAAAAAGGTCTGGACTTCACTAAACATTCCCAGTTCCTATGTTCATAGATGGCGTATGTGACAATGTGATTCATATGACAATTTGGTGAAAACTGATGTTAGACCAAATGTTTTGTAATAACTACAATATCAGCGCACCTACAAAATAGTAGTTTGACAGTATTAACTGTTTAAAATGCGTCACTATTTACAGACGGCAGTATGTCAACCACATTGAACGACATAACACTATTTGGCTGGCAGGTGCCTGGCTAATTCGCTTTGAACACACACACACACACACACACACACACACACACACACACACACACACACACACACACACACACACACACACACACACACACACACACACACACACACACACACACACACACACACACACACACACACACACACACACACACACACACACACACACACACACACACACACACACACACACACACACACACACACACACACACACACACACACACACACACACACACACACACACACACACACACACACACACACACACAGTAATTCTCACGCATGCGGAGTGTCATTTTGTTTGGGTCACTTTCTCTTGGTAATACGTTCGAACCAATATCACGTTTAAACAAGATTTCTATAGTCTAAGTGGACACACTGTTGAATGTTCACTACCCTTTTGAAGGGAGCGTTGCCAGACACACAGGCATTAACAGACGCCACCATGTCGGGACAGTGACACTTGAAAGGCCGACACTACCTGTCTGTATTTTGAATATGTTTTTGCGCCGCGCTCCGTCTGAACGATTCGCGGAGATAACATAAGTTCCGACAGACGCCAGTAGGCTCGGATGAACAACAACGTGGTGAGACAGAATCAATATGGCGTCTTATTTGAAACGCAACAGGTCAACACAGGTGACGCTTCGGAAGATAATTAAAAGTACATCGCAGTTGATTTTCACCGAACTACGCAAATATGTAAATAATTTAAAAACGTTCACGAAAATTGATGAACAAATGTAACGAATTTGTGATATGCTTCACGAATTTAAATCAACATGAAATGAAGAGCAATGTATCAACATAATAACACGTCACGCTAACGGCATTACTAAATGTAACATAGAGTATGTACGACAGCTTCTGTTCGACTTTGGCTAAGACGACTGAGACAAAAGGTTAAC
>CBDHHR010000456.1:0-5844 GCA_965263245.1 Metamycoplasmataceae bacterium | reverse complement strand
TTTACACGCTGACCACTTCTTCTCTCGCATCGCCACCGTGAAGTGAGATGTGGAGCACGTCAGACGATTGCCGGTGATCGTGACAGTGAATGACGTCTTCGTGGTGTCCGGCACAAGCATCTTGACGAGAAGGCCGGGCGTCCAGCACTTTTCGTTTGGCCGCGACACCCATCGACTGGGGACAGTGTAGTGGTCAACACCAGCCAGAGCCACGCATGTCTTGACGTCATCATCCATCATGGTGAGCAAAGTTTCAAAATTAACAGGCGGGTCCAACACGGGAAGCAGAGGTGACACTGAAACATAACATATAGTGGTTAGGATTCCTGCCTTTCACGCAGGCGACTCGGGTTCCATTCCCGGTGTGGTAACCAATATCTAAGAGAGGCGCGGGTGGTGCAGTTTTCTGAACATCCGCCTGGCTCGCCCGCGGCAAATGCCCAAATTCCCAAATGTACAAATGGCCAAATACCCAAATGGCCAAGTGGCTAAGGGGCCAAGTGTCTAAGTGCCCAAGTGCCCAAATGATATTCTGCCCAAAAGCCCAAATGCCCATATGCCCAAATAACCAAATGCCCAAAGGCCCAAATGGCCAAAACGCCAAATGCCCAAATGCGCAAATGCGGAAATATCCAAATTCCCAAAGGCCCAAATGCCCAAAAGGACAAATGGACAAATGGCCAAATAACCACATGCCCAAATGCTCAAATGCCCCAAAAAATACATGCCCAAATGCCCAAATAACCACATGCCCAAATGCCCACATGCCCAAATGCCCAAATACCCAAACGCCCAAATGTCCCAATGCATGCCCAAATGCCCCAAATCCCCAGATAACCACATGCCCAATGCCTAAGTGCCCAAATGGACAAATGCCCATATTCCCAAATACCCAAAGGCCCATGTGCCCAAATAACCACATGCCAAAATTCTCAAATGCCCAAAAAACACATGCCCAAATGCCCAAAGGCCCAAATAACCAAATGCCGAAAGACCCAAATGGCCACTTTCCCAAATCCCCAAATTCCCAACCATACCAATGACCAAATGCCTCAATGCACAAAGGCCAAAATGGCCAAATACCCATATTCGCAAATGCCCAAATGGCCAAATGCCCATATACTCAAATGCCCAAATTCCCAAATAACCACATGTCGAAATGCCCAAATACCCACATGCCCAAATGTCCCAATGAATGCCCAAATACCCAAGTACCCAGATAACCACATGCCCAAATGCCTAAGTGCCCAAATGGCCAAATGCCCATATTCCCAAATGCTCAAATTCCCAAATGTAGAAATGGCCAAATGCCCATATGCCCAAATGACCAAATGGCCAAAGGCACAATTGGCCAAATACCCAAATGCCAAAATGCCCAAATAACCACATGCCCAAATGCCCAAGTAACCAAATGCCGAAAGACCCAAATGGCGAAATGCCAAAATAAACACATGTCCAAATGCATAAATGCCCAAATACCCAAATAACCAAATGCCCAAAGGCCCAAACGGCCAAATGCCCAAATGCCCAAATGACGAAATAACCACATGGCCAAATGCCCAAATGCCCAAATGCCCAAATGCCCAAATGTCCAAATACCCAAATGCCCAAATGCACCAATGTCAAATGCCAAAAGGCCTAAATGACCCAATGTTCAAATGCCCAAATAACCACATGTCCAAATGTCCAAATGGCCAAATGAATGCTCAAATGCCCAAATGCCCAAATACCCTAATGCCCAAATGCCCAAATAACCACTTGCCCATATGCACAAATGGGCAAATGCCCAAATGGCCAATTGGCCAAATGCTCAAATGCAAAAATGCACAAATGCAAAAATGGCCAAGTGGCCAAATGAATGCTCAAATGCCCAAATACCCTAATGCCCAAATAACAACATGCCCATATGCACAAATGGGCAAATGCCCAAATAGCTAATTGGCCAAAAGCACAAATGGCCAAATGGCCAAGTGTCTAAGGTTCGACGTGCCCAAATAACCTGATGCCCAAATGACTAAATGCCCAAATGGACAAATGGACAAATGGCTAAATAACCACATGCCCAAATGCTCAAATGCCCAAAAAAGCACATGCCCAAATGCCCAAAGACCCATATAACCAAATGCCAAAAGACCAAAAGGGCCAAATGCCCAAATAAACACATGCCGAAATGCCCAAATGGCCAAATGTCCCAATAAATGCCCAAACGCACAAATGCACAAATGGCCAAATAACCAAATGTCCAAATGCACAAATGCCCAAATGGCTAAAAGGCCAAATGGCCAAGTGTCCAAATGTCTAAGTGTCCAAACAAACTGATGCCCAAATGCGCAAATAACTAAATGCCCAAAGGCCCAAATGGCCATATAACCACATGCCCAAATGCTCAAATGCCCAAAAAACCAGATACCCAAAGGCCCAAATAACCAAATGCCGAAAGACCAAAATGTCCAAATGCACAAATGCCTAAATGCCCAAATGGCCGAATGCCCAAATTGAAAAATGCCCCAGTGAATGCCTAAATGCCCAAATAACCATATGCCCAAATGCCTAAATGCCTAAATGCAAAATGGCCAAAAGCCCAAATAGCCAAATGGCCAAATGGCCAATTGCACAAATGCCCAAATACCCAAACGCCCAAATGCCCAAATGCTGAAATTCCCAAATGGACAAATGCGCAAACACCCAAAACGCCCAAATGCACAAATTGCACAAATGAATGCTCAAATGCTCAAATAGCCATATGCCTAAATGGCAAAGTGCCCAAATAACCACATGCTCAAATGCCTAAATGCCAAAATGCCCAAAGAACCACATGCCCAAGTGAATGCCCATATGCCCAAATAACCACATGCCAAAAGGCCCAAATGCTCAAACAACGAATGCCCAAAGGCCCAAATGGCCAAATGCCGAAATAACCACATGCCCAAATGCCAACATGCCCAAATGGCCAAATGCCCAAAGTCCCAAATAACCAAAGGCCCAAATGCCCACATGGCCAAATGCACAAATGCCCAAATGACATTCTGCCCAAAAGCCCAAATGCCCATATGCCCAAATAACCAAATGCCCAAAGGCCCAAATGGCAAAAACGCCCAAATGGCCAAATGTCCCAATGAATGCCCAAATGCCCCAAATCCCCAGATAACCACAAGCCCAAATTCCTAAGTGCCCAAATGGCCAAATGCCCATGTGCCCAAATAACCACATGCCCAAATGCTCAAATGCCGAAAGATCCAAATGGCCAAATGCCCAAATAACCACATGCCCAAATAGCCACATGCCCAAATGTCCCAATGAATACCCAAATACCCAGATAACCACATGCCCAAATGCCTAAGTGACGAAATGGCCAAATGCCAATATTCCCAAATGCCCAAATTCCCAAATGGCCAAATGCCCATATGCCCAAATGCCAAATGACCAAATGTCAAAATGACCAAATGCCCAAAGGCAAAAATGGCCAAATACCCAAATGCCTAAATGCCCAAATAACCACTTGCCCAAAGGCCCAAATAACCACATGCCCAAATGCCCAAATGCCCAATGCCCAAATACCCAAATGCCCAAATGCCGAAACAACCACACGGCCAAATGCCCAAATGCCCAAATAACCTAATTCCCAAATGGCCAAATGCCCAAATTCCCAAATGACCAAATGTCCAAATACCCAAATAACCACATGTCCAAATGGCCAAAGGAATGCTCAAATGCCCAAATTCCCAAATACCCTAATGCCCAAATAACCACATGCCCATATGCACAAATGGTCAAATGCCCAAATGGCTAAATGTCCAATTGGCCAAATGCTCAAATGCACAAATGGCCAAGTGGCCAAGTGACCAAGTGTCCAAAGGTCCACGTGCCCAAATAAACTGATGCCCAAATGCCCAAATGGACAAATTGACAAATGGCTAAATAACCACATGCCAAAATGCCCCAAAGATCACATGCCCAAATATCCAAATGTCCCAATGAATGCCCAAATGGCCATATAACCACATGCCCAAATGCCCCAAAGGCCCAAATAACCAAATGCCGAAAGACCCAAATGGACACTTGCCCAAATACCCAAATTCCCAAACGTCCCAATGACCAAAGGCCAAAATGGCAAAATGGCCAAATACCCATATTCGCAAATGCCCACATTTGGCCATATGGTTATTTGGCAATTTTGGACTTGTGGTTATTTGGGCATTTGGGCATTCATTGGGACATTTGGGCGTGTTTTTGGGGCAATTGGGCATTTGGCCTTTTGGGCATGTGGTTGCTTGGACGTTTGGACACTTGGTCATTTGGGCATCTGGGTATTTGGGCATTTGAGCATTCATTTGGCCATTTGAGCATTTGGGTATGTGGTTATTTGGGCGTTTAGGCATTTTGATATTTGGACATGTGGGCATTTAGCCATTTGGTTATTTGCGCATGTGGTTATTTGGGAATTCGGGCATTTGGTCATTTGTGCAGTTGGTTAATTGGGCATTTGGGCATGTGGTTATTAGGGCATTTGGGAATATGGGTATTTGGGCATTTGGAAATTTGGGCATTTGGTCATGGTTATTTGGGCATGTGTTTTTTGGGCAATTGGGCATTTGAGCATTCATTTGGACATTTGGCCATGTGGGCATTTAGCCATTTGGGCCTTTGGTTACTTTGGCATTTGGGCATGTGTTTATTTGGGCATTTGGACACTTAGACATTTGGGCCTTTGGGCATGTGGTTATTTGGGCATTTGGGCATTTTTCCATTTGGGTATTAGGCTATTTGGTCATTTGGGCATTTGAGCATTCATTTGGACATTTGGCCATGTGGGTATTTAGACATTTGGGCCTCTGGGCATTTGATTATTTGCGCCTGTGGTTATTAGGGCATTTGGGAATATGGGTATTTGGAAATTTGGGCATTTGGCCATTTGGTTATTTGCGCATGTGGTTATTTGGTCATTTGGGCATTTGGGCATGTGGTTATTTGGGCATTAGGGTAATTGGGCATTTGGGCATTCATTTGGACATTTGGCCATGTGGGCTACTGGGCATTTGGTTATTTGGGAATTTGGGCATGTGGTTATTTGGGCATTTGGCCAAGGCATTTGGACATTTGGGAATTGTGCGATTTGGCCATGTGGGCATTTAGCCATTTGGGTCTTTGGTTATTTGGGCATTCGGGCATTTGTGCCTTTGGTTAATTGGGCATTTGGTTATTAGGGCATTTGGGAATATGGGTATTGGGAAATTTGGACGTGTGGGTATTTGGATACTTAGGCATTTGGGCCTTTGGGCATGTGATTATTTGGGCATTGATTTGGGCATTTTTACATTTGGGCATTAGGGTATTTGGTCATTTGAGCATTCATTTGGACATTTGGCCATATGGGCATTTAGCCATTTGGGACTCTGGGCACTTGATTATTTGGGCATGTGGTTATTAGGGCATTTAGTTAATAGGGCATTTGGTTATTTGGGCATGTGGTTATTTGGGCATTTGGGCATTTGGGTACTTGGCATCAGGGCATTTGAGCATTCATTTGGGCATTTTGCGATTTGGCCATTTAGCCATTTGTGCCTTTGGCTATTTGGGCATATGGGTATTTATACATTTGGGCATGAGGTTATTTGGGAATTTCGGCATTTGGCCATTTGGGTCTTTCGGCATTTGGGAATTTGGGCATTTGCGAATATGGGTATTTGTCATATGGCCAAGTGGCCAATTCCCCAAATACCCCCCAAAAAACCGTGCCCAAATGCCCATATGTCCCAATGAATACCGAAATGCCCAAATAACCACAAGCCCAAATGCAAAATAATCAAATGCCCAAAGGCATTTGGGCATTTGAGCAATCATTTG
>CBDHHR010000455.1:0-7270 GCA_965263245.1 Metamycoplasmataceae bacterium | reverse complement strand
TCTATATTAAAAATAGATAGAGATTAATAAGATATGGCTCCACAAGACCGGTAGGTTCGCGGTGGGCGTTAACTGGGGGCCTTCGATATCTACAGCATATATATATATATATATATATATATATATATATATATATATATATATATATATATACCACATTGCATACGTTATGATTTTTGTACTTTAGATCAGAGACCTGAATTTACCGAATAAACTCATTATAATGATCACCTAATGTAATACTTATATACAAAAAACAATCACATTGTCTAATGTATATTTTACTATAGAATAATAGAATGACGAGGGCTGATACGGACACGACGGGAATGATACAGGGCGTGATACTGGAAAAACCCTGTAATAAAATGATTTGAATTTTATGACGTATTTGTGCTTATGGAAGACTGTTAATGACAAAACTCAATGTTTCATGTTTTAGAAATTTATTTGAAATCAATCAAATAAAATACATATAATGTGAAACAGATCAAATGAATGTAACATAAACTGAAACAACACTTCACTTTGCCAATCTCACACATTGTCCAATGCCCCGTAATGTCACTTCTACTTACTTTAGGCCATCCCGACGGTCACATTTATTAAATATTATTTTAAGAGTGGGGTTATGTCCGAAATGTGTATTAGTGAGTGGGGTTTTGTCCGAGTGGGGTTTTGTCCGATGGGGTTATGTCCGATGGGTTTTGTCCAAGTGGGGTTTTGTCCAAGTGGGGTTTTGTTCTGGATTATATTAAACCATTCATCTAGACTAAATGCCTCCTTCAAATAACACAAGATAAAATTCATCACCCGTCCATCTATAAAAAATATATATAATACCGCTATAACAACGTGAATTACTACTAGTTCAAATTATGAATACGATGGTTGCTGTGGGCCTAATATCAATAAAGCATGGTGTATTTACAGCTTATAGGCCTAGTTGGCTTAAGCTGTGTTGCTTGCGTCATTATAATTCATAGTATTACTTTTTATGCACAGAACAACAAAAATAGCAAACAATTTGTATATGTTTGGTGTATACACTAAATTATAATTGTGAATGTTTTGTTTTATTCACAACAGTTGGCTGCATCGCCCATTGAGAACTAGTTTAAGGAGAAAAGTACTTTTGTGTTTACTTCAAGTACATGTTATTACTTTTTACTTGTACTTCAAGTACATTTTCTAGAAGTACTTTTACTTTTACATGAGTAGCCTTTTCTAAGGATACTTTTACTTTTACTCTAGTACAACATAAATGTACTTGTTACAGCTGTGATATACACACATACATACATACACACACCCACCCACACACATACACACATATATATATATATATATATATATATATATATATATATATATTTGTGTGTGTGTGTGTGACACTGTGTGAGACACTGTGTGAGACACTGTGTGTGACACTGTGTGAGACACTGTGTGTGACACTGTGTGTGACACTGTGTGTGACACTGTATGTGACACTGTGTTTTGGTGTGTGTGTGTGTGTGTGTGTGTGTGTGTGTGTGTGTGTGTGTGTGTGTGTGTGTGTGTGTGTGTGTGTGTGTGTGTGTGTGTGTGTGTGTGTGACACTGTGTGTGACACTGTGTGTGACACTGTGTGTGACACTGTGTGTGACACTGTGTGTGACACTGTGTGTGACACTGTGTGTGACACTGTGTGAGACACTGTGTGTGACACTGTGTGTGACACTGTGTGTGACACTGTGTGTGACACTGTGTGTGACACTGTGTGTGACACTGTGTGTGACACTGTGTGTGACACTGTGTGTGACACTGTGTGTGACACTGTGTGTGACACTGTGTGAGACACTGTGTGTGACACTGTGTGTGACACTGTGTGTGACACTGTGTGTGACACTGTGTGTGACACTGTGTGTGACACTGTGTGTGACACTGTGTGTGACACTGTGTGTGACACTGTGTGTGACACTGTGTGTGACACTGTGTGTGACACTGTGTGTGACACTGTGTGAGACACTGTGTGTGACACTGTGTGTGACACTGTGTGTGACACTGTGTGTGACACTGTGTGTGACACTGTGTGTGACACTGTGTGTGACACTGTGTGTGACACTGTGTGTGACACTGTGTGAGACACTGTGTGTGACACTGTGTGTGACACTGTGTGTGACACTGTGTGTGACACTGTGTGTGACACTGTGTGTGACACTGTGTGTGACACTGTGTGAGACACTGTGTGTGACACTGTGTGTGACACTGTGTGTGACACTGTGTGTGACACTGTGTGTGACACTGTGTGTGACACTGTGTGTGACACTGTGTGTTGTGTGTATGTGTGTGCGTATATGTGTTGCTAAATGCGAATACTTCAATATTTATAGAATGCTAAAAGTCAATTTTGTATTGTGTTACTCCCGACATTCGACAGTTGGGTAAGTCCCATAAAATATTCATAAACTCATGAATATTTCTATTATGTTATGTGTAGGCACTTTTTTGACGTCACTTCTTCTGAGCAGGAAATAATGCTGTCATTCACTGCTGATGACGTCACTAATAACAATTAAAGTAACATTTCGCCAGTTAGGCGAAGAATTTTCTGTTTATTTTCGCCAAATAGCAAACTGTTTCGCCTAAGGCGCAATTGGCTATCGGCAGCTCTAGTATAGCAGATTGCACCATTGCCAACCGTTGAGCCACGTGTCTCAGTTTTCAAACGTCAATGTTACGAGCGCGCCATCTTTTGCACGCTATAATACATTAATCGGTGGTTTAGTTCGCTCTTTTCGCATTACCTTACTTAGTCACTAACAATAAACAATTATTATATTATGCTGTATACAAAGATATAATGTGGATAAAAATAATGTCTCTTTAAATGCAGCTAAAATCCGTATCAAAATGGAGTACGACCGTATTACTTAGAAAAACGCAATAATCCGTATCGAATCCGGGTAACCAGGATCATGTAGCAGGTATGTGCTTTACAAACACAAACACAAACATCACCCGAATAAAAGAAATTATAACGCCCGCATAAATGTAAGCGCGACAACGTGTTTAATGCGAAATCAAGTGAAATATCACAATGCAGCTGAAATCTAAGTCCCCCACGTCCAGCTGGTTGGCGTGGTCACGTGACCATGCCCCTCGCATTAACGTAACACAAGGCGTCGTGCGGTCGGGTCGGATCGACATGAAGCTGTGTGAGGTTGGCGCGGGACTAGCGCTCGGTGTGTGAGAGTCGACGTAGATGAGAGTAGCGTATCGGACCTCGTGGGCCATTTCGCCGCCTCTGCCATTCAAGAATCCGTTTGAGTGTACCGGTAAGTATGTTGTCATTAGCTAATGTAACCTGTCACGAACGGTGCGGTTGGACATTTGGCTTATTGAGTTCGAAAGCATTTGCATGTGTGCCTGTCGATAGATCGGTTGTTAAGAAGCAGACTGTTTAATAAATAGGATGCCGATTTCACATTTGTGTGATACGTGACAGAGAATATTGTTATACCGTGATGGTATCATAATAACTTATATAGGCACACAAACCTGTTACGAATATACGGCATATATTTTATATATTCGCTTTATTATAACCACATTCGGCGATATAAGAATAACACCAATACTAACACGGTGACTTCACTTTTATAAACACTCCTATTTCGACGGGCGACGCATAGGCGTACAGGTTATTCGATCAGTGCATTACTGCAAACACGTTACTGCCCGTTCAGCAGATGGTATGCCGATAGTGCACCGCCCACAATGGGATGTCTGCAACGACTAGAAATGTGCCTTTCCACGCCGATACTTGGAATTCTTCACTTCCGTCTAATCTTCATTATCGGGTAAGTCATAATTAAACCTACTAGCAACATGCCAAACCTCTCATTGGCGCTAATTACAAAGACACGCAGATTACACTTCTGTAAGATGTGATCAGGAGTACATTAAGGTGGAGCGCTGTAGCTCGGTGAGTGAAACATCTCAATGTAGATAAATCAGGTTCCAATCGTATGTTACACACGTACTAGTATACGTACATACACTCACGTTTGCTTGTATGTATGTATGTATGTATGTATGTATGTATGTATGTATGTACGTATGTATGTATGTACGTATGTATGTATGTATGTATGTATGTATGTATGTATGTATGTATGTATGTATGTATGTATGTATGTATGTATGTATGTATGTATGTATGTATGTATGTATGTATGTATGTATGTATGTAGGTATGTATGTAGGTATGTATGTATGCATATATGTATGTATGTGTGTGGGTATGTATGTATGTAAGTATGTATGTGTCTACAATGTATTTGTTTTATATATATATATATATATGTGTGTGTGTGTGTGTGTGTTTGTGTGTGTGTGTGTGTGTGTGTGTATGTGTGTGTGTGTTTGTGTGTGTGTGTTTGTGTGTGTGTGTTTGTGTGTGAGTGTGTGTGTTTGTGTGTGAGTGTGTGTGTTTATGTGTGAGTGTGTGTGTTTGTGTGTGTGTGTGTGTGTGTGTGTTTGTGTGTGAGTGTGTGTGTGTTTGTGTGTTTGTGTGTTTGTGTGTGTGTGTGTATGTGTGTGTGTGTGTGTGTGTGTGAGTGAGTGAGTGTTTGTGTGTGAGTGTGTGTGTGTGTGTGTTTGTGTGTGTGTGTTTGTGTGTGAGTGTGTGTGTGTGAGTGAGTGTGTGTGTGTGTGTGTGAGTGCGTGAGTGCGTGTGTGTACCTATGTAAGTGTTTATGACTATTGTATATTTGATTGATACATGTGTATTATGAACTATTAGAAGAAATTGCCATAAAAAGGCATCACACGAACGCACGCACGCAGGCACATACAAACATAAATATACGCATGCATGCACACTCATGGAGACACGTAGAGTCCCTCAGTGTCGATCTGTTTTGCGCTGTCATTCACCATCGCCTTCTGCATATGTCGTGCTTTTGTGCGTCGACACAATTTCGCCGCAAAAATTGTCTGTTTTTTCCTGAATCAAACGAGCCGATTCTACTGAAAGTAACCTCGTTAGTTGAAGGAAGGTTCACTACGAACGCGTGTGCTGCGAATGTTAATCCATATACTTAATGAATGAGCAAGGTTTGTGTACCGCCCACGCACCACTGGCGAATTTCTGCGGTAAGAGCTGAAGCTCTGATCCCGTCGTCACCAGCAGCATTGAAGCAGGCAGGGCAGCGACCAGTTGATGATGGACTCATGTTCCGCCTGTAATATTAACTCACAACAAACTCTCATCGCCACAACAATCTGCAATGAACAATATTACAATCACTGTCACATTCACCGCTTCTTGCATTGCCACCAGCCTACTCCCACATCCAGCTGTCAATTACACACATCACTACCGCCACCGCCACCGCCACCGCCACCGCCACCGCCACCGCCACCGCCACCGCCACCGCCACCGCCACCGCCACCGCCACCGCCACCGCCACCGCCACCGCACACACGCCGCCTCCATCACATCCACCATCCATCTACCACAAACCATCACCACCACCTCCATCACTTCCACCATCACTACAACCACCATCCATCAACCCCATAATATCACCACCACCTCCGTCACCTCCACCAAGCTAATGCATAGCTAAGACATGCATTTGTATAAAATTAACATGGCTAAGAGGTCAGGGAATGGTCAGGGAAGGGTCATGGAGATAATCTAGCAGTAATTGGAGAGTAGTTCAAATGCTTGTTCAAGGATCCTTGCATAGACACCGTGCTAAATATGCTGGCGTTTTATTCACATTTGATTATCCTGAAAGTGAAGTAGCCCGAAGCCGTGTACTTTGTCTCAAAGGTATAAAATACACGGTCGGACGAGAGCTTGTATATTCACTTAATGATGGACATAAACAAAATGTAAAAAAATTGTGATAATATTTAACTTTCATGAGACAGTGTCTGCACATCAGTGAACGCTACACGATGCTAACAATTGAGACATATGTTACACACTGACGTGAAGGGACGCTTACTTATGTGTGATAAAACACACTAGGAAATAGGATGTCGATAAACATATTTTCTTTACAATCGACACTTATTAAAACCCCAGAAAACCTAGATATTCCACTGCGGATACTGTTTTGGTAAAGAAATCGAGCCTGCTCCTAAACATAACTAACTTGTTTACTGCCACCTAACCAATTGAGACATTATGCCACGATACAATGACGTCATCTTCAATTAGCCTCGTAGCGGACAGGCCGACAGACGGTACGTAATTCAATCAGTTATTTACGTCATGCCTAATTCTGAAGATCTTAGAATCCAATTAGATTAACCTTACAAGGATATTTCGAAAAGAAATCGCACAGACCGCAAAGATATGGAGAAGAATCATTGCACAACATACGTGCCACTTCTGCATTTGCGCTTAACTGCATTAATAGACCAAACGATATATGTACCCTGGACTACGTTATCCGAATTAATGTGATTGTGCCAAATAATGAGTTGATAACATCTGACAAATAACTAAGGAACTACAGTATATCGGGCCAGCGTTCTTTCCGGTTTTTGACGCTATCCCTGTGGTGCATTATGGCATTACCGACACCGATGAAATCGATGCAATTACAGCAGTGACGGCACTCATAAATGATACGTTATGTTGCGAAAAATTCAATCTTTCCGGAACAACATTACACGTCTCTCTGTGTTATTGCGTACATCGCTAACATCTATAAAAACCGACGAGACGTGTATATTTATGCCTTGCTGTCACGGCATGGAACGGGCCAGAGTTTTCAATCGCGTCAATATCAATGTTTATCACAGGTTTGGATCTAATTAGCACTTGGCGAATCGAGACCGTTGTTCAGACGTAAACGTAGACAGAAATAATATTCTGTTCAACTCTCCGCTATGAATGGCAACGTCAGCATCTCATTTCCTGGCGAACCACAATACGCAAGATATCACGTTACGGTTGTAAGGATTAAGGATTCGTCGAAATCTGCGCAAAGAACGAAATAAGGAATGAATGAACGAAAGAACGAACTAAACCATGCAAGAACGAGCGGGCGGGCGGGCGGGCGGGCGGGCGGGCGGGCGGGCGGGCCGGCGGACGGACGGACGGACGGACGGGCGGGCGGGCGGGCGGGCGGGCGGACGGACGGACGGGCGGGCGGGCGGGCGAGCGGGCGGGCGGGCGGGCGGGCGGGCGGGCGGACGGACGGACGGACGGACGGACGGACGGACGGACGGACGGACGGACGGACGGACGGACGCACGCACGCACG
>CBDHHR010000454.1:0-11692 GCA_965263245.1 Metamycoplasmataceae bacterium | reverse complement strand
TGGAGGTGGCAGCAATGGTGGGGACAGTGGTGACAATGGTTGTGGTGGTGGTGGTGATGACGTTTGTGTTAGTGGTGGTGATGATGATAGTTGAAATGGTGATGGTGGTTGTAGTAGTGGTCACAGTGGCACTGGTGGTTGTGGCCACCAAAACACGATAGAAGTCACTACATCCAGAAGTAGCCAAGATCTGAGTGGAATTTGTGCAGATATAACCATTAGTGGGAGTAAAGCATTTGCCATGGACTGACTAGTAGTCACAGTATACTGTGAGGACTGTCATGGTCCCAGTACTGGTCACAATGTACGGTGAGGACTGTCATGGTCCCAGTACTGGTCACAATGTACTGTGAGGACTGTCATGGTCCCAGTACTGGTCACAATGTACTGTGAACACTGCCATAGATCTAGTACTAGTCACAGTGTACTGTGAGCACTGCCATAGATCTAGTACTAGTCACAGTGTACTGTGAGCACTGCCATAGATCTAGTACTAGTCACAGTGTACTGTGAGCACTGCCATAGATCTAGTACTAGTCACAGTGTACTGTGAGCACTGCCATAGATCTAGTACTAGTCACAGTGTACTGTGAGCACTGCCATAGATCTAGTACTAGTCACAGTGTACTGTGAGCACTGCCATAGATCTAGTACTAGTCACAGTGTACTGTGAACACTGCCATAGATCTAGTACTAGTCACAGTGTACTGTGAGCACTGCCATAGATCTAGTACTAGTCACAGTGTACTGTGAGCACTGCCATAGATCTAGTACTAGTCACAGTGTACTGTGAGCACTGCCATAGATCTAGTACTAGTCACAGTGTACTGTGAGCACTGCCATAGATCTAGTACTAGTCACAGTGTACTGTGAGCACTGCCATAGATCTAGTACTAGTCACAGTGTACTGTGAGCACTGCCATAGATCTAGTACTAGTCACAGTGTACTGTGAGCACTGCCATAGATCTAGTACTAGTCACAGTGTACTGTGAGCACTGCCATAGATCTAGTACTAGTCACAGTGTACTGTGAGCACTGCCATAGATCTAGTACTAGTCACAGTGTACTGTGAGCACTGCCATAGATCTAGTACTAGTCACAGTGTACTGTGAGCACTGCCATAGATCTAGTACTAGTCACAGTGTACTGTGAGCACTGCCATAGATCTAGTACTAGTCACAGTGTACTGTGAGCACTGCCATAGATCTAGTACTAGTCACAGTGTACTGTGAGCACTGCCATAGATCTAGTACTAGTCACAGTGTACTGTGAACACTGCCATAGATCTAGTACTAGTCACAGTGTACTGTGAGCACTGCCATAGATCTAGTACTAGTCACAGTGTACTGTGAGCACTGTCATAGATCTAGTACTAGTCACAGTGTACTGTGAGCACTGTCATAGATCTAGTACTAGTCACAGTGTACTGTGAGCACTGCCATAGATCTAGTACTAGTCACAGTGTACTGTGAGCACTGCCATAGATCTAGTACTAGTCACAGTGTACTGTGAGCACTGCCATAGATCTAGTACTAGTCACAGTGTACTGTGAGCACTGCCATAGATCTAGTACTAGTCACAGTGTACTGTGAGCACTGCCATAGATCTAGTACTAGTCACAGTGTACTGTGAGCACTGCCATAGATCTAGTACTAGTCACAGTGTACTGTGAGCACTGCCATAGATCTAGTACTAGTCACAGTGTACTGTGAGCACTGCCATAGATCTAGTACTAGTCACAGTGTACTGTGAGCACTGCCATAGATCTAGTACTAGTCACAGTGTACTGTGAGCACTGCCATAGATCTAGTACTAGTCACAGTGTACTGTGAGCACTGCCTGGGCTGTACAACAGGAGAGGATGACTGATGTGTGCTAGTGCAGGCAGGCTGATGACCCTGACAGTGTTTGGCAGGAAGCTTTGGCACATGTCCAGCCATCCTCCGTACCTAACCACATAACACCAGAGTACAGTAGCTCCTAGCAGCATCAATGAGCATTGCTGCGTCTAGTCAGAACTGTATCACTGGCTGGTATTCATTTACAGTTGCTGTACTCTCGCAATATATGAATTACCATTACCCAGAATGCTCTACAGTCTACTTGACTTCTCTTAGAAGAATTTAGCCAGCTAATGCTACATTTAATGCAAAAGGACCACCGTTTGCCCCCAGCTATCTGCTGTAGCTTACACCCAGGTACCCACTGATACAGCTGAGTGAACTGGAGCGATATAAAGTGAACAGATGTGCTGAAGGTTTGACCTGGCAGCACAGGACTTGAACCTGGGTTCTCTTCATTTCGGGCGTGATTGTCTACAAGTGATGCACGAGCTGTTGTGCCTCACTGCTTACTGTGTGACCACATTGAATATCACTCGTGTCTCTAGTGCATGCCCCTCTTTAAAGGCACATGCTTAGGTGGGGGATGATGTCACGAAGGACTGTCTGTTACTATGACTTGTGTTCATTGTGTGTTCACTGTTGACACTGCATAGCTATGATGCATTCACCCTTTTCAATCATGCGGTATGCGACAAGATTTTAAGTGCATCTAACACGTGAAAACTGAAGGAGGGCGTTCAGATGTTCCAATACAACATCTGAAATATGCTGTGGATGTAAGCGTGAATTGTTGACCCTCCAGTTTCTGAGCTATAAACAAACCTCCGCCTCCTTTTAACATATTCATGAAGTCAACTCACAACCCATAATAGAATAGGTGACAGCAACAGTTTACTTTGTGAGGTGGCAATGTGACGTTTGGTCAACAATGTGCTTGGTTCAGCTATTGTGGTTACATTGTGTAAATAATGTCAAGACAAAGGTGTACCCCTGACAGCACTACATCTGGGACACCCCTGTCAAATATTCACTTAATTGTTAGGGATCATCTCAGAATGTTGTGTGGACAAAACTATCTTCATCTGGGCTCAGCCCCAACCACTGAGACCAGAGTTTGTAAATATTAATATGATGATGTGAATATGGTAACTGTATCAGTTCGAAACAGATACTAACAGTGTTCAATGCCAGATAAAACTGCCTGCCTAAGATTTCGGACGTTGTCCTCTGAAATGACCCACAAAGGCCAGTCAATCAGTGCATTGTTATGGTGGAAATGATGCTTAGCTGGTGGTTTATGTGCGGTTTAATGTAGGTTTAATGGTTCATTCATTTCATGTTCCCTGTTTGGTAGGCTTAATTGTTCACTTGTAATATCAAAGACACATTACAGCTTGTGGAATGTCACTGTTACATGACAACCAATGACAGTTTGTTCCTGTCTGACTTTGTGTCTAGTCTCCCTACTTATCAAGGCGATGACTTCTAGAGGTGGTTTCTTGCTCTCATCCGTCAATGTATGACTGACTGACACATGCCAAGAGCAAATGGTTAACCCTTTCATTATCTCCACTCACATACAGTGAAGACACTGGCATCTGGAATACATTTCATTGGTTAATTCGCCTCATCTGCCAAGGAGATGCCATGGGTTATATGCAAACTGCAAAGGGTTAATATCCTTTGATAACTGAGAACCGCTGTAGCCACCTTGCAGTGATGTGGGATATCAAGGGTTAATGTTTCCAGGAACACTGTCTCTAACCTTCACCGTTCAGTTCTAGGAAATAGCCCTGAATTATCCCAGATGCTCCCTGCCACGTTTTGTAGTTGAAGTAGACCAGTGTTGGACTGTGCGGAGACACCTTTAACAAACCAATACTGAGAAATTATCAAATAGTCACCATTCCAAGAGCATACAGTGCAGAAACATAAATCACACAGACACTGTATGAACATTTACAAACAAAACGAGTCCTCACATTGTGACTTGTTTGGCTATTCATGCTGTCAGCAGAGTTTTATAATACTTAACTTTATGCCTTTCTACAGAGTGGATATCCTACATGTGTACTTACCTTTGTACAGAGTGGATACCCTACATGTGTACATACCTTTATACCTTTGTGCAGAGTGGATATCCTACATATGTATTTACCTTTAAACCTTTGTACAAAGTGGATATCCTACATGTGTATTTACCATGATTCACTTACACATGTGTACTTAACTTTTTACATTTATAAAAATTACAATTATAAATATAGACAGATTTTAAGTGCGTAACCCCAGCTGGGAACAACTCTACCAACCATTTTGGTTACAGAACATTACGGTTCAATCAGCCATCCCACGGAGATGTTGTTACCTAAGCTAACCTTGGATTATCTGAGTAAAAAGAGACCCAGAAAGCAGCCATATGTGAGGAAGTGACGTGGAGCCCTGGTAGTAGGTCACATGACCCACTAGTGTGATTGTGTTGAGGCTGGACCTTGACTTGGATTGACCTAGAGGTGACCTACAGGTCCTGGAGCCTTCATTTAGTGCACCAGCCTCCTCGAGACATGTACACTTAAATGTAGACATTGAGAAAGCCTTACAGAGACGGCTGTCACTTGTCCTTATTGTCCTTACAGAGACGGTTGTGACTTGTCCTTACAGAGACGGCTGTGACTTGTCCTTAGATAACCTGAATAACATTCAATAAAGTGTTTTTGTTATAGGCAATTCAACAATTAGGAAATTTAGTTATCATGATATGTTTTATACATAGTTTTAATTATGTATTTCTAATGAATACTGCAGCACACAAATGTCTCTTCATTTGGTAATAAAGGTGTATTTTTATATATTTTTAAAATATTTTTATATTGTGATTTGTCTACACAATGAATGGTAATGAAGATATTGTTAGGCAAATTTATTTTTCTTCTATTTTGAAAACCTCCATTGAAGTATTTTATTATATACATGTATGTTTTTATTCATATACCACTGTATATATATATATATATATATATATATATATATATATATATATATATATATATATACATACATACATTATAATATAACTGTTCCATGTCTTATGGCAATCTACATATTTTACATAATAATGTAATAATTTTATATTTGACTGACATTTTGAAAAGTCACCTATAATTTTGTCTCGTAAAACAAATACTTTCTCATCTTTTATTAAATTTTAATTGTATATGGTAATACCTTTGGCTTCTTTTGTGTAACTTTTTCATTTACTTTTTTCTACATGTGTGTTTTTGTATATAATTGGCGGTGCATGTCTAGAGAGACTGTGCATGGTTTGAAGAGGTTTTAAAAGGTCTCAGAAGTCTCTTGTTATGTTGATACCAGTGTG
Organism: Metamycoplasmataceae bacterium; assembly: GCA_965263245.1. GTDB lineage: Bacteria > Bacillota_I > Bacilli_A > Mycoplasmatales > Metamycoplasmataceae > DT-68. The sequence goes on along the minus strand of CBDHHR010000454.1, from coordinate 6,471 downwards.
ATCAATGACTGTGTGTGGTCTGCTTACTTGGTGTGACTTAGTGAGGCAGGAATGTGACATTGTCAACATACCAAGCAACTACCAACTATGGCCACCCCTTGGCCTGGGTGTGGTTTCACTGGGAGGATGAGGTGGGGAGAGATAGGGATTGGGATACAAAGGAAGAAACGAGACTGTGGTTTCGGAAGGAGTAGGTATTTTGTGTGGGTGTAAGCGAAGTAGGGAAGAGAAATAGGGATGAAGAGGGAATAAATTGTGGGTATAGTTTAATGTTTTCGTGCTTTGTGTGCACAGGTAAGGGAGGAATGGGGCGGGGAATATGGGTGGGAAAGAATTTGTTGTTTTGACAGGGATGGGGGAAGATATGGTTCGGCATGACTTGTCAGCTTCACCAGTTGAAATGGCCTGTGTTGATGCGTTGTTGTGTGCATGCATGCACGCATGTACGCATGAGAGAGTGAACTTTCTTCGTTCTTCGTTTGTATACTCCATACAGCCCATTCTGGGGCAAACTCATGGGTAAACAAGCAACATAATGTCTCATTGAAAACTTGTGACTGCCAGGACAGGTTATCTGTAACCTTTAGGATGTGTTCCTACCTGCTTACCCACCCCCCTAGCTGCTTACCCCCTCCCCCATTGTGAACTCAGTGTCGGGTGACAGCAGGCCACAAATATTTTGGTAATGCACTGCTAGTGGCAGTCCACAGAGTGATATCTATGTGGCAGTCAGATATCTCCAGCCAACACTGTCTCTATCACTGGCCAGACAGGTTGAGTCTGAGGCCCAGAAATAGGCTTCATTCAGTGCTGGAGCTGCTATAATTCCTCACCTCTGGATAGACTGCATTCCACAGGTCAGAGGTCACCGACACCGTAGAGTGGTAAAGCTGGAGGTTTGGTGGTGAACTGTCACATAATCAATGCTAAGCACACACCTACCAACTAACGATCACTTCAGTTGGCAGTCTGTGTAAAAAGCAGTTGGTGCTAAATGCCAATTAGTTTCGCCGACTAGTGACTTTTCCAGCACACACCAACCGACCAGTGCCGACCGTCGGCTCTATGCGCGTCCTCAATATCCTTGATAAATACATGTGTTTACTCATTTGGTGTTTTTGAGAATTTATTCACAAGAATTACGCTGTTAACAGAAGAAGAAATGATGAGTTTAGGGCTGGTGATAGCGATAGTTGTGTCATTACAATGTCACCATCACCGACGTCATTTGTTGCAGAAAACTAGGACTAGGAATGTGTGCATGTGTCATAGTGGCAGGGGTCACAGCTGGAGTAGTAGACAACTGGGGAGGCACCAACTAGAACTACAACAGCCACTAGCTGCTTAATCTTATTCTTTATTATATCCAGAGTATACACATGCAAACTCTCATGACTATGCCTGTCCAACCCAGCTACGACACGGAGGCAGCCTAGCCTCACCTCCCAGCCCAAGCCGGAGGGAAACGCTCCAGCTGCACACCCTTCACTCTGTGTGCGCCTGACAACTCTCTCTCCTGTCTCTGTGAGATTCCCTATATCAAAACTGGCTCTCACTACACATAAACCAGCACACATGCAAGCACACACACACACACACACACACACACACACACACACACACACACACACACACACACACACACACACACACACACACACACACACACACACACACACACACACACACACACACACACACACACACACACACACACACACACACACACACACACACACACACACACACACACACACACACACACACACACACACACACACACACACACACACACACACACACACACACACACACACACACACACACACACACACACACACACACACACACACACACACACACACACACACACACACACACACACACACACACACACACACACACACACACACACACACACACACACACACACACACACACACACACACACACACACACACACACACACACACACACACACACACACACACACACACACACACACACACACACACACACACACACACACACACACACACACACACACACACACACACACACACACACACACACACACACACACACACACACACACACACACACACACACACACACACACACACACACACACACACACACACACACACACACACACACACACACACACACACACACACACACACACTAAAATGGATACAAAAATCTCATCAGCTATTTTTACAGCTAATTGAAATGTTCCAAGCAAGGCAGACTTCCTGCAATCACTGTGACACTCTAAGCCACCTAGTCCCATAGTTTCCCAGGGGTTATAAACCCCATAAAGCTGCCTTGGATACACATTGGGGTGGAATGGTATTACACAACCCACTATAAACCCCACCCAAATGGTGTCCCTTCACCTGGACCCTGGGGAATATCACTGCCATTGGGGTTTATATGGTGTCATATGGACATGGGAAATTACTTTGATGACTAATAAACCTACCCCCAGCACTCTGACACTTGTTGATTCTGGCACATTTACATTTAGTAGGTGGGTTTTACATGATAGAATACCGGATTGTGTAATATAGGGTCTGAGAATCTGGGGCAAAGTGCCACTGCAGTGCACTCTGCACAGTGGGCAAAATGCCATCCAGGGCAAGACAGATTCCTGTGTTGTAGGGCAGGGGCTTTGCGCAAGAATGTAAGAATATAATTCTGGTGCAGTCATTAAACGACTGCCTTGTTGCAAGAGGTTTGATTAATCTGTCCCTGTCTGTCTAGTTAATTCTGTCTTATTTGAAGTGTGTGCGTGCGTGCGTGCGTGCGTGCGTGCGTGCGTGCGTGCGTGCGTGCGTGCGTGCGTGCGTGCGTGCGTGCGTGCGTGCGTGCGTGCGTGCGTGCGTGCGTGTATGTTGATGGAAAAGTGCTTTATTTTTAAAATTATATTGATGTGTGGTTACTCCATGGATGTGTCATTACTAGTTATCAGTATCATAGTGTGTACATATAAATAAATGGTCAGTTAGTAAGATAGGTAATTGCTGCAGTATATAATTATACAGATTACAATTATACATGTTTTCTGGCTGCCTTTTTCACAGAGGTTTTGCAGAATATGGTTCAAGTTTTGTTGCTTACATGTTTTCATAATACTTACTGGATGGCAATACCGATACTTATAACACAAATATTTGGCTTCCTAAACCCTGTATAGTTAATGTTAGAATATATAAATATAGAATATAAATAACATGATTTATAACAAAGCTAGACCTTGTTCTTTGAGCCACCTTTGAGACATAATGTGTGCAGCACTGTATCATAGTGTATGAGGTTGGAGTCTGTGTGTGGCCCTCCAGTCACTCAGTGGAGTTATCTCTGTTACTGTTAGTCCCAGTTAGGAATGTCTCCTGGTCAGAGTGATGGGTTGCCAGTCAGGCTATGGGCTTGATGTAGGACCCTAAAACCACTGTAAATACATAAACATTTATGTTATGGTGTAACCTGCTACAGTGGCTCTGCCTAGCAGCTGGAAGTGGAACCATTAGGGGAGCAGTAAACAGGTTGACCATTGTCCAGTGGTTTATGGTACAGGCTGGGCAGAGGTTGTAACTTGTAGGGGGGGGGGGTGCTAAGGGTGCATTCTCTTGGGAGGAAATAACTTTTAGCAGTTACAGTATGGATTGTTTCTGCAGAGTTCACAGGTGATAAAAGGTGTAAATACATAAGTAACTGATGGTAATAAAATGAGTGTGTTGTTTGTGTAGGGCATTGATGATGTATTAGGGTGGGGAGGGGGTGTGGTGTAGTCAGGGGTTGTGTTGGGAGGGGAAGGGGTGTGTGGTATGGTCAAGGGTTGTGGTGGGAATGTGTTCGGAGCCAGTTGTAGGCTACAGGTGTATCATGGCTCAGAAGTGCTTTCTCTCAGGAATACAACACTCTCACAAGTGTGCAGACGTGGCAATGGTTAAGTGACACGAGATGAGACTAACAGTCTGAATTATGTGTTCATAAACACAACTTTGCTCCTTAAAGTTGAGTTCACTCCTTAACAGTGATCTTGAATAACAAAACTGTCCCCAGCAGTACATGTGACACATTCCCTGGTGTGTCACAGACGATGTACCCTCTCTGTGAGGTGAGACAACTTTAGCATTTTGTATAAAAAGCTTATGTATTTAAGATTGGATTCGTTTTAGTGATGGATTTTCATGAGCTCATTATCTGGTCACTAAGTACCTGAATATTACTGCTCAATCCCAGGATATCTACAACAGCAGATAAAGACAAAAAGAAAGATAGAAAAGAAGAGCTTTAAGATCACCAATCTGTTCGTCGCTGCGTCATAAAGAGCTTCCGCTATATAAAACAGTTTGTCCAAGTCCCATACATGTATTTATTTTAGCTATCTCCAACTATAATTTAATCGAAACTGCAGGCAGGACTGATTTTAGTTTTTATTTGAGGTAAACAGCTTACATTACACCATTGAAAAGAGAAATGCAGTGATTTGAGATGAGACATAAGACAAAGTAAACATTGGCGTGTAAGAAAACTGAAGAAGACAAGTTCAAGATGTCATGTGCTTTGTTGGTGGAGTCTGAGGTGATCTGTCAGTAGTGCTGTGTGGTCTGCAAGTACATTGTATGTAACACACAACAGATGTACACAGACACTACAGCTCTGTGACAAGTTACCACCAGATGTTGGATGTTTGACATCTGCACCTGGAAGGCAGAAGTTCCACCTAACAATATGTCCTCTTGTCAGTGACTGGTGACAGGTGTCACTGACTGGTGACAGGTGTCAGTGACTGGTGACAGGTGTCAGTGACTGGTGACAGGTGTCAGTGACTGGTGACAGGTGTCACTGACTGGTGACAGGTGTCAGTGACTGGTGACAGGTGTCACTGACTGGTGACAGGTGTCAGTGACTGGTGACAGGTGTCACTGACTGGTGACAGGTGTCAGTGACTGGTGACAGGTGTCACTGACTGGTGACAGGTGTCAGTGACTGGTGACAGGTGTCAGTGACTGGTGACAGGTGTCAGTGACTGGTGACAGGTGTCACTGACTGGTGACAGGTGTCACTGACTGGTGACAGGTGTCAGTGACTGGTGTCAGTGACTGGTGACAGGTGTCACTGACTGGTGACAGGTGTCAGTGACTGGTGACAGGTGTCAGTGACTGGTGACAGGTGTCAGTGACTGGTGACAGGTGTCAGTGACTGGTGACAGGTGTCAGTGACTGGTGACAGGTGTCAGTGACTGGTGACAGGTGTCACTGACTGGTGACAGGTGTCACTGACTGGTGACAGGTGTCAGTGACTGGTGACAGGTGACAGGTGTCAGTGACTGGTGACAGGTGTCACTGACTGGTGACAGGTGTCAGTGACTGGTGACAGGTGTCAGTGACTGGTGACAGGTGTCAGTGACTGGTGACAGGTGTCAGTGACTGGTGACAGGTGTCAGTGACTGGTGACACTTGTTCACATTAACTCCTGTTTTGCTGCTGCAATTTAATGCAGTGTAACATCTATAAGGATTGGTCGTTTCTGCAGCTAGTATTTTTGAATAATCTTTTACTCAGGATTGTTGTCAAGTATGATGTGTTGATCATAATTATGAGGTCTATCATGGCCAAATGCGATATATGTCAAATTAAGTGCGGTAGTTTTGAATTAAAATCTACAATAATAGATCAACCCATGCCAGCATAACTTTGTGCAGAGACCCGTCCACCCGTCATTTGGATGGGTAGAAATATCTCTGGACAGGTGGTGGACGGGTACAGAATTAAGGTCTTCCACAATCATAGATATTATCAATTTTGCCTTGCAATTATGTGTAAATGGGTGTGACACATGTGTTTGTAGTTTATTTCAGGTCATAAAACACATGTCAACTGTATACGAGTTAACATCCACATGGCCACGAAAACACCTGTCTGGCACAAATGTTATGTTATGTTGTTGTCCATACTGGTGGTCAATGGGTTCACTTGTGCAGTGATTCCAAATTATGTTATAAAATGTGGAGGAGTCACAATCATTTTATGGACCATAATATTATAAAGTGCACCGTAATACAGTTCATAATTACTTTATAAACCACCAGTTGAGTCATAATTACATTTTAAACCAGAATGAGTCGATGCAATTGTTACTTTATATACTGTATAGAATGAGTCATAATTAATTTATATTACACAGCTACTTTATAAACCACATGTTGAGTGCATCAGAATTACTTTACCAACTGTTAGGCGAGTCGTTACCTTATAAACATAGTGCGAATCATGACTATTTTATTACAAATTTAAGTGACATTTAATCACTTTATAAACTGTAATTCCTTTATAGACCACCGAATGAGACAGCGTTATGTTTAATTCTTATACACTGAGACTTTATCATGTCATTTACATGACTGAATGTGTGGAAGTCAGATAGGTTCTGTTTTGTCCTTGTTCCGTATTGCTCCACCCC
>CBDHHR010000453.1:0-5894 GCA_965263245.1 Metamycoplasmataceae bacterium | reverse complement strand
GTCATCGCCTTGGTGTCACGTGAGAAGATTACCAAGGCGGGACCACGACATCGTCGGCAGTAAAGGTCAAGCGAATTATATTGGCTGCAAACAATCGATACCGATAAAATCGTCTACCACAAGTAATGCCAGCGCATTTGTCTCCGACATTGACAACATTGGTTGTTGCGCAGGCATCCGTGCCTTGGAGACGCGTTATATAGTTATCTCTACTTCTGTGGCGAGTCACTAAGGCTGCTGACTAGATCGCAGTAAGTACCTCTCGTCCACAGTACCAGTAATGGAATTACCTCAACAGGTGTTAAACCGTTTTTTACGATTATTACTTGACGATGCCGAAACTAAATTATATATTACAATAGTCGAAATTCGGTTGAAGGACAGTGCATTCATTTACTGGATTTTTTCTTCACTAATGAGAACCCGAAGTAAATAATAGCGCAATTATATACGAATGCAAATAGAAATTTGAAATGTTCTCTAATATATCAACAGATGTGGAATAATTTACACTACATCTGGGTGTGTAAAAAACAAATATATTACAACATGTGGTAATCTTTATAAGGAATACACAGATTCGTAGACCGGCTCCAGTTTGGTGCAGATTGCTGCTATGCCATGTAGCGTCTCTGAAAATTTTCAAATTTGAATCCACATGGTACGCAAGAAAACTGTGTGACCATCAGTATTATGTTACCAAATTGTAGATATTAGACACAATAGACGAATAACCAGCTTCACCCAACAGTGTTAAATCTGTGCTCAGTTTGTCTCTATACGGTGCGCGGCACATAGTATACTATATACTAGATATGTTAAACGTTATGAGAGAGAGGTCGAGATAGTCTTCGGTCTGGCGCCAGGGAGTAAAATGTAAAGCGATTTGCACAATTCTGATGATTTGATACCGCCCTCTATAAGAACTTGCGTTTTCACCTTTATAAGGTTCGCTATACGGTGTTTTCTGGTGCATATAAAACATGCTATCGAAAAAACATGACAAGGTTTTCTTTACACTAACTCGTTTAAGTGATAATTATAATGTTTCTCGTAATATAAATGTATTTAGCGATAGTTAAACAGAGCTACTAAGTATGTGCACAAGAGCAATCTTGTTCTCGAAATGCACCGTGACTTAGTGGAATAGCGTCAATGATCCGCTTACAAGTAGTTCGAGCTCTCGTGAACGTGCGCCTCTTGAAAGAAATGGAAGGCCAGACTTGGTTGAATGTCATCTTTTCGTTCAGTTTTTTTTTTATGACGTTTACATGGTTATTGGAGATTCAAAAGTACTGCCAGTTGGTGATGAAATACACTGTGCATTAACGGCCTTATAGAGTCACTTGAACTTTTTAAGTCTGATTTTAAAATACATATTTAAGGCCTCGTTTGTAGATTATTTGTAATGTGTAATATATTGAATGTTAATTTTAACCATCATTAAAATTTCTAACAAAAATTATTATCTTACTTTATTATTAATTATTAACTTAGTAATTAATATATTTTATTATTTATTATTTTATTTTATCTATTCATATATTGATCATAAACTTAGTGTATACATTATGATTATTTATTAATTATTATCATTTAACATATTACCTTTACCAAGTAAGCTTAATTTATTACGTACATGTTATATATATATATATATATATATATATATATATATATATATATAAATTATTCATGTTTTACCAAAGTTGAATTTTATGCGCCTATCAGCGGAAATATATTCTGGATGTACGGCGCTTTATAAATAACATTATTATTATTATTAAAACCGCGGTTTCAAAACCGTATAAAAATACCGGTTCAACGGTATACCAGTACAGGCCACAACACTCTGGTCGGTGTAGTAGTATGCACCGTCGGTCCTAGTTGACCTGAGTCAGTCAGACCCAGTCTCACGGTCTACGCGTCGCCTTCGTCCATGACACCTGCTCACTGCTCAACGTACGATGAAACGCCAACGGTTCGTTAACCGTGTTTGAGTAATTATCGCAGCCTTGAGAATTAATTGTATCACGCCAGTTCGTTTGTAGCCGTAATCAGCTAATAGGCGATCAGATTGAGTGATACATGAATGCACACTTGGCGATAATTGCTCTTCGTGTGTGTGTGTGTGTGTGTGTGTGTGTGTGTGTGTGTGTGTGTGTGTGTGTGTGTGTGTGTGTGTGTGTGTGTGTGTGTGTGTGTGTGTGTGTGTGTGTGTGTGTGTGTGTGTGTGTGTGTGTGTGTGTGTGTGTGTGTGTGTGTGTGTGTGTGTGTGTGTGTGTGTGTGTGTGTGTGTGTGTGTGTGTGTGTGTGTGTGTGTGTGTGTGTGTGTGTGTGTGTGTGTGTGTGTGTGTGTGTGTGTGTGTGTGTGTGTGTGTGTGTGTGTGTGTGTGTGTGTGTGTGTGTGTGTGTGTGTGTGTGTGTGTGTGTGTGTGTGTGTGTGTGTGTGTGTGTGTGTGTGTGTGTGTGTGTGTGTGTGTGTGTGTGTGTGTGTGTGTGTGTGTGTGTGTGCATGCGTGCATGCGAGGATGTGTGCGTGTGTGCGCGTGCTTGCTTACTTGTGTACGTGCGTGTGAATATACTTGTCTGCTATGCTCTTGTGTTCTTACGTGTGTATTGGCACACGTGCGTGGGGACGTGCGTGCGTGGGGACGTACGTACGTAGTAGTACATAACGGTGGCTGCGTGCGTGTATGACTGTGCGTGCGTGTTGTAATATTACTTATACCAATGTGTCATTAGTACCCTAATTTAACACTTCAACAACAGCGGCAACACAAGAATATTATTATCATATGTTAAATAACATTCTGAAAAGACTAACATAATAACTTCTCCATGACGACAGACTTCGCCGCGCACCGTCTGAATAGGACAGTTCACGCTTGATTACGGCAAATGTTTGTATGTAATGTCACATAGGAACCAGTGGGTCTAATGCTACAGTGTATATACGATACTGCTTGAATTTAATTTGTATTTTGGTATCTTAATATATGGTATTACTACTACTACTGTTATTATATTATTATGTGTTTACTAGTATTAATATTATGTGTTTATTATTATTATTATTAGCTTTCCGCTAACCATTTCATTTATACTGTACTGCACGCCGTACATCGAAATTTCCAAATATATTTAAGCGATCGTAAAATTAAACCTATAGCACTTGGCGGCCCCATATGAAGTGGGTGATTACCCACTTATTACTCTGTTTCCACCAAACAAACACGTTAGTAAATAACTCCAAGTAACTACCTTTGTGAAATGCATTGCCAGTTGGTACTCGAGAGGAGTGAGTCGACGAAGTGGCGAGTGGGTGTCTGCACGGGGAAGGACAACGCAGAATGTGTGTACCGGGGCAGAGATGTCGTCTTTAAAGACACACACCAGGTGCTAGACATCTACACACTTGAGACGAACAAAACGAAGGAGACTATTGTCTCAACGTATAAAAGCGTTGTGCTATTTCTCCTAACGAACCACAGAATTGTAGAACACGAAGTTATAACGCGTCAACGAACAATTCAATTTGGTCGATCCTCATTCACACGCACTCAGATTGTCTCAAATCATATCTCCACATCGTTCAAGTTGGCTTCGTCTCGTCTGCGAACAATTGCTGCCGTTGATTCGGCAAAAACGGACTGCTGCATTCGGACCGTAATGCTATAATCTGATTGCCGACACAATGCTGGCTAGTTGAGGCGACGAGGCTGGCAGACAGGACCTCCGTGGGGCGGAGTGGGATTCGTTTAGACAGGTCATGTTTTCACCAGTGTCGCTCTTGAGAGTTAGCGATGCGACCGCGCTGTCTCATGTCATCAAGTTTAGTTGATGTCATGTTTCGCGGTTATCTTTGTCGCATTGTCAGCTCGTCGCTGGACATCGTCAGGACAAGTTCGTCGGTTGTCGTCGGCCTGTTGCTGCCTTGTTGATGCCGCCTCGTCGCTGTCTTGTTATCAGTCACCTGCCTCTGCTGTTTTGTAGCAGTCTTTATTTGTTTTGTAGCAGTCTTGTTTATCTTGTAGCAGTCTTTGTTTGTTTTGTAGCTGTATTCATTTGTCTTGTAGATGTATTTGTTTGTCTTGTAGCCGTCTTTGTTTTTCTTGTAGCTGTCTTTGTTTGTCATGTAGCAGTATTTGTTTTTCTTGTAGCAGTCTTTGTTTTTCTTGTAGCAGTCTTTGTTTGTCTTGTAGCCGTCTTTGTTTGTCTTGTAGTAGTCTTTGTTTGTCTTGTAGCTGTCTTTGTTTGTCTTGTAACTGTCTTTGTTTGTCTTGTAGCCGTCTTTGTTTGTCTTGTAGCTGTCTTTGTTTGCCATGTAGCAGTATTTGTTTGTCTTGTAGCAGTCTTTGTTTGTCTTGTAGCAGTCTTTGTTTGTCTTGTATCTGTCTTTGTTTGTCTTGTAGCAGTATTTGTTTTTCTTGTAGCAGTCTTTGTTTATCTTTAGCAGTCTTTGTTTGTCTTGTAGCCGTCTTTGTTTGTCTTGTAGCAGTCTTTCTTTGTTTTGTAGCAGTATTTGTTTGTCTTGTAGCAGTCTTTGTTTGTCTTGTAGCAGTCTTTGTTTGTCTTGTATCTGTCTTTGTTTGTCTTGTAGCAGTATTTGTTTTTCTTGTAGCAGTCTTTGTTTGTCTTTAGCAGTCTTTGTTTGTCTTGTAGTCGTCTTTATTTGTCTTGTAGCAGTCTTTCTTTGTTTTGTAGCAGTATTCGTTTGTCTTGTAGCCGTCTTTTTTGTTTTGTAGCAGTCTTTCTTTGTTTTGTAGCAGTCTTTGCAGATATATAGAGAGATAGAGAAAGAAAGTGGGGGAAGTGAAAACAGATCTTGTGTACTGAGTGCACTCATCTCTACGTCATATAGATGATTATTACGGAAGCCGTTATCCTTACCAAAATAAACAACTTCTTAAAGCGACATGATCAGTTCGTGGCTTTTAATTTTTGTTGCAAAATCATGTTAATCAGTATAAGTTATAACTATTGTAGCGTCCTGACCGCCAATACACGTTTTATCGAAACAGAACTGACTTCGTAATGTTAAACGTCGAATGTTTATAAGAATCCCGACGCTGTCACTCAAATCGCTGCGAGTGACACCCACCCTTTGACCTTTACCAACTGGGTGCCGTGTGGCGTTAGTGGCGTCAACTTGTGTTCAATTCAATTCAATTTATAGCAAGCAATACAAATACAAATAATAATAAGTCACATGGTACGAATGAAATACAATTAAGAAATATGTTTTGAAAAGGAGTAGACATGAAGTGAAACACTTATATGTTCACGTGATACTGCATCGCGTGATCATGCATTTCCTTCTGGGCTTTTAGCCACGCCTACCACGGTTTCGAAAACGCCTCGTGGTCGATGTGTACACAGAGTTAAGCGCCCTTACTGCGTCTATTTTCAACCCCTAAATGGTTCATGAAACATATTTTTACTCTCTATACGCTATATTAGGTATAAGTTATATCGTATAATATGATTTTGCAATAAAAGTAGAAAGCCACGAACGGACCATGTCGCTTTAACACAGCATTAATTTTGCTTTGACGGAGGTCCACTCGAATTCGCGCTCTGACGTTGTTGTGTTCGCCTGATAACACTCGTTCATTAAATGTGTTCACACGCGTACATCTGGATATTCAGATGTGGGTGGTTCACACGCCGTGGTCACTCCAGCGTGTGACCAACTGTGCTGACCGTACGGCCATTGACCTGTCTTATGCGTGGAATCGTATCTAAACTATTATGATTATACGAGTCGAAATATAGGTCAACTGAAACGATAAAGGCAAATCCGGCGTGTACTTTGAACTCTGTTGCCGACAGTCTAAAATGTTTTGGTGGTTTATCCCAACTAATCATGTTATTGTGTTAATTAAAACGCT
>CBDHHR010000452.1:0-5234 GCA_965263245.1 Metamycoplasmataceae bacterium | reverse complement strand
CTGTGATGATATATGTCACTGAGGTCCTGTGAAGTTTATGTGTTGTTTGTTAGACGGGCAGTGAGAGCAGCATCGACCGCCTCATGAAGCAGATCTCTTCCTTCATGTCCGAGATCTCGGATGAGTTCAAGATTGTCGTGGTGCAGGCTGTCAAGTAAGTGTCATATACTCTGTCCCCCTCCCATCCTCCTCCTGTCCCCTCCCATCCTCCTGCTCCCCCTCCCATCCTCCTTCTGCTCTCCCTCCCATCCTCCTACTTCCCCCTCCCATCCTCCTGCTCCCCCTCCCATCCTCCTCCTCCCCCTCTCATCCTCCTGCTTCCCCCTCCCATCCTCCTGCTACCCCTCCCATCCTCCTCCTGCTCCCCCTCCCATCCTCCTGCTACCCCTCCCATCCTCCTTCTGCTCCCCCTCCCATCCTCCTGCTCCCCCTCCCATCCTCCTGCTCCCCCTTCCATCCTCCTGCTCCCCCTCCCACCCTCCTCCTGCTCCCCCTCCCACCCTCCTCCTGCTCCCCCTCCCATCCTCCTGCTCCCCCTCCCATCCTCCTGCTCCCCTCCCATCCTCCTACTTCCCCCTCCCATCCTCTTGCTCCCCCTCTCATCCTCCTGCTTCCCCCTCCCATCCTCCTGCTCCCCCTCCCATCCTCCTTCTGCTCCCCTCCCATCCTCCTGCTCCCCCTCCCATCCTCCTGCTCCCCCTCCCATCCTCCTCCTGCTCCCCCTCCCATCCTCCTGCTCCCCCTCCCATCCTCCTCCTGCTCCCCCTCCCATCCTCCTCCTGCTCCCCCTCCCATCCTCCTGCTTCCCCCTCCCATCCTCCTGCTCCCCCTCCCATCCTCCTCCTGCTCCCCTCCCATCCTCCTTCTGCTCCCCCTCCCATCCTCCTCCTCCTCTCATCCTCCTGCTTCCCCCTCCCATCCTCCTGCTCCCCCTCCCATCCTCCTTCTGCTCCCCCTCCCATCCTCCTGCTCCCCCTCCCATCCTCCTGCTCCCCCTCCCATCCTCCTGCTCCCCCTCCCATCCTCCTCCTGCTCCCCCTCCCATCCTCCTGCTCCCCCTCCCATCCTCCTCCTGCTCCCCCTCCCATCCTCCTCCTGCTCCCCCTCCCATCCTCCTGCTCCCCCTCCCATCCTCCTTCTGCTCCCCCTCCCATCCTCCTGCTCCCCCTCCCATCCTCCTGCTTCCCCCTCCCATCCTCCTGCTCCCCCTCCCATCCTCCTCCTGCTCCCCCTCCCATCCTCCTGCTCCCCCTCCCATCCTCCTCCTGCTCCCCCTCCCATCCTCCTGCTCCCCCTCCCATCCTCCTTCTGCTCCCCCTCCCATCCTCCTTCTGCTCCCCCTCCCATCCTCCTGCTTCCCCCTCCCATCCTCCTGCTCCCCCTCCCATCCTCCTGCTCCCCCTCCCATCCTCCTCCTGCTCCCCCTCCCATCCTCCTGCTCCCCCTCCCATCCTCCTGCTCCCCCTCCCATCCTCCTTCTGCTCCCCCTCCCATCCTCCTTCAGCTTCCCCCTCCCATCCTCCTGCTTCCCCCTCCCGTCCTCCTGCTCCACCTCCCATCCTCCTGCTCCCCTTGTCCATTCTATCACCAGCTCCCTCATTTATCCCACTGTTTCATCATCCAACCATACATTTAATTCTTTCGTATTCTCTTATTTCATCTTCTCTTGCTGACATTACCTTTGCCTCTATCCTACATTGTACCCTCGTGCCTCTCTCCATCCTGCTTCTGATACCATACATTCCTGCAGTGGCTTTGCCACAATCATGTCCACAAGTCCCTCTCCATGTTCCTTGAGGTGATTTGTCATGCCTAGATGTGTACATTTAGACTAAACTATATATATATATATATATATATATAATTGTATATACCGATCTTTACCTTTATACCAAAATTTACACTTCAGCTGAGGTTTTTCATTTAGTTTACATTTGAATCAGCATTGGCCTTTTAATGCAAGTGTTTAGATGAGCGTCGTGTCCAGTAGACATAAGCTGTAGGTGACTTGTGGTGCTGTTGCAGGTCTCTGTGTATGAAGTTCCCACGCAAGCACAGCATCATGATGAACTTCCTCTCCTCCATGCTCAGAGATGAGGTGAGTCAACCTGTTGTCTGATGACCATCAACTTGATGGTACTTCAATGACATACTAGCCTGGAGCGTAACAAGTACACATATAAACTACCAAAGTTCTGATTTATTTGGGATTAATTCCAAAGAGTTTCAGCCTTAACAATACCCACAGCGATCATGAACATTGCCCTCTAATTTGTAATTTATTTAATGCATACCACTGATTCTTTTACTTTATTGAAGGCGACTAAACCAGGATACAGTTTGTACCACATTGACGACTGTGTCCCTAAGGAGTAAATAACTAAGTATCATTTAAGTTTATGCTCAGGTGGTAAGCAGTAGTATCTAGCCTGTTCTTACAAAGTTGCTATGATAGTTGCATACCATATCGCATGTGTTGGTAATTGGTGGTGTAAACACTTGACAGTTTGAATGTGTCTGTGTGCCAGGGTGGCTTTGAGTACAAGAAGGCGATTGTGGACTCGATCATCTGCATCATCGAGGAGAACCCCGAGGCAAAGGAGGTCGGCCTGGCCCACCTGTGTGAGTTCATTGAGGACTGTGAACACACAGTGCTGGCCACCCGCATACTGCATCTACTGGGGCGCGAGGGCCCACGCACGCCCCAACCCTCCAAGTACATCCGCTTCATCTACAACCGCGTCATCCTGGAGAGTGCCTCCGTGCGTGCAGGTCAGTACAAGCAGGAACACCTTCTCGTGTTTCTTAGCAGTCTAGGCTAGAGTTTTGTCAGACACTAAGTAGCCATACTTGAGCCACCAGATGGCCAATTTCCCACAGTTCACATACGATAGAGTGGACTGGTGTCTGCGTCGCTTGCATTGATATATAACCCTCTGTGATAATCCCTATGATAATCTTTTGTGGGTGTCCCACACAAAGTGGGTGGTAGAGACTGTGGTGAGGTTGATTTGAAATGCCAGTTACATCCCCATTATGCTGCCCACTGAAGTGTTTTATTCGCTCCAGGAGAATCTGTATTGTCTCGTACTGAGTGAATGGTGTCATTGATGACATCAGTTTACGAGTCTAGCTGTCAACTAGCCTCAGGTGTTGGTCTAAATAAATGCTGTGTAATAAGGGAGGGATGAAATTCTATTCAATTTGAAAATTGGCATCTATATAAATAAATATTGCTCAAATATTTTCCTTCATATCCTCCGCCACAAAATCGTTACCCAGCGATCTTACTTTCTTACTTAACTGTGAAATCGATAACATACAACCGCCAAACTACTCGTCACATTACTTATATACATATTCACACACTACTGGGTAGGTTACAAAATAAAATCACTAACATTACTGAAACAAATAAACTTCATAAAGCAAACTCGCGCAAAACTCACTGGCAATGCGGTGTCATCGGCTGCGGTTATGCGTAGCTCTATGATTACAGTGGTTCTGTAATATCGGTATTGTATCGAGAGGTCGTTTGTTAGCAGTGTTAAGGTTTGAGGTTAGGGTTTAGGATTAGTTAAAGTTATCTTAGGGTTAGTTATGGTTACGGTTACTTTAGGGTTAGCATAAAACCAGAATTTGTGAAAATCATTTATGCAGCGACCCCTGCGATAAATTACTTATGTTACGGTAATCACCGAGTTACACGTAGCCACCGTAGACCATAGATCATATCGAGATTTGCGCAAGTTAATTTTGTTAATTTTATTCTTTACAGGAATGTAAATAATTTTATTTTGTAACCTTTTGTGTGTATATGTACATAAGATATGTGGGGAAGATGTGTGACGGCTGTTAGAAGTCGTTTTCATGGTTAACCGATTAGCACTCAAGTCGGGCATTGACCGAATCTCCTCAGGTTGGCCATAGCCAGCCAGCGAATACAGCACAGCGTTTGAATTCGGTTTACATGGTTGCATCTAGTGATCAAGAGATGCAATAAATGCGACACCTATCTAGACATATAACATAAAATTGTATCTATTTTGGATACTTCTGTTCTCAAAAATATTTACCACCTTTTCGAAATTTAACAGCAATAATTTTTGTTTTTGGACATTTAAAAATGTCCTCCAGGCAGTAGGCCACATATACAGCTAAAATGTGTAACATATTATAACAAGTTATATACCACTGTGTAGATAATGTAATGTTCTTTTAAATAAACCCAACTTGTAGCAGTACAAATCGAAGCATAAAAAAGTTACACCACAACAAAGTATTTGTTTATAAAAAGTTTCAAAATGTCATAGTGTCAATCAAGAAATGGTCAACATATTTTAAAGTTACAACAACAGTTTTGACACCACTGTGTAGGTACTTTTATTATCTACAACATGCAATTGTGAGAATTGAATAATAAAGGCACTAGAGCAAAGACAATGGCGCTAGCAATATTGTTTTAAACATCTAGGTCAAATATTTGAGGAGACACAGGCTTCACGTTAAAATCGGCAGAGTGCTAATGGGTTAATTCAGAAAGTAAACACCCTGAATATTCGTATTCAATTTGATGTTCGATTTGTTTTTGAAATTTTGAGGATAATCGATTTGATTCGAGTGAAATTCCAGATTCATCCCATCCTTATTGTGTGATGTCGCATGTGTCTCATACTTGACCTGATGTCCTTGATGTGACAGCGGCTGTGACGGCACTCGCCAAGTTTGGAGGCCACTGTGAGGAACTCATGCCCAGTGTCATTGTCCTGCTACACAGGTGAGAACTGTTTTCTCATATCTTCTTTAAAAAAAAAATTTGTTCATATGTTCCAATTTATATTAACAAAAATTACATTTTATGTTTAGGAATTGCTTCGATGTATTTGGTTCATTGCATAAAACAAATCTTGCTTGGATTCTTAATTTGTTGTAGCATTTTTATACACAAATACATACAAAGAATGTTGAGTATATGAAATGTGCTATTTATTCATGATACAATTATGAAATAAATTCTGTACAATCCAAGTGATATAGACTGTGACAGAGTTAGTTATCTGACCAGTGCTTTGTTGGTTGCTAGATCACAACTGGACACGGATGATGAGGTGCGTGACCGGGCCACCTTCTATGTGAATGTGCTGCAGCAGAAACAGGCAGCTCTCAACTCGGCCTACATTCTCAATGGTAAGTTCAACAGCATACTCTCAGCGGCACATACTCAGTGGCCGTTG
>CBDHHR010000451.1:0-2500 GCA_965263245.1 Metamycoplasmataceae bacterium | reverse complement strand
TACATCATATGATGCCTGTCCTGTAAGGTCAACTATGTCCTACATCATATGATGCCTGTCTTGTAAGATCAACTGTGACCTAACAATAATATTGTGGCGTAACATTCATATAAGCGTTACCTAAATACACAGTTACGTCCTTTGCTATTTTGTCGCAAAACACATAATGTATAAAGAATGTTACCGTTGACGTTGGTATTTCCTTTCCCGTTTGACTTCATTGACTCAATATTAAATGCTGCTATTATCTGTCCAATGCCTTTGCTTCGTTGTAAGACAACATCCCCTCAAAGGCTGTCACGGATTGTTAAGTAGAACATATGTGTTCCTATGACCAGGATTATGGAGGCGACTGTTATTCCCTGTTCCCCTGTGTATCCGGGGTGAGTCTTACTCTGATCATGACCATTGATTTCCGGTTGTTGATTCTCACTTTTTATGCTGACATCTCCACCATCAGTCTCCCCACCCCCGTGTCCTTCTCCCGTTCTGCACCAATCCCTCACATATCTCCCTGTGCAGTTTATATTTTCCTAACCAACTTTTCTCTTCTACTCTCCGGACATCTGCTTTCTCTTCCCAGCTTTCTTCCCCAACCCCCAACACGTCCAGGCCACCATAAGTTCCTCGCCAACTTCTCCTTAAAACTGTTTTTCAATGAAACCTGAAAAATACCCTGAACCTTTGATAGACGACATTAAAACCGGGGGTAAAAGGAATAAGGACGAAATCGGTGGGAAAGCAACGAAGGTTGTACAGATAATTGTTTCCAATGAGACAAAATACCTCCGAGTTTACACTGATGTACTACTAAATTAACCATAACCCTCCTCCTCCCAAATATGACGACCATCATAACTGGTACATTTACCTCAGATTCCATTTGTTCCCTATACGCGTGTACGTTATCGTGTCCGTGTTTGTACACTTACGCTACGTTATCGTGTCCGTGTCTGTACACTTACGCTACGTTATCGTGTCCGTGTTTGTACACTTACGCTACGTTATCGTGTCCGTGTTTGTACACTTACGCTACGTTATCGTGTCCGTGTTTGTACACTTACGCTACGTTATCGTGTCCATGTCTGTACACTTACGCTACGTTATCGTGTCCGTGTTTGTACACATACGCTACGTTATCGTGTCCGTGTTTGTACACTTACGCTACGTTATCGTGTCCGTGTTTGTACACTTACGCTACGTTATCGTGTCCATGTCTGTACACTTACGCTACGTTATCGTGTCCGTGTTTGTACACTTACGCTACGTTATCGTGTCCGTGTTTGTACACTTACGCTACGTTATCGTGTCCATGTCTGTACACTTACGCTACGTTATCGTGTCCATGTCTGTACACTTACGCTACGTTATCGTGTCCGTGTTTGTACACTTACGCTACGTTATCGTGTCCGTGTTTGTACACTTACGCTACGTTATCGTGTCCATGTCTGTACACTTACGCTACGTTATCGTGTCCGTGTTTGTACACTTACGCTACGTTATCGTGTCCGTGTTTGTACACATACGCTACGTTATCGTGTCCGTGTTTGTACACTTACGCTACGTTATCGTGTCCGTGTCTGTACACTTACGCTACGTTATCGTGTCCGTGTTTGTACACTTACGCTACGTTATCGTGTCCGTGTTTGTACACTTACGCTACGTTATCGTGTCCGTGTTTGTACACTTACGCTACGTTATCGTGTCCATGTCTGTACACTTACGCTACGTTATCGTGTCCGTGTTTGTACACTTACGCTACGTTATCGTGTCCGTGTCTGTACACTTACGCTACGTTATCGTGTCCGTGTTTGTACACTTACGCTACGTTATCGTGTCCGTGTTTGTACACTTACGCTACGTTATCGTGTCCGTGTTTGTACACATACGCTATCATATTCGTTTTATGTGGGCGCGCCTCAAAAATCACTGGAGCGTAACGAATATTAAATGTCGTCGCGATATCACGCCAGATTAGTTCGAGCCACCTAAAGACGCTTGACAACCTGAATGTGGCAGTTGAGGTGCTAGCCAGGCGGACACTCTGTCACCACGGATTTACGCGCGAACCTCTCGACGCGTCGTGACGTCACCCGCTGAAGGGCGACTTCCAGAAGTGCGTGTTGACATTCTGCAATGTTAGTGCCTGTCGTATGGCGCTTTGTGGTTCACATATCCGCAGTCCAACCTCTCCTCTATGTGCTCTGACCGTCCGGGCTACAAGATCGGGGACTGTTTCGTTAACGTTGTTACGGGCAGTTAAACCCGATTTTGAAGTTATATATATATATATATATATATATATATATATATATATATATATATATATATATATATATATATATATATATATATATATATATATATATATATATATATATATATATATATATATATATATATATATATATATTGCCAAACACAACACTTGTGGTCATATTCATAATATAAGAAATCATTGGACATGTAAATATTGCACACATCCTGTTTACGGTGTTGT
>CBDHHR010000449.1:5000-8070 GCA_965263245.1 Metamycoplasmataceae bacterium | reverse complement strand
CGTCACGTGTCGCCGAGTGCTGGTCTGACTAGTCCATAACTAGTCCATTGCATCAACAATAACTCCAACAATAAGGCTTATACAAACCAGTGAGTACAATGAATCACTGTCACTAGTTGACATGTTGCTGGGTTTAACGCGTTCGGTCTTTGATCTGCCTGCAACAGTATGTGTTTGATAAGAGGCGACTGTTGGTTGGTCGGTTGTTCAACTACGGTGCTGTACGTGTCGTTGCAGCGGCCAAGTGACTCGATGACGACCGACAGTAGACCCGGGTCGGAGCCGCCGGAAAAGGAGAGTGACGCTGCACCCGACTAGACACGACTAGAGACGACGTTCTACGGTGAGTCTCGATAACGTGTCTTCTAGGTCTCGTCTCCCGTCATACCCCACGGTACCAGAAGGCAGACATTTTGTTATGTCTTTTATCCGACGTGCAGATGTAGATGGGTAAGACAAACTTATAGTCTGCATACAACAGATGGCGTCGTTGCGGCTTCCCATAGTCCAGGATGAAACAGTCCTTGATGCTGGACCTCGACCATTCAATTTTGTTCCTGTTTTTCATCCATCCCTGATCTCACCCTGCTGTTCCACCGCCCTTCCGTCTCCCCTCTTCTCTCTTTCCCTTGTTCTCCACCCTTCCCTCTATACTCGGGTTTGCTGTAGTTCTCAACTCGCCGTCTCTCACCATCTCCACTCACCCTCATATACTCCCTTACCCTGGTTCTCAGCGCCCCTCCGTACCCTCCCCTCTTACCCTCGGTCTCCACTCTTACCTTCTCTTATCATCCTTTCTCACCCCTTCTCATACCTTTTTCACCACTCCCTATCTTACCCTCCTTTTAAATTTCCCTCATCTTAAATTCTTTCTCCACTCCCCCTCTCTTAACGTCATTCTCAATCCTCCCTGTCTTAACCTCCTTCTCCACTCCCCTATTTTAACTTCATTCTCCACTCTCCTATTTTAACTTCATTCTCCACTCCACTATTTTAACTTCATTCTCCACTCCCCTATTTTAACTTCATTCTCCACTCCCCTATTTTAACTTCATTCTCCACTCCCCTATTTTAACTTCATTCTCCACTCCACTATTTTAACTTCATTCTCCACTCCACTATTTTAACTTCATTCTCCACTCCCCTATTTTAACTTCATTCTCCACTCCCCTATTTTAACTTCATTCTCCACTCCCCTATTTTAACTTCATTCTCCACTCCCCTATTTTAACTTCATTCTCCACTCCCCTATTTTAACTTCATTCTCCACTCCCCTCTCTTAATTTCATTCCCCACACCCCTCTCTTAACCCCCGTTTTCACTCCCCGTCTCTTAACTTATTCTCCATACCTCTCTTGACTTCTTTCTCCACTCACCCTCTCTTAAGGTCATTCTCCACTCCCCCTCTCTTAACCTCCTTCTCCACTCACCTTCTCTTAAGGTCATTCTCCACTCCCCCTCTGTTAACCTCCTTCTCCACTCACCCTCTCTTAACCTCCTTCTCCACTCACTCTCTCTTAACCTCCTTCTCCACTCAACCTCTCTTAACTCTTCTCCACTCACCCTCTCTTAACCTCCTTCTCCACTCACCCTCTCTTAACTTCCTTCTCCACTCACCCTCTCCTAACTTCCTTCTCCACTCACCCTCTCCTAACTTCCTTCTCCACCCACCCTCTCTTAACCTCCTTCTCCACACCCCTCTCTTAACCTCCTTCTCCACTCACCTTCTCCTAACTTCCTTCTCCACTCACCCTCTCTTAACTTCCTTTTCCACTCACCCTCTCTTAACTTCATTCTCCACTCCCCTTTCTTAACTTATTCTCCACACCTCTTTTGACATCTTTCTCCATTCACCCTCTCTTAACCTCCTTCTCCACCCACAGTCTCTTAACCTCCTTCTCCACTTCCCCTCTCTTAACCTCCTTCTCCACTCACTCTCTCTTAACCTCCTTCTCCACTCACCCTCTCTTAACCTCCTTCTCCACTCACCCTCTCTTAACTTCCTTCTCCACTCACCCTCTCTTAACTCTCTTCTCCACTCTACCTCTCTTAACTTCCTACTCCACTCACCCTCTCTTAACCTCGTTCTCCACATCCCCTCTGTTAACTTCCTTCTCCATTCACCCTCTCTTAACTCTCTTCTCCACTGACCCTCTCTTAACTCTCTTCTCCACTGACCCCCTCTTGACTCTCGTCTCCACTCCCCCTGTCTTAACCTCCTTCTAAACTACCCCTCTCTTAACTTCATTCCCCACACCCCTCTCTTAATTCCCGTCTTGACTCACCCTCTCTTAACCTCCTTCTCCACTCACCCTCTCTTAACCTCCTTCTCCACCCACCCTCTCTTAACCTCCTTCTCCACACCCCTCTCTTAACCTCCTTCTCCACTCACCTTCTCCTAACTTCCTTCTCCACTCACCCTCTCTTAACTTCCTTTTCCACTCACCCTCTCTTAACTTCATTCTCCACTCCCCTCTCTTAACTTATTCTCCACACCTCTTTTGACATCTTTCTCCACTCACCTTCTCTTAACCTCCTTCTCCACCCACACTCTCTTAACCTCCTTCTCCACTAACTCTCTCTTAACCTCCTTCTCCACTCACCCTCTCTTAACTTCCTTCTCCACTCACCCTCTCTTAACCTCCTTCTCCACTCACCCTCTCTTAACTTCCTTCTCCAATCACCCTCTCTTAACTATCTTCTCCACTCACCCTCTCTTAACCTCCTTCTCCACTCACCCTCTCTTAACTTCCTTCTCCACTCACCCTCTCTTAACTTCCTTCTCCACTCACCCTCTCTTAACCTCCTTCTCCACTCACCCTCTCTTAACTTCCTTCTCCACTCGCCCTCTCTTAACTTCCTTCTCCACTCAACCTCTCTTAACCTCCTTCTCCACTCACTCTCTCTTAACCTCCTTTTCCACTCACCCTCTCTTAACTCTCTTCTCCACTCACCCTCTCTTAACTTCCTTCTCCACTCACTCTCTCTTAACCTCCTTCTCCACTCACCCTCTCTTAACTCTCTTCTCCACTCACCCTCTCTTAACCTCCTTCTCCACCCACCCTCTCTT
>CBDHHR010000448.1:0-4575 GCA_965263245.1 Metamycoplasmataceae bacterium | reverse complement strand
GGACTGGCATCGGTCACCTGTTACTGACGTCACGTAAGTCTGGGCGTGTTGGTGTGATCCATCAGTTGCAGTGTCAGTGTATGTGTGTGACACAAACAAACTTATGATAAATATGTATTCGCAGTAGTAGTACATTGTCTCTGTTCCTACATTCCAAGTGTTGTGCGTTGACAAGCAGGCCCTGGATGTACCTGCACTGCTGTGGCCGTTCCATGCAAACGCCGCATGCTGGCAATGTCTCACTCGGTAGTGCAGTGTGGAAAGGTTTTCTGTGCAATCCCAGCATCATTAGGAATTCGCCGTATGTAGATGTATGTACATACAAATCGATGTGGTGTAGATTATAGCTAAGTGCTTCCAATGATGACATGATGTGCTCTGTGATCATTTTATAAGCCCCTTTGTCTGTCATGTCTGTCAGTCACACCAAGGTAACAAGCATAGAACTTGGCTGTGAAGATATGACACAATGCTAGCAAAAACTGGATGCTTAGAAATATACAGCCGTGTGACTGATACAGGATTGGACAAGGCATAAAAACTGTATACATACATATATAATATATATATATCTAATTATGGACTATTCTCAAAATGTGGATCATTGAAAAATTTTGATAATATTTTGTGTTATTGGCGCTACACAAAAACTGTGACCATGATCTTCCTTTTTCTGTTTAATTACAAGTGCATTTCTGTTCAACTAGTGCACTAACTAAATACCTGCAATAATATTGTTTCACATTAAGCACAATCATTGCTTGTTTTACCTTTAATGACATTCTGCATGAAAGAATAATCATACTATAATTTTAACCAAATACACGTTGATAAAGTATGAAATTGATTGAGAGGAAATTCCTAAATTTGAAATCACATTTAGTTCTCCACATTTTATGAGGATCAACCGTACATGTGTATTATCACACTAATCAGTTCAGATGTTATACATACCTGTGTATTGGTATGTATGTATATGCATGTGCATTCCTATACAAATATGGTCTTCATTGTTGTTTGTGTAATCTGTTGTAGACACACAGTATTTGTCAGTCAGCTTCTGGTTACTATTACTAGTCATGCCTGGATGTTGTCAGTCAGTCTACTGATTGACCATGCTACAATGACCTGGAGTCATGTCTTGGTTGTTGTCAGTCAGTCAGTCTACTGATTGACCATGCTACAATGACCTGGAGTCATGTCTTGGTTGTTGTCAGTCAGTCAGTCTACTGATTGGTCATGCTACAATGACCTGGAGTCATATCTTGGTTGTTGTCAGTCAGTCTACTGATTGGTCATGCTGCAATGACCTGGAGTCATGTCTTGGTTGTTGTCAGTCAGTCAGTCTACTGATTGGTCATGCTACAATGACCTGGAGTCATATCTTGGTTGTTGTCAGTCAGTCAGTCTACTGATTGGTCATGCTACAATGACCTGGAGTCATATCTTGGTTGTTGTCAGTCAGTCAGTCTACTGATTGGTCATGCTATAATGACATGGAGTCATATCTTGGTTGTTATCAGTCAGTCAGTCTACTGATTGACCATGCTACAATGACCTGGAGTCATATCTTGGTTGTTGTCAGTCAGTCTACTGATTGACCATGCTACAATGACCTGGAGTCATGTCTTGGTTGTTGTCAGTCAGTCAGTCTACTGATTGACCATGCTACAATGACCTGGAGTCATATCTTGGTTGTTGTCAGTCAGTCAGTCTACTGATTGACCATGCTACAATGACCTGGAGTCATATCTTGGTTGTTGTCAGTCAGTCAGTCTACTGATTGACCATGCTACAATGACCTGGAGTCATATCTTGGTTGTTGTCAGTCAGTCAGTCTACTGATTGACCATGCTACAATGACCTGGAGTCATGTCTTGGTTGTTGTCAGTCAGTCAGTCTACTGATTGGTCATGCTACAATGACCTGGAGTCATATCTTGGTTGTTGTCAGTCAGTCAGTCTACTGATTGACCATGCTACAATGACCTGGAGTCATATCTTGGTTGTTGTCAGTCAGTCTACTGATTGGTCATGCTACAATGACCTGGAGTCATATCTTGGTTGTTGTCAGTCAATATATTGGTTGGTTATGCTACAATGACCTGGAGTCGTCTTGGTTGTTGTCAGTCAGTCTACTAGTTGGCCATGCCACAGATACATGGAGTCATGTCTTGGTTGTTGTTAGTCAGTCTACTGGATGGTCATGCTACAGTGACCTGGACTCATGTCTTGGTTGTTGTCGGTCAGTTCACTGGTTGTCCATGCTTCAGCGAGCCGACACAGTCTGCTATGGAATGCAGGGTCATCCAACCAGCAATTGACAGAGAGAGACAGGCTGTTTCATCTGCTGATAAAACCATTGCAAAAAGTTGATTCTCTGAAAGACAAAGTTGGGCCAACTGCTGAAAACTGAGTGACAAAGGGCTGACTTGACTGGTCATCTTTGTCCAACTGCCTTGTCACAGTGATAATTCAAGGCTCAGTTAAACTTACCATATATTGGACTTATCAGGGAATATAACAAAAGCCAATGTTTGATAGGCCACGACACTTAGAATATTAGAAACTGATTAGAGAAATGAGGGTGTAGAGAAATGTGGTATATGTATGTATATGAAACTGTTGTTTTTCTATGTATGTATCAAATTGCTGCAATATAACTGTCTCTGTGTCCTAATATGTGTATATACAACGTTTTGTACATAGTTTTATTTCTACTTTTAGTTGCGGAGGCACAATTAGAAACAGTATTGTGCCACGGCAAGTCAACGAGCTGAATATAATCCTTGACTGATGGAATAGTGAGACTTTCATTTGTCCCGGTTATACATAGAGTAGTTGGATAATATGTGAACATGTTGGGTTATAAACCAGATTAATTATTTTCAGCCCGGTTGGTTTGTATTTGAATATGTTGGGTGAAAACCGTCATGTCATGATGCTGTTTGTATGCTCGAATAATGACAACATTCTAACAGGGTTTGCCTGGCTGGATTGCACAACAAGGTGTATATTCTAATTATTTATGTTACAGTAAATTACATTTAATATCTGTGAGATGCAGTGTATTCGAATCTGTTAAAGGTAAGCTAATTCGCTGTGCTATAAACAACAGTCTGTTCAAGTTACTCCGTTATTGTTTAAAATAACCTATTTGACAAACTCGTTTGCATTATTATGACAACCACTGATTTTGCTGGTCTTCAAACATTGTTCATCAAATTCCAAAATTGGTATCTCCAGAATATATGTTAATATGTGAAGATTCCAGTAGTGACAAACTTGTGCAAATTGTGATTATGACATTGCCATTACTATTTATTTTATGTTAATAGGCTTGTGAAAGCAGTACATTTTCGAGAACATGACAGTTAAAATATAGACGGTATTATCTGTTGCAGGATGCGCTAGGTGTTTCAAGATCAGATAGTGTTCTTGAGAAATAATGTTTTGATATCGGTGTTGTTATATGAAGTCTATGATGCATTTAATATATGCTGATTGTTGTAATGTAGTTGATTCTGTTCAGTCTAAATGACACCCAGGTATTTGCCTTCCCTGTTAATGGTGAGGAGCGGCATTTAAGATGGGTCTGTACCAGCCTATCATGTGTACACTTCCAGCATTGGAAATAAAAGACCATGTTGTGACGTAATTGTTGTTTTATAATCTTAAATATTCACACATAGTTATGTACAATCACACATCACGTTTATGTTTGAACATATTCACACATAGTTATGTACAATCACATATGATCATGTTTATTTTGTACATATTCACACATAGTTATGTACAATCACACATGATCATGTTTATGTTTGTACTGTATATCATTTTATTAATCACACATGATCATGTTTGTACTGTACTGTACATCATTTTATTAGTCCTTTGGACTGAAAGATCCAATAGACTTATAGCATCACTTTACGTAAAGCTTTCAGATCTCAGAAACTATTTAATATCTATTGTTCACATTTTGCACAGACCTTTCACTACGCATAAGAAATTTAAATTCTATCCGTATTGTTATCGTTCTTCGTTGATATGTGTCGCTGGTTCTTCGTGCAGTGGTAGACAGCCGTAAACTTTCTGAATCCTGAACATGTCCACCATCATTGGCCAGCCGTTGTATGCTCTAGCAGAAGATACAGCGGGCATGGCCAGACACTGATGGGGGAAGTCGTTCGTGATGACGCTGGGCGGGATACAAACCGAGACGAGACAGACAACGATCGTTACCATCCTAACGGTCAAGGAACGAGCGAAGAGGCAGGAAAGTGCACGGCGCAGTGTTTCAGAAAACCAACTGTGAAGGTCACTGTGGTTATTTAAAATGGGAGACAACAAACTAGCAGAATTAGAGTCGAGAGTTGGAATTACTTATGCCTTGGACAACATTACCTCAAAGTTTAACAAACTTGTGAGGAACTTTTGAAGAATAGTTATCTGAAAGGTTGAAAACTGAATATATGAAACTGAAACACGGAACTACGCTGTAATTTCTGTTATGAATATACACTATTGTTTTGACCTTACAATCGTGTGGCCGTGGGGCATTCCGTACAGA